>CAZOVY010000022.1:0-64736 GCA_964583255.1 uncultured Prosthecobacter sp.
CATTCGTCATTCGTCATTCGTCATTCGTCATTCGTCATTCGTCATTCGTCATTCTCACATGCAAATCATCACCATCGACGGCCCTGCCGCCTCAGGTAAAAGCAGTGTCGCACGCATCGTCGCCCAGAGGCGCGGAGCGATCTATGTGAACACTGGAAATATGTACCGAGCCATGACTTGGGCAGTGCTTCAGACGGGTATTGATCCGAACGATCAAGAGGCCGTGAGGCAGGCAGCCGCTGGCATCACGATTGATTCACCCGTGGTCGATGGCCAAACACAGGTCTCTATTAAGGGACGTGTGCTCACTCAAGAGGATCTCAACAGTGATCCCGTAAATCGCGGTGTGTCACTGGTGGCTCGTGTCTCTGAGGTGCGTGATCGTCTCGTCGCTGATCAGCGCGCGCTCGCCGCACTCGGCCCGCTAGTCATGGAGGGTCGAGATATCGGCAGCGTCGTCTTTCCCGACAGCCCATTGAAGTTCTACATCGACGCCAGTGAAGAAGTCCGCGCTAGCCGCCGCCACGCTCAAGGCCACACAGATCAGGTCGCTGAGCGGGATCGGCTCGACAGCACACGCAAGACTTCACCCCTCGTGATCCCCGAGGGAGCCATCGTCATCGACAATAGCCTTCTGACTCTTGAGCAAGCCGTCGAAGCAGTTTTGAACCGTCTTCCCTGAGTTTCAGGCTCCCGTCATGCATTTCACCTACTGGCTCGGTCACACCATCTTCCGCGAACTCGCGAGAGGATTTTTTGATTTCCGAATCATCGGCTCCGAGAACTTGCACTTCGATGGCCCAGCCATCATCGCGGCAAATCATGTCAGCTTTCTCGATCCGCCATTCATCGGGCAGGCCTTCCATGAGCCGCTGCACTTCTTTGCACGCAAGACACTCTTTGATCATCCACTCATCGGTCTGGTCATGCGCGACTGGCAGACGATCCCGGTGGATCGTGATAAGCCAGACACTTCCGGTTTGAAGACCACCATCCGCCTGCTGAAGTCCGGCAAGAAGATCCTGATGTTCCCCGAAGGCACACGCAGCTCTAACGGGAAGCTTCAAAAAGCCGAAGCAGGCGTCGGCCTCTTCCTGGCCAAGACCGGTGCGCCGGTGCTGCCTGTTCGCATCTTTGGCACCTTTGAGTCACTGCCTCGCGGGGGTAAGTTTCCCATCCCCACGCAAGTCACGCTCGTCATCGGCCAGAAGTATCAGCCTGATCTCGTCGGTGCCTCAGCACGCGGACGTGACCTGTATCAAACTGTGGCTGATGAAGTCATGCAGCGCATCGCCGGGCTTACGCTTTAAGGTCTTAGAAGGTGCGGATGGGGATTAGCCAAGATCAAAGAGCAGGGCTTCAGCAGTTGCCGGGGCGGTGAAAGAAAGTGTGCCTTCATCCTCCGAGCTCAGCGCGTCCCCAGGTTGCAGTGTGCTGCCCTGAGTGGTGACGCTGCCTTTGATCAGTTGAAACCAGAGGCCGCGTCCCTTTTTGACTTCATGGGTCACGGTTTGACCCGCTTCGATGCGGACGCGATAGACATCTGCATCCTGATGAATCGTGGCGGAATTATCACGACCGTCGCGGGAGATGACCAGCACCTTGGATTCCTTTTCCTGAGCTGGATCAGGATGCCATTCCGTGTAGCTCGGCACGAGTCCGCGCTGATCTGGCTGAATCCAGATCTGTAGCAAATGGCTGATCTCGCTGTCAGATGGATTTGCCTCACTGTGCTGCACGCCTTTGCCAGCACTCATCATTTGAATGTGTCCTGGCTTCAGCACACGACCATTGCCCATGCTGTCCTGATGCTGAAGCGCGCCCTCAACGAGATAGCTGAAGATCTCCATGTCACGATGCGGGTGCGTGGGGAAACCACCGCCGGGAGCAATGCGATCTTGATTGATCACTCGTAGCGAACGGAAGCCCATGTGAGCCGGGTCGTAGTAGTCGGCAAAACTGAAAGTGTGGTAGCTGTCCAGCCAGCCGTGATCGGCATGGCCGCGTTCTTTGGATCGGCGAAGTTTGATTTTCATAAGGACATGATACTGCGTTGAAACGTCTGTCTCTGCCAATGCGCTGATGTTTGCCTCAGGCTGCACGGCGGGTATGCTCAGGGAAACATGGAACTCCGCCCGCTCCGCTCTTTCATCGCTGCCGCCGAAGATGGCAACATCAGTCGTGCTGCACAGCGGCTGAATTTGACTCAGCCAGCCTTGAGCCGTCAGATCAAAGGCATGGAAGATGAGCTGGGCGTGACCTTGCTAGAGCGCGGCGCGCATTCCTTTTCGCTGACGCCTGCGGGTGAACTGCTGCTGCGTGAAGGACGAATCCTTTTAGAAAGGGCTGATGCGCTAGAGCAGCGAGTCCGCGCGGCGGCAAAGGCGCAGACGATTCGCGTGGGTTACTCGCCCTCCCTCACAGCGGGCATCCTGTCACCAGCGATTGAGGCTTTCACGCAGGTCCACCCGAAGGCGCGCGTGGAGCTTTCAGACCTGTCTAGCAATGAGATGATCGAGGCGCTACAAAAGGGCACGCTGGATGTCATCGTGACCGCACCGCCAGCCAAAGACGTGCCGGACATTACCTGGACAACAGTGCAGCAGCAGGCCTGGCGTGTGGCTGTGCCACCGCAGCATCCTTTGATCTCAAAAGACCTGCTCACACCACAGGATCTGCACGATCAGAAGCTCGTGATCTACACGCAGCGAGATTACCCCGACTACTGGAGCGCCATCACGACTTGGTTCAAACAACAAGGCATCAATGCTCGCATCGCCAGTGAGTGTGACGGCGTCACCAGTCTCATTTCAGCCGTGGAGGCAGGCCTCGGGATCGCTCTCGTGGTGGAGCGCATCGCCTGCCTGATCCCCGCGCGGATTGTCTTGAAGCCTCTACAACCGCAACCCGCACCGGTATGCATCGCTGCTGGCGTGATGAGCAAGCAATCGAACGATAAAGTCCTGGCCGTGTTTATCGAAGAACTCAGACGCGCGGGTGAAGTGGATCATCAAAGACCTAGCAAGTAACGGCAGCTTTTCTGTCCAAAACCAGCGTTGACGCGCCTGTCATCCATGTTGCCTTGCTTCATGAATGATCGAACCACCATTTTCCTCGAACTCTTAACCGCCTCTGAGCGGTCGCTGTCGCTCTATGTCCACAGTCTCGTGCCGCGTGACTCAGCGGCGGAGGACATCCTCCAGCAAACCAAAATGCTGCTCTGGAAACACTTCGATGACTTTACCATCGGCACCAATTTTCTCGCTTGGGCACGCAAGACCGCTTTCCATCAAATACTCACCCACCGCCGCCATAAAAAGCGCGAGCATCTGCCTCTGGATGAAGTGAGCCTTGAGGCTCTGGGAGCCGCCGTCAGTGAGTTAGCCTCAGATATTCCTGAGCGTCATGAGGCACTACGCCATTGCCTAGCCCGACTGCCGACCGAGCATCGCCAGCTCGTGCATCTCCGCTACTTCGATGATCTAGAAATCGATCAAGTAGCCGAGCGCGTGAGCCGTACCGAAGCAGCGGTCTATCGAGCACTCAGTCGGGTGCGCATGAGTCTGATGGAGTGCGTGCAAAAACAGATCACTAGCGAAGTGGGATAAACCTCAAACGATCAACTCAAGCTATGAAACCTAACGAACAATGGTCACTTCTCGAACTCTGGGAGCGCGCCCGCGATGGAAAGCTCAGCGATGCTGAGGAAGTGAAGCTGAACACACTCATCCGAGACGATGCCGAAGCGCGCCAATTTTTAGCACAAGCCGCGCTGATGGATGCGCAGCTTCGTGACTTGGATGAGGACTCTGTGCCTTCCGAACACGCGCCCATCTCACGATTCAAATCCTGGCACAAACACACCCTCACCGCCGCCGCTGCCGCATTCGTTGCTGCTGGCGCTGTTTGGCTTCTCAATGCTTCCCCTGCCCCCGTAGCTACTTTGGCCAAAGCACGCTTCTGCAAATGGGGAAACAGCGCACTGCCGACACTGGAGGGCGCACTTTTAACGCCTGGAATGCTCGAACTGGTGGAGGGCATGGCCACACTCAAATTCAATAGCGGGGCCGAAGTCGTGCTGGAGGCACCGGTCAGTCTTGAGGTGCTCTCAAGCATGGAGTGCCGAGTCAAAAAAGGCACCGTCGTGGCAGAGGTGCCGCCACAGGCCAAGGGCTTCACCATTCACACACCGCAGACGAAAGTCGTCGATTGGGGCACGCGCTTCGGCGTCAGTGCCGGTGAAGATGGCAAGTGCCTCGTGCATGTGATCGAGGGACTCGTGGAAGTGCAGCGTAGTGGTGAAACCAAGTCCCAAGAACTCCACGCCGGCCAACGCGTGGACTATGGCGGCTTCCTCGCCAGCGCCGTGAATCCTGATGCTAGTCGGGATGATCAACCTGAGCCTGGGCGTTGGCTGCCTGATGCCATCCGCGATCTCGGAGATGGCTGGCAGGCCGTGACCACAGCCTTTGGTGAAGGGCGTGACTCGTGGATTCAATCCAATCCCACCATTCATGTCACAGGTCATGAGTCATTCCTGCGAGTGAAGCATTCATCACTCGACACCAAACTCGACCGCAAAGCCTACATGGCTTTTGACATCTCTCGTTTCAAAGGCAAGCACATCGCTGAAGCTGAATTTGTTATCCACGTCGAGCCCAGTGACCTCGGCTTTGCCTCCCTAGTCCCTGATGCTGTCTTCACCGTCCATGCACTCACGGATGAATCACAGGATCAGTGGGATGAAGCTACCCTCGCTTGGTCACAAGCCCCCGCTCACGATGACATGCCTGAGCATCGTACTGCCCCGATTTCAGCACAGACGGTCCGTGTCGGTCAGTTCACCATGCCTCAGGGCACCACGCGCGGAGCCTTCTCCATCAAAGGAGAAGCGCTCGCCAAAGTCCTGCGGCAGGACACCAATGGCCTAGTCACTCTCATTCTCTGCCGCGAAACCGATGAGACTGCCCGAAATGGCCTGGCCCACGCCTTTTCCAGTCGTGAAAACACCCGCAACTCGCCGCCCACCCTGCGTGTGAAGCTAGACGATTGATCCCGAAGTCTATTTGAAGAGTTCGTCGCGTCCTCGTCCGGATAATGGATTCACTGCATTAGTTATAATATCAATTGACCCAAATCTTATTAATTCTAAATTTCCATAGCATATTAGCCAATCAAACTAGCCCCCCCTTAAGCCAGAAAGCCTTCATTTATGGAACTTAGCTCCGCCATTGCCGACCGCGTCGAACGCGAGCGCTACGACCACACCGTGAAAGATGTGATGGCGGAACACAACAAGCTCAAAGGGCGTTTCCCGCATGTTGAGACCTATCCCTCCACCGTCCGGCTGAACAATCTCTACAAGGAGCACATGCGAAATCTCGCTGGCCTGACGATCTTGGATTATGGATGCGGACGCGGCGATATGGCGCTGGAGTATCTGAAAAATGGGGCAGCTAAGATCAATGCCATCGACATCTCTGACGTCTATGTAGCCCACGCAGAAAAGCAGGTGCGGGAGGCCGGATTTTCTCCCGAGCGCTTCGACTTCCAGGTCATGGATGCCCACAAGCTAAGCTTTCCCGACAACAGCTTCGACATCGTCGCCGGGTGGAGCATCCTGCATCATCTCGATGCGGAGACGGCCATGAATGAAATCTACCGCGTGCTCAAACCCGGTGGCCGCGTGCTGCTCTGGGAGCCACTGGCGGACCACCCGATGATGAGACTTTTCCGCTGGCTAACTCCCCAGGCACGCACTGTGGATGAACTGCCCTTCTCTGGCGCTGCGCTCAAACGCATCCTTGAGCAGAACCACTGGCGCTCCGAATTGGGCTTTAGCGGCCTCATTGAGGCACCTCTAGCCATGCTCACCTCATTGCTGATTCCGAAGCATCCAGACAATATCCTGCTCCGATTTGCCGATAAGATCGAGCGCTGGACGCATGAGAAAAAAATCCTGCTGTCGTGGAATCAGCGCGTGCTATTTAACTTGGTCAAACTGGCCTGATCACTCCTGGAGTTCATGCGCCCTGTTTCTTTTTACTGGGCTTCGCCACCTTGGGACTCTTGATGCCTGTAGCGGAGTGGTCACTCTCTTTGATCTTGGCGAAGACTTTCTTGGCATAGTCAGAGTTCTCTTGTTCCGATAAATCCGGACGCTTTTGAAGGTGTGCTTTGAGAATGTCTTTGAGCTTCTCTCGGCCCTCAGGCGAGAGCGAGGAGTATAGGTCACGCCCATTCTCCCCAAGGTAGTTGGATGCGCGGAATTTATCTCCCGAAGGCTTACTAGATCCAGAACTGGCCAGCCGACTCTCAGCGTTACCTTTTGCATTCATTCCAGGCTCAATCTGCTGTCCGTTGTAATGCATAGTGACGACCTCAGGCCCGACCATCATCTGAATTTCAGTGTTACTGATGTCAACGCCTGCACTGGCTCCCGTCAGTTTCCAGCCCAGCGCGTTGGGTTCCTCGAAAACCAAGACCCTTTCCTTGGTGGCTTTATTTAGCACAGTCGCGACGGGCCGACCATCCACATAGGCGATGCTGGTCAACTGAAGCGACTGCTCCAGATTCACGGATCGTGTGAAGGGCGAATGCTTCACCAGTGTTTCCGCGAAATCTAGATTGAGTGGCTGGGGTAGGTCACTATCGGTTTCAGAAATGTCACTGGCCTGGAGGCAAGAGGCGGAAAAAAGGATGGCACAAGCGCGAACAAAAGTCTTCATCTGGGGGGCTTTTCAAACGAGGCGAACCTGGGCATCTATCGTCTTTCGGCCTCATTGAAACCAATCGCAGATTTTGAGCTGCGTGACTTATCAGCACGTCCCTGTGGCACGGCCAAAACCATTCAGTGAGCAAAATCACCTGCCTGCATCTCCAGGCAGTCTGATACCGACTTTCCGCTCGTGCTTGTAGTAGCGGTCGCGGTGGTAGCGGTGGTGGCCAGATGGATCAGCCACACGCCAGCCAGTGTCGAGTTTTTCGAGCGTTTGAGCTCAGCCTGAAAGCAAGCAGCAAGCAAGGAGCGCGGCCATAAGAATCTGGTTCAATTTTAACGAAAAATGATTCATGCGTGTGTTTCTGGGTATCGAGTGCCGATACCTTCACACCCAGCTTGTGGGTTTGCCTATCTTTTTCCTGATCAAAAACGGCTTCAACTCACCCAACTCCAAGCCAGCGCTGCTACGCACGCTACGATCAGTCCGATGCTCACCCAGCCTGCCACACGCGACCACCACCCCGAGCGTGAGGTGCCCATGATCGACGCATCGCCAGCTAGCAATTGCAGAGCGATCACATGAAGCGGCAGCACCACTGCATTCACCACTTGGCTCGTGTAGATCAGTGGAATCAGAGGCAGACCCGGCAGCGACACCACACTTACTGACGCGATCGTTAGCCCAACAAACGCCGCGTAAAACCATTGAAAGTGATGCGAGTCCAGATCCAGCGAAGCAGGCTCACCCACGCCCTCAGCGATGGAGTAGGCCGTGGCGATCGGCACGATGGCCGCCGCAAGCAGAGAAGCACCCAGTAACCCCGCACCGAAGAGCACCGTCGCAAACCGACCGGCCAGAGGTTGCAGCGCCTTCGCTGCATCACCCGCATCGGCGATGTGAACGCCCGCCTTGTTCAACGTCGCCGCACAGGCCACCGCGATAGCGAGCCCGATCACACCCGTCAGCACCGATCCGATCACCACATCCACACGCGCCCAGCGCAGAGTTTCCAGCGAGATCTTTTTATCCACCGCATAGGATTGGATAAAGGCCAAACCCCACGGAGCCAGCGTCGTCCCCAGAGCCGCAGCGATCGCGATCCATCCCGCCGCAGCCGTCGGCATGTGTGGCACGAGCGAATTATGCCACACCGCGGCCCAGTCCGCCTCAGCCAGCAGTCCATCCACAATGTAGAGCGCGAGAGTGGAAGAGATCACCAGCAGCACCCGCTCCACTCGGTGAAACGAACCCAGCACCACTACCAGCGAAATCAGGACACCCGCAACTGGCGCACTGATCCACGACGGAATCCCCACCAACCCGCCCGCAGCCGAGATCCCGGCATACTCCGCGCAGATCGTGCCGAAGTTTGCAAACAGCAAGCCGCCCACCGCAAAGTAACCCGCGCCGCGTCCCCATTTTTCGCGGATGATGCCGACAAACCCCTTACCCGTCGCCGCCCCCAGACGCACCGCCATCAGGTGGAACTGCACCAGCAGGATCGTCGATGCCGGGATGATCCATAGCAGACGATAGCCGAAGTCCGCACCCAACACCGAGTACGTCGTGATGCCCGCCGGATCATCGTCTGATAGCCCCGCAAGCAGCCCTGGTCCCAGCACCGCCAGAAACGCCACCCAGGCACCCTTCCCAGACTTCAAGAGAGCCGCAAACTTCAGCCCGATCCCACGCTGATGATGCGCCACCGCATGCAGTGGCGCACCCGCCCTCTGCCGCCTCTTCTGAGCCGCACGCCGAGCCGCACGACTCACCGCGTGCAGCCCTCCAGAGTCAGGGAGTGGGAAGATTTAAAAAGCACACACATCAGGTACGACCGTCAGCTCACATCACAGGGTTGTCAGGTGATTCAATGCGCATCCATTGCGCGCAGTTCTGTGTGGCTTGGTTTTTAAAGCCCCGGCACAAAACCAGTCAGGATCGTCTAAACGTCAGTTCCGACTGATCTGGACCGAGCCTGATTTGATCGGTCTTGAGGGATTTAATGCAGTGGAGACAGGCTGGAGAAAATAGCCGAGTCCGATTTCGCTGCTGGGAATGAAGAGGCCCTGAATGCTGCCAGTACGTTTGGGTAGATCGGTGGAGGTGATGCTGCCCGTGAGCCAGCCAGTGCTGGGATTGACCGTGATTTTTAAACCCGAAGCACTGGCAGGAATAACGACCGTTTGCGCTGAGGTGAGCGTGCAGGTTTGGATCTCTGGCTGGCTCAGTGTGCCCTCGGCTAAAGTGACCTTAGCGTTGTTGTCCGTGAGCGGTAAATTCAGATCCTCTTTAAAGCCGACCCATAAAGAGGCACAAAATCATCTAATTAGTTCAAGATCAACGCCCGATCACCATCGCCGAACACCTAAGTGAATAGTTGTAAATAGTCACATATAATACTGGATGTTGGCGCAATCTTTGCTTTGTTACCGTTTATCTCATACTTTCCCATTTAGATTTGCGCCCCTGATTTATTATACGATTAAGTATTTAATTTAATATCATACTTATGCTCGATATTCAGAGAGAGAAAATTGAAATTCATGCCCGCCTCAAAGCGGAAGGAATGGATGACCACGAGATCAAGCGGCGTTTAACGAATGATTTCAGGCCCTTTACTCCTGCTTTTATCAACGGCAAACGCGTCGAACGCGATTCAGTCAATGGTGACGAGCCTAGCCCAAAGATAAGTACCACCGAGACTAGAAAGCTTGAACCTCTTAAAGGTCGTTTGATCAATATAAGGGGATCAAAGAAGTTCGTGCTCTAACCTTCATGCATCGGCATTCTCGATACCTTCCTAGCAAGCAGAGATTTGGCTGGTCATTTCCGTCGATTCACGAAAGGATGTGTAGATGAAGCTCATCATGCCCCTCATTGAAAGGAAGTCGCTCAACCGCCGCGAGATCATCCGTGCCTTCGGTGCCTCAGTCGCTCTTGCTGCATTCCCTGAATTACGAGCGGACACGGCGGACAGGGATTCTCTGCCATTGCAGTTCTACAAAAGCCTCACCGAGGAGCAGCATGCTAAGATCGTTCTGCCTGTTGATCACCCGAAGCGCCAATATGTCAGCAACTGGTGGTACATCTGCCCTGACCAACGCCTCCACACTTTCTACACCAAGGACCAGCAGGACCTTGTGAAGCAAATCTTTGAGTCGCTGCACTCGGAGGAATATCGCGAGAAGATGGACTGGCAGGTGCAAAAGGACCTCATGGGCCAGATCAAGAACACACCCTCAGTTGGCTTCTTTGGCACCCCGACAGATAAAGACTTCGAATTCATTTACACCGGGCATCACGTCACCCGCCGCTGCCACGCTATCACGGACAAAGGTCTTGGCTTCGGGGCCGCACCTATCTTTTACGGCAACTTCGCCAAGGCATTTCGCGAGACCAAGGATCACGAAGGAAATCCATTCTGGTATCAGGGACTCCTTTTCAACGAGTTCTACAGCGCTCTCGACGGCAAGCAGCAGGAAAAGACGCTCGTCGGTCGCGAGCCACGCAAGGAGGACCCAGCCACCGTCATCCTCAAGAGCAAGACCGATCTCCCCGGTATCAGCGGTGCGGACCTTAGCAAGGACCAGCAGGCCAAACTCCTCGACACGATGCGCCGCATGCTCGCCTGCTTCCGTCCCGATGACGTCGCCGCCACCATGAAGACCATTGAGGATAAGAAGCTTGTCGAACGGCTTTTCGTTTCCTGTTACGGAGGCTCCTTCGACATCGGCAACGATAAAGTCTGGGACACCTGGCAAATCGAAGGGCCCGAGTTGGTTTGGTATTTCCGTGGCGTTCCACACATCCACGGCTACTTCCATCTGGCGGCCTAACTGGCTCAAATCTTCGGCTGAGTAAGTGTCTCAACACAAGCTTCGCACTTCAACTGTGCGGACCATTTTTCAATCCCTGCAGAGAAGGGACCAACCTGCCTACTTTTCAAAACCGTTTAAGGCTTGCCGAGGACTTGCTGAATCACCGCATACGACTCGAAGCGCTCGGTATCAGGGAAATCATGCTCGCTGTCTGGATGGCGGATGGTGAGGTTTTTCTCAGCACCGAAGAGGGCGAAAACGGGACGCGCGGCGGCGACGATGCGGTCCACGCTGTCATGCTTGAAGTTAGCGTCGCGGAGCGGGGCATTCACAAAGACACGACGCGGGGCGAGCGCGGCGATGAGTTCGTAATGATCGAAAGGCACATCCTGCGGGCGTCCCAGGTAGTCGCCCATTTTCAGGATGTAGCGTTCCTGCACCCAGCCTTTGATGTTGCCGCCATAGTAGTCGAGCACGGAGTCGAAGCCGCAGCTTGAGACGATCACTTTGATGCGTGTGTCATGCACGGCGGTGAAGATGCTGTTATGCCCGCCGAGCGAGTGACCGATGGCAGCAAAGCCCGTGTCCTTTTTCACAAAGGGCAGCGTCTCCAGCAGATCGAGCCCGCGGATGTTGTCCCAGATGGCTTTCATCGTGCCGCTAGTGAAGCCGAGCGCTTTGAGGTCGGGCTGATACTTGGCGAGCAAGGGGTAGCTCGGAGACAGGGTGACATAGCCGCGCTCAGCCAGCTCGGAAGCATATTGCCGGTGAGGCTTGCCACCGAGTCCGACGACGACGTTGAAGCCGATGTTGTTCTCTGTGGGATGCAGGCAGAGCACGGCAGGCACGGCCTGGCCACTGATGGCGGTTTTAGGAATGCAGAGATAAGCCGGCACGCGACCGCCGGGCGTGGACTGGTAGCTGATCAAGCGGCGGACGTAGCTGCCGCAGTCGGCCTCCTCCTCGATCTTCAGATCCAGCGCACAACGCTGATCCGCGCCGGGCAGCGGTCCGGTCATGCTGAGAAATCCAGCGAGCGCTTCCTGGCGGCGCAGTTCCCATTCGGCAGGCGTGGCAGCCTTCTTCACCGCGCCCGAGGCATCGTGATACTCCATCAGATCCGAGCGGCTCAGCCCACGGATCGGCGGGACATCAGCATGGGCGGTCGCGGCAGAAAAGAGAACGAGGAGAAGGAGTCGGCGCATGAGCTTCATACGGCGTGAATGAGACGGCTCTATGTACGTTGTTCACGCTTCAGCGTGTGATTGGGAATCAAAGAAACACGGTGAAGCGTGAACAACGAACGCTGAACCTGCGGCTTGTCGGCCATGCGAAGCCGTGGTTTAGGGGCGGCTCCCCTGCCCTGCCCCATGATTCGCGACTATCTAAAACTTCACCTCGTCATCGTCGCGTGGGGTTTCACGGCGATCTTGGGGAAGCTGATCACACTGCCCGCCGTGGAGGTCGTGGCTTGGCGCACGGCGCTGGCGGCACTGGGTTTTGCGTGGGTGGCCAAGCTCACGAAGCAGTCGCTGCACATCCCGACGCGGGAAAAACGCTGGATGATCTTCATGGGTGGCATTCTCGGACTGCACTGGATTTTGTTCTTCCTCTCAGCACGACTGGCCACCGCATCTGTCTGCCTCGCAGCGATGCCGACGATGATGATCTGGTGCTCACTCATTGAGCCATGGGTCGATGGCTCACGGCGCTGGCGGCCCCTGGAGTTGATCGTCGGCGCAGTCATCGTGGCGGCAGTGTGGATGATCTTTGAGGTGGAGATGCGCTACTGGCAGGGACTCAGCGTCGGGCTGCTCGCAGCCTTCCTGGCGGCGATCTTTTCCGTGTTTAACAAACAGCTCGTAGCGCGCTGTCACTATGCCGTTATGGGCACTTACCAAATGACTGGCGCACTGATCGTCAGCGTGCTCGGCTGGCTGTGGCTCACGCCAGGACAAGTGACGCTGCCAGACTGGGAGAATGTGCTGTGGCTGCTGATGCTGTCCTCCATCTGCACCGTCTGGGCCTACGCAGGCTACATGGAGGTGCTGCAACGCATGTCCGTCTTCACCGTGAATGTGATCTACAATCTAGAGCCCGTGTATGGCATCGCTCTAGCAGCGCTGATCTTTGGCTCGCAGGAGTACATGAGCCGTGGGTTTTACATCGGCGCGTCGATCATCATCGGCAGCGTACTGTTGGTGCCCTGGCTGACAAGATGGACGCAGCGGCACTGAGATGTTGGGCAGACTTTAGTCTCTCGACAGGGCTGCAAGAAAGCGTCAGTAGTCCGTTGTTGCCCCAGCCACCCTGCGCGCCCTGGGCCTTCTGGCGGAATGACGAATGACGAAGCCACGACTGACGAATGACGAAGCCACGGCCCCGAGTTTCGCGACAGCGTACTGGAGTGCGCTGGCCCTCCAGCGCTTTTCGGGACTCCCCCGGCCTGCGGAAAGCTCCAGAGGGCTGGAGCACTCCAAAACGCTGCTGCGCCTGCCCTCGCTGCCCTTTTTCCTGCCAAAAGGGCGGCTTCGCACGCGGTCTTTGCCGGAAAGACGACACCCTAAGGGGCTGGGATCGGACTCGAAGCGACTTAGATCGCACCCGAAGGGACTGGGATCGTGATCGAAGCGACTTAGATCGCACTCGAAGGGGCTGGGATCGAGTTCCAAGTGGCTTGGAATGCACCCGAAGCGACAAAGATTGCATCCCAAGTCGGTCAATTTTGAGAATTATGGCCATGAAAAGGCTCCTCGGACACGCCCCACAAACTTTCGGACATGCCCGGTGGCGGTAGGATTCGCTTGGTGGCGGCGTATTGGAGAGGCATGTCACTTCAGCCAACTCGCCGCGCTTTTATCACGGGGACCCTTTCAGGTCTCGCTGCTTCCACCTTTGCCCAGGAGGCTGAGCCGGTGTTGGATATCCATCAGCACACGCATTACCACGACCGTGAGGACGCGCACATGATCGCTCACCAGCAGGCGATGGGGGTGACGAAGACGATCCTGCTGCCAGCGGGTACGCCGACTGACAGGGCCTCGACACACAAGGGGAAATCGAATGGTCTGGCGGCGCGCTGTGGTGGCACGGAGACGTGCATGAAGATCGCTCAGGCGAATCCAAACAGCTATCTGTGGGGTGTGAATGAGGTGACAGATCTGGACTCGGCACCGGCGGAGATCGAGAAGTGGCTGAAGCTGGGCGCGTGTATCATCGGCGAGCAAAAATTCGACGTGGAATGTGACTCGGCGCACAGCCAAAAGCTCTATGAACTGGCGGCTGCCTACAACGTGCCGATCCTGATGCACTTCCAGTTTCAAACTTACAACCGGGGCTATGATCGCCTGCACACGATGCTGGCGAAGTATCCCAAGACGAACTTCATCGGCCACGCGCAGGCCTTCTGGGGAAACATCGACAAACTGCATGATCAGAAGGTGAACTACCCGAAGGGAAAGGTCACGCCGGGCGGGATCACGGATCGCTATCTGAGCGATTACCCGAATATGTATGCGGACATGTCCGCTGGCTCAGGCCTGCTGGCGCTGACGCGCGATGAGGAGCACACGACGGGCTTCTTTGGCAGGCATCAGGACAAGATTCTGTACGGCAGCGACTGCGCGGATCATCTCGGGCGCGGCCCTGGCTGTCAGGGCGCACAAACCATCGCGATGATCCGCAAGCTTTCGCCCACCAAAGCGGTGGAGCGAAAGATCCTGTGGGAGAACAGCAAGCGACTGTTTCGGCTGTGAAACTGATGAACCACTAATGGGCACTAATAACCACTAATGATCTCAGCATTAGTGTTCGTTAGTGGTTTAAAAACCTCTTCTCTTCAAATGACCGGACCAGCCACGTCGGCCCACTTGGCGTGCCATTCTTTGAAGACGATGGGGCTGATCTCGCTGGGCTTAATCTCGCTGCGACCGCCCCAGAAGACGTTGGTGTATTCGAGCGGGATGCCGACATCGACGAGGTGCTTATCAATGGCTGCTTTGTGGGCGAGCACGGTGTCTTTGTCGGTGCCGTGGATGACGCCCATGATGTTGACATTGGCGAAGCGCTCACCGCCTTCACGCCAGTAGGCATGGGTCATGATCGGATGCCGCCCGACTTCACCACCGGCGCGTTCTTCCATGCCTTTCGGCACCTTCCAATGGAACAAGGCATTGAAGCGGGTGACGCGGACGCCTGTGGCGCTGGGTTTGACGTGCTCCAGGAAAGTGGAGAAGCGGCCAATGACGCCTTTCTTATCGAGTTGCTGGGCGACTTCGCAGAAGCGCTCCAGTGGAACGCCAGCGTCCTTCGCGCGGCCAGCCCAGGGTTCAGGGCAGATTTCATCGGCGGAAAGATCGCCTTTGAGGTGCAGTAGGACGTTCCATTCTTCTGCATCGAGATCGGCGATGTTGGTGGTCATCATGACGGCTGGCACGTCGGCCTTGTCACCAGGCTCCATGGACTTGCGGCGAACGTGGCCGACGCCGAGGGCGAAGATGCCGTGGGCCTGCATGGTGTAGTAATCGGTGGCTCCGATGAGGCGCTTCAGCACGTCGCAATGCTCGCTAATGGCGCGGTCCTGGGGGACCTTTAGCGTGGTCCAAAGGCGGAAGTCACTGCCGCTGACTTCGCGGTCGGTGGAGCGCAAAACGACGTGACCGCTGAAGGGATCTTGTTTGAAGAGAAATTCAAAGGCGGCTTCGAGTTTTTCGGTCGGCACCTTCCAGGCGATGAGCGCGCCTTCAGCGAGTTTATTGGCCAGCAAAGTCTGGCGCACGCGGCGGATGACGCCTGCGGCCAGCATAGCGCGAATGCGCTCGACGACGGTGTCGAAAGGCAGTCCGCTCTGCTCGGCGATGTATTGAAAGGGATGCTGGTTGAAGCCTTTCACACAGTCCTCACTGACCGACAAAATGCGGGCGTTGATTTCTTCGGTGTGTTCGGTCGGGATCGGAGCGTTGGCAGAGGTCATGTGCAGATAGGGATCAGAAAGCATGGCGAAAGGAACACGCCACGCGGGGTGCGACTCTTAGCCGGGAGCCTGCGAATGACAAGAGGCGCGGAGTGAATGCTGAAATCCACGCCCCCACAGCTCAATTCCACCAATGGAACCATTGATTCATCCAACCGAGAGCGGCGGTGAGTGTGGCAAACACGACGATCAACTCGACGAGCAAGCTGAGGCGGCGATTGCGCTGAACGCGCTGCTGCTGGAGCGGCATGCGCGTAGTGCGGCGCTTGGTTTTGGCGAAGGTCGGCTCAGGAGCTGGCAGCGTGTCCATCGTGGCTAAACGATGACGGCGCATGGCGGCAGGAGCTGCGGCGATGGTGCATTCGAGACGGTGAATCTCCTCCGTCAGAGCGCGCGAGGATTTCTGAAGCTGACGCATTTGCGCGGGCTTGGCTGGGCCGAGCGGCTTAGCAAGTTCGGACGCGTAGCGGGGACGGCTGGGGCGGACTTTCTTGTTCATGGCAGCGGGAGACTAGGGTTTTAGAACATGAGTTTGGCTAAGATCAGGACCAAGATGATGGTGCCAATAAGAGCGGCATTGAAAGCAAAGCCACGGCGCATCCACGTCATGAGGTCGTCTTTGGAATGAGCGAAAAGTGCTTCACCCGCCTCAGCGACTTCCTCTTCGACGGTCGCTGACGTGTGCTGCTGCTGCTGAGTCGTCTCTGCCTGACGATGCACGATGAGACGGCGGACACCTTTTTCGTAGCTAGTTTCAGCTTCGTCGAGCGAACCCAGGGCGCGGTCGAGTTCTTGATCGAGCTGACTGCGCTGCCAGCGCTCTGGCAGGTAGGTCTTCAAATCGTCGAGTCGCTCCTGGAAATCCTGCTGGGTGATGGCGAGATCTTCGACACGGCGGCGTGCGTCTTCGAGGTCGTCAGAGATGGAGCGCAAAGCACGATCTAGCTTGTCTGTGATTTCTTTTTTGCCGGAGACAAAGCGTTCCTGTTTGTGGCGCAGGTTTTCGAGGATGAGCTTCTGGCGCTCCACTTCTTCCTGCTGGGAACGCAGTGCGGCGAGGCGGTGCTGGGCGTCTCTGACCTGCTGATCCATGTCTTCCATGGGTTCTTCGTCGGCATGGCCGATACTGAATTCAGGAGCATCATCGAAGCGCAGGATGCTGTCTTCGGATGAAGTATTTGGGGCGGCGGCGATTGTGGGAGTTCTACGGGCCATGGCTATCGTGATTATTTATTTCAGCGATAGGAATATTACAGATCCTTTAAGTAATCCAGATTTTTCGTCTTCTTTTTTGCCAGCCACCAAGGCACTCCACCAAATACAAGGGTGAGAAAGCCCACAAAACCCAAGGCGGAGAGTTCTCCCACGAGGATCTGCTGAGACGTTAGCGGGCTTTTTTGCAAAGCTGCCTGCCAGGCCAACGCATCAGGAATGGCCAGTGCGGCTGAGCTCCCCAAAATGTACAGAAAGCTGCCGATCAGGCACAAAGTACCACCGAAGCCTGAGATGATCCGTGCGGGGTTCGGCTCGCGGAAGTTCGGTAAAAGTGCGCCGAGGGACAGCGCCAGTGCCGTGAGGCCATAACTGAGCATGATGACGGACGCGCAAAAGAAAACCGCCCGCATCATCGGCAACTCCAGTGACAGGCTGGACATGATCACTAGCAATGTCGTCAGCAGCGCCAGAATCCCAGCGATGAGTCGTAGCTTCAAGCTCAGGACCTTCACCAGTGGCAGTGGAGATAGCCCCAAAATCCACAGCCTTTGCCCCTCCATGCTGAACTGCGGGAAAACAAAGCGCGTCGTCAGTGTGGATAGGGCTAGGCAGCAGACGAGCAGATTGAGGTGACTGATCACCAGCGTCCAAAACGGATTCTGTAGGTCATAGCCGAGCCTACGCAGATTTGAAGTGTACATTAGCAGCAATCCGAAAATGAGCAGGCACTGCCCCCACTGAGTCGGCTCGCGCAAAAACGTGCGCACATCTTTGATCAGCACGGCATGGGAAGCGCGGTCGAGCCGCAGCAGTCGCCGCCACAGGCCAATGCTCGTTGCCTGCGGCTGGCGATACCAAGCCAATTCTAAAGCGCGCGCCTGCATCACGGGCGCGGCAGTCATCACACGATTCCAGGCCGGGTAAAACATCGTCGCTCCCATGCGCGCCGTGATCACGAGAGAAAAAAGTGCGTTTGCTAACAAGACCGCAACAAAGAACGCCGCCTGAATAGGCAGGTCACGGCCTGCGGCAAAAATCGTTTCTGCCACCCATGAACTTGGCAGCATCGGGTGCATGCAGATTTCGGTATGCTTCATGACCTCGTGCAAATTTGCCACGAGATCGTTCCCCTTGAGTGTGTCTGTGGAAGAGGTGAAAAAACGATACAGCGCCGTACTCAGCATGACCGCCGCGATGGCGATGATCGGTCGCCACCACCAACGCCGTGCGTAGCGCACGAGGAGCAGCAATAGCCAGGTCGAAAGATTCGCCGAGATCGTCACCAGACAAAGCAAGGCAGGCAGCCCCATCAGGTAAAACATCGCTCCACTATGAAACAGTTTTCCCAAGGCCATGAGGATCGGCGCACTCAGCACCAGTAGGCCCCAGCTCGCCAAAGCCATGCCTTCCAGTGTCTTCCACATCACGAGGCTGCGATTTGGCAAAGGCAGTGCCACCTGCCATTCCATGTCCTTTCTCCGAAACAGGCCCATGCCGGTGATCGTGGCATTGGAGATGACCAGCATGACAAAGAAGAAAAAGAACAGCACATACACCAACCGCTCCGTCAGCAGCGGACCGAAGAGCGGCGTCTTGCTGATGAAGTCCAAACCGCGAGCCACCAGCAAATAAGACGCCACGCAATACAGCCCAAGAAACCCGCCAATCGTCAGCACCAGAAGTCGATTCTGAGTCAGCATCTCATGCATCCGGTGCCTCAACATCCGCCGATGGGCATCAGCGAGCAGTGTGATGGCGTGAAAGGAGGTCATAAGGACAGCTAACCAATAAAGAAAAACCCGGCATGTCTGACTTCACAGAATCATGCCGGGCTAAATCCAGTCAAAGGGTCAATACTTACTTCGCCTTAGCTAGCAGCGTGTTCAGGGTCGCGGCAAACTCAGCAGGCGGCACGCCACCAATGAGTTTATCCAAGGCTTTGCCATCACTGTTGAGGAACTGCACATGCGGGATGCCCTGCACGCCATACTTCTCAGCCGCTTTCGCATTGGCTTCTTCGTCGGTATCCAGATAGGCCCAGACAAATTTATCATGCAGAGGCTTCACTTCAGCGCTGGGATAGACATTCTTTTTCATGCTCTGGCACGGCGGGCACCAGACAGCGGAGAAGACGAGGATGATGGGCTTGCCTTCCTTTTTTGCGGTCGCTAGTGCGGCATCATAACTCGTGCCGAACTTGGGACTGCCTTCAGGGAATTCGCTGGCAAAGGCTGGTAGCATTAAAGCCGCGAGGAGGAGTGTGATGAGTTTTTTCATGGTGGTGTGTGGGGTTTGTCAGAGACTTGGATAAGACGCCGGACGTTCGCTTTTATTCCAACTGTAAACGCGCCAGGGTGCCATAGAGGCTGCCACTTTTACTCAGCAACTCCTCATGCGTACCGCGCTCAACGATCGTGCCGCCGGACAAAACAAGGATCTGATCACAGCGCCGAACCGTTGACAAACGATGCGCAATGATGATGGAAGTGCGATTCTCCATGAGCTTATCCAGCGCGTCCTGAACCAGTCGTTCACTCTCCGCATCCAGGCTACTTGTCGCCTCATCCAGGATCAAAATCGCCGGATCAGCGAGGATGGCTCGTGCAATGGCGATGCGCTGGCGCTGACCGCCAGAAAGCTGCGTGCCGCGCTCGCCCACCAGTGTCTCATAGCCCTCAGGCATCTTCTCGATGAACAGATGCGCATTCGCCTGTCTTGCTGCCTCGATGATCTCTGCCTCTGTCGCATCGGGCTTCCCGTAAGCGATGTTTTCGCGGATGCTGCCTCCAAAGAGCAGCACCTCCTGTGGCACCAGTGCTAGGTTCCGCCGCAGCAGTGGCAGCGGCATATCGCGCGTGGGTTGGCCGTCGATTCGGATATCTCCAGTCGTCGGTTCATAGAAGCGATACAGCAGTGACACTGCCGTCGTCTTGCCAGAGCCACTCGGCCCGACTAGAGCAATTCGCTGACCCGCTTTAGCTTGCAGTGAAAACTCACGCAGCACCGCCGCCTCAGGCCGTGTCGGGTAGGCAAAGCTGATGCCATCCATCTCGATCTCACCCTGGAAGCGCCGCATCTCCACAGCCTCTGTTTGGGGTTCCATCGGCTCACTGAGGATCTCACGCACATTGTCCGTAGCACCGAGCGTGCGCTGCAATTGAGTGATTAATTCCGGGAACTGCGCAAAAGAGGCCGCCATCATCGCACTCGCCCCGCCAAACTGCATCAGAGCCGCCGTCTGGATCTCCCCACTCTCCAGCATACGCAGTGCAAACCAAGTCACCGCGATCAAAGCCAGACTGAACGAGAAAATGATGAAGGCGATGAAAGCCGCACGCGGAGCCGCAGCCCGCAGTGCCAGATTGAGAAAGCCATCCAGCTTTGATTTATAGCGTGCCGACTCATAGCCCTCATTGGCAAAAGCCTTCACACTGATGATGCTTTGCAGACTCTCTTCAACGATCACTTGTGAAGAGGCCAGATGGTCCTGAGTTTTGCGCACCAGCTTACGTATCTTCGCTCCGAAAAGCGCTATCAATAACAACGCCACCGGCACAGTCCCGATCATCACCAAGGCGAGTTTTCCAGAAATCGTGAACAGATACCCCACGCAGCCAAGTAAGATGACGCTGTGGCGGATCAGCATCGGGATTGTCGAGACCAAAGTATCTCGCATCGACTCCACATCATTCGCCAATCGTGACCCCAATTCACCGACGCGATGCTTGCTAAGAGTCGTCATCGGCAGACGGATGATTTGGCTATAAACAGAGAATCTAAGCGCCGCTAGAGCACGCTCAGCAGCTTTGGCAAAAAGGCTGATACGGAAAAAGGCCACCGTTGATTGAGCTGCCATGAGCGCGACTAGCAACCAAACGGCATGATTTAACTCAGCCAGCCATTCAGGCCCTTTCACACCGCTGAGTCCTTTACCCAACAATGAAGCCAAGAACTGAACAAATATCATCGTCAGCACCGCCGTGATGGCCAGTGAGATAAGGGCTGGAATGAAGACGCCGTAGTGTGGCTTTAAATAACGGAGAAAAAAAGCCGCATCGCTCCATGCAGTGCGATCCCAGATTTTCTTGGTGACAGGAGTTTCAGACATTCGGAAAAGTAGGCAGTTTGGAAAGGGACGCCATTAGGCAGTGCGACGCGACAAGCGTCAACAAGCAACCCCTAGGATTTGATGGCACTGCATATTTTTCAAAGGCCAAAAAAATGCAGAACTTCTCGTCCCGCAATTTGTAGTGACTGAGACGTATGGCACACTCGCGCTCTGATTATGAGAATCAGGCTTGTTGGTCTTTGCGTCTCGCCCATTGATCCATGGGACCGCGTTCAACTCTTCAGCACTCAGAGGCAGGCGGTGCAGTATTCCTCACGCAGGAGATTCTTTTGCACTTTGCCCATGGTGTTGCGGGGGAGTTCTTTCACGATGACGACTTTCTTGGGCACTTTGAAATTGGCGATCTTGGTCTTCAGGTAAGACTGAATCTGCGAGGCATCGAGTGTGGATCCCGGCTTAGCGACGACGACCGCGACTCCAGCCTCTCCAAAGTCGGGATGAGGCACGCCAACGACGGCGCTTTCTTCGACTCCTGGGATGTCGTCGATGAAGCCTTCGATCTCTTTAGGATAGACGTTGAAACCGCCGGAGATGATGAGGTCTTTCCCACGACCGACGATGGAGACGTAGTCGTCGGGAACCTGCACGCCAGCCGCTTCGCCACCGAGACGACCCATATCACCGGTGCGGAACCAGCCGTCAGCCGTGAACTCTTCTTTGGTCTTCTCCGGCATCTCCCAGTAACCTTTAAAAATGCCGGGGCCACGCACTTCGATGAGGCCGATCTCGCCGATTTTGCAGGGCTGGCCATCTTCTCCCGTGATGCGAAGAGAAACGCCGGGCAGAGGCTTGCCGACCGTGCCGCCGAAACGTTGGCCATCCTGCGCATGATAGGGATTGGAGACCAACATGCCGGTCTCGCTCATGCCATAGCGCTCAAGGATGGTGTGGCCGGTGCGTTCTTTGAACTCGGTGAAGGTCTCCAGAAGCAGTGGCGCGGAACCGGAGACAAAGAGGCGGATGTTCCGGCAGGACTCGCGTGTGAAATCAGCCTCGGTGAGGAGTCGCACATAGAATGTCGGAACTCCCATCATGACGGTGGCGCTGGGCAGGTGACTGGCGGCGGCTTTGGCGTCGAATTTAGAAAGCCAGATCATCTTGGCACCCGCAAGCAGGGCACCATTCACGCCGACGAAGAGGCCATGGATATGGAAGATCGGCAGCATGTGCAGCAGCACGTCGTCGCTACGCCAGCCCCAGTATTCACGCAGGGTGAGGGCATTTGAACCGAGATTACCATGGGTGAGCATGGCCCCCTTGCTGCGGCCTGTGGTGCCCGAGGTGTAGAGGATAGAGGCGAGCGCATCGTCAGCCAATTCCACGGTGCTAAAGGTGTCGCTCTGGGCTACGGCGGCATCCATCAGCGTGCCGGTGCCATCTTCATTCAGAGTCACGACTTGCGCGGTGCCGCTGGTGTTGGCGATAGGGTCGATCCAATCGTAGCTCTTGCTGGGACAGACGACGACTGCGGGCGTGGCATTGCCAAAGAAATACTCCAACTCGGCATCTCGATAGGCTGTGTTCAGCGGCAGAAAGACGAAACCAACGCGCAAGGTGGCGAGGTAGAGCATGAGACCCTCAGGTGACTTTTCCACCGGAGCAGCAACTCGTGATCCGAGTGGGATGCCCAATGAGGCGAGCCAATTGGCCATGCGAGCACTGCCTTGCTCGATCTCGCTCCAGGTGCGGTCGCGGCCACCGGGGACTTCGAGGCAGATGGTGTGGCGGTCTTGAGGAAAACCAGATTCGAGGAGGGAGTAGAGGTTCATGGAGAGACAAACATTTTCACGATGAAGAACAAGAGCGACGGCCCGAGCAAACAGCCAAGTCCGGTGTGAAACGTGGCCACAAGCGCGCCATAAGGCACCAGCCTGCGATCTGTGGCTGCGAGTCCGGCGGAGACACCACTCACGGTGCCAGCAAGTCCGCCGAAGACCATGGCGGAGCGTGGTGTTTTCAGACGCAGAAACTTGGCAGCTACCGGCGTGGAGACCATGACGAGGATGGCTTTAATCACGCCTGTGGCGATACTCAGCGCCATGACATCTGAGGTGGCACCAATCGCGCCGCCGGTCACGGGACCGACGATGTAAGTGATGGCCCCTGCCCCGATGGTGGTCATACTCACGGCATCCCGATAACCAAAAGCCCACGCCACGCTAACACCGACGATGAAGGGTAAGATGGTGCCAAGTAGCAGCGCGATGGCACCGATCCAGCCTGCGCGTTTGGCCTCCTCAGCGTGAACTTCAAACGCCGTCGCCACGATGGAAAAGTCACGTAGCATATTGCCACCCATGAGACCAACGCCACTGAATAGAACAAGATCGGCGAGACCTTTCGATCCGCCCGACATCTTCCCGCCGACATAGGCGAGGCCGAGGCCGAAGAGGATCGCGATGGCTGAACCCTGCACGCGTCCAAAGGTCAGCTTCCGCGAGATCACACCCGACACGAGCATCACCAAACCGACGACAGCGAATGCGGTGACGAGTCCGTTTTCCTTCGCGGCTTTTTCAAGAATGGACCAAATCATTTGTCCTCCTTTTGGACATCCGTTTCCGGCTCCATTCGATTGATGAACGACACAAACAGGCCACACAGCACCACACTGCCGACCGCAGCGATCAGTGCCACCGGACCACCGCGCAGTGCTGCGACCATGTTTTGCTGCATCGCCATGGCCACGACGACGGGAATGTAGATCGAACCCCAGTAATGCACACCGCTCTCTGAAGTGACGCAGAGGAGGCCAGCCTTATGTAAATAGATTCGGGCGATGATGAGTAGCAGCATCGCGATGCCTACTCCGCCAACGTTGGTTTCCATTCCAAGTGCGCGGCCAAGAAGGTCGCCCGTGATGATGCCAATCAAATGGCAGACAGCGAGCAGAGCGGTTCCGTAGATAGTCATGGATTAAAAGGGGCGCAGTGTTTGCGTAATCGCCATGGGATTGCAATGTTCGAATGGCGTCTCGTTCACTGCATGGTGCTCTTTGTCTCGATGAACTCCAAAATCAGGGCACGCGCCGGATCTCCGTCATCGACTATTTTGCTAGCGATGCTGCCGTGTGTCCTATCCGTCAGCAAATGGCCGTCGATACTCTTGTTTCCAGCCCCTTTCATCAGCGCCACGAAGTAAGCATTCTCTTCCGCGCGTGCGGCCATGTCATGGTCGGCATAGAGAACGAGAAACGGCTGCGTTTCAGCCCGAGCAAAGTGAACCGGAGCCGCCTCATCAGCCATCACGCTATACTTCCCGAGATCACGCTCGCTAAGCACCGTGTAGTGCGTCATCACCTGACCGCTGAGCGGGATAAAGCCTGCGATGTCAGTCATCTTAAGACCCACATCACTCAAGTAGTGGGCATCCATACCGAGCATCAGGGTCAGGTAGCCGCCTGCAGAGTGACCGCCGACAAAGAGCTTTTTTGGGTCGCCACCATGCTCGGCGATGTGTTCACGAGTCCAACTCACGGCGGCTGCCGCGTCCTGAATGTAGGCCGGAAACTTCACCTTTGGACTGAGCCGATAGTTCACCGAAACCACGGCAATTCCAGCCGAGGCAAGGCTGCGCGCGATAGCGGATGTCTTCACGGAATCGCTCTTGATTTGACGACCATCCTTGTCGCCATTTTTCAGACCACCCCCATGAAACCACACCAGGGTCGCATAGTCCTTCCCTGTCGCAGGCAGATACACATCCAGCTTGCAGCGCTCCTTTTCGTACTCGCTCAAAGCAGCGCCTTGTTTGTAGGGCAGATCAGTCAGTACACGGACGCCATCTGGCTCGGACTTTTCCGCGTGGAGTGCGGTAATGGATAAAGCGAAAGCGAGAATGAAGCGGCGGAAAATCATGGTGTGCAGATTGTATGGACAGCCCATCCCCTCTGGCAATAACGATTCGACTTCCGGCTACGAAGTTGCGCACAGATAACGTGGCATCCAAGATGGCCTGATGAATCGCCTGATCTTTTTTCTCCTGTCCGTGATCTCCTTCAGCGCGCTTTGCGCACTCGAGGTGCCGCGGGGTGGCCAGGAGATCGGTGGGGCTTTGCAGGCTTCTGCGAATGCTGCGGCGGGCACGGTCGAACCGCTCGTGATCGGGAAACGCATCACAATCACTCACCCGAACGAAGCCAAGGCTTACAGCGCCCAATTTACCACCCACTGCACGGGAGCGATTGCAAAAAACGAACCGGTCATGGCCATCATCAAAGCACGAGTCGTGGGCGATGCGGTCTTTGGTGAAGTACAGGCAAAATTGCAGCTCAAAGCCGCGCCCTGCACCTCCTTTGGACCGACGATTAGCATCGCCATCCATCACGAATGGATGGAGCAACCTGTGACCTTCGTTGCTGAAGAAACGATCCCTGCGGATAAGGTCGCTGTGGTACTGCTCTGCGGTCAAAAGGCGCAGAGTCTGGAAATCGAAAGCATCCGCGTGCTGAAGTATGATGCGGGCACCGACATCAAATCCTTCCCCCGAGCGAAGGGCATCAAACGCAACTACGCAGGCCGTGAGGCTGATGCCCCATGGCGTAAAGCAGCGCTGGAACGAATCGAGAAGGAACGTAAAGCCGATCTCTCACTTACCGTCAGTGGAGCGGATGGCAAACCGCTCGCCGACACCGAGGTGAAGCTGACGCTGCGCAAGCATGAGTTTGGCTTTGGCTCGGCCATTAACGCCAAGCGCCTGTCGAGCGAAAGTGAGGATGACAAACGCTATCGCGACATCATCGAGCGACTGTTCAGCATCGTGGTTTTTGAGAACGACCTCAAAGACGGCAACTGGTCACCCGACTTCAAAGAAGAGCGCCGCAGTCAGCGCAATAGCGAGTTGGATCAAGCCTTCGTCTGGTTGGCGGAGAGGCACATCCCGGTGCGTGGGCATTACCTTATGCAGATCGCCACGCCCTACAATTTGCACGACATCAAAGACAACACGGTGATCCATGATCGTGTGCTCGAAAGTGTCCGCGAGCGCATGGCCTTTGTGAAGGATCGCGTGACAGAGTGGGACGTGATCAATCACCCCATCGCCTGGGGCGGTGCAGACATGCTAAACAAGCGCTCTGGGTTGGAGAAGCTCGACCGTGAGGTGTTTCAGCTCGCGCGCTCACTGACCAAGCTGCCGTTCTACATCAATGAGGATCAAATCTTCCGCCCCGGCCCGCAATGTGACGACACCTTTGAGTACCTCAAAGCCATGAATACCGATGGCTTCACCGTCGCGGGCCTCGGCAATCAAGCGCACTTTCATGAGACCTATCTCCCCTCCCCCGAGCACCTGCTGGCGGTGACAGATCGCTTTGCACAAATCGTGCCGCATCAGGCCATCACCGAGTTCGATGTCGTCACGAATGACGACGAACAACTGGCCTCCGACTACACGCGCGATGTGCTCATCGCCACCTTCAGTCACCCCGCCTACAACTGCTTTTTGATCTGGGGTTTCTGGGAAGGCGCACACTGGAAACCTGAGGCCGCCAGTTGGAACCAATACTGGACGCCGAGGCTCACAGGCAAGGTGCTAGAAGAATGGATCGGACAAAAGTGGCACACCGAAGTCACGCTGAAGACTGATGCGGATGGTCGTGTGAATTGGCGTGGATTTCCAGGGTGGTATGAGGTGAGCTCGACCTCGAAAATGCAGGCTGTGCAGCTCATCCAAAACAAGCCGAATGCCGCGGTGATCTTTTGAGCTATTTCACAGTGATTGCTGCGTTTAGTCGCACCGCCGTCATGAAATACCTCTCCCTCATCCTTTCGTCATTTGTCATGCTGCATTCGTCATTAATGGCGAAGCCGAACGTCATACTTTTCCTCGCAGATGACATGGGCTGGATGGATAGCGGCGCGTATGGCTCACAGTATTACGAGACGCCAAACATCGACCGCTTTGCCAAGAGAGCGATGCGCTTCAACCATGCCTACTCGCAGCCGCTATGCTCGCCCACGCGCGGCTCGCTGATGACAGGTCAGTATTCCGCACGGCATGGCATCACCAGCGCGACGGGCCATCAGCCGCCTCAAGCCGCAGGCTTCAAAGCACTGCCCGAAACGGCTCCACCGAATGCGCCGATGATACTGCCGGAGAGCAAGAATTACCTGGAGCCGACACAGATCACATTGGCGGAAACATTGAAGGGAGCTGGCTATCGCACGGCACATATCGGCAAATGGCATCTGGGCCTCACGCAGCCGCATTGGCCAGAGCAGCAGGGCTTTGATTTCGCCTTTCACTGCCATCCTGATCCGGGGCCTCCAGGCGAGTATTTCTCACCCTATGGCGTAAAAGCTGAAGGCAATCCTGGCGGTAAAAACAAAGTCGGCACCATCACCGACGGACCCGTGGGCGAGTACATCGTGGACCGTCAGGCGGCAGAAGCGGTGAAGTTCATCACGAGCAGCAAGGGCGGGCCATTCTTTCTCAATCTCTGGTGCTATGGCGTGCATGGACCGTGGGGACACAAAGAGGAATACACCAAGGCTTTCATGACAAAGAAGGACCCGAGTGGGCGACAGGGAAATCCGATCATGGCGTCGATGCTGAAGAGCGTGGACGAATGTTTTGGTCGCATCCTCGATGAACTCGATAGGCAAGGCATCGCCGACAACACGATCATCATTTTCAACTCCGACAACGGTGGCAACGAGCACAGTAACATCACCACTGAAGGCAAAAAGTCTGCCAACGCCGACTGGCAAAAGTGGGCTGGCAATCAACCTCCGACCAAGAACACACCGCTGCGCGATGGCAAAGGCACGCTCTATGAAGGCGGCACGCGTGTGCCTCTGATGTGGTCCTGGGCCGGTAAGATCAAGCCTGGCATGACCAGCGACGCTGTGGTGGGGCCTATCGACGTCTATCCCACCGTGATCGACCTCCTCGGCATCGCCAAGCCCGAGCAGCAGAAGTTTGACGGAGTCAGCTATGCCAAAGTGCTCAAGTCGGAAGGCGAATTCGAGCGCACAGCCTATTTCAATTACCATCCACACGCCGGAGCCAATCGCGCGGGTGGCGTCTGGGTGCGCAGCGGTGATTTCAAACTGCTGCGCTGGTTTGGCAATCCAGCCACGCATGAACTCTACAACTTGCGTGAAGACATCAGCGAAGCCGCTGATCTCTCCACCAAGATGCCCGACCAAGTGAAGAAACTCGGAGCACTCATCGACGGCTTTTTAGCAGACACGGGAGCCGCCTTCCCACAGCCCAATCCAGCCTACAAACCCGTAGCGGCCAAAGCCACGAAGAGCACCGACTCGCTCGACGGCTGGAAAGAGCGCGGCTGCAAAGCCACCGTCACCACAGGTGTCCTCAGCCTCAAATCCACAGGCAAACCAGGCGCAGCTTTCCTCGGACACGGCACGGCGAAGATGTCTAGCCCAGCCACCATCAAGCTCCGCGTGCGCAGTCAAACTGGCGGCGCAGGTAAGATCGAAAGCTTCCCCAACGGCTCGGCAGATGCCACTGGCATGACTTCCCTGCCCTTTGAAATCAAAGCAGGCGACTGGTGGCAAGATCTAGAACTCAAACTGACCCACACCGGCCCGCTCGGCACCCTGCGACTGTATGTGCCCGACGCCGAGATCGACTTCATCGAAGTCACCCCTGCTAAAGGCAAAGCGATGCGCTCGGAGTTCTGATCGTGAATTCAGCGAGATTTTTCCGTGCGTTCCTGAGTCGCTTGATTATCATCGCGCGGCTTTTCCAGCACTAAATCCAAAGCATACCAACAACCAATATGAGCACACTCCCAAAACTGCATAACGCCATGTGGCCAGGTCTCGTCGGCAAAGGCGACGGCGAAGGTCAGGAACCACCGATCAGCCTAGAGCACATGCTCGACCTCACCGCCGCTGCGAATGTCGGCGGGCAGAAGTTTGAAGGCATCGACTATTTCTTGTTTCACCCGCACACAAATCCCGAAGCGACCGACAGCGAGCTCAACAAGATCGCCGATCTGATCGCCAGCAAAGGTTTCGACGTGGGTTCCCTCGTGGCTCCCGTCTGGCCCGGCACGGTTGGCGACTCAGCTATGGGTGACGACGCATCCCAAGCCAAATTCCTGGATGCTGTGACCATGGCTTGCCGCATCGCCGGTGTCTTTAACAAGCATGGTGTGCGCAAATATGGCGTGATCCGCGTTGACTCCGCCGAGTTCGGTATCGCCAAATGGCGTGAGAACCCGAAGGCGAACACGTCACGCATCGTGGACACTTTCAAGAAGGCTGCCAAGATCGCCGCTGATCATGGTGAGCGTCTCGCCGCTGAAGGTGAAATCTGCTGGGCCGGGATGCATTCGTGGAAAGACATGCTGGACGTGCTCGAAGGCGTCGGAATGCCAGAAGCCTTCGGGTTCCAGGCTGACATGGCTCACACCTATCTCTACACTCTCGGCTACAACGCCCCTGAGCACGCTTTGCTCAAAGAGGGCTACAGCGATGCCGAATTCTGGGTCGCTTATGAAAAGATGACCGATGCACTGCGCCCCTGGACCATCGACTTCCACGTCGCGCAAAACGACGGCACCGTCCACGGCGCAGGCGCTCACGACAAAACCGGTAAGCACTGCCGAGCTGACGATCCAAACGGCAAGCTCGATATCACGAAGGCCGCTGGCTACTGGCTGAAAGACGCCGCCGCGCGTGGCATCCAGCACATCTGCTGGGATGGCTGTATGTTCCCGAATGCCGTGCTCGAAACGCCGGGCACCTGGAACAAAATCCTGGATGCCATGATCAAGGTCCGCAACGCCCACGGCTGGTAATAGATTATCCGGCCCCATCTAGTGACTCCAAACCCCGCTGGGAAACCGGCGGGGTTTTTTGATTCCGACGGTAGTTGATTTGAGTCGCGAGATGGACACATTCGCGCCCCTCTGCCGCCCGTATCCTTATCAATGTCTGATCTGCCTTTCCATTACGCCATCTCCCAATCCGTGGAGAAAGACACGCGCTATCACCCACACGCCTATGAGTTTGTTCGTGATGCGCTGCATGTGGCGGCCAAGATCTTTTGTGAGGGCAAAGAAGACCAGCATGTGACCGGTCAAGAAGTGCTCGAAGGCGTGCGGCAACATGCGCTCGCAGAATACGGTCCCATGGCCTTCACCATCCTCGCCGAGTGGGGCCTGCATCGCGGCGAGGACGTCGGCAACATCGTTTATAACCTCATCGGCACCGGCTACTTCGGCCGGAACGATGGCGACAGCCTCGAAGACTTCGAAGGCGGCTTTGCATTCGAGACAGCTCTGACAGAGCCATTCATGCCCGTCTCGCAACGCCTCAAAGCGTAAACCAAATTTCCGAGTTCGGTTTGAGGACGAGTTGGAAAACTCGTTTTACGCTGAGTTGTCAAAATATTCTACTTTCGTCACTTTAAGAGTGCGGAGTCATGCTATTCTGGCAGTGCGACTTTCCCCGCACTCCATGAAAACTATTTCACGCTCTGGGCTTACACTTGCCCTTTGTTTGGCGGCTCTGCTGCCACTGTCCGAATCCTCAGCGGCTCCGAAGTCCAAGAGCCGCGCTTCCACTCCAAAACCAGAGCCCACTCTGGAAGCGACGTTCACGATGAATCCGCCGGAGTTGTCACCCGCCAGCACCATCGAGGTCGTCTTCCCGACACCGATGATCAGCAAAGAACGTGTCGGCAGCACGGAGGCTGAATCGCCGCTACTCTCGACACCGCCTTTAAAAGGCAGCTTCCAATGGGTAAGCACGCGTAGTGGTCAGTTCAAACTCGCCGAAGCTCCGAAGTTCAATGCGAGCTACGACTTCGCGCTACGCAAAGATTTGAAGGACATGGAAGGCAAGGCTCTCTCGACGCAGCGACTCGACTCCGTGAATAGCGCGCAGTTCAAAGTGATCGATCAATCACCGAAGTGGTTCGACAGCGATGATGCACGCCGCAGTCCGAGGTTCACGTTTGAGTTCAATGACAACGTCGCCCTCAGCAGCGCGGCCAGCAGCATCGTCTTTGTCTCCGAGAAGCCTGTGCTCAAGGTCACAGCCAAAGTTCGCCACGCCACAGGCAAGGACTTCGGTCGCAATGGCACGCCGCAAGCGACCTGGGCGGAAGAGATCGCCAAGGTGAAGCCCACGATCACTGAAGATGCCACACGTCTCAGCGCCATCATCGTTGAGCCTGAATCGCCGCTACCAGTCGCCGAAAAATGGCATCTGCAAATCGCCACGACACTCACCAATGCTTCAGGTCATGACGCCATCGCGCAGGGCGATGAGATCGCACTCGGTGACGTGAAGCCGTTCAATGTTCGGCAGATCGGCGGCCACACGCCCTTTGATGACAGCTACTACCTTGATGTCGATTTCAACAAGCAACTCATCCCCGCCCGTGATGAAGAATGGAAGGCCGAAGAACTAGCCGCTCTCGCCCAAAAGATCGCCGCCAGCGTGCATGTCGATCCTGTCGTGGAGGTGAAGGCTGAAGTCTTTAACCGCACGCTGCGGCTCAAAGGGAAGTTTGAGTTAAAGAAGGCTTACCGTGTCGTTGTCGAGCCTAACCTTGTGTCTGGCGATGGCTTGACGCTGGAGAAAGTCAGTGAACAGGAAGTCACCTTCATTCCCAATCCACCTTATGTCGCCGCACCAGCCTTTGTGCGGGCACAGCTTGCCAAAGGCGCGGGCAGTTTTGAAATCTCCGCCGCAAATGTCCGCGAAGTGCGTGTTCGCGTGAAGAAGCTCACCGGTCCCGAGCTTCTTCAAGCCGTGGACAAGCACAAGGACTACCGCAGCAAGTTCTACCAGGATGAGAAAAAGAAAGTGGGCTACGTGCCCGCCTCCATCGACCAATACTCGGGCACGCAGATCTTTGATCGCACCTTCCCCGTGCAGAAGCCGCTGGATCAGAGCGAGATGATCAAACTCAACTGGAAGGATGTGCTCGCCGGTGCGCCTGCCGCGCCGTTGTTTGTCGAGATCGAAGGCCGCGCTGCTGATGGCATCACGCAGAAAGGTGTCATCACACAGACGCTCGTTCAGTTCACCGATCTCGGTTTGATGCAGAAGAGCAATGGTCGTGAATCGATGGTCTTCATCACCTCGCTCGCCACTGGCAAGCCTGTTCAAGGCGTGCGTCTCACCATGGTCGATGACGAGCAGAAACTCATCGGCTATGCCGACACCGACGCGAATGGCATCGCCACCATGAAGGGCAGCAATCCATCCCTCGTGCTCGCTGAGAAAGAGGGCGACTGCACCGCGATTCAGACCAATGAAACAGGCATCAATGGTGTCATCCCCTATGACATCCCAACCGCCTGGGAAGATGTCTGGAAGCCCGCCCGCAAGACTTTCGTTTTTTCCGACCGTCCACTTTATCGCCCTGGCGACACGGCGCATTTCAAAGCTCATACTCGCAACCGTATCGCGGATGATTTGATCCTCGACAGCGAACCGAAAAAAGGTCGTGTGACGATTCGTGATCCGCGCTATCGCACCATTCTCGACAAAGAGATCACCTTCACAACAAGCGGCTCCTGGGGCGATGACATCAAGCTCCCCGAAAGCCCCATGGGTTGGTATCAGGTGGGCATTCAGTTCGACAAAGAAGGCAGCAACGACAACGACCAGAGCGGCAGCTACAGCTTCCGCATTGATGACTACAAGCCGAACACTTTTGAGGTCAAGCTCGACAGCAAGAAGCTAGAGATTCTCACTGACCGCCTCAAGCTTCCGCTGACCGCGAACTACTTCATGGGCAAGACGCTCAGCCGCGCCAAGGTGAGCTGGACAGCTTCCTCACAACGTGAATTCGCCGCACCATCCGGCTTTGACGACTACCACTTCGGCGATGCCCCGCGCTGGTCGCACTATGGCAAAGATCGTGATGGCGACGGCTACTACGATGACAGCAATGATGAAACCGAAGGCGAGTGGTGGGTGAATGGAGATCTCGCTCTCAATGACGACGGCACCGCCGTGCTGGAAATGCCGATGCCGCCGCCCGACCGCGCCGCACTGCCACAGCAGGTTCGTGTGAGCGCTGAAGTCACCGACATCAATCAGCAGACCATCAGCTCCGCCACGGAGTTCGAGGTGCCTGGCGCTGATTTCATCCTCGGTCTCAAAGGCCCGCAGTTCTTCAGCACGGCAGGCAAAGACACGACGCTGGAAGTCGTCGGCATTGATTCCAAAGGCAAGCCAGCGGCGGGTGCGGTGCATGTCGATTTAAAGATCGAGCGCCAGGAATACCACACGCTCAAGATCGCCACCGCAGGTGGTGGATCGACGACGAAAGATCAGGTCATCCTGCGTGAAAAGTTGAAGCAATCACTCGACCTCAAAGCCATCAGCGCTGGCAGCGCACCGAGCGCATCGGTTGTCTTCAAGCCAGCACGCGGCGGCGTGTATTTCGTCACGGCAGAAGCCACCGACGCCAAAGGCAAGAAGGTGCTCTCACGTCTGCCAGTTTACGTCATCGGCGGCGATGAATTCCCGTGGGCCATGGAAGACGGCGCGCGCATCATTCTCCAGCCTGAGAAGAAAACCCTGAAGCCCGGCGAAGAAGCCGTGATCGTGGTGAAGACCCCAATCTCCGGAACCGCACTGGTCAGTGTGGAGCGCAACAAAGTGCATCGTCATTTTATCCAACAGCTCTCCCCTGAGAACCCCGTGATCCGCGTGCCAGTGCAGGAAGCTGAAGCGCCGAATGTGTTTGTCTCCGTCATCCTCGTGCGTGGCAGTGATGCCAGTCCGAAGAAGGACAAGATGCCCGAATACAAAGTCGGCTACTGCCAGCTCGAAGTGGAATCCCATGCCAAGGAACTCACCGTCACGATCAATTCCTCCAAGCCCGAAGTGAAGCCCGCCGAGTCCTTCGCCGTCGCAGCGACGATCACGGATTACAAAGGCAAGGCCGTCGCTGGCAGCGAGGTCACGCTCTATGCGGTGGATGAAGGCGTGCTCAGCCTGATGGATCACAAGACTCCGAACCCGAGCGAGTTCTTCCACGCGCCGATGCCGCTAGCGATCAACAACTACACTTCCTTCGATGACCTCCTGCCAGAAGAACTCGCTGTGCGTGAGCGTGGCAATAAAGGCTTCGTGATCGGTGGTGGCGGCGATGAAAACGACGCGCCGCTCACCTTGCGGAAAAACTTCATCGCCACGCCTCTCTGGCTGGCCACCGCCATGACCGATGCCGAGGGCAAGATCACTGCAAACATCACCGCGCCAGACAATCTCACACGCTATCGCCTCATGGCCGTCGCCGTCAGTGGAGCCGATCTCTTTGGCAGCGGCGAGTCCGCCTTCATCATCAACAAACCGCTCATGATCGAGCCTGTCGTGCCGCGCTTTGCCCGTCTTGGTGATGAGACGCTGCTGAAAGCTGTGCTGCACAACACCACGCCGAATGCTTGTGAGGTCGAAGTCACCCTCGAACTCGACGCCACCGCCGACTTCATCCGTGAGCAGCGCTTCTTCATTCCGGCTTCGATCAAAGCTCCTGAAGACCCGAAGGTCTGGAAACAAAAGGTCAGCTTGAAGGCCAATGAAACTGCCGCCGTGGCCTATCCCGTTGTGTTTGCGAAGCTCGGCACTGCCAAGTGGAAGTGGAGCGCCCGTACCGTCACCTGGAGCGGCCCGGCTCTGAATGATGGCACCGAGTCCGCGCTGGAAGTCACGCATCCTGTGCCTGAATTCCGCGAAGTTCGTTATGCCCGCCTCGGTGGCGATCCAATCGACAACCTCGCCGTCAGTGTGAACCCGACCTTGCTTGAAGGTGAAGGCACCATGTCAGTCGGAGTCAGCACTTCCCGACTCTATGAGGCTCGCGATGCTTTGGAGTACATCCTTGAGTATCCTTATGGCTGCGTTGAACAAAGCACCTCAGCCACCATCCCATGGCTCGCGCTCGGTGGTTATCAGACGCTTTTCCCTGAGTTGCTGAGCGCCGACAAAACCAAAGCCGCCGTGCAGAAAGGCGTGGATCGCCTGCTCACCATGACCACGGATGAAGGTGGCTTATCCTACTGGCCCGGCGGTACCGAGAGCAGCTACTGGGGCAGCGCCTATGGCGGATTCATGCTCATGCGTGCCCGCGATGCCGGAGCCAATGTGCCGCCGGAAGTCATCGACAAACTTTTCGCCTACCTCTCGAAGAAGCTGCGTGGCTTGGAAGAAGAAAAGGACCTCCACAACATCACCGACAGCGCCATGGCGCTCTACACTTTAGCAAAGGGCAAGAAGCCCGAGCCCGCCTACCAAAACTTGCTTCATGCCAAGCGCGACCGCCTGCCTGAAGCCGCCCGCCTTTACACCGCGCTCGCCATGTGCCTGAGCGCCACGCCCGATCAGCAGATCCAGGAGATGCTCGGCTGGAAGCCCCCGGCCCCGCCTGAAAGCGAGAAGAAAGTTGCCAGCAAGTCCAAGGCGAAGAAGTCCGCCAAACCTGCCACCAAAGCCAAGCCAACACCTCCGCCCGCGCCCGTCTGGTCGCACTGGGCTGGCAATGGCGCGAACAAAGGATTGCGTCTCATCGCCTACACCCACCTCGGTCTGACTCAGAGTGCTGAAGAGCTGGCAAAGAGCATTCTGCAATCGCGCAATGGTCGTGGCGAATGGGGCAACACCTTTGCCAATGCCTGGACCCTCACCGGTCTCGCCGCCTACGAGCGCAGCCTGAAGAAATCCGCCGAGCCGCTCGTCGCCCAAGTGCTGTGGGACGCGCAGAAAGCCGAGCTGAATGTCCCAGCTCATCCCGGCAGCGCCAAGGTCTCCTTTAATCTCAATACCGCGCTTTCCGCCGCACCGCTGAAGATCGAGCTGCCCGCCGGACGCGAAGCCTTTTCCCGCCTCGAAGCCCACAGCTTCCCGCAGGATCGCGACTTCAAAGGCGAGAATAAAGGCTACGGCATCGAGCGCCAATATGAAAAGCTCCTGCCCGACGGCTCCACCGCCGAGGCCAATGATCTGCGCGTCGGTGACATGGTCGTCATCTCTCTGAACATCGAGATCGGCGGCGGCGACCGTTACCTCGCCATCAATGATCCGCTGCCCAGCGTGCTAGAGGCCATCAACCCCGAGTTCGGCACCCAGAACGAACGCGAGGGCGATCAACTCCCCGAAGGCATCGAAGCCTGGTTCTGCGACCACCGCGAAGTCCGCTCCGACCGCGCCCTCTTCTTCACCGACTACGCCCCGCAGAAAGGCAAATTCCAGCTCCGCTACCTCGCCCGAGTCATCGCCGAAGGCGACACCATCGCCCCACCCGCGCGCATCGAAGCTATGTACCAACCCGACAAATACGGCCTCACGCCCACACAGCATCTTCGCACCTTACCAAGCGGCGGCGGTCAGGTGGCCGGGAAGTAATGATTCAAAGTTGACGCTCATGAATTTCATCGCACAAATCGCCCTTCAACCAGGCCAGTTCGTTCAATCGGGCATAGGGCTCGGCACTGTAATTGCCGTTGTCTGCTCTTGGCAGCGCAACCGCTCCATTTTTTGGGCGATCGTCGCAGGTGTCCTTTCCTGGCTATACGTCATTTACTTCGCGCTCTCCCGTGAGCCGCGAGAGACGAAGTTATGAATTCGTTGTTCTCATGCCTTGTAGTAAGATAGCCAAAAGAAGCACCTGCAACTCTCAGCCGCGCACGAGTGTCACGATCACAGCCTTCTGGGCGTGGAGGCGGTTTTCGGCTTGATCGAAGATGACGGAGGCCTGTGCTTCAAGCACTTCTTCGGTGATCTCTTTGCCGCGATAGGCGGGCAGGCAGTGCATGACGATGGCACTTGGTTTGGCTGACTTGAGCAGTTCGGCATTGATCTGCCAGGGGCGCAGGGTTTCGATGCGGTCGGCGGCTTCTTGCTCTTTCCCCATGCTGACCCAGACATCGGTATAAATGGCGTCGATGCCATCCACAGCAGCTTTAGGATCGTCCGTGACCGTCACGGTTTTACCAGGAATACGGGACATGAATTCAGCCGCAGGCTGGAACTCTTTCGGCGCACCGATCACGAGTTCAAAGCCAAGCCGTGCGCTGGCCCAGATCCAGGAGCGGGCCACATTGCAGTCGCCATCACCAAGAAAGCAGACGCGTTTGCCTTTCCAGGTGCCGAGACGCTCATTGATCGTCTGAAGGTCAGCCAGGATCTGGCAGGGATGCTCGTCATCGGTCAATGCATTGATGGTGGGAATGCCGCTGTAGTCAGCGAACTCCACCACATCTTGCTGAGCGAAAGTGCGGATGATCGCGCCATGGATCATGCGTCCCATGACGCGTGCTGTATCCTTGATCGGCTCACCACGACCGAGCTGGATGTCGGCCCCGGAAAGAAACATGACCTGCCCGCCAAGCTCACGCACGCCGACCTCAAAACTCACGCGAGTGCGTGTCGATGATTTGGTGAAGATGAGCGCCCATTGCTGACCCGTCAGCACTTGTGGCGAGGCTTTGCGGTCCTTCTTCAACACGGAGGCGAGAGCGAGGATTTTCTCGATCTCGTCAGCGTTGAGTTGTTCGATGGAAAGGAGGTGTTTCATGGGAGAACTGGTTAAAAGGATCAAGCAGCTTGGACTTGATCGAGGACAGATTTGAAGAGGCTCAAGCCTTCGGCGGCATGGGCTTCGGTGATGTTGAGAGGGGATAGCCAGCGGACGACATTGGGACCAGCAGGTGTCACCATCATGCCGGCATCGAGCAGCATTTGAGCAAGGTAGATGGAGGGCAGCTTGCCGCCCGATTTCGCAGCGATAGCTTCGGCATTAAGTTCAAAGCCGATGAAGAGGCCGATCTGACGAATCTCTTGGATCAACGGATGATTCCAAGCGCGTGCAGCGGCGGAGATGGCAGCGCCGCGCATGCGCGAGTTGGCGCAGAGGTTTTCATCGAGAATCGTGCGCAGCGTGGCGATACCGACGGCGCAGGCCAGCGGTGAGCCGCCATAAGTAGTGCCATGTGTTCCTGGGCCGAGTACCTTGCTCAGATCACGGCGATCATTCACCCAGAAGGACCCGAGCGGGAAGCCACTGCCAATGGCCTTGGCCCAACTGATACCGTCGGGCTGGATCTCATCTCCAGGAATGATGCTGCGCCAGCCAGCCATCTCACCCGCACGGCCAAATCCGACCTGCACTTCATCGAGCAACAGAAGCAGATCCTTTTCCCGGCACAGGCGCTGAGCCGCACGCAGAAACTCGGGTGTCACGGCATTCACGCCGCTCTCGCCCTGAATAGGTTCCAGTAGGATGGCCACTGTTTTATCAGTGATCGCGGCTTCGAGTGCCTGCACATCATTGAAAGGCGCATACACAAACCCAGGTGGCAGCGGACCAAAGCCGCCGTGGATCTTCTCCTGAGCCGTGGCGGTCATCGCGCCAAAGGTGCGTCCGTGGAAGGAGCCAGTGAAGCTGATGATCTCGTAACGTCCTCCAGTCTGCTGACCGTATTTCCGCGCGAGCTTGAGCAGGCCTTCATTGGCCTCGGCACCACTGTTGCAAAAGAAACATTTACCGGGAATCTCCACACACTCCTCGACAAGAATGCGCGCGAGTTCGGCCTGCTTGTCGATACAATACCAGTTGGAAACATGGATCAGCGTATTCGCCTGCTCCGTGATTGCTTTCACCACTTGCGGCGGGCAGTGACCAAGCGGGCACACAGCCACACCACCGGCGAAGTCGAGATACTTTTTACCATCGCGATCCCAAACATAGGTGCCCTCGCCCTTCACTGGCCAAACTTGAAAGCGGCCATAGTTCGGCAGCACATACTTTTCCAGCCACGCTGGGTCAAAATCTTGAGTCTTTTCCATTCCTTTAAATCCTGAAAATTGTTTTTCGTCCTACCTGATACGCCTGGGATCAGAGATGAATCTCTGTCCCGATCCCCACATCCGTGAAGATCTCCAAGATGAGTGCGTGAGGAATGCGCCCGTCGATGAGGTGCACCTTCCCCACGCCTCCTCGGAGTGATTCGAGCGACGAGTCCACTTTGGGAATCATGCCGCCGCTAATGATGCCTTCCTTCTTTAGGGCATCGATGGCTGCTGGATCAAGACTTGGGATCAGGGTTGATTCATCTTTGGGATCACGCATCACTCCGCGCACATCGCTGAGAAAGATCAGCTTCGTCGCTTTCAATCTAGTCGCCAGAGCACAGGCGGCGAGATCGGCATTCACGTTGAGTGTCTTGCCGCTGGCATTCTCGCGAGCCACGGGTGACACCACAGGCACGAACTCACCCGCCACGGCAGCTTGGATCAATCCGAGCTTGCAGCCGGTAACTTCGCCCACCCAGCCGAGTTCGGCCTTCATCTTTTCGCCTGTGAAAACCTCGGTGCCAGGGACACCAACGGCCTTGCCGCCGAAGGCATTGATCTTGTCCACGATCTCAGGGTTGATGACGCGAGCCAGTGTTTGCTCGACAATCTTGATCGTCTCCTCATCGGTCACGCGCATCCCATTGATGAACTTGGCTTCGAGGCCGCTTTCCTGCATGGCCTTCGAGATCGCCTTACCGCCGCCATGCACGATCACGGGATTGATGCCCACGGCTTCGAGAAAGACCACATCCTTCAAAAAGGTGTTCACCACCGCCGGATCTTCCATCGCGCTGCCGCCGACTTTGATCAGAAATGTGCAGCCTCGGAAGCCCTGCATGTAGGGCAGGGCTTCGAGTAGCACGTCGGCTTTGCGGGTCTGGGAATCCAAATCGGTCATCGGCAGGAGGGGAATGCGGAAGGAAGGGCATCCCCAGACATCGTCAAGCCCTGTGACGGAAATTTACAGTCACGATAATCAATCCCGCGTCACCACGCGGTCGAGATTGAGCAGCACCCCCGCCGTGGTCGTGTAAGCGGCGAGATCCGCGACTTGCAGACTAGCGTCTGCTTTGGACGCGCCTTGGGTGATCGTCTTCGTCGCATCTTCGGGATGGGCGGCATACCAGGCTCGGCGTTCGCTCCAGCCTTTGAGCAGAAGCTTTAGTGCATCAGGCTCGATGTCACGAGCCGTAGCGCGCTGGAAACCATAGGCAATGGACTCCGCCGGTGTCTTGCCGTGCTTCATCATCTGTTCAGCAAGACCTCGCTGAGCTTCAACAAAAGTGACTTCATTGAGCATGGCCAGCGCTTGCAGCGGCGTGTTTGTGCGACTGCGCTTCACGGTGCAGATCTCGCGCGTCGGCGCATCAAAGAGCAGCATCGTCGGCGGTGCGGCTGTGCGCTTCCAGATCGTATAGAGACTGCGTCGATACAAACCGTCACCAGCATCTGCCTTGTAGCCGCGCAGGTCGCCATACTTGCTCGTTTCATCCCACACGCCTTCAGGCATGTAAGGTCTCACGCTGGGTCCGCCGACTTTGGAGACGAGCAGGCCACCGATGGCGAGAGCCTGATCGCGCACGACTTCACCGGACAGGCGGAAGCGTGGTCCACGAGCCAGCAACCGATTTTCAGGATCGCGCTCGATCATCGCTGGCGTGACTTTGGTAGTCTGGCGATAAGCGCGACTCGTGACCATGAGTTTTAAAACATGCTTCATGTCCCAACCGCTGCGCATGAACTCCGCTGCGAGCCAGTCGAGCAACTCGGGATGGATTGGATACTCAGCCTGCACACCAAAGTTCTCCGTCGTCTTGCACAAGCCGACGCCGAAGAGCCGCTCCCATTGGCGATTCACCCACACACGCGCCGTCAGCGGATTGTCTTTGGCCACCAGCCACTTCGCCAGACCGAGACGATTCATCGGCGCCTCCCTGGGCATCGGATTCAGCCAGGAAGGCACGGCCATTGTCACTTTCGTCGTGGGCTTGTCATACTCACCTCGTGTCAGGATGAAGGCATCGCGGGTGGCCTTGGCTTCCTTCATCACCATCGTGGTTGGCAGAGCGTTCTCGAAGTCGCTCAAAGCCTTCTGCTCCACCGCGACGAGATCGTTCGCGCGCTTCACGGGACTGTCCACGGTGGCGAGGTAATACTGCTCAAGCTCCTTTGTCTGCGCTGGCGTGCGTTTCGCAGATGCTAGAATGGCTTTGATCTTCGCCAGATCGGCGTTGCCATCGAGCTTCACATTCGCTGTAGGCAAAGCCGTGCTGCTGAGTCGGAAGCGGCCAATGTTGTGACCACCGATCGCTTCATGACGTAGGCGCAGCAGCACCTGCGCGCCTTCCGTGTAGCTCACTGGACGCTCCAGCAAAAACATGGCGCGGCGGTTCTCTTTCTTGGTTGGCCCATCAATGGCCCAGCCTGAGCGTCGCCCCTTCTTGAGCACATTGGCAATCTCGTAACCCTTCTGGCTGTAGTCGGCTTCCGCCTTTGCCAAAGTCTGCTGCTCCGGTTTGCCGCCTGCATTCTGGATGAAGACATCAAAGTCGCTGAGCACGAAGTTGCCATTGCTGTTGCGGCCCAGACTCTGCTCGGGCAATGACGGATCGGTGAAGCATTCGAGCAGGAAACCGGAGACACCATCCTTGGGCATCGGCGCATCGAAAAGATACGTGTCCTTCTGTGGATTCGGTCCGCTGGCGAGGTAGCTGCCGTCTGCCTGACGTGTGAGTTTTGCGCCCTTCTCATTGAGTTTAGAAACGACCTGCGCGGGCTCCAGCATCATCCATGCGGACTTCTGAGCACTAAGCTTGTCACCAGCCTCTTTCTCCCAGGCTGCGAGGAGAGTCGGCAGTGTCTTCTTCGTCTCAGCCGTCGCCTTTTTAGCTGACTCGATCTCAGTCTTCATCTTCGCGATCTGTGCGTCCTGCTCAGGCATCGTGACATTCATAATCGGCACAGAATTCCCACCGCTGCGATTTGATGCGCCCTGGATCGTGCCGCTCTCCTCGACATTGTTGAAGAAGGCGAACATGGAATAGAAATCCTTCTGCGTGATCGGATCATACTTGTGATCGTGGCAGCGCGCGCAGTTCATCGTCAGACCGAGCCAGGTGAAGCTCGTCGTCTCCACGCGGTCGATGATGTTCTCGATGCGCCACTCTTCCGCGATGATGCCCCCTTCCCCGTTGATGCGGTGATTGCGATTGAAACCTGTGGCGACGAGCTGGCTCTGCTTTGCGTTCGGCAACAAATCGCCGGCGATCTGCTCGACGGTGAACTGATCAAAAGGCTTGTTGTCGTTAAAGGCCTGAATCACCCAGTCACGCCAGGGCCACATGCTGCGGCTGCTGTCCGTCTGGAAACCGTTGCTGTCTGCGTAACGTGCAAAGTCCAGCCACTCGCGGGCCATGTGCTCGCCGTAGTGCGGGCTTTGCAGAAGACGATTCACGACCCCATCAAAGGGCACCTTTCCTGTCACAAATGCCGCCACTTCCTCCGGCGTCGGCGGCAACCCGGTGAGGTCCAGAGTCACGCGACGGATTAGTGTGGCGGCATCTGCTTCAGGGGAGAAAGCCAGGCCTTCTTTCTTCAATCGTGTCTCCAGCAGTGTATCAATGCCACCTGCACCCGGCTGCACCGGCTCAAAGGCCCAGTGGCCCTGATAGTCGGCACCTTCGTTGATCCACTGTTTCAGCAGCGCCGCTTCCGCCTTGGACACTGGCTTATGGACCTTCGATGGCGGCATAAGATCGTCCGCATCTGTCGTGGTGACCCGGGCGAAAAGCTCACTCTCATCCGGCTTGCCTGGCACGATAGCCACCGCGCCGGACTTGGACGGCTTGAGTGCCTGCTCACGCCGATCCAGCCGCAGCTCACCTTTGCGCTCCTTTTCATCGAACCCATGGCAATGGAAACACCTGTCCGAAAGGATGGGCCGGATATCGCGATTGAACACGATCTTTCCCGCCTGGGCAGACGAGGCGAGAGTGATGAGAATTAACAGGGGGCGAAACATGAGTTCACATCATACGAGCCAATGAAGCATTTCTCACTTCCTGTGACCGGCTTCTTCGATCAAACGTAAAGTCCATTCATGCCGAAACACGACACCGTCATCCATTGGTTCCGCCGCGATCTGCGTCTCACGGACAACACTGCCCTTAACATGGCGGCGAAAGATGGCGCGCAGGTGGTGCCGGTGTATGTGCTCAGTGATTGGCAGAAGACGCATCACTGGACGGGCAGCATCAGGCAGCAGTTTCTCTGTGGCTGCCTGGATTCACTGGCGAAGAATGTGGAAGCTCTGGGCAGCAAACTCATCCTGCGCACGGGCCGCGCGGATCTGGAGATCGAGAAGCTGATCAAGGAGACGAAAGCCAGCGCGGTGTACTACAATCGCGACTACGACCCCTATGGCCGCGAGATGGAGAAGAAGGTGCAGGCGGTGTGTGCGCGCTATGCGGTGGCGTGTCACAGCTTCAAAGACCGCGTGCTGCATGAGGCGGGGGAGGTGCTGACGGGCAGTGGCGGGCCGTATCGTGTCTATACACCGTATTCGCGCAATTGGTTAGCTTTAGACAAGACGACCCCGCTGGGTAAACCGAAGACGCTGGGAGCGGCGAGCACGATCCCGAGTGATCCGCTACCGACGCTGGATCACTGGCAGCTACCGGCCACCACAGCGACTCTGCCTGTGCCGGGTGAACGAGCGGCGCGTGAGCGTATGAAGAGCTTCATCGAAAACCGCACACTCATGAGCTACGCGCAGAAGCGAAACACGCCCGCTGGCGTCAGCACCTCAAGGCTTGGGCAGGATTTGCGCTTCGGGTTGATCTCGATCCGCGAGCTTCATGCTCAGTGTATGGCGGCTGCGGCACTGGCCACGACTGCGGATGCTCGCACCTCGATCGAGACCTACATCAAGGAGCTGGCGTGGCGTGAGTTTTATCTAGCGATCCTGTGGTTCTATCCGGCAGTATTTGAGGAGGAGTTCTCCACCGACTTTCGTGGTATGCCATGGCCGGGGAGCGATGAAGATTTCACCGCTTGGAGCCAGGGCAGGACGGGCTTTCCCATAGTCGATGCAGGGATGCGCGAACTGCTGAGCACGGGCTTTATGCACAATCGCGTGCGTATGATCGTGTCGATGTTTCTCACCAAAGACCTGCACTGCCACTGGAAGCTCGGCGAGAGCTTCTTCATGCAGCATTTAGTCGATGGAGAGAACGCCAGCAACAACGGCGGCTGGCAGTGGAGCGCAGGCACGGGAGCTGATGCCGCGCCGTATTTCCGCATTCAAAATCCGTGGACACAAACGAAGAACTACGACGCCGACGGAGCCTACATCCGCCAATGGGTGCCGGAGCTGAAAGGCGTGTCGCCCGAGCGCTTCCAGGCTCCGCCGAAAGATGGCCGAGCACTGGCTCCAGGCTATCCGCTGCCCATCGTCGATCACGGCACCGAACGCGAGCGCACACTGGCGATGTTTGCGAAGCATCGGCAGAAGTAATCACTCCTCTTTGAGCAGCGTCTTCAGATCCATTTGGCTGAAGCCAAGCTTGTCTCCAGCGGCGATGATGGAGTCGATGATGTTCTTCTCTTCCAGCACGAGACAGGCTTCGTCAGGCAACTCGGAAACATGAGAGAGCGCGGGCAGACCACGCTGTTTGACCAGTGTCAGCGTGCGCGCCAGATCGGTACCGGGCTTGTTCGGAAAGCTGGCCCAGTAGGACTCGTGCAGACACGGGATGCTGAGTGGATCTCGGGTCATCATTTCGAGATGAAACTCCGCCTTCGGTGCCTCTGCCTGAATCACTCGGATCATCTCCGGCAGGTCAAGCATCCCCTGCCCCAGCGGCACTTCGGCCATTTCAAAACCATCCTCGGTAAGATGCACGGCGATGTCTTTGAAATGCACCGTCAGCGTGTATGGCGCAAGCTGCCGCACCACCTCAAGCGGTGACTCCAGCAGCGCGAAACTATTTCCCGTGTCAAGACACACACCGATCTGCGGACTGGAGATAGCCTTCATCAATTCCAGCAACTCAGCGGTCTCAAAGTCCTTGTGATTCTCCACCGCGATGCGCACGCCGAGACGCTGTGCAATTGGCTCGGCCAGCTCCAGCGAGCGCTTGGCTCCGGCCTGCCATTGCTCAAAGTCGGTGCGCTTTGAAAAGACCTCATAACGTCTCCCACCTATAGCAGTGCGGAAGATCGCGGCACCGGCCTCTTTGCCAATGCGCAGTTCACGGGTGAAGCGCTCCACGTCTCCCGGAGCTTGTGGCAAACGAATGCTGCCTTCCAGTTTCATGTCATAGGACTCAGATGAAGCGCGCACTTTTTGAGCCAAGTCGAGACTCCAGCCTTCGACTCCGATTTGCAGACTGCCGATGCCTAGCTCGCGGCCATGATCCATCACGTCGAGCACATCACGAAAGGCTGGGTGCTTGATGCTCGAATGCTTGCCACGCCAACGGTGCGAGTAGGAGTGGATCACGAGTCCGAGCCTACGACCCGCAAGCGCTCCACACAGCGTCGTCAATCCCGACGCCAGCAAGGCTGACGTGGTGAGGAGCAGGTGACGGCGCAGCATGAAGACTAGATTTGTCGGGGCGATGGAAAACGTCAATGCCAGAGGAAGCTTGCATTGATGAAAGCTCGACACGAAACAGGGGCCATGCCAAAAACCAAGCCTGCTCTAGCGCACTACGATCTCCGTCGTGGAGCCATGTGGATGCTCGGCTCACTCGTCGGATTCACCGGCATGGCGCTGCTGGTGAAGCACCTCGGCACCGAGCGCGGGATCAGTGGCTGGTGGGCACTGCTGTTTCGCGCGGGCATCGGTCTGCTCGTCGTCTGGGGACTCTACGGACCGCGTGGACAGGTCAGTTTTAAACGCGCAGCCACCGGGCGGATGCTCGTCTCACGCGGTGTGATGGGCGCTCTGGGAACAGCGGCCTATTACCTCACCATGCCGCCTCTCGGAGCAGGCAAAGCGACCCTGATCGGCAACACCTGGGTCATCTGGGCGGCACTGATCGCCGTGCCACTGCTGGGGGAAGTTCTGACCCTGAGAAAGATCATCGGCATGGCGCTCGCTATCATCGGCATCGCACTCATCACCGGGTTGCAAAGCGGTGACTTCAGCCAGCTCGGGCGCTATGAACTCCTCGCCATCTTTGGCGCGCTCGTCTCAGCCGCTGTCGTCGTCGTCATCCGCCAGCTCACACGCACCGAGACCAGCGGCACCATCTTTGCCAGTCAGTGCATCTACACAGGACTCTTTGCCCTGCCCTTTTGTTTCACCGTGAACGCGCCCGGACTCGTGGACATCGGCCTGCTCACACTCGCCGCGCTGTGTGCCTCATGCGGACAGATCGGCATGACAGAGGGCTTCCGCTACCTGCCAGTCAGCATCGGCGGCGCGTTTCAAATCATGCTACCACTGTGCATCACCCTATGCGGTTGGATGTTCTTTGATGAGACCTTTAGCCAAATCCAAATCATCGGTGCCAGCTTGATTCTGGCAGGCTGTTATGGTGTCGTCATCCCGGCGGGACGCAGAGTGTTAGTGGCCAAGTGACTCCGCCCTTGCCATGGCGTTTGGGATTGCCATGATGGCGCATGGGTAAACTCCAAGATAAAGTAGCCGTCGTCACCGGTGCCGGAAGAGGCATCGGTAAAGCCATCGCAGAAAAGCTCGCTTCCGAGGGAGCCAAAGTCGCCATCATCAGCCGCACGGAAGCCAATTCCAATGCCGCTGCTGAGGAGATCAATGCCCTCTATCCCGGAGCAGCCAAAGGCTACGCCGTGGACGTGGGGAACGGAGCCGCCGTCGCCGAGATGGGCAAGAAAGTGCTCGCTGATTTCGACCATGTGGACATCCTGGTAAACAACGCCGGAGTCACCAAAGACGGCCTGCTCCTGCGCATGAGCGAGGAAGACTGGGACTTCGTCGTCGACACCAATTTGAAGGGTGCCTTCCACATGCTGAAAGCCTTTCAGCGCAGCATCCTCAAACAGAAGGGCGCACGCATTATCAACATCGCCTCCGTCATCGGCCTCATCGGCAATGCTGGACAGGCGAACTACGCCGCCAGCAAGGCCGGCCTCATCGGCTTCACCAAATCCGTCGCCCGTGAGTTCGCCGGTCGCGGTGTCACCGCCAACGTCATCGCCCCCGGCTTCATCGCCACTGACATGACCGGCGTGCTGGATGAGAAAGTGAAAGCCGCCGTTCTGGAAAAAATCCCGCTCGGCGACTTCGGTCAGGCCGAAGACATCGCCGCCGCCGTGCTCTTCCTCGCCAGCCCCGAAGCCCGCTACATCACCGGCCAAGTCTTGGCGGTGGATGGTGGCATGGTGATGTGAGAAAGCCGAATTCTGAGAGGCGTCGAAAAGACGTGTTCGCCGAGTGAACCGTCTTTTGACAAACACCCTCAGCGCGGCACTCTGAGTGCCCTTTGAAAAGCGTCCTTTTTGTCTGCACTGGAAACACCTGCCGCAGCCCCCTGGCTGAGGCGCTTTTTCGTGACTTGGCGAAAGGCAGCGCGGAGTACAAGATTCAGAGCGCTGGAATCGGGGCGTTTTCTGGCCAATCCGCCAGCAAACACAGTGTCGCACTGGCCAAGGAGCGCGGACTTGATCTCTCGAAACACCGCAGTCAAGCCGTGACGATCGAGCTCGTGGAGCGCGCCACGCATATCTTTGCGCTCGGTCGTAGCCATCTTGCGGCTTTGCTCGACGACTATCCTGAAGCGGAAGATAAAATCTACCTTCTCAGTGAGTTCGCCGCTGAGGATGCCCTGCGCGGGAAAGACGTGAGTGACCCCTTTGGCGGTGATCGGGAAGAATACCGTGAGATGCAGCAGCACCTAGACAAACTGCTTCCCAGCATCCATGCCTTTATCGAGCAAACCACCAAGCCTGCTGCTGCGTAAACTTTTCCTTTGTCCTTCCAATGTCCGCTTCCCCCCTGCCCCGCAAACTCGCCATCGGATCTGATCATGGCGGACTCACGCTGAAGACTGCCGTGGTGACGCATCTTCGGGCAAGCGGTGGCTACAGTGTCGAAGACCTGGGCACCTACAACATGGACAGTGTCGATTACCCCGACTACGCCGAGCTTGTTTCCGAGCGCGTGCTCGATGGCCGTGCCGATGCAGGCATCCTCGTCTGCACCACAGGCATCGGCATGTGCATCAGCGCGAATCGCCATGCGGGCATCCAAGCGAGCCTCGTGAGTGATGCGGCGACTGCCGCCATCACGCGCGAGCACAACGCCTCCAACATTCTCTGCCTCGCTGGCAAAACCACCTCTGAGGCCACCGCCAAAGAAATCGTGGACACCTGGTTGAAGACACCCTTCGCCGGTGGCCGTCACGGTCGTAGAGTCGATAAAATGAACACCCAAGCCCACCCCCTCAGCATCCTCGCTGCCTCTGATCCCGCCGTCGCCGAAATCATCCGCCTCGAGCAGCATCGTCAGCAAAACAACATCGAACTCATCGCCAGTGAGAATTTCACCAGCCGCGCCGTCATGGCCGCGCAGGGCTCATGCCTGACGAATAAGTATGCTGAGGGTTATCCCGGTAAGCGCTGGTATGGCGGCTGTGAGGAAGTGGACAAAGTGGAGCAGCTCGCCATCGACCGCGCGTGCCAGCTTTTCGGAGCCAAATATGCAAACGTTCAGCCGCACTCAGGCTCGCAGGCAAATACCGCCGTCTATTTCAGCGTTCTCGAAGTCGGTGATCGGATCTTGACCATGAACCTCGCCCATGGCGGTCATTTGACTCATGGGAACAAGGCTAACTTCTCGGGTCGCTTCTATGAAGTCGTTCATTACGGCGTCAGCGAAACGGATGAACGCATCGACTATGACGGCCTGCAAAAGATGGCTGAAGAGTGCAAGCCGAAGATGATCACGGCGGGTGCCTCTGCTTATCCGCGCATCATCGACTTTGAGCGCATGAGCCAGATCGCTAAAAGCGTCGGCGCATATCTCTTCGTCGATATGGCACACATCGCCGGCCTCGTCGCTGGTGGCCAGCATCCCAACCCGATGCCCTACGCCGACTTCGTGACGAGCACTACCCACAAGTCCCTGCGTGGTCCCCGTGGCGGCATCATTCTCACGAATAACGAAGACCTGGCCAAGAAGATCAACAGCCAAGTCTTCCCCGGCATCCAGGGCGGGCCACTCATGCACGTCATCGCGGCCAAAGCGGTCTGCTTTGGTGAATGTCTGCGTCCAGATTTCTCTCAATACACAGCGCAGGTCGTGAAGAACGCCCAGGCACTCGCCGCGCGTCTGACCGAGATCGGCTACCGCATCGTCAGTGGCGGCACTGACAATCACCTCATGCTCGTCGATCTGCGTCCGAAGGGACTCAATGGTAAAGTCGCTAGCGAGACACTCGACCACGCTGGCATCACCGTGAACAAGAATGGCATTCCTTTCGACACCGAAAAAATCACCCTCGGTGGTGGTATCCGCATCGGCACGCCAGCGGTCACGACACGCGGTATGAAAGAGGCTGAGATGATTCAGATCGCTGACTGGATCGACAAGGCCCTCACCAACAAGGACAACCCGTCCGTGCTCGCAGAGATCAAAATCGAAATCGCCAAGATCAACGAGCGCTTCCCACTGCCGTAGGTTGGCAGGAAGCACACTCTCTGAATCTCATTCAAGGCCCCACACAGTTTTCTGTGTGGGGCCTTTAACTTTAGCAGACTAACTCAGAGGTTCTTATGGCTGCCGTCACAGAAGGGCGGGTTCTTGCTATGCTTGCAGTTGCACAGCCAGACTTTTTGTTTTTCAGCGAGCGTGAATTTCATGGGGCCAAAACCAGTGCCTTTGTGATTACCATCACACATGGGCTGGTGACCGCTGAGTCCGCAAGCACACCACCAGTGATCACCAGCTTCGAGTTCAAGGGCGACGGATTTTTTATCGTGAATTTTTGGGAGGGTTTCCATGAGGTCTGAAAGTAGAAGGAATGCAGGAAAGAGGAAAGCCTCAATTAGTATTGTTTCACGTTTTTGAAACATGGCCAGAACGCTACCGCCGAGGGTGAAACGACCGTGGAGTAAGTGCTTGAACATTAGCGGATTATTCGCCTATAGAGACGTGTGTTTTATCGCCCTGGAAATTTTACAGCGCCAAATCCGCATCGCGCCTTTTTGGGAGTCTCACTGACTCTCATGATTGTCCTCGGGTTTGTACTCGTGGTGGGCTGGCGCTGGCATTTCAAAACGGTGGCTTCTCGTGCCGACTTCATTGAGATGGCAACTCGGATGGATGCGCTCCGTAAGCGGCAGACCATGCCTGGAAACTCTGTCGTGATGACCGCGCCAGGCCATCAGAAGCCAGAGAAGCCATCCCTTCTTCTGGCCGATGCACGCCCACTCCGTTATGATGCCACAGCGTCCGTGGTGCCTGAGCGTTCCGTCATCGAATCGCTGCCCATCGTCAACGCAGGCAGTATCCTCACTGAGGCAGATCAGGTGATCAAAAAGTACGCCGCCACACCACACTGGAAAGACCGACTCATGTACATTCATGATCCTGATCGGGTGAAGGTTCTCATGCAGGATTTTTATGAAGTCCAACATGCCGTGGACCCAGTCATGGGTGCACTCATGGATCAGGCGCGCTATCGGATCAATAACACCGAGATCGTGCTCATGACCTACCGCAGCGGAAGACTGGAAGGCAAACTCGAAGTGGCGCTTAGAAAGAATGAAGCCGGTCGTCTAGTCCTCGACTGGTAGAGTTTCACTGGCTACTCCGAAAAGCCTTTTGCTGAGTTGATGAAGGCCAAGTCCACCAAGCCAGTCTTGATACGGGCACTGGTCAAAATTGATGACTACTACAGCTTTGAGTTCGATAACTCCAAGGAGTACCTTTCCCTCAAAATCAATGCAGCAGACAGTGAGGAATCTATTCACGCTTTCTGCAAACGAGACAGTGTCATCGGTAACTGGATCAAGGAAGATCTTGGTGATGATCCAGACAGTTCCCTGATTAAGGGCTACACTCTTTGGGTCGCCTATCCACCAGACGCAAAATCCAACGCCTGCCTAAACCTCGTGCAGGTCGCTGCGGGGCGCTGGCTGATCGTGCCCCCAAAAGAGTAAAGGCATGACCCGACAGAGGTCATGCCTTCAAAAGTAAAAAAGCGTGTAACGAATTACTCGCCGTCGCGGCCAATAGCTTCCACTGGGCAGCCCGTGAGAGCCTCTTCGCAGAGCGCGCGCTCTTCATCAGTCTCAGGCTGCTTGTAGAGGAAGGAATGCCCGCCGTCGTCATCACGCTTGAAGTTGGCAGGCGCTGTCTCGCGGCAGAGGTCGCAGTCGATGCACTGATCATCCACGTAGTAAGCGCCGGATACGTTGAGGGAATATTTATTTGCTGCGTCTGCCATGTCTGGAGGGGGGATAGGGTTGGGGCGGCGAAAGTAGTTCCCGGCACCTGGGATTCAATCGTTTTTTGCGTTTGCTTGCGCTAGTGGAAACTTTGCCCTGGCTAGCCGTTGTTTACTGTTGTTTTTCAAACCACCGCCAACTATTGCCAACCACGGCAAACAACCGCCACCCACTGCCCCCATGTCACCCATCATCCCCCAAGAAGGCTGGATCGTTCAGCACCTGTTTTACACCATCGACCACGGCTTCTGGGCCGCCCTGACACCTGGAGAAAAGGAAGAACGCACCGAGCGGCTCACCAGCACCTTGGCAGCCATCCGCGCTCATCCCACGACACAGCTCCTCACCTTCAGCATGGTCAGCCCGAAGGCCGATCTCGGCTTCATGCTGCTGACACCCGACTTGCAGGATGCGAACCGCTTTGAAAAAGAACTCAATCTCGCTCTCGGCCCCGATGTACTGACTCCAAGCTACAGCTACCTGTCCATGACCGAGTGGACAGAGTACAGCGAGAAGGAAGAAGAAGCCGCCGAGCGCATCGCACGTACCGAAAGCCTCGAAGTCGGTTCTGAGGCCCACCTCAAACGTGTCGCCGAATGGAAAGGCCACATGGACAAGTACTTCAGCGACCGCCTTTACCCGAACATGCCTGACTGGCAGGTCATGTGCTTTTACCCCATGAGCAAGCGCCGCAACGTCGGCGCCAACTGGTATGCACAGGACTTCGCCGCGCGGCGTGAACTCATGAGCGGCCACGCCAAAACAGGCCGCAAGTTCTCCGGCAAAATCCGCCAGCTCATCACCGGCTCCACCGGACTCGACAGCCATGAGTGGGGCGTGACCCTTTTTGCCCACGACATCTTCCAGGTGAAGACCATCGTCTATGAGATGCGCTGGGATGAAGTCACCACGCAGTATGGCGAGTTCGGTGATTTCTACATCGGTATCCAGCTGAGCACAGACGAACTCCTGCAGCGCCTTCAACTTACCTGAGATGACATCCTTGGAAAATCAGCCACTCATCATCGCCGGCCGCAGCTTTCAGTCACGCCTCATGCTCGGCACCGGCAAGTTTGCCTCCGGTGAACTCATGCGCCAGGCCATCATCGCCTCCGGCACCGAGATCGTCACCGTTGCTCTCCGCCGCGCGGATCTCACTGGCAAAGGTGATCCCTTTGCCAACATCCTCGACTTCATTCCCAAAGAAGTCTTGCTACTGCCCAACACCAGCGGTGCAATGACCGCCGAAGAAGCCGTGCGCCTCGCCCGACTCGCTGTCGCTGCCGGGCTGCCGAACTGGGTGAAGCTGGAGATCCACCCTGACCCGCGCTACCTGCTGCCGGACCCGATTGAAACGCTGAAGGCCGCTGAGATTCTAGTGAAGGAAGGCTTTATCGTGCTGCCCTACATCAATGCCGATCCCGTGCTCGCGCGCCGGCTTCAAGACGTCGGCACAGCCACCGTCATGCCGCTCGGTTCACCCATCGGCTCGCATCAGGGCATCACCACACGTCGGCAAATTGAGATCATCATCTCCCAGGCCACCGTGCCCGTCGTCGTCGATGCCGGCATCGGTGCCCCCAGCCATGCCTCCGAAGCCTTCGAGTTCGGAGCCGACGCCGTCCTCGTCAATACCGCCATTGCCATCGCCAGCGACCCCTCACGCATGGCCCGCGCCTTCAAAGCCGCCGTCGAGGCAGGCCGCGCCGCCTATGAGATCGGCCTTGCCGACTCCAGCGAAGAAGCCAATGCCACCAGTCCGCTGACGACGTTTTTATACAGGTCGTAATTCATTCTGAGAGAGGATTGCTGACATCCGAGATGGGTTCTGATCTTTTCGCTAAAGGTCGTTCACCCGAACTCGCGTTTCAGCAAACGCGCCTGCACATCGTCATTCCGTTTGCTGCTGCGGCTTCTGCGGGCCAAGATCAGGTCATGCGAATCGCCATCTTCGGAGGTAGCTTTAATCCGCCCGGACTGCACCACCGCGCTATCGCGGAGCTGCTGGCGTGTGAGTTTGATGAGGTGCGGGTGATCCCCTGCGGGCCGCGACCTGATAAAGCGGTCACTGGCAGCATCCCGGCGATCTATCGCGCGGCGCTTTGCGACTTGGCTTTCGGCGAAATGCCGAAGGTGGTGGTGGATCTGTTTGATCTGGAGCAGGCGACTTTCACGCGGAATCATCAGCTTCAAAAACGCTTCGAGTCAGAGGGCGAGATCTGGCATGTGGTGGGGGCGGATCTGATCGCGGGTGGTAGTGAGGGGGCTTCTCTCATTCAACGCACCTGGGCGCACGGGGCCGAGCTTTGGCAAAAGGCGCACTTCGCGGTGCTAACACGACCCGGACATGAGATCGACAAGCATGATCTGCCACCTAACTCGAAGTTGCTCATCCTCCAGGAATCAGGTTCCAGCTCTGCTATTCGCGACAGCCTGAGCCGGGGCGAAGATGTGAACGAGCTCGTTACACCGCGCGTGCTCGACTACATCGAGCGCTACGGCCTTTACCGCGCACCGATCCCTGGCACCTGGGCGGAGTGCAGCCTGAGCGGTGTTCCTTTTCATCTGCAAGCCGATACAGCGAATCCAAAAGCGCTGTCATGGATCGACACGACCGGCCCCGGTGTGAGCGAGGCCGAGGCGAGCTTCATCACCGTGCTCGGTGGCGATGGGGCGATGCTGCGCTGCATCCGCGAGCATTGGCGGAAGCGGCTGCCTTTCTTTGGCATCAATGCCGGACATCTCGGCTTCCTGATGAACGGGCCAGAGCAGGTGCTGAGCAGCCCATTTCCACCGACGGCGGTGATCCTGCGGCAGTTGCCGATGCTTTACCTGGAGTTTGAAAACGCAGCAGGTGAAGTGAAGACGGCCTATGGGTTCAATGATGCGTGGCTGGAGCGCAGCACGAGTCAGAGCGCGTGGCTGGAAGTCAGCGTGAATGGCGTGATGCGCCTACCGAAACTCGTGGCCGATGGCGCGCTGGTGGCTACCGCCGCTGGCTCCACGGCCTATGCCCGCAGCATGGGCGCGAGCCCGCTGCTGGCTGATACGCCAGCATGGTTGCTGGTCGGCTCCAATGTCATGGAGCCCGCTCACTGGCGCAGTGCCCTACTGAGCACAGACACGATGGTGGAGATCCGCAGCCTGTCCCCCGAGCACCGTCCTGTGGAGGCTTTTGTCGATGGCTTGAGCATGGGTGATGTAGTGGCTTTGCGCGCGCGGATCAGCCGCGCGGCTGCGGCTGAGCTAGCCTTCTGCGCCAGTCATGACATGGCGGATAAGATCGCTGCCATTCAGTTTCAGCCTTCACAAACGATCTGAGTGGATCACGCTTCGCGATGCCGCGCCAGCCATGCTTGGCACTTCTCCTCGCCCATGTATTTGGCGAGCAGCTTGGGATCGGTTTCTGTGAGATCGACGAGGATGAGTCCGTCGATGACGGAGGAGAACTGCTTGTCCACGTTGAAGCTGAGGATGGTGCCATTTAGCCGCAGGTAGTGTTTGAGCAAAATGGGGATTCCCTTGCGGTCGGTCTCGACACTAGAGATCAGCGCTGAGCAGTCGTCCACGTCCTGAAGATCGGCGCTGATGAACTCACGCATGATCTTGCGACCACGCAAATAACGGAAGGGATTGCGCGGCTTCACAAAGCTGGCCAGATCCTCATGCAGGCAGTTTTCCTGGAGAAACTCGACCATCATTTTGCGGCTGAGCTTGTTGTAGTCTTTGCTGATGCTGACCGGCCCAAAGAGCTTCTTGTAACCTGGATTACGCACCATCCAGAGAGCGATGCCTTTCCACAGCAAAGGTAGGGAAGAGAGACTCCTTTGATATTCCTTGGTGATGAAACTGCGGCCCATTTCGACAGCGCTTTCAAGATTGGCAAGGAAGGGCTTCTCGAACATGAACAGCGTGTTCGTGTAGAGTCCCTTTGGGCCATACTCGCGCAGGATCATGTCCGCACGGCCCAGGCGATAAGCTCCGGCGATGCGCTGCTTAGACTCGTCCCACAGAAAAAGGTGCTCGTAGTAGCGATCGTATTTATCGAGATCGATCTCTTCACCCGTGCCTTCACCGACCTGACGGAAGGTAATCTCACGCAAGCGCCCGATCTCCTCCAACGTGTCAGGAATCTCATGAGAATGCGCGCAGTAAACGGAGAGCCCCCCCTGGCTGACAAGACATGCACCATGCTCACGCAAAGCATTCACCTCTCTGACGATCCGCACCTGATGACTGGCCGCACGATGAGCTGCCAGAGATGTTTCGATCTCGTCAGTATCTTTCTCCTCCACGTCTAGCTTGCGGCGCTGACCTAGAACTAGAGTGTGAATGCGCAGAAACTTTGTCAGCGCCTCATCGTCCTCAAATTTACGCAGCTTGCCAAAAGGGATCGGCATACCGACACGCATCTTCACCGTCGCGTCACGCTGATGGCAAAACTCACGCAAGATGAGTCCCGTGCGCAAGCGCGGATGAATGAGACCTGCGATGTGAAAGAGGGCGCTGTTTCGACCTGGGAAATAGACCGGCAGAACGGTAGCCTGAGTGCGGCGCACCAAGGAGCCGACATGATTGGTCCAGGGCGCTTCCTCGATCCCCTTCCCTGGCTTGTAAGCAGAGACTTCACCGGAGGGAAAGATGAGCATGGCACCACCCGCTTTGAGGTGTTTGAGCGCGGCCTTCATGCCGCCGATATTACTCTTCGCAGCTTCATCCCCGCCGAAGGGGTTCACCAGAATCCCATGCTTTTGGAGCTCTGGCATGGCAGCCAGCATGGAGTTCGTCATCACTTTCAAGTCCTGGCGATGACGGCCCGCATAGCTAGCCAGCAAAGAAGGGTCGATCAATCCATAGGGATGATTGGCGATGATGATCAGCGGCCCTGTTTTAGGAAACTCAAAGTCCGGCTGCTCATCCAAGTCGCAGTGCGCATTCAGTGACTTCACCACGCCATCAAAAAACGCGCCACAGGTCTGCTCTTCAGGCGGCAGGCTCTCATAGTAGCGGTGCCCGCCCTGATAGGCGTCATCAAAACCGCGCAGACCGAGCGTGCGCTCAAGCCATGGGCCTGCCACGCGGTAAAGGCCACGCTGCATCGGGGTACGGAAATGCTCACTGATTTCTAGAATCATGGTCGGAGGCTAGGTTGTCCGAGAATCACCAGAAATACCGCCCGCGCAAGGGGTGAAAAATGAAGCACCTGTCACTAATGCGGGCTACACCAAGGCTTCGCGGATGCTGTCTTGCCAGTGCTTTGCACGCTCAGCGTAGGTTTTGCCATCGTCCTGATAGAGGATGCCACGCGAAACATTGATCAGCAGCGGGGCTTGCCGCCTGGTGCCTTTCAGTGCGGCCAGATCACCGCCCTGAGCACCGAGTCCAGGGATGAGCAGCGGCACGTCCGGCGTGCGCGCCAGCACATCACTCGCGGCGTTGGTGAGACCGATCACTAAGCCGACCTGTGGACTGGCTTGAGTCATATCGGCGACTATTTCATAGACGTGACGTTCACCCACTTTTTGCAGCTCGATGTCCGCCGCGCCTTTGTTTGATGTCACACCGAGGAGGTAGAGGCCTTTGTCCGCGTATTTTAAAAACGGCTCCAGCGTGTCGCGGCCCATGTAGGGGTTCAAAGTCACGGCATCGACCCCGAACTCTTCAAAGGCCGCCTTCGCGTAATAACCCTGCGTCTCACCGATGTCTCCGCGCTTCACATCAAAGACGATGGGAATCTCTTTGGGGATGATCTTCAGCGCTTGCGCCAGCACGCGCATTCCCTGCCAACCCAGGGCTTCAAAATAAGCTGAATTTGGCTTGAAGGCGGCGGCGTAGGGCAGTGTCTCTTCGATCACGCGGATCATCATCTGCTTCATCGCCTCACCAGCCTTATCAGCGCGGATGTCTAGCCCGACACAGAGATTGGACTGAGTGGTGGCGATACGTTTTTCGAGTTTGTCACGGAAGGTCATGAGCGGCGCATCATGTCGGGCACCTGCCCTGATGCAAACCGTAAGCGCAGGTTGCACGCAGGAAGTGTCCGCGCTAGTTGCAGGTCATGAGTTCCCCTCTCGTCGGTATCATCATGGGCTCTAGCTCCGACTGGCCCACCATGCAAAACGCAGCCCAAGTCCTGCAAGACTTCGGCGTGCCTTTTGAAAAGAAAGTGGTCAGTGCCCACCGCACCCCGAAGCTCCTCTACGACTACGCCACGAGCGCCCAGTCGCGTGGACTCAAATGCATCATCGCTGGTGCAGGCGGTGCCGCGCATCTCCCCGGCATGGCAGCCAGCATGACGACCATTCCCGTGCTCGGCGTGCCCGTGCAAAGCCGGGCGCTCAGTGGCATGGACAGCCTCTACTCCATCGTCCAAATGCCCGGCGGCATCCCCGTCGCCACCTTTGCCATCGGCAATGCAGGCGCGCTCAATGCAGGCCTCTTTGCCATCTCCATGCTGGCCAATGAGAACCCCGAACTCGCCGCCAAACTTCAATCATTCCGCGACCGCCAAACAGCGAAGGTGCATGAGTCGCAGAAGGAACTGGAAGCGAAATCCGAATGACGAATGCCATGCCTGACCTGATGCCTGAAACCCCTTCGACATTCGACATTCAACATTCGACATTCCTCCCTCCCGCGACCATCGGCATCCTCGGTGGTGGCCAGCTTGGCCGAATGCTTGCGCTTGAAGCACGCCGCTGCGGCTACCGCGTCGCCATTTATACTGACGAGCGCCCCGGTTGCCCTGCTGGTCAGATCGCCGAAATCGAGATCAATGCCGCCTACGATGACAAGTCTGCCCTGGCACGCTTTCTATCCAAGGTCGATGTCGTCACCGCTGAGTTTGAAAACATCCCCGACGTGTGTTTGCAGGCAGTCGAGGCCGTGAAGCCCCTGCGCCCAAGCCGGAAGGCGATCCATACGACGCAGCATCGCGAGCGTGAAAAACTCTTCCTGCGTGAGCAAGGAATCCCCTGTGCCGAGTTCCGCATCGTCGAAGATCTCGCAGGCCTGGAGAAAGCTGTGAGCGAACTCGGACGCCCCTGCGTGATCAAGACGGCTGCCTTTGGCTACGATGGGAAAGGTCAGTGCAAAGTGAACGCCGACACCGATCTCACCAGCGCTTGGACAGCCTTTGAAGGCCACCACGCTGTCGTTGAGCAATGGGTGCCCTTTGTCTGCGAAATCTCCGTCGTCGGCGCGCGCAGTGTTGATGGCCGCATGGCCGTGAATGGCGTCGTTGAAAACCAGCACGCGCATCACATCCTCGACCTCAGCATTGCCCCCGCTCGTGTCGAGCCTGCCATTGTCGATCAGGCTTTAGCGCTCTGGGAGGCCGTCGCCATCGGACTCGATTACATCGGCACTATGGCGGTGGAATTGTTTGTCACCGCTGAGGAAAAAGTGCTCGTCAACGAGATCGCTCCGCGCCCACACAACAGCGGCCACTACACCATCGACGCCTGCCTCACGAATCAGTTCCAGCAACAACTGCGCGCCGTCTGCGGCCTGTCATTGGGTGATCCCACCCAGCACACCCCAGCCGTCATGATCAATCTCCTGGGCGATGTCTGGCCCGAGGAAAAAGTGCATCCCGACTGGTCACCCGTGCTCAATCACCCGCGCGCCAAACTCCATCTCTACGGCAAAGCCGAAGCCCGTGCGAAGCGCAAGATGGGCCACATCACCGTGCTCGGCGACACGCTCGAAGAAGCCCTGGAAACAGCCGCATCCATCAAGCTAGCACTTGGCGTAGCGTGACCCTAACAGTCTCCATCGACTCCATTTTTATATCCTACCATGTCCACCACCAGCCTATTCACTCCAGTCACTCTCGGCGCACTCACCCTGCCCAATCGAATCCTCATGGCCCCGCTGACACGCTGCCGTGCTGATGCCGATCATGTCCCCACAGACATCATGGCTGAATACTATGCTCAGCGTGCCAGCGCAGGTCTCATCATCGCTGAGGCCACCATGGTGATCGAGGGCAACTCCGCCTTCGGAGCACGCGAGCCTGGCATCTACTCTGGAGCCCAAGTCGCCGCCTGGAAAAAAGTCACTGATGCCGTACACGCCAAAGGTGGGCAGATCGTCCTGCAAATCTGGCACGGTGGTCGCGCCTGCCATTCACTACTGAACAACGGAGCGCAACCCGTCGCCCCGAGCCCGCTTCACATCACCAACGACGAAACCCACACGCCTCAAGGCAAGAAGCCCTATGAAACACCGCGTGAGCTGAGTGATGAAGAGTTGCCCGGCATCGTCGCAGGATTCCGCAAAGCCGCCCAGAACGCCAAAGCCGCAGGCTTTGATGGCATCGAAGTCCACGGAGCCAATGGCTACCTGCTCGATGAGTTTTTACGCGATGGCAGCAACAAACGCAGTGGCCCCTATGGTGGCCCAGTCGAGAACCGTGCCCGCCTTCTGCTCGAAGTCACCGATGCCGCCATCAGCGTCTGGGGCGCTGACCGCGTCGGCGTGCGCATCTCACCGCTGAACAGTTACAATGACATGATCGATAGCGACCCCATCGGCCTAACGAGCTACGTTTCCGCACAGCTCAGTCAGCGCGGCATCGCCTATCTGCACCTCATGCGTGCCGACTTCTTCGGCATCCAGAAAGGCGATGTCGTCAGCGCTGCACGCGCCGCCTTCAAAGGAGCCATCGTCGGCAACATGGGCTACACACCTGAAGAAGCCGCGCAGTCCGTGACGGCTGGCACACTCGCCGCCGTTGCCTTTGGGCACCACTACGTCAGCAATCCAGATCTCGTGGAGCGCATCCAAACTGACCACGCCATCGTCGAACCCGATGCCCGCACCTTTTACAGCAACGATGCCAAGGGCTACACCGACTACCCGACTATTGCCGCCTGAATGACCCAGACCGACACCGTCTGTGCGCTCTACCGCGCCATGCGCGAGAGTGATGACGCCGCCGTCTTCGCGCTCTGTGCGGACGACATCATCTGGCAGCAAAGTGCCGGTTTCCCAGGCGGCTCCACTTGGCATGGACCCGCCTCCGTCATCGAAAACGTCTTTCGTGCCAACGCCAATCGCTGGACCGGCTTTGCCTTTACCGAAGACGAATTCATCACCGCCCCAGACCGCGTTGTCGTCCTCGGTCACTACAGCGGCACCTCACCTGCCACTGGCAAATCCATGCGCACATCAGTCGCCCACGTCTATGACTTGGCCGAGGGCAAAATCACCCGCTTCCGCATGTTCGCCGACACCCACCCCATGTGGGAAGCGATGACACCAGCCAAGTTTTAAAGCTTCGCTGACAGACATACTCCCGCCATCCCGTCACAGACAATTAGGAAAGTCTTGTCGATAGCTCGGAATCTGGTCAAACTGCGAAACAGTATCCTGGTGAGATGAGCGTCTAAATTTCTAGAATTCCGCAACATGAATCACCTGACCCCATTTAAGCTATCACCGCAAAGTTGGTGCCTGCCGAAACGGGCTATTCGTCGTCGTCATCATCATGCGCCTTCTTGCGGGTGAAGACGAAGGCGGCACGGCGTGGAGCAGGCATGGCGGAGTCTGCACCGCGCACGGATTTCCAAATGACTTCGTTGAGCTTCAGATCATCAGCAGCGTCTTCTTGGGTGAGGTCCATCTGCTGGCTGTCCTTGCCACCCCAGGCAGTTTTGCCGTTGCGCTCCTCAAGATTTACCTGTGCGGGCCGCGCTTTATAGGGCGTGAGGTCGGGCTTGGCCTGGAAGCTAGCAAACATGGGCATGGCGGCGGCATCGAACTGGCTCATCGGCGACATGCCGAGGATGAGTTCCATGGTGCGCAGCATGCTGCTGGTGGAGTACATGGTGGAGTCCACACTGCCACGCCGGATGTAGGGGCTGATGGCAAAGGCGATGGTGCGGTGCGCATCGACATGATCCGGGCCGTTTTGGGCGTCATCTTCGACCACAAAGATCGCCATCTGAGACCAGAACTTGGATTTACTCAGACCTTCGACCATGAGGCCAAAGGCGAGATCATTGTCAGCCACCTGGGCGGTCGGGGTAAGTTTGCCGGGGCTGGTGCCGCTGGTGTGATCATTGGGCAAACGCACGAACTGCAGGCGTGGCATCTCGCCTTCTTTTTCAAAGCGGGCGAGCTCTGAAAGAAAACGCTCGGCTCGCTTCACATCGGTATAGTCCATGTCAAAGCTGCGGAACTGGGGATCGAAATGACCTTCCAGGGCCTTGGCTTTGGCGACACTGGGATCACCGGGCTTTTTGCCGTTCGCCACCCACTCACCATAGCTGCGGAAGGTGACACCGGCCTTAGCCGCACGATCCCAAAGATAGCCGCCCGCAGGTACAGCGATGGGGAATCCGCCTTCGCTGGGATAGGTGTACTTGCCGCTCTTGCTGTGACCATAGCTAAGGGGCCAGTTCTTTTCGACGAAGTCGGTGGCATAGGCACCCATGGTCCATTCGTGGCCGTCGGCGCTGACCTCGGACTCCACGTAGAAGTTGTCGAGAAGCACGAACTCACGGGCGAGGGCGTGATGGTTCGGTGTGACCTTTTCAGGAAAGAGGCAGAGGCTGGGGTCGCCATTACCACCCTTCACATCGCCGAGCACTTGATCGTAAGTGCGGTTCTCTTTGATGATGTAGAGGATGTATTTGATCGGCGAGGGATCGCCGACTTTGCGCGGGATGGGATTACCGTCGTCGGGCATGGCGGCGATCTTGCGCGCAGTCTCCGGCATGCATTGGTAAGCCACGCGGCTCCAGGCTGCGAGTTGGGCATCGAGTTTGTCTTCTTCCGGCAGCGGGATGATGCTGACCGTGCCGTTCATCAGTTCGCCGATGTACTGCTTCACGCCCGGCGCGGCCTTCTTGCCGGGCTGTGGTCCGAGAGGATTCGGCTTCGAGGTCTCGCCCTTGCCATTGACGACATAAAGCGTGCGCCCGTCCTGACTGACGCGCACGCTGGTGGGATACCAGCCGACAGGAATAAAGCCGACCGAGCGGGACTTTCCCGGCGTGGAGATGTCAAAAACGGCGACGGTGTTGATGTTGGCATTGGCCACGAAGAGGCGCTCGCCATCGGGGCTGAAAGCGAGCGAGTTCGGCGTGTTGCCAGGAGGTGCGTCGGGCTGGAGTTCGGCGAGCAGGGTCTCGATGGAGCGGCCATCAGCAGTGACATCAAGCACGCTGACGGTGTTGTGATTGGCATTGGCGACGTAGAGGCGTTTGCCGTCCTTGCTCAGCAGCATCTCGTTCGGATGCGACTCGGTCTGCCAGCGGCCAACGACTTTGAAGGTCTCGGTATCAATCACCGCGACCGCTGCCTGAGCCCAGAGGGAGACGTAGAGACGTGAGCGCTTTTCATCCAACACGCAGGCATAGGGAAAGGGCGAACTCGGGTCTGTGGTGTCGAGCAATTGGTTCGCGCGTTTGGTGATGGAGGGATCATCCGTGGTGGGTGCGGGCTTCGCGGGTTCGGGCGCGGCATGGTCGAGCAGGAGCAGCTCATCCGCTGTGGGCTTACCGTCTTTGTCCAGGCACACGCGGCTGATGCTGTGTCCCCAGACATTGGCGGCGAAGAATGTGCGTGCATCCCCACTGACCGCAATGCCCGCAGGAATACCGCGCTTCTTAGCATCGCCCAAAGGCAGAGCCGCAGCCTCGGTGAGCGCGCCATCAGCGAAGTCAAAGACCTGAATGGTCTCAGCCGATGCTCCTGAGCAAAAGAGCCGTGAGCCATCCTTGGAAAAAGTCAGGCCATAGAAGGCCTCTGCCAGCTTGATGCGCGAGGTGATGGTGCGCTTGCTGAGATCGAGCAAGACGATCTCATGTTGGCTGTAGCCGCAGTGCAGGACCGCAGCGAACTTGCCCTCAGGATGCAGGGCAAGATTGACTGGAAAATCCCCCACCGGAATCTGAGTGCCGACGGGGCGGAGGCTCCATTGGTTCGGCAGCAGGACTGAGCCGTCAGAGCGCTGTCCGGGGAGATCGATAGGCTGCGCTGCGGCCATGCCGAAGGCGAAAAACAGGGTCACAAAAGAAACACGCATGAAAAGGAATAGGGAAAGAGAGCTTGGTCATACGACTGCCGCCTGTGGCCCTTTCAGTCGAGAGGAGATGCGCGACAAGTTCATGGCGCTGATGGGTTGGGATAGAGTCTGATAGAAATTTGCTTTTTCAGGGTGGCGTAGAACGGGGGATAGAAATCCGTGATTGAGGGTGGGCGGAGAAAGTAAAGGCGAACGGTAAGATGAACTATGATAGCAGAATCAAGCTGCTAGCGCAGCGCTTCCATTCCACCTTCAAAAAGTCAATGGAAGGGGTGGAAGGGGTCATGTGATTCAAATTTCAAGATTCTAGTTTTTAGAGACTTGGGGAGCCAGGACACGCAGACGGAGGAAATGACGAATGACGAATGACGAATGACGAATGACGAATGACGAATGACGGAGGACGAATGACGGAGGACGGAGGAAAGTCTTGTTCGCTGCGTGGAAGCGGATCAGACTGCGGCAGGTTAGTGGTTAGTGTTTCTGAGTTTTTAGAGTTCCGCCATTTGAATCACCTGAGCCCATTTACAAACCGAATCCCTGCCTGGAACCGCGTGCGTGAGGAACTCGTTCACGAAACTGACGGTCACGGGAAACAAAGGGCACGGCCTGCGCATCAACGACGCCAGTTGCGTGGGCAACATCGTCACCGGATCCCGTTTCACTGAGAATCTCCAGGGAGACATCATTCAGATCAATGGGGATCTGCTCGCTGTGTCAGAGGGAGCAGGGGCTAGGCCAGCAGTTCCTTGATCACGTGCTTGTCCTCGACGCCGGTCAGCCGCTGATCGAGGCCCTGGAACTTGAATGTGAAGCGCTTGTGATCGATGCCCATGAGATGGAGGATGGTGGCGTTCATCTCATTGATGTGGACGGGGTCTTTGATGACGTTGTAGCTGAAGTCATCGGTCTCGCCATGGATGATGCCGGGTTTCACGCCCGCGCCAGCCATCCACATCGTGAAGCAGCGCGGATGGTGGTCGCGCCCATAGTTTGTCGCGGTGAGCGTGCCCTGTGAGTACACCGTGCGGCCAAACTCGCCACCCCAGATGACGAGCGTGTCGTCGAGCAGGCCGCGCGCCTTGAGGTCCATGAGAAGGCCGGCGCACGGCTGGTCGGTCTGCTGGCACTGGCGGCGGATGTCGGCGGGCAGATTGCCGTGCTGATCCCACCCGCGATGCAGAAGCTGCACCACGCGCACGCCGCGCTCAATCATGCGGCGGGCGAGCAGCGCGCTGTGCGCGAAAGTGCCCGGATCGGTGACCTCGGGTCCGTAGAGATCGAGCGTGGCTTTGGATTCCTTGGTGAGATCGACGAGGTCGGGCACGCTCGACTGCATGCGGAAGGCCATCTCGTATTGCGCGATGCGCGTCAGCGTCTCGGGATCGCCGAAGCGCTGGTGATTCAAACCATTGAGCTTGCCCAGCGCATCGAGCATCACGCGGCGGTCGGCGTTCTCCACGCCGGGCGGGTTTTGAATGAAGAGCACGGGATCGCCCGACGAGCGGAGCGCCACGCCGGAGTGTTTCGTCGGCAGAAAGCCGCTGCTCCACATGCGGGTGAAGAGCGCCTGCCCGCCGGCGCTGCGCGGGGTGAGCACGACGAAGGAGGGC
>CAZOVY010000023.1:0-63466 GCA_964583255.1 uncultured Prosthecobacter sp.
CTTGCCAACCGCGACGACTTTATCAATCATACGCGGCGGCACACCCGAGCCAGTGCAGGCACCACCAGCGGTCGTGTTTGAACTTGTCACGAAAGGATAGGTGCCGTGGTCGATGTCGAGATAGGTGCCCTGCGCGCCTTCAAAGAGCAGACTCTTACCCGCCTTGATCGCCTCATGACAATACACGGCGGTGTTGGTGATGTGCGGAGCTAAGACCTTGGCCGCTTCCAGCACTTTCTGAATCGTGTCCTCTACAGGCACTTCTTCCACACCTGCTGCCAACAGTGTTTCATTGTGCTGGATGATTCGCTCACGCAATTCGTGTTCGAGAATCTCTGGCTGTGTCAGCAAAACGGTGCGCAAGCCACCGCGCTCCACTTTGTCCGCATAGGCAGGACCGATACCACGCCCCGTGGTGCCGATCTTCTTGTCGCCGCGCTTTGCCTCACGAGCGCGATCCAGAGCTTTGTGGTAGGGCATCACCAAATGCGCCGTGTCACTGATCAAAAGATTCTCTGGTGTGATCTTCACACCCTGTCCACGCAGCTTGGCGATCTCTTCGAGCAAGCCAAACGGGTCCATCACCACGCCGTTACCGATCACGCACATTTTGCCTTCCCATAGGATACCGCTGGGGATCAGGTGCAGGATGTATTTTTGGCCGTTGCTGATCACGGTATGACCCGCGTTGTTCCCGCCAGCGGCACGCACGACCACGTCCGTGTTCTCCGTGAGATAATCAACAATCTTACCTTTTCCTTCATCGCCCCACTGGGCACCGACAACTATGGTATTGGACATTTCTGAGTTTTTTCGCGCGGCTTCGCACCGCTGGTTGAGTTGAGACAAATAGAACGTCTGTCAGCAGCCTCTGCCGACAGCAGATCCTACGCAGACATCTCCTGAAAGCATTAAGCAGAGAGATTCATGAAGGCAAACATCGCATAGCCACAGGCACCGAGGGCGATCAGCCCGAGCACATAGAGAGGACCATAGCCGTGACTCTTGGGCTTCGTTTTCGCACCAAAGCCGACACGCCGGCTGCGATCAATCGCCGCCGCGCCATAGCCACTGCTTGAGACGGTATGGGACGGCGCACTGTGAGCAGCCGGAGCTTCCGCCTCGGCGTAGTCACCAAAGAAAACGCACTCCACATGACCGATGTTAAAAAATACACCATTGGCCATCTCCAGACTCTCCACCCGTTGGCCACTCACCGAGGTGCCATTGGTCGAGCCAAGGTCAGTGAAGATCCACGCGGCACCGTCAAAGACGAATTCGCCATGATGGCTGGACACCGAATCATGCGCGATCACGATTGAATTGTCGTCGGCACGTCCGAGCGGGAGCCGCTCAGCACTGAGTTCGACTTCACCGGTTGCGCCTTCAGGAGTGGTATATTGGATTTTTGCCATAGCGATAGAGGATTTAGCAGGGCACACGGGAGGTGGCAAGACGGAATCATTCAGGGAAATCTGCGCCACCAGCACTGGCTGCCCCGATTCGCGTCCAAAACACACCCTCAGATCGGGAAACTACACGACTGAAGCTAGACGGAAAGAGCTTTTGCGAATGCGCGCTGGGAGCTTCACTGTGTCATATGCTTTCGCTGCATCGCCCCGGAGAAGTATCCCTGAGAGAAGATTTATGTCAGTGGAAGAACGAACCGCTCAGCTATGCCCATCGTGAGGGTGTCGAATCGCCGCCGAGTCAAGGATTCATCATTGATCTGCATCGTATTCGACTCGGGGCTGGCGCTGAGCTTTATCAGAGAGCCTGCACCGCTTTAGATGCATGGGAAATGTTTCCGCCATGGGCAGTCGTGCAGCCCATCGCTTCAGCACAAACACCTGGAACCATCGTGGTGATGGTGACGCGTATCTGCGGGCTGTGGTGGGTGAATCCTTGCCGAATTTTGAGACGTTGCGATTCTGAATCCACGCATGGCTTTGTCTATGGCACACTGCCCGAGCACGCCGAATGCGGAGAGGAAATGTTTGTGATCGAAAAGCACCCCGATGGCTCCATCTGGTATGTGATCCGTGCCTTCTCACGGCCTCGCCATTGGATGGCCTGGATTGGCTTTCCGCTAGCACGCTGGTGGCAGTGCCGTTTTGTGCGTGACTCTCAGGCTGGAATGGTGAAGAAAGTCACCAACTCTCAGCCGCTACTCTGATCTTGAATCTCGAACTCTCTCTCAAACTCCTCGGCGCAGCTCTATGGTTGGTTCTGGTGTCATGCTTGCAGTTGGATATGGAAAGTGAGTCCTGGATTATCCTGCTGCTAATGTTCTCGCCGCTCTTCCTGATGCCGCTCTCACGGCGTCTGTTAGAGACGCCTCTTCAAGCAAGACGCCTTGAGCGTTCATCAATGACTGCGGCGATCTTACTCGGCCTTTCCTTTTGCTGGCAGCCCGCACTCAGCACAGCGGTGCTGGCACTGCCATGGCTCGTCATTCGTCTGCTATCTGCCAGAGATGCACTGCGTGAAGTTCGCAGTGATTGGACTGCCGCTCAGTTTTGTTTATTGGCGGCCCGAGTCTTTCCCGCCATCGGCGCCGCATGGCTGGTGGCGCATCGAGCCAACTGGACTCCTTTTGGCTTTAACCCGCTGATCGTTTTGCTGACGGCAGCCCACTTCCATCATGCTGGCTTCACCCTGCCTCTGATTGCCGGATTGAATGCAAAAGCTCACCCAAGCTGGTGGGCTCGTTTTTCATGCGTGGCGATTTTGATCGGCGTCCCACTCGTGGCCGCAGGCATCACCTGCACCCACTTCGGCGTACTGGCCTTTGTTGAGCCCTTTGGCGTGACCCTTTTAGTTCTCGGCGCGCTGAGTGTCGCCGTTTCCCAGGTGCGTCTGGCCTGCCAAAGCGAGATGCTCACCTCACACCGTCTGCTCCATGCCGTCTCCGGCCTTTCACTCATGGCCGCCATGTTTCTGGCACTCGGTTTTGGTCTGCGCCAGTTCATGCCCTGGGCCGCTCTGACCATGCCCCAGATGTGGCTCATCCACGGTTCTCTCAACACTTTTGGCTTTGGCCTCTGCGGCCTTCTCGGCTGGAGATTGATGGAGCATCACCGCCGTTCCGCAGCAGCAAGCGTCAGCAGACCTTCGTAGCAGCGGGCGTCAGCACGCTGGGCTTTGCGAATGGCAAAAGAAAAAGCCGCATCTGCGGACAGAGATGCGGCTTCGCTGAGTGGCGTTCAGTGACTCGATTTTTCAATCGTCGTCGTTGTCTTTACCGCCCTTACCTTTGTCATCTTTGTCGTCTTTGCACTTGTCATCTTTCTTGGGCTTCTTGCCTATATCTGATTTCTCCGCCGCCTTGGTGAGGCTTTTGGCCTGAGCTTTGGTCAGCAGTTTGGCTTTGACCAGTTTCGCCGCCAGTTTCTCCACCTTGCTGACATAGTCTCCGTGGTTCTTCGCAGTGGCGGCGTAGTTTGCCAGGATGACTGAAAGCGCCTGCCCTTGATAATTAAAATCAGTGATGCCTGTGTCAACACCGTCAATGAGGATGCTGGTTACGACAGGTGTTAAGACCACACTGTAGATGCTGTCATAAGTATTGAGCGGCAAGCCAAGTGTGTCATAAAAGGTTTCGTTGAGTGACAAGAACACGGGAACGTCATCCTTCGGATCTGACACACCTGATTGAGCGGATGTGAGTACAAGCGCGATGTTCTTACCCGTAAAGCTGCCATCAAGGGCAAAATCGAGACCGAACCATGAGAGCTCTTTAGTAGGAGAGCTATCCCGATAAACCGTGTCGTCCGCATCCACAGAGGTTCCCGTGCCTCCATTGAAATTCACCGCTTGGGCCGTGATTTTGAAATCTGGCACGTTGCGCCATTCACCAGGACTGGTTGAGGACGCCGTGAGATCCAGAGTGATAGTGCCGGTCACAGTTCCACCAAAGAAGACGTCACCGCTGGTCTTTGTGCCAGTGAAGGTGTAGTTGACGGGGGCGGCCTGTGTGGCCAGCGCAAGAGCTAAGAAGAGAACGGATTGGAGTGTGCGTTTCATGGTATCGTGTGTTTTTCGAGTGTTGCATCGGCTGAATTTCCGAGGCACGGAGCATGGAAACAATATCTAGGTTTCAATGTAAAGAACTCACCTGTTCCAACAACGACACCTCCTTCGTTTGGGGTTAAAAGAAAGAAGGCGGCTTCATCCTCGCGCTCCATTGACAAGACTGACCCCAGCCCTAGCCTGCGCGACCTTTAGCCTCTACCAAGCAAGATTCAGCATGAGCACTCAAGAACCCGGTAAGCCCGTCTATAACGTCAAAAATCCCTTCATCGCCAAAGTGAAGCGGGCTTTTGATATTTCTGGTCCTGATGCTCCAAAGCATACACGACATTACGAAATAGATCTGACAGGCAGCCAACTCGAGTACACGCCGGGTGACTCACTTGCGGTTCAACCAACGAATGAACCCGCACTGGTTTACGACACGCTAAAGGCGCTCGGTTTTTCCGGTGAGGAAATCGTCAAACATCCGAAAACCGGCATCGAAGTGCCCATTCGTCAGGCTTTGATCGAAGCCACACTCATCACCGAGATCGATAACAAACTCATCAAGGCCATCATCGAGAAGACGGCAGGGGACACGGCACTCGCTGGGCTACTGGAGCCGGAGAAGAAGGACGATTTGAAGAGTTACCTCTGGGGTCGTTACGTCATCGACCTGCTATTAGAAAACCCGAGTGCCAAGTTCGAGCCGCAGGAATTCATGCTGACGCAAAAGAAGCTGAACATCCGCCTCTACTCGATCAGCAGCAGTCAAAAGGCGCACCCTGAGGAAGTGCATCTCACAGTGGCCACGGTCCGCTACAGCAGCCATGGCCGTGGGCGCGGTGGTGTGGCTTCGACTTTCTTGGCGGAGCGCATCACGGTGGGTGAGACGTTGATCCCCGTCTTCGTCAATCACGGCAAAGGCTTCCGCCTACCGGAGCCTGATGAAGAGACACCAGTCATCATGATCGGACCCGGCACAGGAATCGCCCCCTTCCGCGCTTTTCTGGAGGAGCGAAAAGCAACCGCAGCCAAGGGCAAAGCTTGGCTTTTCTTTGGCGAAGTAAGCGCCAAGACCTGCTTCTTCTACAAAGACGAATTTGAAGCCTACCTGGCCGATGGCACTCTAGCCAAGCTCACCACGGCCTGGAGCCGTGACCAGGCGGAGAAGATCTATGTGCAGCACAAGATGCTAGAAAACAGCGCCGATATCTATGCTTGGCTTGAGCAGGGCGCGATCGTCTATGTGTGTGGTGATGCCTCACGCATGGCTGTCGATGTGGACAAAGCTCTGCACAGCATCATCGAAAAAGAAGGCAGCAAAACTCCCGAAGAAGCGAGTTCCTACATGGCCGCTTTCAAGGAGGCCAAACGCTACCGCCGCGACGTGTATTGATCTCTTGAGACTCAGCAGCTCTACTTTGAAACCCGGCATTTCGGCAGGGCCTTTTGAAAGTCTGCCGCAGCTTTATCAGAGACTTCTGTGCCGTTAAGGAAGAGTTCCGTGAGGTTCTTTAAGGCATAGAGCTTCTCCAGACCTGAATTTGTCAGCTTGGTGTTGGCCACCTCCAGACGAGTCAGGCCTTTGAGTTCGGCTATCCCCGCAGCGGCCTTATTGCCAAAGGCGGTGTTTATGATGGTGAGGTGGGTGAGTGATTTCAAGCCGCCTAAGAGTGCAAAATCACTGTCTGAGGCCGTGCCTGCGGTGATACGAATATGGCGGAGCTGTTTGAAGTTGCAGATGGCTTTCAAGCCTTCATCGGTGATGCCGCAGCCAAAGAGTTCGAGCACGGTGAGTGTGTCTTTGCAGGGTAGTTGATCGAGTCCTTTACCGGTGAACTTGGGGGCATGTTGAATGGCAAGAAAGTCGAGCTTTTTGGCGCTCATCAGATTGGGCAGCACCTCATCAGTAACATCCGGCACACCTTCGAGATTAAGCCAATTGAGTTCAGCATTGCCGATAAGGAAGGCGAATGCGGAATCACTGAGGCCGGGCACCATCGGGCGAATCATCACACGGCGCAGATCACGGAGGCCATTGAGCGGCAGCAGGTCATTATTTTTGAGCGGTGGCAGCACAGAGTTGAGGTGCTCAATGTTGAGCTCGATGATGTCGAATTTACCGACAGGAATTTCTTCAGCAGTCTTGACTTGAGTATTGCTACCATTTTTTGACGCAACGAAACCGCCACCATTGCTGACGAGGTATTGGGCAGCGGTGCGCCATGCGCTGCCTGCTGTGGCAGCAGGCTTGGTTGGTGTTCTGGGTGCAGTGATTGGCGTCGCCCCGGGTTTCGTGGTTGCAACGAGCGCGGCAGCGATCTGCGGTTTTTGGCTAGCGATGACATCGCGCATAGCAACCACACGCTTGGCGTCGTCGAGCTTATTGGTCTTGGTGAGATCGGCGATGTAGGCATCGAGCGCTTTAAGATAAAGATCGTAAAGCGGTGCGGCCTTGGCATCACGCTCGGCGGTGATTTTAGCTAGGGCGGCGCGATAGGTGCCACGCAGAGTTTTAAGCGCTGCGAGCGTGGTGTCCGCGTCTTCAACGGGAACGCCTTCACCTTTTTCGAGAGCGGCTTTCTCCGCATCGAGCGCGGTAACTTCCGCGAGGCTGCCTTTGGCCTGAGCGGCGGCGCGAGCGCGGGCGATGCCGTTGGTAGCGTAGCTTTGATTCAATGCAGCTTGAGCGCCGAGGAAAGGCTTTCGTGCGTCCGACTCGTAGCGGGCCTTGAAGCCGGATTCGAGCTTGGCCAACAGAGGATCACCTGCCACTATCTCAGATACGGGGTAAAGCGGCTGTACGAGGAGCTTGGTGAACGTGGTGTCATATCCGCCAGAGTTATGAACGCAGCCCAGATAGATTCGATTTTGATTCGATCCCGTTTTCCAACTCGGGTTGATGGAAAGCCTGTCCGTTGACCCCTGATACGCGCCCATTCGCTGTCCATTGACATCAAATCTAATGTCCACATTTCCGCCGAAAAGGCGCAATTCAACTCGCATGGTCACCGGCTCTCCCGCCAATAATTTGTAGGGTTCGGCAAAGTCTGATGGAAAATTGGTGTCGTTTGGACTCTTGCTATCCACTTGTCCCAGCCCCGCCACACCATCACCACCCATGCCTAAGATCGCACAGGTCACCTGCCGCCCACCGCCAACTGGCAGCACAAAGCCGAACGTGCTGGTGAGGTTGCGTGTGGTGAACGTAGTTTCTACTGTGTAACTGGGGGTGAGTTCTACTGGTAGCTCCACTGTCCCCTTGTTACTTCCTGGGTTCTGTGGATTAGCCACCTGGATCCCTTGCGGTGTCCTCTGCCAAGCCTGATATGGCACTGGGATAACGTGTTTGGTTAGATCAAGCAGAGCCAGCACATCCGTCGCTTTCCCAGCAGCGTCTTTCTGCGAAGTGGTGGCTGCGGAAGGCGCGGCAGGAGAGCCTATCAGTGACGGCATGACGGCAACAGGCGGGGTCGTCCCAGAGGACGCATCATCCCACTCAATGAGGTAACCGCCGCGACGGTCTGCCTGGCCGATGCCGCTGATTGGCATGTCTCCCCAGCCCATGTTCATGCGTGAGAAACAGAGTGCAGGTTCACCGATTCTTCCACTGGGCTCTTGAGTGCCCCAGGCGGTGAAAGTAAAAGGCTCGCCGGTGATCCAGGTCCATTGGTGTGTTGGATTGTCGTTGGTGCCGCCAAGCCAGAGTGAGAGGCCGTCAGGCAGCTTGGTGACGAAGGTGTCCATGACCCATTGGTTTTCTTCCTTGCTGGTGATCGCCGCCAGATGACCGCCTGCAGCGGCAGCCTTGGCTTTAGCTTCCTCCCAATTGAGTTTTTCAGGAGAGAATTGATAGCGGTGGCCGCCGAAGATCTGGACCACTCCAGACTTAAAGTCGGACGGCGCAGATGTCGTCACCATCGCTGGAGTGGGCGTGCTGACAGGAATTAACTCGATGGAGTGGAAGATGACTTTGCCACGGGCGACTTTGATGCTGAAACTGGCCGCGTCGGATGCTGTGTTGCGGCTCACATCACGTCGGAGCACCTCCTGACCATCGAGTAGGGCGGTGATGCGGTCAGCGCGGACCTGCATAACAAGGTCGTGAGGCTTGCCATCACGGAGCAGCGGCGTGGGCCTGACGATCGTGCCGGGGTTGGGACCGCCCCATTTGACTTGCACTGCGTTAGGGTTCCCATTCCTTGCTGCGCCATCGGTGATAAAGTTCTCCCCAGGGAAACGGAATTGCATCTGGAAGCCGCTGCTGCGTGTGAGGTGATAGCGCACATCATACTCAGCCGGGACGGAGGCTGCGGGAAGATTGATCTCGCTGTCGGTAGCGTCGGTAGCGCTCACGAGTTCCCCATCGACCAGTTTCCAGTCGCCAGAAGTGCCGACACTCTTCAAATCCACTTTGGCCAGCAGGTTGATCGCGCCAGGTGAACTGGCTGACGCGGGAGTGGCAGCGGCTCTGGATGGCTGAGGCTCTTCTTGACGGGCTTGGGATGTGCTTGAATCCGCCACGGGTGCCTTCGTTGATACGGTGGTCTTTGGTACCAGCTTCGTGTCTTTGCTCGTGAACAGAAAATACATGCCAACGGCAAGTGCGGCCGGTGCGGCGATGGCAAAGATGGTTCCGAAACTGAGCTTCGATTTCGGAGCTGGTGCATGAGTTACCGAACTCTGGCGGATGTGTGTCTGTGACCTGCGTGGCCCACTGCTCACAGGCTTCTGACTAGCAGGCTGCTGCTGGGGTGCTGGCGATGGAGCGGCCTGCTCCAAGCCACGCGGTGTCGTAAGGATGTTGTGCAGATCCTGATGGATGTCCGCCGCACTTTGGTAGCGCACTTCGCGGTCGGTCTGCATCGCTTTGCCAATGATGGCGTCAAAACGCGGATCGGTGCCCAGCTTCGCGCTCGGCATCTTCCAGATACCGCGTGGAATTTCGCCCGTGAGCATCTGGTAAAGCATGACTCCCACGGCATACAGATCGGCACGACCATCGAGCGCGAAGCCGGGAATAAACGCCTCTGGCGACACGAAGTCTGGCGTACCCATCGCCATGTTTGTTTTGGTTAGGCCACTTTGACTAGCATCATTGGCTTTAGCCAAACCAAAGTCCGCCACCTTGATCTCACCCTCCATGTTGATGAGGATGTTCGCGGGTTTGATGTCACGATGCACTACGCCATTCCTGTGCGCGTAGTTCAGGGCATCACAGACGTGGGCCGTGATCGCCAGCGCATAATCTTCCGTCAGCCTGCCCTGAGAGATGATCATTTTCGAGATGTCCGTTCCGTCGATGAACTCCATGACGATGAAGAGCAGTCCTGTGTTCGTTTCACCAAAGTCGAACACGTTGACAATGCCGGGGTGGTTCATCTTCGCCATCGTCCGCGCCTCGTTTTTAAAGCGCTCGGCGAACTGCGAGTCCTCATCGTCACTTAGATCGGCAGGCAGCACTTTGATGGCGACGGCACGGTCGAGCGAAACCTGCACAGCCTTGTAAACGGCCCCCATGCCGCCACGTCCGAGCACGGCAGTAAACTGATACTGCGGCAGCATGGCCTGCATCTCCTCCAGTGTAGGAGGTTCCCACATACCAGAGGGCTTGGAGGCGGATGAGGAAGTAGTGCTCATGGCTAATGAAAAGACCTGACAGGTCTAGCAGATACTGTTCCGATACGGCAGACAAGGTGTCATTCTGCGTATTTCGATCATAAATTCCTTTCAAATAATCTGCTATTTTTTTGCCGCTAGATCCTCACGCAACGCCTGCACCTTGGTAGCTTCCTCAATTTTATTGGCCTTAGTGAGTTCGGCAACATAAGCGTCCAGTGCCTTGAGATAAATATCATGGAGAACTGTGGTTTTTTTGGATCTCTCTGTTTCCAGATTCGCCAGACTGCTGCGGTAGGTAGCGCGCAGATTCTTGATTGATTTAGGTACCTCTGCGGCATCATCAGCGGGAACGCCGGTGCCTTTCTCGATGGCGGCTTTTTCAGCATCCAGGGCCGTGACTTCATCACCCCGACCGCCTGCTTGAGCCGCTGCTCGTGCGCGGGTGATACCGCTGCCGACATAACTTTGATTCAAAGCGGTAATGGCGGCGAGGTAGGGCTTTTGCGCCTGATTTTCAAGACTAGCACTGAATCCTGCTTCGAGTTTCATGAGCCTCGGATCGGTGGAGATTATCGTTGTGAATGCTGGTTTCTTCTCGGCTTCCAGCACTAGCGGTTTCACGGTAACTCGATGAAAAGTGACCGCACGCCCGCCGATGCTCGCCATCTCGGGATCACGACCCACAAACCAGGCAGCGCTCATGCTCAAACGGCTGGTTGGGCCGCGATAGACAGCCATCAGCCTGCCATTGACCATGAAACGAAGGTCCACGTTGCTAGGAGTGCGCCGAACTTCTGTGCGCACCAAAGTTAGCTCGCCCGGAACCAATTGGAACGAAGTGGAGCAGCCTTTTTCGATGTCGGGGGACTGAGGATCTTGGCCATCCACCTTGCCGAAGCCGGCCCAGCCGCCGTCACCCGGCCAGAACCAGCAGGTCGTGCGCTGCTGATCTCCCACCGGAATGGTCAGGCCCACATCAGCGCCGCCTTCCACGCTGTTGGTGAACCAGGCCTCGATCACATAATTGGGATCAGCCACCACTGGAAAGTTCTGGCAGCCTTTGTAGGGGCCTGGATCCTTCAGGACTTTAAGCTCGACTCCTGTAGCGCTCTTCGTCCATAAGTACGTGTCGTTTGATATTAGACTGATGTTCGTCAGCACGTCCGTGACTCCAGATGCCAGCGGTGCCGCGAGGGACTTCTGCCGCTCGGCAAGGCTCATGCCACTGGAGGCAGGCGGTGATGATGGTTTCGTCGTTGGCGTGTTGGATTTCACCGCACCACTCAGATTTCGCCATTCGAGGTTCTTGAACTCAACGACGGCGGTGTCACCACCAAACTGCGTGCGCCCCCCCTGATGAAACGTGTCGCGCACGTCGATGATCGTCGCGCCATCGAGCTTCACTTGGAGGCGATCTCCTTGCGCCGAGACTTCGAGATCAAACTCGGTGCCTTCAACGAATGGGCGCGGAGCCTTGACCTCCATAAGCGTTTTTTCATTACTCGTAGATTTGCTGCCGCTCATGGCACGGCGAAAGAGCAGGAATTTGCCATCGCTTGTGATGCTCAACCCGTAATGCATCAGTCCGTTGGTTGGAGTATCCCGAAAACGAATGGGCCAGACATAAGTCCCGCCAGTGAAGCGCATGCGTGCACGAATGGCCATGTCCTTGCCACCTGGAGCATCAAGATAAGTCTTTCCCACGCGCATCCAGCCGTCCGGCAGTTCGGTGACGCCGGGGCGCTTTTTCATAGCTTGGGTGAAGACGGGTCGCCACGCACCGCCAGATGCGGGTGCGGCTCCGGCAGCAGGCACTGGTGGCGTGGTGTCCACCACGGGCACAGAACCCGGCGCACGGACCTCAGCCTTGTGGAAGATGATGCCGCCGTTCCAACCACCGACAGCAAGGCACTTGGGATCCGGCATGACATAATCGGCAACGCCGCTGAGACGTTTGAAGTCACCGCTCCACTTCAGCACTTCCCGTCCGTCGAGCAGCGCGCGTAGGGAGCCTTTGCGCACCTCGACCAAGCTGCGATAGCGCTGGCCTGACAACAGTCGTGGTCTTTTAATAACGGCTTCCTTGCGAGTCGGAACATCGAGTGGCAAACCGTCTAACAAAGGGCCAAAACCGAACAACGTCGGATTGCCGCTTTTGAATCCCATCTTCCATAGAATGGATTTGCCCTGCAGTGGAATAAATTGGCTGGCTTCCTGGATGCCTTCTTTGATGGTGAATTCGATCTCGAAGTCGTACTCTTCAGGCGGCGTGTGGCGGAAGGCGATGAGTTGCGGCCCGTTAGTTCGTTTCAGCACCAGTTCCTGCGCGCGTACTTCCCACTCACCCTTGATCGAGTCGCGCTTGGTATCCACGAGGGCGATGAGATTTACCGGACCCGGCAAGGAGGGCACCGGCGTGGTGCGAATGCTCTGGCTGGCGGTGTCAGCAGCAACGGATGGCTGAGGCTTGGACGGCTGCTTTCCACCCGAGAGCATGAAAAGCCCCCCCAGCGCGCCGATCACCACCACGGCGGCGAGGTAGATCAGCGTGTTGCTGGATTTCTTTTTAACCGGAGCCACATGCATTGGCGTGCTCTGCCGTGGCATGGGCCGTGAGGCTCGCGGGACACCCGTCGGCTGACCGCCGCTAGGTCGGCTGACCACTGTTTGCTGCTTCGGAGTGGCGGCAGGTTGCGGCTCCGCCTTCACCATTGGCGTAGTCATGATCACATCCAGATCACGGCGGATATCCATCGCGTCCTGATAGCGCAGCTCGCGGTCCGCCTCCATGGCCTTGAGAATCACAGCGTCGTAACGAGGATCGGTACCCACCTTGATGCTCGGCATGTCCCACATACCGCGCGGCACCTCACCGGTGAGCATTTGGTAAAGCATGACCCCCATCGCATACAAATCGGCGCGGCCATCCATCACGGTGCCTGGAGAAAAAGCCTCTGGAGCCACGAAGTCGGGCGTGCCCATCGCCATGTTCGTCTTCGTGAGTCCGCGCAGATTGGAGTCATTCGCTTTGGCTAAACCGAAGTCCGCCACCTTCACCACGCCTTCTTGTGTAATGAGAATGTTGGCCGGCTTGATGTCTCGGTGAATGACCCCATTCTTATGCGCGTAGGCCAGCGCATCTCCGACATGAGCTGTGATCGCCAAAGCATAATCGGCTGGCAGGCGACGCTGAGTTTGGATCATCTTCGACACGTCTGTGCCATCAATGAACTCCATCACGATGTAGAGCAATCCGGTTTGCGTTTCACCGAAGTCGAAGACCTTCACGATGCCGGGGTGATTCATCTTCGCCATCGTCCGCGCCTCGTTTTTAAAGCGCTCGGCGAAGTTGCCATCCAGATCGTCCACCAAATCCCCCGGCAGCACTTTGATGGCGACGGCACGGTCTAACGAGACCTGCTGAGCTCTATACACCGCGCCCATACCGCCGCGCCCGAGCAAAGAAACAAGCTGATACTGCGGCAGCATGGCCTGCATTTCTTCCAAGGTTGGCGGCTGCCAGCCTTTGGAGGGTTTGGAACTGGAGGATGATGAGCTACTCATGGAAGAAAAAACGGTTTCACATATTGGGGCGTCTTCACCTCATGACATTGCAGCCAGGCAGCGCCTTTTGCAGTTTCTCAAAGGCCGCATCGCTGACCTTGGCATCCGGCAAATAATCACTTCATAAGCCGGAAGCATTTCCTGCAAATGCGCCAGTGTCGGCGGCTGCCAGCGCGGATGACTACCACCCGTGGTGCGTTGGTAATTGGTAGGTGTTAAACCGGGCGGTGGCACGTCTTCGGACATAAAGAGAGTAAGCTGAGTGGGCGTAAATTACAACTCTCCTATACTATCGGATTAAAGGCTGATTCGTTTCGTGGTAATTTAATTTTTTCAAATCTATCCTTTAAATCTTTAGTTAGCTATTTTTTGTAGGCACCATCTCCGAAAGTCCGAGTTGCTGAAGGAGTCGCCGCTAGAGATCGTTATTTGGGTCCGCACGATATTTGTGCGGTCCACCCTCGTTTCCATTTACTCATGAACATCCGTCTCCTCTACCTCGCCTCCTGCGCAGTTTCCTTCTCAGCCTTCGCCGCTGAAGCGCCTGTGATTACAGCCGAATCCATCGCCAAGAAGACTAACTTACTTTTCGAGGACAACATGGACGGGACGACGCACGATGCCAAATGGCACCGCGTGGTGGACACCTTCACCTGGGAAGACGGCATGTTGAAAGGTACCCAGACTCGCGTGAAAGACATGCCTTCAAAGGATGGCAAGTCCGTGATCACTGCGCACGCCGCCGTCTACGGCCTGGATCTGCCGACCAAGGACAGCGTGGTCGAAGTGAAGATCAAATTTGATGGCAATACCATGATGGATGTCGAGTTCGACGACCGCAAATACACCGGTTCACATTACGGTCACCTCAGCCGTGCGCGTGTCAGTCTCGATAAAGTCACCATCATGGACGAGCGTGAAGGCAGCCAGAACGAGGTACTCAAGGCGATGAAGAATGATCCCGCCAAGAAGGCAGAAGCAAGCAAGCAGATGGCTGCCCACTCTGCCACTTTTCCAGTCGCGCTCGAAAAGGGCAAGATCTACAACCTCGCCGTCGAAACCGTCGGCGAGGCGATGCGTGTGACCATCGATGGTAAAGCCGTGGCCTATTTCAAATCCCCCGGCATCGGCCACGCCACCAAGTCCAAGATCGAACTCGGTGTGGCCGGACAAAGCGGCTACTTTGACGACATCAAAGTCTGGAATGCAGAAGCGGTGAAGTAATTTGAGACCACACAGCAACCTGCGCCGAAAGGCGATCGAAGCGCCTATCAGAGCTTTGAGTTACCCTTTGTCGTGCAACCCTGTCTTGACCGGGCAGGTGTTTTCATGGTCATAATGCGCCATGCATAAATCATTCGCCGCCCTCTTCATTTTTACCAGCGTCAGCCTCATCGCCCAAACGCCACCAGCGGCGAAGATTGAGACCAAGGAGGAACTATTGGCCACGGCTAAAAAGTATCCTGGACTGCGCGTGCAGGCGAGTGTGGGGACACGGAGCAAGGCTGTTTCAGGATCAAGCTTCATGAAGACGATGACGATCTCCCCTGCCGTGGTCATCGAAAGTGCGCAAACTCAGCCAATGGCTGCGGCATCCATCACCTGCCTGCTGATCACCATGGATACCGGAGATAAATACCGCCGTGGTGAGCAGACCTGTAAGATCGCCACCACGGAAACTATCGGAGTGCCCGCTGTGCTCAAGGGGGCACGCCGCAAGTTCGAGTTTGCGCCTTTGCAGACGCGCTTTGATTCTGACCGCGACAAGTCAAACGTGGGTGGCGATGTGTACAAATATTTCCTTTTGTCGGTTGTGTCCGAGGACGGAAAATTCCTCTACCTGGAAACCAGTTGCCCCGGTCTGGACAAGTATCTGGAGACGCATCCTGAAGAGCGCGTGAAGTATCTGGGCCTCAAGCCTGGAGTCACCTTCTCCTCCAACTTTCAGAAGTGATCACTGATGTCGCTGGCTTTTTAAAAGTTGGGTTGCGATTCGCTGCCTAACGGGCGTTACTCAGGGCGCATGAAAAATCTCATTCACAGCTCCTGTCTTGCTGCTCTGACTCTGACGACATCTTTTGCCATGGCAGCCGATTGGCCGATCTGGCGTGGCCCGACTTACGATGGCCTTTCCACCGAGAAGGACTGGAAGCTGAGTGGTGAGCCGAAGATACTCTGGGAGGCTGAAGTGGGGCTAGGATTTTCTTCTTTTGTGGTGGGTGATGGGCGTGTCTTCACCACGGGTCATGCGGATGATAAGGACAGCGTTTTCTGCCTGGAGGCGAAGTCGGGTAAGGTGCTCTGGAAGCACGAGTATAAAGCAGATCTGGGTGACAAGTATTATGAGGGCGGCACCTCTGCCACGCCGACGATTGATGGCGATAAGGTGTATCAACTCAGCCGCTGGGGTGATCTCATTTGCCTGGAGGCTGCGACAGGCAAGGTGGTGTGGGAAAAGAATGTGCAGAAGGAAACGGACTCGAACATCCCGGACTGGGGTTTCGCGGGATCGCCTCTGGTGCAGGGCAAGTTGCTGATTCTGAATGTGGGTAAGGCTGGCATGGCGGTGGAGAAAGCCACGGGCAAAATCGTCTGGAAAAGCGATACCGATAGCGCGGGCTATGCGACGGCTTACCCGATCACTCGCGATGGCAAGAAGCTGGCGGTGATCGGCTCTGGAGATAGCTTTGTGGCGGTGGAAGTGGCGAGCGGCACGCCGGTGTGGTCCTATAAATGGAACACGCGCTACGGCGTGAACGCGGCCGACCCGATTCTCAGTGGTGATCAACTTTTCATCTCCAGCGGCTACAACAAAGGCTGTACGCTCCTGAAGCTCAGCGCCAGCCGGCCGGAGAAGGTGTGGGAGAGCAAGGTGTTGAAAAATCAATTCAACTCGAGCGTGCTGATCGATGGTCATCTGTATGGAATCGACGGTGATCAAAACAGCCGCTGCTCGCTCAAGTGCGTGCGCCTGAGCGATGGCAAGGAATTGTGGGCAGAGAAGTCGGTGGGCTTTGGCTCACTGATGGCGGCAGATGGTCGTCTGATCATTCTCACGGAGAAAGGTGAGCTGGTCATTGCTAAGGCAAATGCGGAGAAGTTTGAGGAGCTGAATCGTGCGCAAGTTCTGAGTGGCCGCTGCTGGAGCGCGCCCGTGCTAGCAAATGGTCAGCTTTTTGTCCGCAACACGCCTGGGCATGTGATTTGCTTCGATGCGAAGTAAGTCCAGCTCTGATCTCCCTGCCCCCATGCCGCTCCCGACTGTCCGATTTAAGCACGCTCGTTTTTCTGCCCGCTTTCCAGAATCCTATCGCTACTCGCGCTCTCATTACTGGATGGCCGAGGTGGATGGTCAAGAGAATGTCTGGCGGGTGGGCTTCACGAAATTCGCGACACGGATGCTCGGCGAACTCGTGGACTGCGAATGGCAAATGAAGCTCGGCGACGCCGTGGAGCCGGGCAAAAACGTTGGTTGGGTGGAGGGATTCAAGGCCGCCTCAGATGTTTATTGTGTGATGAACGGCAGTTTTGTCGGCGGAAACCCCTATTTAAAAGAGGACGCCTGTGTCGTGCGCACTGACCCGTATGAGGTCGGCTGGCTCTACTCCGTGCAGGGCCAGCCCGAGGCGGACAGCCTGGATGTTCATGGCTACATCGAGTATCTCAGCACCATCATCCAACGCATGGCCGAAGAAGGTCATGGTGAGGAAGGTGCTGGGAACGAGGAGGCATGAAGTCTTGATCGAAAATCACCCCGCTAGTTCTGCCAGCTTGACGCCTCTTTCACACGCCTTTAGTATCAATTTCAGATGAGAGCCATTTCCCTCAAACGCCTGCCTGCCTTTGCCCTTGCAGCAGCCACCTTATTCGCCGTCCCCACCTCTTCGCCAGCCTTTTTGGGTTTGTTCGAAAAGAAGTCCAAAGAGGCCCCGAACGCCTCCGAACGCGAACAACAAGAATCCAAAGCCACTGCGCTGCTGATGCAGGCCCGTGCAGCTCAAACGGATGGCCGCACTGGTAAAGCGCAGGGGCTTTACGAGCAAATCGTCAAGCTCTACCCCTTCACTGTGGCTGCGTCCGAGGCATCGTATGCCAAGGCAATCCTTATCCGCCAGAGCAGCAGCATGACGGTCGGCTTTGATGCTTTCCAGGCTTTCATTGATCAGTATCGCTCAAGTGCACGCTTCGAAGATGCCATCCAGCAGCAATATGAAATCGCTGAGATCGCCAAGAGTGGCAAAAAAGAGCGCAGTCTGATCCTGGTCCCCGTGAAAATGGGCGGTGAAGAGGTGATCGGGATGTACAAGAAGATCATCACCAATGCGCCATTCGGCACTTTGGCCCCGCTTTGCCAGTTCAGCATCGCTGAGATCTACCAGGACATCACTGAGAAGGACAAGTCGGTGCTCGCTTACCAGACTGTGGTGGACAACTACCCGAATACCAAGCAGGCCAAAGAGGCGCAGTTCCGAATTGGTTCCATCAGTAGCGTCGCAGCTACCCGCAGTGAGGATAAATCAAATCTCGTCGCTGCCCGCGATGCCCTCACGACGTACATGACCACCAATCCGAAAGGTGAGCGAGCAACAGAAGCTGAGCTTGGCCTTCGTCAGATCAATGCGGTGGAAGCTGGTCAATCTCTGACGGTCGGCAAGTTTTACATGCGCACTGGCAAGACCAAAGCCGCCGCCATCTACTTTAATGAAGCTCTCAAGTATGGCTCTCCTGAAGCCTCGGCTGAAGCCCGCACACTGCTCGCCGAACTTGCCGCTACAGACCCAGAAGCCGTCTCTGATGCGAAAAAAGGCCAGCCTGATCAAGACTACACAGTCTCTGGCGCTAAGAATCTCAAGGGCCGTCCAGATTACATCGGACCCATGGCACCTGAACTAGCCCGCCTCGGCCAAAAACCTGGGATGCGCACAGGCAACGACAGCTTCATGCCGATCCCACTGACCGAGCCGACCCTACCACTGAAGGCGGGTGACATGGCACCTGGAGCAGGCACTCTTTTGCCACCTGTGACTGAGGAAAAACCCGCGCTACTCCCCGTCCCTGCCGCTCCTAAACTGCCTGTGCCGCCAAAGCCTACGACCCCAGCACCCTGATCTCATGACGACACGACTTTTTCTGCTCAGCTTCTGCTTTGTGCTCTCAGGATGCGCCGGCTACCAACTCGGTGGCCAAAAGCCCAATCACCTCGTCGGCATCACCAAGCTCGCTGTGCCGACCTTTGAGAATCAAACGCTGGAGCCGCGCCTCGCGTCATTAGTCACCAATGCTCTCATCAAGCAGATCCAGATGGACGGAGCCTACCAGATCGTGTCCAAAGATCAGGCCGAGGCTGTTTTAGAAGGAGTCGTCGCCCGCGCAGATCGCAGCCAGTTCCGCTCCTCCCGCACCAATGTCCTGCGGACGTCTCAGTTGCAGATGCGACTCTCGTGTAATTTCGTCATTCGTGACACTTCCAGTGGTCAGCCTATCCACACAGGGAATGCCAGTGGCCTTTCCTATGTCATCCTCGACTCGAACGTTCAGAACTCAGAAGCTCAAGCTCTCGAAGATGCAGCCCAACGTCTCGCTGGAAATCTGGCCGTGGAAATCTCCGAAGGCTGGTAATGGAGGCTGAATCGGAATCGCTCAGCGCTGAAGCCATCCCCGAGGTGGATGACTCGCCACTCAGCCTCGAATCACCTCAGAGCGGGGTCCAAGCTGCCCTCTATCTCGTCGCCACCCCCATTGGTAATCTGGGTGACATCACGCTGCGCGCGCTCGACATCTTAAAATGCGTCGGAGCCATCGCCTGTGAAGACACTCGGCACTCAGGACGTCTGCTTTCCCATCACGGCATCCGCAGTCGGCTCATCAGTTTAAACGAGCATAATGAAGCGCGCCGCATCCCCGAACTCATCGCCCATATCCAAGCCGGCGGCAGTGTCGCGCTGATCTCAGATGCAGGTATGCCAACCGTTTCAGATCCAGGACAAAGACTGGTTCAGAGTGTCATCGCCGCCGGACTGCGTGTCGAGGGCATCCCCGGCCCGAGCGCCGTGCTCACAGCCTTGGCAGCTTCAGGCCTGCCGACGACACCCTTTTATTTTGGCGGCTTTCTTCCGCATAAGAAAGGCCAGCGTGAAAAGGAACTCGTCGCGGCACTCCAGCGTGAATCGACCAGCGTCTATTTCGAGAGTCCTTACCGCATTGTCGATACCTTGGAGATGCTCGCCAACCACGCGCCCGAGCACCGAGTCGTCGTCGCCCGCGAGTTGACGAAGAAGTTTGAGGAATTCCAACGCGGTCCGGCCCGAATCGTGCTTTTACATTATCAAACCAAGCCCCCCAAAGGCGAAATCACCCTGGTCATCGCACCGCGTGAGCTACCCAAATGGGTGACTTGGTGACCCACAATCTCCCATCCATGATCCCAGCCCCTTGCGACCTCGGCAATTCCTCGGAGAGCCTCAAAGCCTCCATCATCAATCACGTCCGTTTCACCCTCGGAGCCTTCGTGGACTCAGCCAGCCCCAATGACTGGTGGGTCGCTACCTGCCTAGCTGTCCGTGATCGTGTGATGGATGGTGCCACCAAGTCCCGCGCTCAGCATCGCCAATCCGGCGTTCGTCGCGTCCATTACCTCTCTCTTGAGTATCTCATGGGTCGCTTGCTGGAAAACAATCTGCGCAACTCCGGCCTCTACGACGTCACCAAGCAGGCGCTCAAAGAGATGGGCAAAGATCTCGACGAACTCCTCCAAAAAGAACCCGACATGGGACTCGGAAATGGTGGCCTAGGTCGCCTCGCCGCTTGTTTCATGGATTCACTTTCCACGGTCAATCTCCCCGCCATCGGTTACGGCATTCATTACGAGTTCGGTCTTTTCCGCCAGGAGTTCATCAACGGTAAACAGGTCGAGCATCCCGATGCATGGATGCGTGACGGCAGCCCATGGAAGATCGCCCGCCCCAGCTACCGGCAGAGCGTCAAACTCTATGGTCGCGTCATTCAAAAGTTCGACGACTTCGGTCACCCCCACTCCGAGTGGATCGAAACCAAGACACTACTCGGCTTACCCTGGGACATCCCCATCGTTGGTTATGACAGTCACACCGTCAATGTCCTCCGACTCTGGCAGGCGCAGGCAGATGAGGATTTTAATTTTCAAATCTTCAACGAAGGCAGCTACATCGAAGCGCTGCGGGAGAAGGCACTCGCCGAGACTGTATCAAAGGTTCTCTATCCGAATGACGCCACCGAGTCGGGCAAGGAACTGCGCCTCGTGCAGCAGTACTTCTTTGTCGCCTGCTCCTTAGCTGACATCGTCCGCCGATTCAAAAACGGTTACACCCTGCCCTGGAGTGAATTCCCTTCCAAGGCCGCCATCCAGCTCAATGACACGCACCCAGCCGTCGCCATTCCAGAGCTGATGCGCATCCTTGTCGATGAAGAAAAACTCCCTTGGGCGCAGGCCTGGAAGATTTGCCAAGAAACCTTCTCCTACACCAACCACACACTCCTTCCTGAAGCCCTGGAAATGTGGAGTGTCGGTCTCTTCGAGCGCGTGCTCCCGCGCCATCTCCAGATCATCTACCAGATCAATGCTGAGTTCCTCGATGGCGATGTCGAAGCCAAATGGCCAGGTGATGCCGAGAAGAAGCGCGTCCTCTCCCTCATCGAAGAGCGCGGCAGTAAATACGTCCGCATGGCCCACATGTCGGTCCTCGGTGGTCACGCCACCAATGGAGTCGCCGCACTTCATACGCGCCTTCTTTGCGAGCGACTCTTTCCCGAGTTCTTCGAGCTGTATCCAAATCGCTTCCTGAATCTAACCAACGGCGTTACCTTCCGCCGCTGGCTGGATGTCTGCAATCCGCAGCTCTCCGGTCTCATCACTGAATCCATCGGAGATCAATGGAAGAAAGACGCCATGTTGCTGCGTGGTCTTGATCCCTTCGCGGATGACAGCTCTTTCCGCGAGCGCTACCACCACATCAAGCGCGGGCACAAAGTCGTGCTCGCCAAAATCATTCAGGACACCTGTGGTATTCACGTCAGTCCAGATGCAATCTTTGACGTGCAGATCAAGCGTCTCCACGAGTACAAGCGCCAGCACCTCAATCTGCTGAATATCGTCACACTCTATCGTCAGATTCTGGACAATCCCGGTGCCGATTTCCATCCGCGTGTGTTCATCTTTGGAGCCAAAGCAGCACCCGGCTACTTCCTGGCCAAGAATATCATCCACGCCATCAATGCGGTCGCCGCCAAGGTGAACAATGACCCGCGCGTGGGTGACAAGTTGAAGGTCGTCTTCCTCCCGAACTACAGCGTTTCACTCGCCGAGAAAATCATCCCGGCAGCCGATCTCTCGGAGCAAATTTCCACAGCAGGTAAAGAAGCCTCTGGCACGGGTAACATGAAGCTCGCACTCAACGGTGCTCTCACCATCGGCACACTCGATGGGGCCAATGTCGAGATCGCTGAAGAGGTGGGTGACGAAAACATTTTCATCTTTGGCCTTACCGTCGAAGAAGTCACCGAGCTGAAAGACAAAGGCTACAACCCATGGGAATACTACTGGGGAAATGAGGCCCTGCGTAACACCATCGACTGGATCGGTAGCGACTATTTCACAGGCAATGCCAATGAGTTCAAACCTCTCCGCGACAGCTTGCTGGAGCACGGTGATCCCTACTTCTGTCTCGCCGACTACCAGCTCTATGTCGATGCCCAAGCCAAGGTCGATGCCGCCTACAAAGACCATGATCGCTGGGTCAAGATGACCGTTTTGAACACTGCCCGAGTCGGCAAGTTCAGCAGTGATCGCACCATCCTAGAATACGCCAAGCACGTCTGGAAGTTGCCCCAGGTTCTGGTGCCTTGAGTCCCACTTTGAGATAAGCGCTTGTCGTGCCGCCGAGATGGTTGCACGACTGCGCTTGCCTTAATGAGCGACGATCTTTTCAACTCCCCTGCCCCCTCAATGCCAGGCGCTGATGCCCAGGCAGATGCACCCTTGGCATCGCGCATGAGACCCCGGACACTCGACGAGTATGCCGGGCAAGGGCACATCCTAGGAGAGGGCAAACTCCTGCGCCGCGCCGTGCAGGCTGATCGCTTTTCCTCCATCATTCTCTACGGACCACCCGGGGTCGGTAAGACAACACTGGCACACATCATCAGTCAGGAAACAAAGTCGCGCTTTGTGACCCTCAGCGGAGTGGAGAGCAGTGTCGCCGACATCCGCAAAGAAGCCGATGCCGCGACCAAACTGCGCAAGCTGAACAACCAGGGCACCGTGCTGTTTGTGGATGAACTGCACCGCTTTAACAAAGCTCAGCAGGATGTGCTACTGCCGCACTTAGAGCGCGGCACCCTGCGCTTCATTGGCGCGACGACGCACAATCCGTACTTCTATGTCAACAGTCCACTGGTGAGCCGCTCGCAGGTCTTCACGCTTGAGCCTCTTGCGTTAGAAGATCTGCAATCACTGATGACTCGCGCACTCAACGATGAGGTGCGCGGCCTCGGTCGCTGGAAGGCCACCATCACCGATGAGGCCATCCTCCATCTCTCGAATGTGGCCGATGGAGATGCTCGTAAATGCCTGAATGCCTTGGAGCTAGCCGTGCTCTCATCGAAACCCAATGCCGAAGGTCGAATTGTGATCGACCTAGCTGCGGCAGAAGAGTCAGTGCAGCAAAAGACGGTCGTCTATGATGGCGATGGTGATGCGCATTACGACACGATCAGCGCCTTCATCAAATCCATGCGCGCTTCCGATCCAGATGCGGCGATTTATTGGCTGGCCAAAATGCTCTATGCCGGGGAAGACATTCGATTCATCGCTCGCCGCATCGTCATCGCCGCCAGTGAAGACGTGGGGATGGCTGATAGCAACGCCCTGCGTGTGGCCGTGGCAGCGCAGCAGGCCGTCGAGTTTATCGGCATGCCTGAAGCCCGGATCATCCTCGGCCATGCCACGATCTATATGGCCACCGCGCCGAAAAGTAATCGTGCCTATGTCGCCATCGACGCAGCCTTGGCAGATGTGAAACTGGGCCGCACCCTGCCCGTGCCAAAGCATCTGCGTGACTCCCATTACAAGGGAGCCGAAAACCTGGGCAATGGAGTCGGCTACCTCTACCCGCATGACTTCGACGGTGGCTTCGTGCCGCAGCGTTGCCTGGATGGTGGGAAGCAATACTATGAGCCAACGACCCACGGTATGGAAGCTCGGGTGAAGGAGCGGCTCGACCACTACCGTCAACAGTGGGAACAGGCCGAAGGCGGGGAAAAAAAATAAATTTAACTATCTTTCAACAAGTGCCCATGAGGCCCCACTAACAGCTTCAACAGTAAACGTGGAAGCGATTCCACCAAGCTGGTCTTGAGAGTGATTGAATGTTGCTAAGGCCCCTGTGGAAACACAGGAAAGTGTTGAGGTTGATGCAAACAAAGGAGGCTGGGCGGTCGGGAGCCGCTCAGCCTCAATTCTTTTAAAGTTGGCTCTAGACTAGAGCTTCAATCCGCCACCGCTTGCACAGACGTAGGCATTGAGTCACTCTCCGCGCCTCTATGCCAGCCCTCGACGATCTCCTCACCTGCCTGCGCTTTGCCAGCGTCTCTACGGACTCCAAACGCAACGACGACACCCGCGCCTGCGCCCAGTGGCTGGTGGCCAAACTGAAGAGCATGGGACTCACGACAGAACTCCATGAAACGCCCGGCCATCCGGTGATCGTCGCCAAGAACAAGCACGTCTCCGGGCGACGCACCGTCTTGCTTTACGGCCACTACGATGTGCAGCCCGTGGAGCCATTGAGCGAGTGGGTTTCACCGCCCTTTGAGCCAACGATCCGCGAGGGTCGCATCTACTGCCGTGGAGCCACGGATAACAAAGGCCAGCTCATCGCCCACGTTTCCGGTTTGGCTGAAACTCTGGCCCAGCACAACGATCTGCCAGTCAATCTCACCATCCTCTTTGAAGGTGAGGAAGAGATCGGTAGCCCCAATTTAAAACCCTTTCTTGAAGCGCACCGCCAGGAGTTAGCCTGCGATGTGGTCGCGATCTCTGACACCGGCATGGTGGCTGAAGGCGTGGGAACTTTTACTTATGGGCTGCGCGGTATCGCCTGCATGGAGGTCAAAGTTCATGGCCCTAGCATCGACCTGCACTCTGGCATCTTCGGCGGTGCTGTGGCAAACCCCGCAACGATGGCAGCGCGCCTCGTTTCGACCCTCCACGATGCTGAAGGCCGAGTGCAGATCGCTGGTTTCTACGATGGCGTGCGAACCCTGCAAGAGTGGGAGCGCACCGCCTGGGCAAGCCTCGGCGATGGCGCTGCGGAGACACTGGCTCTCACCGGTGTCCCTGCCCTGTTTGGTGAACCTGGTTACACCGAGCGCGAGTGCCGCTGGGCACGCCCGACAGCCGAAGTGAACGGCATCGGCGGCGGCTATCAGGGCGAAGGCTCCAAAACTGTCATCCCTCGTGAAGCCTTTTTCAAACTCTCCTTCCGACTCGTGCCTGACCAAAATCCAGCACGCATCCTCGATCTAGCCGAAGCTCATCTGCGCGAGTTTGCCAACAAAGCCGTACGCCTCGAAATCAAGCGCGGCCACACCGGCAGCGCCTACCTCATGGACCCGAACTCCCCACTCGGACAGGCAGCCCAGCGCGCCTTAAAGACCACCTTTGAAGGCAACGTCGCCCTCATCCGCGAAGGCGGCAGCATCCCCATCGTCCAAGCCTTCAAAGACGTTCTCAATGCCGACACCTTGCTGCTCGGCCTAGCCCTGCCCGACTGCCAAGCCCACGCCCCCAACGAGAACTTCCCCATCGCCAACCTCGAAGCCGGCATCCGCCTGAATCAAGCTCTGCTACGCGAACTTGGCAGCGCTTAGCCGATCACCGCCTTTCCTCTCAAAGAAGCGCAGCGCTTGTTGAATCTGCCACAGAAGTAGCTGCCTTTAAAAGGCTGGTTTGGTCAGCGAATCAAAGGGCAGCACGGACGGCGCTACTCCGGCGGGGATTTCGTTCGTGCGTGTGGTGAGGCTGCCGAAGCCTGCCTTATTAAAATTGTCCTGGCCGGGATTTACAAAGACATTCACCACGCCGGTCGATGTGACGCTGCTGCCGAGGTCCACCTGCACGGTGCGGGCAGAGAAGATGGAGAGTGGGCTCTCGATGACCACATTGCCTCGGAAGCGCAGGATGGAGGCACCTGTGGCATAGAATTTAAGTACGGTTCGCGCTAGGAAGGAGCCGCCATCCACAATCACGGCATCACCGCTAGCGCTGTGACCACGAGCTTTGATGACATCGGCATTTAAGGTGGCATTGCGGAGTGCCAGTGCATCGCCGTTCTCCTGGGCATCGAACACGATTTTACCGGTCTGCAAATTGGCTCGGAGGATGGAATTATCCACACTGATCGCGCGCCCGCCAGAGTCGAATTGGATGCTGCCAGCAAGTGCGAGCAGTTGGGATGAATTGCGGATGGTGATCGTGCTGGGCACGGTGCTGAGTCCGATGGTGATACCCCGTGGGGCGGTCACGATGCTGGAGTCGATGCCAATGCGCTGAATGCCACTGCCACGAGCGCCCTGCACATGCAGGCTGCCTGCGTCTAGAGTGCTGCCCTCCACTCCCAGATCATAAGTGCGGCTGGTGTCCCGGCCTGTGGCGATCAATGTCAGGCCTTCTGAAGAAGCAGTGCCATCACCCGCGCGCAGTGTGGCGCTCTTGATGTCTAGAGCACGTGCATTGAGCTCGAGCGCGGTGTTTTTCGGCGTACTGATGTTGGTTCCAGGCATCACCTGCAGAGTGTCATCAGCTTTGAAAGCAAGTTTGTTGGGCGCGCTGCCGAACACATCTTTGATGACAGTGATCAGGCCGCTTAGGGATGGCAGGATGTCGAAGTTGGCACCACCGCTACGCATTTGCACATTCAGCGTGTGTGTCTTTGAGCCTGACCGGGTGAATTCCTTGTTGGCAATCGTTGTAAACTCATTGGCATCACTGGGGGAGTAGTCTTTCTCGGGAACGGTGGCATTGGGATCATCCAGATCATTGACGAGCTGGAAGACCGTCACTTCAGGCGATGCACCGCGCAAAGCAAAGGGGGTGCGGGTGATAAGGCCGCTGTTCGATTCGCCATTTTGCTCACTGACACTCGATTGAATAAATGGGTCAGTGGGTGGTGGTCCGAGGGCACCTGCGGTGAGCTGGGAAGTGGTGACCAGTCGATTCAAGTCCACTTCCACGGGATCAGGCAGACGTTTTTCTGACGGATTGATCACCAGCATCTGTCCGGATTTGAGGGTCTCAAATTCGCCTAACATGGATTGCAGTGCCACGCGGATGGTTCCCTCCAGCACGGTGATCTTGATGTAGCTGCCGGGGTAGTAGGCGATGAGAGCCGTGCCTTGCACGCTGAAGCTGTAGCCCGGAGCGGTGACTTTGACGCTCTCACGCTTTTTGGCTCCATCACTACCCACCATCATCACTCCTTCTTTGAGTTGGACTTGATCGTTTTTGCCCATCTGCACCTGCGAATTTGAACCGAGGCGGACAAAGCCTTTGTCGAGTCGAAGTTGGCTCTGGCTGGACTTCTTCGTGGTAAATGCCGAGCCGGCTGGCAGCGACTGAGATGTTCTTGCCGAAGCACCACCTTTGACGGCCTGTACCGTGGCGGCGTGGCTGAGGCCGCTCAGCAAAAGGAGAAGGGTGATTCGAGTAATCATGGCATTAGAATTCCCAGTGTGCGGTGATGCCTGCACCAACGATGAGGTTTTGATAATCAAAAGCACGTCCGGAAGAACGGTTCACCGAGTAGCTCCCTGTCAGACTGAGGCGCAGCCAGTCTTTCACATCATAGTTGGCCGCAGCCACTGCCACATGATTCCAGTCGGTGCGCTGGCCAGTGCGGTAGTGGTAGTAGGCACCGCGATAGCTGAGCTGTACATTGATCGACTCTGTCAGTCGCAGCTTCCAGCCTGTGAAAAAACTGTACTCGTGACGGCCCGCTGCCCACGGTTGCGGCGCAGTGCTCCAGTCGGCATAAAGACCCGCAAAGATCTGCTGTCCGCGCGACACCTTCCACACTTTTTGCAGGCCCAGGCTGGCCACATGATCTTCAAAGAGTGGCGTGCCGACACCTGCCTCCATGAGTCGGTAGTAGCTGTAGCGTGTGACGATGTAGGTATCGCGCAGCTTTGGCAGCATGTACATGAAACCTAGATCCATTCGCACCAGATCAAAATCGAAGGCGGTAAACTCACTGTGCCTCACGGTGTGGTAATCGAGGCCTGCATTGAAGAATAGATTACCGACAACACGGTTCGAGTAACCGGCTCGGATACCGGAGCGAAGGTAGGAGTCTGGTTCCTCCCCCTGATTCGCCAGCGCCACATTGTCGGTGTAGAAAGCCTCGACATCCATCTCAATGCTCCAGGGTGCCCAGTTGGCACGACGTAGCAGGATACGCTGCTCACCATACTCTTCATCGCCGTCCATCTTTGGCGCTGCGAGCACAGAGCTGTCTTTCTGCTCACCATCCGTGTCCAGATTACTACCCCAGCCGCCTTGGGCCAGAGACTGCTGGCGGGCTAAGTCTGCTGTAGCGGTCGTCTGCGCACTCAATACACCCGCGAAAAACAAGAAGCATACCCCAGTGCAACACATGCGGGCGAAAGCGAGAGAGGCTGAGCATGAAGGTGACATCATCAAAGTGATTGGAAGAGTTAGAGAACAATAAACTGGATAGATCTAGCAACTCTAATCCTCTACTGTTTTCCGAACCGATTGTTACAACCTTAATTAGGCTCGACTGAATCTTGTCAGATCCAGGGATACAAACGGGAGCGGGTGATCAGAATCGAACTGACGTATCATGCTTGGGAAGCACGTGTTCTACCATTGAACTACACCCGCAGTGGCCTGCTAATTTACATTCTGTCGCTGGCTGTTGGGTTGTCAATCTGGGAGACTTCTCTGGGCTTGAGTTAAGGCTGAGTCTGGGCAGACTCGCAGCCCCACCCATGTTGTATATCTCCACACGCGGTCAAACTCGCCCGCATACTTTTTCTGAAGCCGTCGAAGTCGGTCTCGCCACAGACGGCGGGCTTTTTTTGCCTGAGAAGCTTCCCTCCATTGCGGACAAGTTGGCAGGCTGGGAAGCGCTCTCCTACCCGCAGTTAGCAGCAGAGTTTCTGACCTTGTTTGCCCCTGAAATACCGAATGCTGAATGGCACTCGCTGACAGAGCAGGCCTACTCACGCTTTGATTCGCCGGACGTGGCTCCTTTGAAGAAGATCACCGATAAGACTTATGTGCTGGAGCTGTGGCATGGGCCGACGCTGGCCTTCAAAGACTTCGCGCTGCAACTGCTCGGGCTGCTCTATAAGCGTCAGGTGAAGCTGAAAGGTAAAAAGCTGGCGGTGCTCGGTGCGACCTCAGGCGATACCGGCAGCGCGGCGATCCATGGCTGCATGGGACAGGACGGGATTCAAATTTTCATCCTCTATCCGAATGGGCGCGTGGCCCCGCTTCAGGAGCGCCAAATGGCCTGTACAGGCGCGGCCAACGTCTTTGCCATGCCGGTGCCGGGTACATTCGATGACGCACAGCGCGTGGTGAAGGAGTGCTTTGGTGATCAGGCATTCGTAAGCGCGGTGAATCTCTCAGCGGTGAATAGTATCAACATCGCCCGCGTGCTGGCGCAGTGCGTGTATTACATCTGGGCCTGGCTGAAGCTGCCAGAAGAAGCGCGAGCCACGGTGGAGTTCGTGGTGCCAACTGGGAACTTTGGCAATGTGATGGCGGGCTGGCTATGCCAGCAGATGGGTCTTCCTTGCGGTGGCTTCCGTGTGGCGACGAATCAGAATGACATCCTGCACCGCTTTTTTTCCACGGGAGATTATAAGCAAGGCGATGTGAAGCCTAGCCACGCGCCGAGCATGGACATTCAGGCAGCCTCAAACTTCGAGCGCTATCTGTATTACATGCTGGGCGGCGATCAAAACCGCGTGCGTGAAACGATGGTGCGGATGAAGTCGGGTGATCGCGTCACACTACCGCGCACTTCATCAAGTCTCCGAAGCTCTCGCATGGATGATGAAACGATCCCCAAGGTCATCGCCCAAATGTGGCAGGACTGGCAGTATGTGATTGATCCGCATACTGCCTGCGCCTTTACCGATATGGCAGAAGATCGTGTGAGTGTCGTGCTCAGCACCGCCAGTCCGGCGAAGTTTCCCGAAGTGGTGCAGGCCGCTACAGGCAGCGAACCGACTCATCCATCACTTGAAGTACTGAAGTCGAAACCGTTGCAGACCTATCCGCTGGAAGCCACGGCTGAGGCGGTGAAGGCGTTCCTACGTGCTCACGCTTAACCCTGATGTTGCGCGAACTGACAACCCTCTGGCAAAGTGTGCGCGACCCAGAGTACGCACATTTGCTGATGGAGTCTCTTCCGCTCTATGGACTGGCTTTTGGTGTGACTCTACTCATCGTCGCCTTTGTCGTGAATGAGCGGAAGTGTCGCCTACTGGCTCTAGGTCTCATCTTTCTTTCCTGTGCCAGCGTCTGGCCCTATCTCGACTTTCGACTCAAAGCCACGCCGCGCATTCTAGCGACACGCGCCGTGGAGTATGGCCCGATCATCCGTGCTCAGACACAGCTCCGCCAAGACACCGCTTGGCCCTACTATCTCATGGCAGGCGCGAGTCTCATTGCCATGGCCATGACACGCTCACGCCATGCTCGCTGGGGTGTCGTGGTGGTGATCATCGGCAGCGTCGCACTCTTCTGGCTCAGCGTCTGGCTGCACAAAAAAGAGTGCGAAGTCTATCATCCCAACATCAAACGATATGTGGCCCCGAGGTAGGTCATGCTCCCGCTAAGCACGCTAGGCTGAGTGGCTTCCACGGCAATCACTTCACAGGATCAGCATGCAGTCCCCATAGCTAAAGAAGCGGTAGCGTTCACGAATCGCCTCTGCATAGGCGTGTAGGATCAGATCCCTTCCTGCAAAGGCACTAACGAGCATAATCAGTGTGGACTTTGGAAGATGGAAGTTTGTGAGCATCGCTCCCACAGCGCGGAACTCGAAGCCGGGGTAAATAAAAATGTCTGTGCTGCCTGACGCCGCCACCACGCGGCCATGATCACGCGCTACGGTTTCAAGGGTACGCATGGCCGTGGTGCCGACGGCGACGACACGACCTGCGTCACGGATTTTCCGGGAGGTCTCAGCACTGACTTCATAGCGTTCTGAGTGCATCTGATGCTCCTCCAGCTTGTCCACTTTCACTGGTTGAAACGTGCCCACACCGACATGCAGCGTGACAAAAGTGTGAGGTAACTGCGCCAGCAGCTCAGGTGTGAAATGCAGACCGGCGGTTGGTGCGGCGATGGCTCCTTCGGCTTGGGCAAAGACTGTTTGGTAGCGCTCGCGATCTGCGGGTTGATCCTCACGCCCCATGTAGTGCGGTAAGGCCAAATGACCGTGCTTCGAGTCATCCACTGGCACGTCCCATTCGATGACTCGATCTCCATTTTCCAAGATGTCACGCACAGTGCCAGTGGACTCGCCGATCATTACGGTGTGACCGAGACGGAATCTCTTCCCAGGCTTCACCATGCAGCGCCATAGAGTGGGACTCAGTGGCTCCACGCGCAGTACTTCACGCGTGCCGTCATTGGAAAAGAAGCGGGCAGGCACCACGCGCGTGTCATTCAAAACCAGCAGATCGTCCGGCTTCAAAAACTCTGGCAACTCACGAAACATCCGATGTTCGACGACTCCATGCTCGCGGTGTACGACAAGCATCCGTGAAGCCGAACGATCCTGAAGCGGCTCGCTGGCGATGAGTTCAGGTGGGAGTCGGTAATCGAAGTCGGTGGTGAGCACGGGGAAAGAGAAGCGCGTTCTCACCCCTGTGACAGCAGCATCTGTGTGCAGCCATCAAAGGGTGAACAAAGTCATTCATGCTAGTGGCTAAAAACCGGCCTGCTGCATCAGTAGGTCGAGCTGCTGCTGGAAGTTGGGGATGTCTTCTTTCGGCGGCTGATAGCCCTGCGGTGCGCCACTGAGTCCGAGGCGTCCCATCTGATCGAGATACCAAGCGGCTTCTTGGCCGTCGCTAAAAGTGACCTTGCCACTGATGAGCGAACCAGGTGTTGCGATTTGGTCGGCGCTGAGAACCACGTTGCTGACGCCGCTAGATTCGCCCGTAGGTTCATCGAAGCTCTCATCGGCTACCTCACCCTCAGCTGGCAGAGGCGATGGAGTTGGAGCGACGACCTTCTCCACCTCGCGTGGTTTTTCCTGAAGTCGCACGCCGACATCGACCATGAGCAGTCGTGCATCGAGATAGGTAAGGCTGATACCAAATTCTGTCTTCAGGCGATCCTGCACTTGGTTAAGATTGGCACCATCGGCAGCCCATTGTTCGACATGGGTGAGTTGTTCGGGAGTAAGTTGTGACATTAGATTTAACGGAGTCAGAAAGGCTGATCAGTTCTTCATGGGATCGGTCACGATGTGAGCGAGTGCGGAGGCTTTTTCTGCTAGAACTTGGGTCTGATCTAGGGTGAGGCCTTTGCCTGCTGGTGCTGCCATAAGAGGTATCATGGTCGTGAGACCTGCTTGAAGCGATTTGAGCGCTGGACTGGCGAGAATGGTGGGATTGAGATCAGCAAGGCTGGCGGCGTAATACTCGGCGATATCCACGCGCATGAGGCGGCGTGTCTTCTCTTCGGAATAATTGTCCGCCACACTTCGACTGGCGATCTCTAGGGCACGCAGCCAGCCGCCGAGACTGACCAGATGGGCGATATCGACATCACGAAGCTGCACCATTTCGGCTTCGACATCTGCCTGAGTGAGTGCGAGTTCACCACGGAGTTTATCCCAATCACCGTCGATGCTGTGCTCGAACAAACTCTGTGTGTGGCGATTCATGCGGCTGCCGGCACCGATGACTTTGGCATACTTGATGAGGGCACGACCCACATCTTCCATGGCCTCGACCTTCTCACACTGGACGATGAGAAACCCATCCGCGATAAGGCTGCCAAGTCCCAATGAAACCAGCACGCGGTCAGAGGGTGTCTGGCGGCTGATGGGGCGCTTCAAGGCGTCATAGGAGAGCTTACCGAGTCCATCGAGCATCTCGAAGAGCTTGCGAATGCTGGGCGTGGTGAATTGATTCACACCAAACTCTTCCCGCACATGTTCATCTCCAATGAGATCTTCTGGCAGCGGCGCTTTTACCGCCCCTGTTGTGGGAGTGGGCGGCACCGGCGGTTTAGGTGGCACGATGGCGTCTGGAGTTTGCGCCAAACTGACCATGAGGGTCAGTGAACCGATGAAGCTCATGAGAGCAAGACGGGCGATGGAGGTGCCAAGGAGGTGCATGATGCGGGAGATTACGTGGGCATCGCGCAGATTTCCACCGAATGCAATGGGTCTGCAAAAAAGTCCGCTCATTCGGCACGGTAAGCACGTGCCAGAAGTGTCACCGGCTGAGTGACTGCTACCCTGCCCTGCAAGCCGCTGGCGAGCTGAAGATGACAGCCTGGATTCGAGGTAGCGACGATGGGAGCATGCGTGCCCTCGATATGAGCCACCTTGCGCTTCAGCAGCTTCGCCGACTGTTCGGGCTGGGTGATGTTATAAATGCCTGCGCTCCCACAGCACCAGTTGCTCTCGGGCAGCTCTTTTAAAACGAGGCCGGGAATGGCCTGCAAGACCTGGCGTGGCTGCGAGCTGACTTTTTGACCATGACAAAGATGGCAGCTCTCATGGTAGGTGACTTCCGTGACGCCTGCTCCATGCTCGGGCTTGCGAATGCCAATCTGCACGAGCCACTGGTGAATGTCTTTGACCTTGCTGTCCCATTGCCGAGCGCGCTTCACATAAAAGGGATCTTCATGCAGGAGATGTCCATACTGCTTCAGATGCGCGCCGCAGCCGCCAGCATTGGTGATGATGGCATCTAGATGATCTAGATCAAAGCTGTCGATCTGCCGACGAGCCAGTTCGCGAGCCAACTCGACCGCGCCATTATGTGCGTGCAGCGAGCCACAGCAGTGCTGAGCACGCGGGGTGATGACTTCACAGCCATTGGCCAAAAGCACATCAGCCGTGTCACGATTGACGTCTGAGAAAGCAAGGTCCTGCACACAGCCAGTGAGTAACCCGACACGGTAGCGCGGTGATGTTTGAGGTGACTCCACGGGCGCGATCAAAGCATCTGAAAAGGCCGGTACTATGCGCGGTGTCTGTGGCTCTAAGTCACGCAGATGCTTCGGCAGTAGGCCAAAGAATTTCACCCTGCGAAGTAGCAGATCGAGTCCTGTTTTCTGCCAAAGTCGCAGACTCCAGCCGACCAAGCGCAGCAGTCTTGGGTGCATGAACAGGACCGTGAGAGTGAGCCAGCGCCAGAAATCCCGCTCAGGCGCCTGGGCCACACCACTGCGCTCTACCTCAGCCCGAGCTGTTTCAAAAAGCTCCGCGTAGTTCACTCCAGCCGGGCAGGCTGTCTGGCAGGCCAGGCAGCCGAGGCAATAGTACATTTCATCTGAGAACGCCTTGGTGACGCTCAGTTCGCCATCAGCCACACTGCGCATCAGAGAGATGCGACCGCGTGGGCTATTACGCTCGCGCTTTGTTTCCACATAGGTGGGACAGGTGGGTAGGCACATGCCGCCATGCATGCCTTGCTGGAGCACCGAGTAGTCGCGCGACTGGAGGAGATTCATGGGAGGTCGGAGAATAGAGTATTTCGACAAAAGTCATGCTTTCATTGCACCGCTCTTGCACATAGGCCGAAGCAGGCAAGAATGGGGGAATGCGAACCCTGGTGATCGGTGACATCCACGGCTGCGCCACTGCTCTGGACACAATTCTAGAAACAGTGCGCCCCGGTCGTGACGACGTACTCATCACTCTAGGCGACTATGTGGATCGTGGGCCAGCCTCGAAAAGCGTGCTCGATACAATCATCGCACTGGAGTCACAAACGCAGCTCAAGCCCATCCTAGGCAACCATGAAATCCTCTTTCTAGATGCCGTAGCACACCGCATAGATCCTGAAGGCTGGCTCCGAGTCGGTGGCAAGGAAACCATCCTCTCCTACGCGCAGGATCATGCCACGCTGTCTTGGGACAATGTCACACCAGCACACATTGAATTTCTCAGCGATCGTTGCCTGCGTTACTTCGAAGACGAGACGCATCTATACGTCCATGCCAATGCAAACTCGGTCTATGCGCTGAAGGATCAGAGTGACGACTGGCTCTTCTGGACCCGCTTTGAAGACGCTTATCCCCACGTCTCTGGCAAGCAGATGATCTGCGGACACACCGCGCAAAAGTCTGGCCTGCCCGTGATCAAGCCCTCGGCCATCTGTCTGGATACCTGGGCCTATGGCCAGGGATGGTTAACTTGCCTGCATGTCGAGACGGGAGATCTGATCCAGACCAATCAAGCCGGTGCAATCCGGCGCATGACCTTGGCGGACCTACCATCAGCCCAAGAACCAGTCACGGCCCGATAGATCAGGCCGCTTCCATCGCGGGTGTTTTTACTTGATCGAGCAGTTTTGTGATGAGGTCGTCCACCTTCACCTGCTGCGCTTCGCCTTCAAAATTGAGGATGATGCGGTGACGCAAAGCCACATGGGCGATGGCGCGGATATCATCCGTAGAAACAGCCGTGGCACCATTTAACGCGGCCCAGACACGTGCTCCACGAATCATACTCTGAAGGCCACGAGGACTGCTACCATAAGCGACAAATCTTTTCACTTCAGGCAGCACCCCCGGCTGCTCGGGATGAGTGGCCAGCACGAGCCGACTCGCATAATGGGCCACAGGATCAGCCACTGGCATCTGTGCTAACTCATGCTGGAGACGAATGATGTCCTGACCATTGCTAATGGGATCCAGTTTCGGCTCGGTGAAACCTGTGGTGCGACGACTGATCTCTACCAGTGATTCCAAATCTGGAAACGGCACGCGGATCTTAAACATGAAGCGGTCGAGCTGTGCCTCTGGGAGAGGATAAGTGCCCTCCATCTCCATCGGATTCTGAGTCGCGAGAACAAAAAACGGCTCTGGTAGAGTGTGCCGCTCGCCGCCCGTGGTCACAGCGCGTTCCTGCATGACTTCGAGCAGCGCCGCCTGAGTTTTCGGCGTCGCACGGTTGATTTCATCCACGAGCAGCAGGTTTTTAAACACAGGTCCCTTTTCAAAAAACATCATGCGCCGACCATGCTCGTTTTCATTCACGATATGTGTCCCCAAAATGTCCGCCGGCATGAGATCGGGCGTGCATTGTACACGCCCAGGCTCCAGCCCGATGACTTGCGATAAGGTGCGCACTAGGAACGTTTTCCCAAGACCAGGCACACCTTCTAGCAGCACATGTCCCCCTGAAAAGATCGCCACCAAAACATCTGTTAGCAGATGATCATAGCCCACAATGGCTTTTTGCATTTCAGACTTCAACTGGCCGAAGAGAGTGCGGAAGGGTGACATGAGGTAGACGGACTGCCGATCCATAGACGGATGCCGCCCGCGTGCAAAGGAAAGCACAGCTTGCTTGCCAGAAGCCGTATCAGGCGGCAACAGAACGGTATGAGCACAACCCTTACCAACGTCGGCCTTCTTGGCCTCGGCATCATCGGTAGCCGTGTCGCCGAAAAACTGCGCGAAGCAGGACATCAGGTCTTTGTCTGGAGCCGAACAAAACGCGACATTCCAAACTTCCAATCCACTCCGCGTGCTGTAGCCGAGTCAGCGCACATCATTCAAATTTTCGTGCGTGATGATGCCGCGCTGCTTTCAGCGATCCGTGAGATGCAGCCCGTGCTAACGAGTGAGCATATTGTTATGAATCACTCCACGGTGAGCAAGGCCGCAACGCTGGAGTCCGCTGCGATCTGCGCAAATGCTCAGTCCGCCTTCCTCGATGCGCCTTTCACCGGCAGCAAGATGGCAGCTCAGAATGGAAAGCTCGTCTATTACATCGGCGGATCGGCTCCAGTCCTTGAGCGCGTGCGCCCAGTGCTCGAAATCAGTTCTCAGAAAATCCTACCACTGGGTGAAGTGGGTGAAGCCATGGTGCTCAAGATTGTCACCAATCTGGTCAGCTCCATTACTGTGAAAGCGCTGGCCGAAGCCGCTGCCATTACTCAGAGCCAAGGTATATCACTCGACTTGCTCAAGACTGCCCTGGAGGCGAATGCCAATCACAGCACACTCATTGGCATGAAGTTACCGACGATGATGAGCGGAAATTTCGAGCCTCACTTCTCACTGCAAAACATGCTCAAGGATGCCGACTTTGCCCGCAGCTTGGCATCAGAAGCAGACATCAAAACACCCGCGCTTGATTGCACAGCAGAGGCCATGCGCGCGGGTGTTGAAGCTGGGATGGGCGAACTCGATTTCTCGGTGATCGGCAAGCTTAGCGATTGAATCCAGAGAACGACACTGGGAGCAACTCAGCCGAAACTGGAACAGTCTCACCAGAAACACTGACTACTGTTGTTTCGTCTGGCAGCGCGACGCCTTCACTCTCGAAGTGACGGCTGAGCAGGATGCCTTCGATTTCGAGCTGCCGCCCCTGCTGAGCTTCACGGATCAATTCGCTATCGACAGCGAGTGCCACCTGAGCAGGCATGGGCGCGGGTTCCGCAGCGATCATCGCCACAGATGACTGCTGACCACCACCACTGACGATGTTCATCGCTCCCCAGGCAGCCACGATCGCCATGCAGGCAGTCGCACCAGCCATAACCCATTTCGGTGAGACTAGATCATCAAAGTAAGTCGCCACCCGCTCCCAGAGCAAGCCGCGAGCCGAATGACGCAGCAACTCGGAGCGCTGACGTTGGTGAAATTGGGTCAGGAAATCTTCGACGAAATCTTCACCTGGGGTCTCATACCGCTTCAGCCGAATCAGTCGCTGGATGTCTTCGAATTCACTCATAGGATCGTGGTATTGAATGTGTGTTTGAACTGGAATTTAGGGGGAATGAAAAGCTACTTCACAAGGTCTTCGAGATGGGTCTGGAGGAGTCGGTGTGCATAAAACAAACGTGATCTGATCGTGCCTTCTGACACTCCGAGCATCTTACTGATCTCATTGTGCTGATGGCCCTGAATATCGTACAGTGTCACCACTGCTCGGTGGTCGTCGGACAGCTTCGACATAGCGTCGTTCAATCTTTTTTGCAGCTCATGAATATTCACTTCCCGGATGGTGTCCCGGTTGGCTGTGGTGATCTTGATGAACTCAGGATCGTTATGTATGCCATTGTCCACATCATCCAGACTCACCTTGGTGTAGCGACCCCGCTTCTTCAGGAAATTCAGCGTCATGTTCACTGAAATCGAGTAGATCCAAGTATAGAAGGAAGACTTACCCTGAAACCGCTTCACCGAGCGATACGCCTTCGCAAAAATCTCCTGCAACAAGTCCGCCGTATCCTCTCGATTGGAGGTCATGTTATAGACCAACCCGTAAAGCTTCGTGGTGTATTTACGCACCAGATCATCAAACGCCCTGGTGTCTCCAGCCTGAGCACGCTCCACGAGAACCCGATCTTCAGCGGCGCTGCTAGTGGGTGTTGGTGGGGCGGGTTCGCTGGTGTTCTCCATCGGTGATGTATTGGCGGTGTGAATACAGACATGCGCAGCAAACCATTCTCTCGCTGCGGAAACAAGTCTTTCTTCACCCAATGATCTTTTCAGTAGACCTCTGGCAGCACTATCTTCCTAAATTCTCCTTCAAGAACTGGAATGTGCCCATCCCGTTAATCGTGTGCGGGCCATCGAAGTGCTCGATGGTGGTGCGGTCGCCAATTTTGAGTTTGTCGTAAAGGCGGCGGACTTTAGCGAACTCGTAGTTCACCCATTCATCGCTGCCGACGCCGTCATTGTGGCCGCGCTCAACCATAAAAGGTCGCGGGGCGATGAGTGCGGCCATTTCAGCATAATTAAAAGTGCGGCCCATGTTCCACTCCCAGATTTCATATTCACCAGTGGCGACGTAGCTCATCGGCATATCCGTGCTCACGCACTTACGCACCCACTCATTGAAATCGCCGCTGCAAATGCTCAGGCAGTAATCGGTAAGCACAACGGGCGTGCGCATGGCCGATTTACCGCCGTAGCTGAGGCCGTAAAAGGCGATCTTGTCCGACTGGGTGAACGGCTGTGCCTTCAGCCATTCGAGGATGCGCTGATGCTGGCCATTGATGACGCTGTAGAGCGTGAGTCCGAGTGGATTGAGTTTCCGCTGCAAAGTGCGGAAGGCATCCTTGCCACGATACGGATTGTGTGGCGCGAAGGTCGCGTATCCCTGCTCAGCAAGCCGCAGAGCAAAAGCCTTGTAGGGAGCGAAGGCTTTGGATTGGGGATCGTCGTTGAAGACATCTTCGGGGATGCCTTCTAATCCGTGCTGACAGACAACGACAGGACGCCGCTCACCGGGTTTCAGATCTTTGGGCAGACACAACCAACCCCAAGCAAAAACATCCTGCCAGACATCCAGAGTGACCTCATAGATGGCGAGCTTATCCGTCTCACGGACGAGGCGACTTTTCACATTCATCGGCAAATTGGGATCAGGCAGACGACCGATAACTTCATTCCAAAAACGGTCGCGCTCACTAGCCGTGTGTTTCTCAAAGTCTGCCACGGATTTGAGCGGCAGCTTCTTCCAGAACACCTCATTCCGCTCAATCTCAGTGCTTACAAGCAGACGCTGCGTGAAGGTCTCCAACTCGCTCACCATGCGCTGCTGGCGTGTCGGATCAGACGCCACACGCTGCTCATTCTTCTGCGGCATGACCGGCTCGATGCGCTTCACGATCTTCTCCGCCACTTCCGCAGGCAACAGATGGGCCACAACCTCTTTCAGGCCGTGCTCCTCAGTACAGAGTTTCAGCCAATCTCCTGGCGTGGAGCGGGCGATCTCTGCCTTCACAGCTTCCAGCGTTGGCTTGACGATTCTCCCCGGAGCAGCAATGGCGCGCTCACCGGGCTTAGCTGCAGGCGGTCCCTGCACATTCGGAAAGCCTAGATTCTGAATCACCAAATGCCGTGGCGCGATGAGTGACGCAATCTCAGCATCGCCAAAATCACGCAGCAGACCAAAGACGTTGCGGTAGATTGGTTCTGCCCAAACGCCCTCACGCGGTGAAAAGTAGCCCCAGACATAAACTGAGTTAATGCGCGTATCGATGGCACCTGCATGCAGGGCGATCATGCCCCCTTCACCGAGTCCAGCGACGAGCACAGGAAGCTGCTCTTTCTGCGCGCTAAAGTAATCCATAAGGGACAGTACCTTCTGAACCTCATAACCAATGATGTGACGACCCAGCTCAAACGACTGGCGATATATCCACTCGCGGTGTGGGATATTCGTCTTCACGCCGAACTTGTCATTGGTGCTGTATTCACTACCGCGACTGATGAGAGCGGGGATTACGATCTCACAGCCGCTGTAGGCGAGCATGGCATCATTGGCGAGCTTCTCCGGCTCCGTATCAGCATCGGGGATGTAGATCACTCGAGCCACGGCCATCCCCTTCGGCTGTATCAAAATACCCTCACCATGCACGCCATCTAACACCGGCCAGCGCACGCGAAAAAGGCGCGCTGTTTCTGTTTCGGCGAGTAGTGCTGGGGCATCTGTATCACCGACAAATTCGAGCGCCTTGATAGGCAGGCGTTCATCCACTAAACCGATAATCGCCTTCAACTTCTCACGAGTCGGTTTACGCGTGTCCTTTGATTTCTCGATGAGCTGCAAAGCAAAGCGATCAATCCCAGCAACCATCTTGGCTGAGAAATCAGGATTCGGCTCCAGCAGTTGCGTGCCGGAGAGTTGGGCCACAGCGGACGAGGCATGCAGAAGCCCGAGTAGGACAAAGCGTATCTTCATCCAAGATCTACGCTAGCCGACTCATGCTCTTGTTGCTGAGCTTACTTTTTCTTCGCGGGCCATTCAATAATCGGCTTCACAGCGTGCGCTGGTGGAGCCTCATCAATGGCAAAAGCTATTGAGATGGTCTGCGGCCCTTTAACCTCCGCAAGCGACACCTTGAGGACATGAATGCCTGTGAGTTTCTTCATCTGCTCACTCGCTGGCTCGGGAGCATCTTCAGTCGAAAAAGTAGCGCCAGATGGAGAAAGAATGGACGCATGAAGCACTTGCTTAGCATCGGTAAGCGTGGCGCTTTTCCCATCCACTGCGACCACGGCACGGGTATGCATTTTCCAGGTAACGTTGGTGCTGTTCTTGATGGCGACATCATCCTGAATGACGACATAAGGCTTGGCTCCACGCACCACCATCACGCCGCGGTAAGCATCTTTGGCAGCCTTGGAATAGGCTTTGCTGAGATCCACAGCAGCGATGCCAAGTTCAGGCGTGCTCTGCGTAAAGACCACCGTGGCTTTAGCGTCGATTTTCTGATTCGTGCTGATCACGGGCTTTGGCGGCGGAGCACCCTTTTTCGCTGCTGGCGGCTCTTCTTCTTGACCGATCTCCAGTGTGTTTTGTCCCGGTGTGCCTTCCAGATAAAGATTGTAGCGTTTGGTGCGATCAGCCGCTTTTGGGTCAAACCCCGCAGCGCGGTCACTTTCAGCACCAAGCTCAATCCCCCAGCGCTTCCCGCCCATATCGAGTACGAACGTACCGAGATCCAACTGCGATGTCGGGATGCCATTGTCCCCGCCCTTGATCGCCACAAAGGCAGCGGTCTTTTCCCAAGACGTACGCATGGTCGCCATCTGCCCACCTGCTACGCCGTAGTCCAGAGTGTCTTGCGCACCATCACCAGCAGCCTGGGCGTTATAATACATGAAGTGACCGGCCAGATTCAGGAAGGCGGTGTCAGCACCAGGAGCCACACCTGCGGTCAGAGCTTTCATGCCAAAATTCCCATGAACGCCTGCCAGCCACGTGGAAACCCACGGACGAGTAAGTGACGAGCCTGCGGCATCCCCATAATTAAAGAGCTGGCCAGTAGGTCCCACGAGATGAATGCGCGCCAGACCCGCCTGCGGCAAGCCTTCGAGCAGGCTGAAACCAAAGTCGGTGTTCGCATTCGTTTTCAGTGTTTGCATGACCATGATCGCATAATCGAGCACCTGCTCACCAGCCTCCATGCCCTCAGGCCAAATGCCTGCGGGAGCAAAGCGTTCCATGCCTTTGCCAAAAACTTTGCCGGCAGCATCAACGGCCTGACGCGCAGCGCCGACATCATCATCGTGCAAGCAGATGGCTGCGAGGATCAGCGCGGATGCCATGGCCATGTGCTCAGCGTCAGGCTCAGTGTCCTCTTGTTTTTTTGGAGCACCTTTAGCAGGAGCCTTGGTTTTAGAGTCACTGACACCAGCAGCTTTGCCCTTGGCACTCTCAGGGATCGGGTCACCCTTCAGGCGGGCCGCTAGCGCACCGATGCCTTTTTCGATCATGTAGGTCCGCGCATCCGTGACCTGCTTTTCCGTCATGCCGTCTTTAAAGTAATCATAACCGAGGCAGGCTGCGATCAGGAAATCCGACGTCACCATTGGCTCATCGACATACCAGTTTTGGAAAGTCGCAGGATCAGTGATGGCCACCATTTCGCGAATGCCACGCTCTTTCCAGCGTGGATCTCCATCCACAAAGTGCAGAGTGCCGAGTGTGGCCATACGGAACATCGCCTTTGATCCTGGAGTCACCGTGCCTTGTTGCTCACCAAAGATGCGCGTCAGCTCAGGCGCTTCGAGCACTTTCTCGCCACCTGCTTTCAAATTGGCCAGCATCTTGGCAGCGACAGCGTCCGTTGCAGGCAGAGCCTTCAGCATCTGCCAACCAGCGGCAGCATGAATAAGGCGCGGGCGGGTCTTGAGCACCGTGCGAATGTAGTCAGCGCTATTGGGTGCCTTGAATCCTTTCAATGGCGTAATCGCAATCACTGGGCGCGGCGGCGCAGGCTTACTCGCGACGGCAGGGGCCGCTGGAGCAGCAGGTGCTGGTGGTGCAACTGGTGCCGCTCCAGGAGTAGCAGGCGGCGTGGCGGGCATGGCAGCGGGTGCTGTAGGCGCGGCAGGAGTTGCTGGGGCGACTGCTGGAGCAGGTGCAGCCTGCATCTTTTTCCACTCAGCAGCGGCAAAGGCTTTGTCCGCATCACTGAGTGAATCAATCGGGATCGTGAAATCCTTACCATCAGCTTTTTTGATTGTGATCGTGCGAGCTGCAATGTCCACCGCAGTCATCTCAGCTTCGATGGCGACACCGGCCTTATTCGTCCACTTCCGCATTTCAGCAGAGGCGAGAGCAGGCAGTAGCAAGGTAAGGGCAAACGTAAAACAGGGGCAGAGACGCACTTTCATATTTGGCACGGTGGTTGGGGGAGCCGAGTCTGCGTACAACAGGCGGTGCGGACAAGGGCAAAGTTTGCCAAGAAGCACCTTTTTTATGGCCTGGATTGCTCCACCGCACTCGCATTCTAGTTTAGCTTTGCGCGGTCATGCTTTAAATGAGGCTCATCACATCCAAGCACTTTGAAAAACATCCATCACTCCACACTTCATGATCTCCGATGACTTACCCCATTTGGTCGTGGGTGCCTGCATGACCGTACACCGCACCCTCGGGCCCGGTTTGTCTAAAGAAGCCTATGAGGAATGTCTGGCCGTGGAACTACGCGGTCTAGAACTCAAAGCTGAACGCGGCAGAGCGCTGAGCTTTGACTACCGTGGCCATCATATCACCAGCGCAGCTCGTCTGGATATCGTGGTGGATGACACGCTGCTCGTGCAAATCCTCGCCGTAGATCAGGTGGGTGATCTGGAACGCCAAAAGATGGAGACGCTGCTCCGGCTCGGCGGATTAAAATCCGGCCTGCTGGTGAATTTCCAGGTGTCAGTCATGCGCAAAGGCATCGAGCGCTTTCTGGTAAAAAGGCGTGTCTCTGAGCCGGAATAATACGGACTCGCGTCTGATTTCGACCAAAAGATGTCAGTGCATCTGTATGGCATCACAACGTTGAGTTTGCTGTGATACAAAAGCCAACCATGAAAGCCATCCTGCTCTACCTCGTCGCCACCGTTTCAGCCTATGCCGGCCCCATCCGCGTGCTCTACCTCGACACTGAAGGCAAAGCTCAAACCACCGTCGGCCCAGTACATGAGGCCATGCGTGATCTCGGGCGTGATGCCATCTGGTTTGATTACGCCAAAGAGAAAGTGGATGCCGACTACGATCTCATCGTGAAGTCCGGCGACGATCTCAGCCGTGACGCCATCCTTTCAAAACTCACCGCCGAGCGCAAAGCCAGCTACGAGACATTCCTGAAACAGCGTGAGATCGAAGAGCGCAAAGCACACCCGCAAGTGGCCAACTACGAAAAGCGCCCGGAGCCACTTACTCTACAGCTTCCCATGAGCGTGAAGGCCAGCATGGAGCGCACGCAGGTGCCCGCTGATTGCGAACTAAAACTCTTCGCCAGTGAGCCAGACATCGCCAAGCCAATCGCCTTCGCTTGGGATGAGCGCGGGCGCTGCTGGGTGGTCGAGACAAGAGATTACCCGCATGGCATCAGCGAAAGCGGCGAAGGTCAGGACAGCATCAAGATTTGTGAAGACACGAATGGCGATGGCAAGGCGGACAAGTTCACCGTCTTCGCCGATAAGCTCAATCTGCCAACCGGCATCGTTTTCGCCCGCAAAGGCATCATCGTGGCCGCGCCGCCAAAGTTCATCTATTTGGAAGACACGGATGGCGACGACAAGGCCGATAAGCGCGAGACGATCATCGACTGCTGGGGCATCAAGGACACGCACGCTCAGGCCAGCAATCTTCACTACGGCTTTGATAATTGGATCTGCGGCTGTGTCGGTTACAGCGGCATCGAAGGCATCGTCGGTGGTAAGAAGCATCAGTTCGCGATGGGAACGTATCGCTTTCAGCCGGACGGCAGCGCCATCGAGTTCCTGCATCAGTTTACCAACAACGCATGGGCGCACAGCACCAACGACGCGGGAGATCAATTCGGCGGCACGGCCAATGGCGCACCCATCTTCTTCGGCGGCATCCCCGCCACGGCTTATCCTGACGGTCGTGGTTTCACCGCGAAGAAGATCAACGTCGTGGATACCGTCCACACCATCACACCAAACTTTCGCCAGGTCGATGTCTTCGGTGGCTACACCGCCGCCGCAGGATCAAACTTTATTTACAGCGATGCCTTGCCAAAGCGCTTCCAAGGCAAAGCCATGATCTGCGAGCCAACGATGAAGGTCGTGGCTCTCGTCGATGTGCAGACCGATGGCGCAGGCTACAAAGCTCTCGACGACATGAACATCTACGCCAGCAGCGACGAGTGGAACTCCCCCGTTCACGCCGAAGTCGGCCCCGATGGTGCCGTGTGGGTGGCCGATTTCCAAAACTTCATCATCCAGCACAACCCCACGCCCAGCAAAGAACGCGGCGGCTTTGTAGCGACGACTGGCGTCGGTGGTGCGCATGAGAATGATCTACGGGATCACAGCCGTGGGCGGATTTACCGGATCGTGGGGAAAGGTTCACCCAAGGTCGCGGATACGCTTTATGGGCGGCTCGCAGCGCAGCGTGTGGCCGTCGAAAATAGGTCCTATAAGCCCTATTCGACCTATGGGCCCCATGATCTATGGACACAGCACGCTCTCGGCCAACTCGACGCCAAGACCCACCAGGCCGCGCTCATTTCCAAAGACCCCGCGCTCCGCCGCAACGCCATCCGCGCGCTCGGCAGTGACAAAGCTGCGCAGGATCTCTTCTTCGGCTCAGGCGTGTTTTCAGACCCGGATCTGCACACACGTCTCGCGGCTTTCGTGAAGCTGGCGGACTTCGCCACCACGCCTGAAATTCAAACGCTCGTCAAAAAGCTCGCGGCAGATCCCATCGTGAAAAACGACGAATGGCTGACCGAAGCGGCTAAGATGCTCGGCAAGAAGCACAAGGCGCTCAACTTCAAAGAAGGCCCGAATCTGCTGCCGAATCCCGGCTTTGAAGAAATCGCCGCGAACAAGAAAACGCCAGTGGGCTGGGCGCATCGCGACTACGGCAAGAAACCCGGCAACGCCGGAGCTGACTGGGGAATCGTGATCGACAAAAAGATGGTCCACAGCGGCAAACACGGCTTCCGCGCCATCACGAGGGAGGATGCCGATACGAGCTTCTTTGCGGATGTCGCTTTGAAACCAAACACGGAATACAAACTCAGCGCTTGGATCAAAACGCACGCCTTTCGTGGTAAGGCCAGCCTCAATGACCACATCGGTCGTGCAGAGACGAACTCGCTGAAACGCGACCAAGACTGGACCGAAGTGGAAGTGACCTTCAACAGCAAGGACCGCCCCAAAGCCAGCATCAACCTCCTCCACGTCGGCAAGGGTGACACCTACTTCGACGACGTGAAGCTCTGCGAGCTGATCATGGAAACCGAAGAGGATGAAACCAAACTCGCTGGTGATGTGAAACGCGGCGAGAACATCTTTTGGACCCACCCCGTGGCCGCCTGCAAAAACTGCCACATCCTCAAAGGCCAAGGCAGCGCCGTCGGCCCCGCGCTGGATGGCATCGCCACACGCAAAGACGCCGCCTACATTTTAGAAAGCCTCATCAATCCGAACGCCAAGCTCGCCGAGGGCTACACCGCCACACCAATCAGCCCGATGCCGCCGATGAATCTCATCCTGAAGCCGCAGGAGTTCGCGGATGTGAAGGCATTCATTCTGAGCTTGAAGTGATTCACGCGATCAGTTTCTTCACCACACTGCATTCGTTCACACCGGTGAGGCGGAAGTCGAGTCCCGCGTACTTGTAGGTGAAGCGCTCGTGATCGAAGCCGAGCAACTTCAGCAGCGTGGCGTGCAGGTCGTGGACGTGGACTTTGTTTTCGATGGCGGCAAAGCCGAACTCGTCCGTGGCCCCGTGCGTATAGCCGCCTTTAGAACCACCACCGGCGAGCCAGTAACTGAAGCCGTAGTGATTGTGGTCACGACCGCGCTGCTTGCCGGCGTTGGAGCCGGGTGTTGGCAGTTCAACAGCAGGTGTGCGGCCAAACTCACCGCCCCAAATCATAAGCGTGTCGTCGAAGAGTCCGCGCTGTTTCATGTCATACATGAAGGCCGCGATTGCTTGGTCCACGTTCTTCGCGAGACGCGCGTGATCGAGAATTTCATCGTGGCTGTCCCAGGGTTGACCGGCTCCGGTCCAGAGTTGAATGAAGCGCACACCGCGCTCGAGCAAACGACGTGCGATCAGTGTCTGTCGGCCAAAGGGGTTCTCACCATAAGCCTGGCGCACGGCTTCAGACTCCTTGCTGATGTCGAAGGCATCTGTGGCCTCCATCTGCATCCTGTAAGCGAGTTCGTAGCTTTGGATGCGTGCATCGAGCTGCTGATCATTCTGGCGCTGCTTGAGATGATTTTCGTTCAGTTCATGCAGCAGATCGAGCTGGCGACGCTGCTGCTTGAGATCGAGCGAGCCGTTCTTGATAAACTCCACCAACTTGTCCACCTCTGTGTCTTCCGTGTTGATGTAGGTGCCCTGGTAGATGCTCGGCAGAAAAGCCGACTGCCAGTTCTTCGTGCGCCGCGTCGGCATGCCATTCGGGCACATGGAAATGTAACCTGGCAGATTTTCATTTTCAGAACCCAAACCATACGTCACCCATGAACCGAAGCTGGGTCGATGCAGACGACCATCGCCGCAGTTCATCAGGCCGAGCGAAGGCTCATGATTCGGCACATCGGCATACATGGATCGGATGACGCAGAGGTCATCGGCAAACTCGGCGGTCTTGGCAAAGATCTCGCTCACCTCCAGGCCGCACTGACCATACTTTTGAAACTTGAACGGCGACTTCAAACCTGCGCCTGTTGGTCGCTCCGTTTTCAGCACACTGGGCAGCGCCTTGCCGTCGAACTTCTCCAGCATTGGCTTTGGATCAAAGGTGTCCACCTGTGACGGCCCGCCATTCATGAAGAAGTGGATCACGCGCTTTGCCTTCGGCTCAAAATGCGACTGGCGCACGCCGAACGGATTCGTGGCATTCAATCCAGCCTGAGCTTTGCCAGCGCCCATAAGTTCACCAAGGGCCACCGCACCCATCCCCATGCCCATGCGATTGAGCAACTGGCGGCGGGTGGGTGAGAAATTCGGAATCCGGAGTTCGGAGTTCGGAGTTGAGTGTTCGTGTAACATAGAGTGTTAGGCTTAAGGGCGCGGCGTGGAATTTGATTTGGTGATGCGCCGAGTTTCGCTGGAAGTGGTCGCTGAAGGCCGGGTCGATTTAATGGATGAAACAACGATGCTAAGAATCTCATTTCCTTCGGCTTGCAGAGCGGTGAGTTTTGTCGGGCGCACATACCCGGCCTCCGTCAGCAGTTCCATCCAGAACAAAGTTTCATCGGCCTCCTCCTCGACATTGCCGAGCTTAGAAACGAATTCCGCAGTACTCCGTGCTCGACATGCAGCCCTGTAGTTCGCTGCAACTGAAGACCCAGACCTCAATAACTGACGACCCAAATCCCAGCACACAGGCTTGTCCGGCAACGACTCAACCGCCTTGATGATCCGCAATGCATAAGCCTTCGTCCGTTTCTTCATCTGCTCTGCAAACTCACGATTGTTCAGCTCTCGACTCATAGGATTTTAAGTTTTCTGTTTCAACAACTCCGAACTCCGAACTCCAGACTCCGAACTCAAAATTAGTCCACAAACTGAAACTCGTTCGACATCATCAGCACCTGCGCTAACTGCGACAGGGTTGACTGGGGTTTCGGGCGCTTGAGTGGCCAGCCTTCAGGGCCGCAGAAGTCGGTGTCGGCTTTGGTGATGATCGTGGCCTGACCAGTGAGCTGATCGATACGCTCAATGACGGGTGCCCAGGTGAAGCTGTCGCTGTTGGTGTCCTTGTTCTCGGCTTCGATGACAAAGGAAAGCACCTCGTCCTGACTGACTTCGAGTTCGGCGGTCATCTCGACACTATCGACAGGCTTCAGCAACTGTTCACTCACCTTGCCTGCGCGATTGGAGATGATCCAGGCGCGGATACCGTTGCCTGCTTCGTTGCTGCGTTTGACGGTGCCACGGATGCGGATCAGCTCTTTCTCAAAGGGAGAGGTCCACTGCATCACCACCGGCCATTTGCTGCCGGGATGACCACTACCTGCACCCATGAAGAGATGACCGTATTCTTTGTCAGGATACTTCGGCGCAGGATACCAGCGCGTCGTGCTCTGGCCCATTTTGCCATAGTGTTTGAAGGCCTCAAAGCCTGCCAGAGACACCTTGCCCGTGGCCGCATCCTTCTCCACCTGACCGGAGCCGTAGCGCCAGACGAAGGCATTGCCACGGCGGCTCAGATTTTCGGCATCGGTGACAAAGCGCTGCGCGATTTCGATCTCTTCGGGCTTGGCGTCACGATGCAGCACACGGTGATACATCGACTGGATGACCTGCGAGTCGATCGTGCTGCCTGGAACCGGTGTCTGGGCTGCGGCGCGAGTGGCGCGCTGACTCATGAAGGGACTGTTCATAAGGAACAGCGCCTGTTGCGGAACGGTGGTCACGTAGCGCATAGGGCTGTGATTGTCGGGATTCGCAAAGTCGAACATCGCCGGCACGGTGGCCTGATCGTAACGATTCACGATGAGGTAAACACTGCGGCGGGTGTCGGCCTCCTTGTCGGTGAGTTCCACAGCTCGTCCGCCTGCCTTGCTCACGTCTAGATCGCTGGTGGCTTGCAGCATGGCATCGCGCATGGATTCATAGTCGAGGCGCTGGCGGTTGTAATGACCGAGCAGATCGTTCTCAGCATCCTTGAGATCTTTCTGCGGCGTGCTCAGGGCGCTCTGCTGATAGGTGCGGCTTGTGAGGATCATCTGGTGCAGCTTCTTCAAACTCCAGCCGTTCTCCATGAGCGATGCGGCTAGATAGTCGAGCATATCAGCCTGCGCAGGCTTCGGTGACTGCACGCCGAAGTCGCTCGTCTGCCCAACCAATGGTTTGCCAAAATGCTGAGTCCAGACGCGGTTCACGATCACGCGTGCAGTGAGTGGATTATCCTTGCTGGCGATCTTCTTCGCCAGTTCCAGCCGCCCACTGCCATCGTTGAACTTCTCGCCACCGAACATCGTCAGCCAAGCACGCGGTGCGGGATCTCCTTGGCGTGCTGGATTGCCACGGACAAAGACATGCACATCACTTGGCTTCGGTTTGTCGAGCGAGACCATGGCGCGTGGCGGAGCACCGGGATGGTCGGACTCCAGCTTCACGCGCTCGTTGCTGAGTTTGACGATGGTGTCCAGATCCCTGCGGGTGAAGAAGAGGTTCGCTTCTTCCACCGGCACCGCCATTGGCGAGGGGTCGCTTTGCAGGATCTCGCGCACCTGTTTCCAGTCAGCGTTGTCGGGTTCTTTGCCGTCGAGGCAGGTGGCAAAGATCTGTGCATAGACCGTTGCGACATCTTGGAGACTCTTCGGCGCGGGGCGCTTGGTGAATTCATTGCGCGCCACGGCATTCAGGCCGCGTTCAGGCTTGGAGATGGCGGCGATCACCGCAGGTGCCTTCGCGGCAAACTCCGCCGCTGGCAGCGCCGCGAATTCTTTCCACGCGAGCATCACGGGATGCGGCTTGTCCTTCAAGGCATAGCGCAGCAGGAAGTCGCCCCACTTGTCCGCCACTTTCTCACGCAGCTTGAGCTGCCCTGCGCGCCCTTTGAGAGTGTTGCGATCTTTGATGAAGGCCGCCTCTTGGGCAAAGGCAAGGTACTCGGCCATGCGCTCCGGCTTGCGGATCTCTTCATGAACGGTGCGCTTGAAGTCCATCTCCTTCTTGGCGATCTCGGCGACCTTGCCTTCATACTCATGGAAAGCCTGCTCGTTCGCTGGCTTGCCGATCATCGGCAGATCCTTTTGCTCCGGCTCCATGCTGCTGCTGAAGATGGAATACATGGCGTAGTAATCCTTACTCGGGATGGGATCAAACTTGTGGTTATGGCAGCGCGCGCAGCCGATGGTGATCCCCAGCATCCCGCGGCTGACGACATCAATGCGGTCGTCGATTTGCAAATTGCGGTCACTGATGAAACGGTCACCCACATTCAGGAATCCGAGTGCCGCGAGTGAGGGATGAGTGGGCTCGTTTGGATGCAGCTTATCTGCCGCGAGCTGATGCATGAGAAACTGGTCATACGGCAGGTCATCGTTCAGTGATTTCACCACCCAGTCACGGTAGGTGTAGGCATAGGGGTAGTTGATGTTTTTGGCGGCGACCTGATAGCCGTCCGTGTCAGCGTAGCGCGCCACATCTAGCCAGATGCGCGCCCAGCGCTCACCGTAGCCGGGTGTGGCGAGCAGTTTCGTGATCAGCTTCTCTGCATTCGGATCCTTGATGAACGACTGCACATCCTCATAGCTCGGCTGCAAGCCAGTCAGCGTCACAAACAGGCGGCGGCAGAGCGTGGCAGGATCAGCGGCAGGGGCAAAATCGAGACCGTCGGCTTTGAGCTTCGGCTCCACGAGCGCATCCACCGAGTTGGCCACAGGTTTCTTCACCGGCAGATAAGCCCAGTGCTGCATCGGGTCCGGCTTCGGGTGTGTATCCACCACCTCTTTCTCCGCAGGCCAGGGCAGGCCCATCTTCACCCATTTCTCCAGCAGCGCGATCTGCTCGGGCTTCAGCTTGTCGCCCTTCTTTGGCATCGCCTCCACACCGGGGGCATGATTGATCGCTTTGATCAGCTTCGAGATGGCAGGATTCCCTGGCTCCACCACTTTCCCATAATCACTGCCGCGCAGGATGGCGCTGTGCAGGTCCAGGCGCAGGCCGTTCTCATGCTTGTGTGCGCTGTGGCAATCGTAGCAGTTGTCCGCCAGCAGCGGGCGGATCTCTTTCTCAAAGAAGACGATCTGCTCCGGCGGGAAGGCATCGGCAGCATGGGCGTGAATCACAAGAATGGCGAGAGCGCCACCCATCAGACTCAGCAGGTGTGGAAAACGGGTAATCATCGGGGGGAATGACAGAACTGGGGTGGCTGTAATGCCGCATCAAACAAACGCAAGTTTCAGGCCGCACCTTGCGAGTGGCATGGCTTTGTGGTCAGGCTTGGGGAGTCAGTCTAGGGTGTCGGGTAAAATGAGCCCTTCAGCCCCCCTACCGGGCAGGGCGCGTGGTCCTCCACGCGCCGTTCTTGGAAGGTCGAGTACTCCGATTATGTGTGTGATGGGCGCGGCGTTGTGGCCTCACGTCGGCGGCGGCTGTGTGCCGCGGGTGTGATGAGATAGGTCGATCCAGGACATGAAAACTTCCCAGTTGCGCGGCAGCATGGCTGCGTCCTTCATCATACTATCATAATGGCATCTATCACGCACGAGACACAGCTCATTCTTCCTTCATTGCTGGCTTCCGACTGGTCGAAAGTCGGTTCGGAGGTGCAGCGGGCTGAGCAGGCTGGGGCGCAGTGGCTGCATCTGGATGTCATGGACGGCAACTTTGTCGATAACATCTCTTTTGGTCCGCAGATGGTGCAGACGGTGCGCAAGTGCAGCAGCCTCTATCTCGATGTGCATCTCATGATGCATGGTGCCGATCACTACTTGGAGCGCTTTTTGAAAGCAGGGGCTGACAACATCACGATCCATGTCGAGGCGGACTACGACACGTCAGTGCTCGACACCCTGCGTCGCATCCGAGCTGCTGGCAAACATGCTGGACTCGCGCTGCACCCGGACACGCCTTTTGAAGCCGCGATCCCGTATGCAGAAATGATCGATCTCCTGCTCATCATGACCGTGGTCCCCGGCTTCGGCGGCCAGCCCTTCATGGAAAAGGAAGCCATGCCAAAGCTGGCCGCCGCGCGTGATTACCGCGATGCTCACGGCCTAAAATACCACCTCGAAGTCGATGGCGGTATTTATGTCAACACGGCCCCGATTGCGAAGCGGCATGGCGCGAATCTTTTTGTCTGCGGCACCTCCTTCTTCGGTCCGCCAGATGCGAAAGTGGCGATGGAGCAGTTGGCCGCAGCGGTCGCTGATTGAGGGTCGTCTGCACGAGAAGCTGGGTTGTCACTTGCCCACAGGGGGCCGTCCGTGCTCTGTTGGGGGCATGGCAAAGAAGAACACTAAAACCAAGGCGACGGCCAAGCCCATTAAGTCCAAAGCCACTAAGTCTAAAGAGATCAAGCCGGCCAAGGCCAAGCCAGCGGTCAGCGCTACGGTTAAATTTAAATCCATACCTTTCTGGATCGGGTTCGATCTTGGTGGCACCAAGATGCTGGCCTGCGTGCTGGATAAAGATTACAAGGTGCTGGGTTCGGCACGGAAATCGACCGGCGGCTCAGATGGTCAGGTCAAGGGGCGGCAAAAGATTCTCAAGGCCATTCATGAAGCAATCGCTAATGCAGGCGTGGACCCAAAGGGACTGCAAGGCATCGGCATTGGCTGCCCAGGATTGGTGAATCCAGAGAAGGGCATTTTGATCAATGCTCCGAACCTCGGCTGGAACAACATGGGCCTGACGACAACGCTGAAGGGTGTCTTTAAAAAACCTGTGGCAGTGCTCAATGATGTGGATGCTGGCACCTTTGGTGAATACAAACTCGGTGCGGGCAAAGGCTCACGATCACTGCTCGGCGTGTTCCCTGGCACAGGTGTCGGCGCTGGCTTTGTGTATGATGGTAAGCTGATCATGGGCCGCACCGTCTCAGCCATGGAGCTGGGCATGATCTACCTGCCAGGCACGCATCTTGGCAGTCCAGAGGCGGGCACAGTCTTGCTGGAGGACCTGACCAGTCGGCTCGCGCTGGCCAGTCAGGCGGGAGTGGCCTGCTATCGCGGTCAGCTCCCAGAACTCGATAAAAAGACCCGTGGCAATCTGCGTGACATCCGGAGCAAGGCTCTGGCGAATACCTTCAAGACGGGTGAAGAAGCCTCGATGATCATGTTCCGTAACTCGGTGCGCTATCTTGGCATGGGAGTCGCCGCTGTGGTAAACTTGCTGGCCCCAGATCACATCACACTCGGCGGTGGGCTGGTCGAAGAATTGCCTGACTTATATTTAAATCTGCTCAAGGAAGAAGTTGCGCGTTTCGCCGTGCCTGGACTTGCCAAGGGACTCAAGTATTCAATAGCCAAGCTGGGTGGCACCGCCGTGGCCGCAGGATCAGTGGCGTGGCTGCGACAGAGGGAGGGCAAGTAAACCATGAGTAAACTACCCACAGACCCCGCCGAGCAGGCTGTGATCTATGTCGGCGCAGCCTCGCTCTCCATGGTCATCGGCACCAAGAACGCCGCCAAAGGCTTTCATGAAGTCGAGCATCTGGACCGCCCACTGCCTGTGGCACGTGACATCTTCCGCACAGGCACCGTGACGCGCAACACGATGGAGCAGGCAGCGGGCATCCTGCGTGATTTTTTGCGCACGGCGCGTGAGTACAGCCTTCCGCTAGAGGCCATCCGTCTCTACACCACCAACATCCTTTCAGAAGCCGCGAATCACGAGATCTTCCTCAATCGCCTGCAAGTCACCACCGGCCTCAGCGCACGCCTCATCGATGATGGCGACATGACACGCCTCGTCTATCAGATCGCACGTCGCCTGCTGGAAAAGAATCCCAAACTCGCCGAGGGCCACACCTTCGTCTCCCACATCGGACCGGGGAATACGCGGGCGCTGTATTTCAAACAAGGCCGTCTCGCCGCTTACAGCAACTACCGCCTCGGCATCTTCCGCGCACGCGAAGCGGTGGCTGGTGTGGACAGTGAATCGCCGCAGCATCTCTCCCATCTCGAAGAGCAAATTCGCGGCGTGGTAGATCACCTGGCCCAGGATTATGCAGGCTACAAGATGGACCACCATGTGGCCATCGGAGCCGAGATTCAAAGCGTCGCCGAGCAGCTAGCGACACCCAAGCAAGGCGTCTTCCGAATCAATGAAGACGACCTGGAAGTATTCACCGAAAAGCTTGCCACCCTGAGTCCTGACGAGCTCGTGCGCCGACTGCACATGCATTACACCGGCGGTGAAGGCATCGTGCCCGCACTGCAAACCAACCTCGCCCTAGCGCGTCGCTTTGGGGATAAAATCATGTGGGTGCCGCAGGGTGATTTTCAGCGTGAACTGATGCAGGATCTCGTCACCGCCCGACCGCGCACCGCCACCTTTCAGGAAGAAGTCATGCAAGCCGCTGGTGAAGTCGGCACCCGCTACAAGACCGACCGCAAGCACGCCGAACACGTCGCCAACTTTGCTCAGCAACTCTTCCGCGAACTGCAACACCTGCACACCCTGGAGCCCCGCTATGAACTCGTGCTGCGAGTCGCCGCCATGCTGCATGAGGTGGGCATGTTCATCAGCCCGCGTGAGCACCACAAGCACAGCCTCTACATCCTACTGCAAACGGAGATCTTCGGCCTGAGCACGAACGAGCGTGAACTCGTAGCGCTGCTGGCGCGCTACCACCGCCGCTACAATCCAGAGCGCAATCACCCTCACTTCTCCGATCTCTCGCGTGAGGAGCGCATGGTCGTATTTAAACTCGCCGCTCTACTCCGTATCGCTGATGCCCTGGACCGCAGTCATGCACAGCGCATCAAGACCATCCAGCTCCGCCCCGAAGGCAGCCGCCTCACCATCCTGACTCCAGGTATCGAAGACACCACCATCGAGCAAATCGCCATCAATTCGAAGAGCGACATCTTCCGCGAAATCTACGGCTTCGACATCGTGCTAGCACAACCGTAGGCATCAGCGCCTCTTAAATCGGGCGATTTTTGCCTCGATCTCAGCCGTGATCTTGGTGACCTCCAGATGGTCTGTCGCTGGTAGATGCTTTTTCAGCTCTGTCAGCAAAGAAGGAACATCACACGGATGCTGGAAAAGCAGATTTGAAATGTCGCCCTCGTAAAGACTGACTCGGCCAAAGTCTCCTTGGCTATAGAGTGAAGGCAGCGCATACAGCTTCATCAGCACCAGCCCAGAAGGTGTCGCGCAGCGGATGGAATGCCCCAAGATCAATCTCGTTTCCGCGTGCTGATCACAGACAAGTTGAAACAACGGATTTTCACTGAGCAGCAGATCCACCCGCAGTCCCTCATAGCTCGCCAGCCGAAAGAATCCCTCACCGCCTTTGACTACCAATTCAGGCAGATCACGCAGCGAGGGGCCTGCGAGGATCAGGTCGATGTCCTCTGTGTTTCTTCCCTGAACATGCTGGAGCAGAGCCAGACCACCCACGAGCACGAAGTCCACCGGACGCTTCACCAGCATCGAGAACAGATTTTCTACCAATTGCGGAATGCTTTCAAAATTCATAAGTTCAGCATGGTTCCGCGCCGCTAGCTTGAACACCTGAGCATTCAAAAGAATCTGCCCAATGTTCGGGATTGTGGCTACGCTGCGCATGACTGGTATAGTGTCGCACTCACTTGAACGGGGCAAGCTCCGCCTGCATTTGTCACATCCAAAGTAGCGGCTTGCACTTGTCTTATGCCCGTCCTGCTTCAGGCTCAGAACCCCATGCCCTCCCCTGAAGATCATTTCCTGAACCGTGAGCTGAGTTGGCTCGCTTTCAATGAACGCGTGCTCACTGAAGCCGCGCGTGAAGAACTGCCTGTGCTAGAGCGCGTGAAGTTCCTGGCCATCACCGCATCTAACTTTGACGAGTTCTTTATGGTGCGCGTCGGCGCGCTGCAATTCATGCGGGAGAAAGGCCTGCGGGCCAAAGATCCTAGCGGCCTGACGCCGAGCCAGCAGTGGGATCAAATCCACGAGCGCGTCTCCACCTTCATCGCTCGTCAGTATGAGATTCTAGGCCTGCACCTCATCCCGATGATGCGTGAAAAAGGCATCCGCCGTCTTTTGCCAGATGAGCTGACGGCCACTCAGCACACGCACTTGGAAAACCACTTCATGGAGCATATCTTCCCCGTGCTTTCACCCATCGCGCTCGATGAAACGCCACGCGCCAATATCCCAGCGCTCCAGATCGCTCTGCTTTGCTCGGTCCTCAGTGAGGAGAATGATAAGCCCTCACGCCGCCTCGTTCTTTTCACCCTACCGAGCAGTCTGCCGCGCCACATTACGGTGCCAGATGCTGAGGGTGTGCAGCACGCTTACCTGAATCTTGAGGACGTGCTCACCCTGTTCCTGCATCATTACTTCCCTTCCGAAAAGGTCACCGGCTCAGCTCGCTTCCGCATCAGTCGGAACTCAGACATCGCTGCGGACGATGACGCCGTTGAAGACCTTGCTGCGGCCATGGAGGGCATCCTCGATAAGCGCCTGCAAAGCCCCGCCATCCGCATCGAGATCGAAGAAGGCGCACGCCGCGATCTAGTCACGGCCATCCGTGACATGTGCGAAGCAAAAAACGCCCAAGTCTTTACCATTCCAGGTGAGCTGGATCTGACGGCGTATTTCGCCATAGCAGGACTACCTGGATTCGATGCGCTTAAAGTCGAATCATGGATTGCTCAAACGCCGCCCCAGATCGATCCAAGTGAGAGCATGTTTGAGGCCATCAAGCGCAGCGACATCCTCCTGCATCATCCGTATGAGGCCTTTGAACCCGTGGTGAAACTGATCGAGGAAGCTGCCAGTGATCCCAACGTCATCGCCATCAAACAGATCCTGTATCGCACGGCAAAAAACAGCCGAGTCGTCGCCGCCTTGGTGCGTGCGGCAGAGGCTGGTAAGCACGTCACCGTGCTCGTCGAATTGAAGGCCCGCTTTGATGAAGCCCGCAATCTGGATCGTGCCAATGATCTACTGAATGCCGGTGCCCAGATCATCTACGGCGTCCACGGTTTAAAAACCCACGCCAAGGTTTGCCTCATCATGCGCCGCGAGTCCGGCCATCTCGTGCGCTACATGCATTTTGGCACAGGCAATTACAACGAGGCCACCGCGAAGCTCTACACCGACATCAGCTACCTCACCTGCCGCGCCGACTACGCCAGTGATGCCAGTGCCTTTTTCAACACCGTCACCGGGCGCTCACGTTTCGTGCATTTCCAAAAGATCAGCATGGCCCCCTTTGGCCTGCGCGAGCGCCTGCTCAGCATGATCCGCAGTGAGACCGAGCGTGCGAAGCAAAAAGAGCACGCTGAAATCATGCTCAAGATGAACTCGCTGGAAGATCGCGAGATGATCGAAGCACTCTACGAAGCCTCACAAGCGGGTGTGAAGATCAAACTCAACGTGCGCGGCATCTGCTGCCTGCGTCCCGGGGTTAAAGGTCTGAGTGAAAACATCAGCGTCATCAGCATCATCGACCGCTACCTGGAACACGCTCGCATCTACATCTTCCGCCAGGGTGGACGGCACGCGGTCTTCATTTCCAGTGCGGACTTCATGAATCGCAATCTCTCCAAGCGAGTCGAGTTGCTTGTCCCTGTCGAGGATAAGGAGGCCAAGAAACGCCTTATCCACATTCTCGAAACACATTTCACCGACACCGCTCGTGGCCGAACTCTGCGTGCTGACGGTACCTGGCATCAAGCCACCGCACCCGCGAAGAAAGCCCTGCGCTCTCAGGAGGTCTTTGCCAAAGAAGCCGCCAAACGCAGCAAGCAACGCAACCAAGCACCTGACGTCCTCGTGCCACATGTGCCGAAGGTTTAGCCGAGCGTAGGGCTTACGCATCAAATCAGCACATGACTTTAAATCATGGCCTGAGTTACAGGATTATCATGATTGGCAGGATGAACAGGATTTTTCAGACCTGTTAATCCTGCCAATCTTGTGAATCCTGTCTATCCGGTCTCTATATTTTTTGATGGGCGCCTACCGCGATGGGCAATCACTCCAGAATCCCAGTTGCACTTGCAGCGTGGCGTGATGAAGTCGGCGGACTCTGATGGACTGGGCCTCACCGAAACTACTACTGCTCGCGCTACCTGCCTTTGCGCTGCTGCTGTGGTTTGAAAACCAGTCGGTGCACCCCATGCATGGCCTGCGGAAGCGGCTACTGCTCATCGTTCGTGCGCTGCTCATCCTACTGACTCTGACGGCGCTCGCTGGTCCGGCGCGGGTATCGCAGACAGGGAAGAAAGCACTGGGAATCATCGTCGATGAAAGTCAAAGCATGGGAGCTGAAGGACTAACCCAGGTGCTAGCGACGGCTCAGAAACTACAAGCGCAAATCGGCAGCGGAGCAGAGACTTTTGTCGTGCGACTGGGAGACAAGCCCGAGCTAATCACAGGTGAAGCTCCGCCCACAGCCGCGCAGCAAACGGCGTGGCAGACCACACACGGCGGAGACAGCCAATACAGTGCAGCGGTGGAATATGCGCTGGCCATGTTTCCTGCCGGAGCCAGTCGTGATCTCGTCATCATCGGTGATGGTCATGAGACACGCGGCAGCCTTCTTGAGGCGGCCCGCGATGCAGCCGTATCAAACACACGACTCCACGCCATCCCCATCGCAGGGCCACGCAAGCCAGATGCACGCGTACGTGAACTCGTGCCCAATCGCTCCCGACTCAATGAAGGCGCGACACTGAAACTCACCGCGCTCCTTGAAGCCACCATGGAGACACAGGGCCTGCTGAAGCTTTATGAAAACGGCGTCCAGGTCGAGCAGCGTGGCGTGACGCTGAAGCCTGGCCAACCGCGCAGTGAAACTTTTACTCGCACACCCGCCGTGCGAAACATCTACAAATACCGTGCCGTCCTCGAAGGCCTGGCCGATGACACTTTGCCAGCCAACAATGACGCGCTCACGCTGGTCGATGTGCGAGGCAGACTTCGGCTACTCTACATCGAAAGCGATGCCACAGAGGGCCAGTATCTTATGCAGGCGATGGAGAAAGAAGGCGTGCAACTCGAACTGCGCCAGCCTGGCGGCATCCCCAGCACGCTGGATCAGCTCGCGGGTTATGATGGCATCATCCTCAGCGACGTGCCCGCCCACCAGCTCGGTGAGCCGACGATGAACGCCATGCGCGACTACGTGGACAAGCTCGGCGGTGGACTCATCATGCTCGGTGGCCCGCAGAGCTTCGGCGTCGGCGGCTACTACCGCACACCGATTGAGGAAATCCTGCCCGTGCGTTTGAAATCACCGGATGAGGAGGAGAAGCAAAGCGCCGCCGTCGCCATCGTCATCGACCGCTCCGGCTCCATGGCAGGCGAGAAACTGGAGATGGCCAAGAGTGCCTCAATCGCCACCGCCGAGGTGCTGGGTAGGACAGATTTCATCGGCGTGTATGCTTTCGATAGTGAAGCCCATGTCGTGGCCCCGATGACTCGATTAATCAATACCGGTTCCGTAGCCGGACAGATCGCTGCCGTGGCCTCTGGTGGTGGCACGAACTTGCAGCCCGCCTTTGAGCAAGCGCGCACCGCACTCCAGCGCGTGAAGGCCAAGGTGAAACACATGATCATCCTCACCGATGGCCAGACCTCTGGCAGCGGCTATGAAGGACTCGCTTCCCAATGCCGTGGTGAGGGCATGACCATCTCCACCGTCGCCATTGGTGAAGGCTCGCATGTCGCGCTGCTACAAGCCATCGCCAGTGCTGGCGGCGGTCAGTCATACAGCACGATGGATGCGAGCACGATCACACGCATCTTCACTCAGGATACGCTCATGCATACCGGGCGCATGATTCGTGAGGAACCTTTTGAGCCAAAATTTGTCGAGAAACACCCCATGCTCGCTGGCTTTGAAAAGTGGGATTCCCCTGCCCTGCTCGGCTATGTGAAAACGATCCGCAAAGCCACCGCTCAGATTCCACTCGTCACCGATCTTGGAGATCCGCTGCTCGCGCACTGGCGTTTCGGTTTGGGCAAAGTCACCGCCTTTACCAGCGATGCCAAAAGCCGCTGGGGTTCACTTTGGATCACTCGCTGGTCGGGCTTCAGCCGCTTTTGGTCACAAGTGCTGCGCGAGACCGCGCGCCCGCCGCAAGGCCGCAACATGGACCTCGCCGCTGAGGTGCGTGGTGATGAAGCGCATCTGCGTGTGGACCTCCAGCAGGATGCCGGCACACGTGCCAATGATGCCCGGGTCGAAGCCGAGATCTTCTTCGTCGCCGCTGATGCACTCGGAGCGCCGCTGAAGCCCGTGCAAAAAATCACGCTCAGCCAAAGTGGCCCCGGATTGTATGAAGGTGCCTTCCGCCCCGATCAGCCCGGCGTCTATCTCATCCGGGCGCAAAGCGGAGCCGAGATGGTGTCCGCCGGCATCGTCCATAATCCCAGTTCCGAAGCCAGCCTCGGCACCGTCAATGAAACCCTGCTCACCGAAGCCACACGTCTGACTGGCGGCATGATGCTGAAGGCAGGCCAAGTGCCCGACCTCAGCACGACCAAAGCCGTGCAATACATCGAGATGTGGCCACCACTCGTCATCGCCCTGCTATTCCTTTTCCTTATCGATGTCGCCATCCGCCGCTGGGAGCATGTGCTAGGCATCTGGGAGATGATCACTCTGCGGTCAATGTGATCTCCCCAGAGAATTCATGGCTTGGCACTGATTCTCTTCTTGCTGCTCCCTGGCAGCGGTCCCCAGATCTCAGCCATGAGGGCAAAGATTTCGGGTTCGTCTCGCTTCAGTTCACCAGCGACGAAGGGATAGAAATCATTCGAGCCGAAATAGCTCTCAGTCATCTCAGCGAAGAACTCTTTCTGATTATTCAGGCCGTAGTGCTCGCGCAGGTGACCGGGGCTGGTCATGACGGATTTGTATTTGCCGCTGTCACAAAACTTCTTCCATGCGGCAGTGATGCGCGACTCTTCAAACCCGAGCACTTGATCGTGATAGGCGTGCGCGAGCTCGTGCAGCACGACCCATGGCATGCGGTGATTTTCAAATGGCGAAAGAAAGCTTTCCACTTTGGGAATGTGAACGCACTTCACGAGGTCCGCGCTGTAGCCGTTGTTCTTTAACCAATCAGCACCGGGATGATACTGCATGGCGGCAAGGGGTCCGTAATCGAGATCCACCTCAAGAGTCACCGCGCGCAACTTTGCCAGTGCAGGCTCCGGCACGACAATGGTGATGGCGACGAGTCGCGCATTGAGCAACTTCAGCGCACGCTCACCCAGCTCTGCCGAGTCTCCCTTGAGCAGGCGATCATCCACCCGTACATTCCAGCCCTCGATGCTACGCGTGGTGTGAGTCGTGGGTAGAGCGGGAGTGTCGGCGGCAAAAGCGCTAAGTGTTAGCAGAATCGATGCAGCGAGTGTGAGGTGACGTTTCATATTTTTCGGGTTCTGATTCAGTGACAACTTCCGCAGCCAGTGCCGCATGACTTTGCTTTTCGCTCTCCAAGCTTACGTTCGATTTCCAGCGAGGCAGGCGTGATGGCGAGACCACCCAGCGAGGTGCAGCGGTGCTCGCGCGGCATGGATGCGGAGACGTGCTTCGCGGCGTCAATGACTTCATCCAGCGGGATGAGCGGATCGAAATCAGCGAGGGCCATGTTTGCACAAGAAACGGCATTGCTAGCGGCCATGACATTCTTGCCGAGGCAGGGCGCTTCGACACGATTCGCGATAGGATCACAAATGAGTCCGAGCATGGATTGAAATGCCATCGAGGCAGCAGAGATGCCTTGATCCCGCGTGCCACCAGCTAGGGTGATGAGCGCCGCAGCGGCCATGCTGGCTGCGGAGCCGCCTTCGGCCTGACAGCCACCGACTTCCGCCGCGAAGGTCCAACGTGTAGCGATAAAGACGCCGATCAATCCGGCAGCAAGCATGGCCTTGGCCATTTCTTCTTCGCTTTGGTTCATCGCCTCTGCCATGCCGATCACGGCTCCAGGCAATGCGGCACAAGCACCCGCAGTCGGTGCGGCGACGATGACACCCATGCTGCTCTTCACCTCCATTAGCGCGGTGACATAGAGCACGATGCGATTGAGCGCCCCTCCATCGAGCAAGCGGCCTGCGTTCATCAGTTCGGCAAAACGCCCGCTTTGATGCCCGAGCACACGATCCTCGTAACTCGTGCCCGCGATGCCAATGGCGATGGATTTCCGCAGGATGCGCACGATAGCGATCATCTTGTCGATGACCTCACGTTCGGTGAAGTTTCCGCGAGCACGCTCATACTCGATGGCCAGTTGCCAAAGCGGTGTGCGTTTGTCGTCATCATAGATCAGCATCTCCGCGCAACTACTGAAAGGCACGCGCATATCTTTCCGCGATGGCACGGGCAGCACAGGAGACAGCCGCTTCACGGAGATAGGACTGAATAGGTCGGATGGGACGAATGCGTTGGCTTTGATCTGCCAGAGCACGGTATCGCCCAAATCGTGTTGGATGACCTCATCAGCCTCAAACAAAACTGCGGTGCCTTTGGTTAGCCAAATCAGTGTCTCGTGATAGCCGCCGTCCATGTGCAGTGGCACGCCATCAATACTCAGCACCTCCATCATACCGCCGCCCGTGGAGATGGCGATGAGCGAGTGCGTTTCGCGTTCGTTCCGCAGCGTGAGCCGATACGTGTTCGGGTGCGGATCACCGACATCGACGGTTTCAATCCGCAGCTTAGTCCCAGCATCAGCGAGCGCCTTTCCCGAGTCCGGCAGCCGCTCATCATCGGCGCCCCAGCCGAGCAGTCCGCCGAACAAGCCCATGTCACTGCCCTGACTCTCATGGGTCAATGGCAACGAACCATCACGATCAAACTCGACAAGCACTTCCGTGATCTCGCCGTCCATCAAATCGCGGGCCAGTCGGCCAATTCGTAGCGCAGCCGCGCAATGCGAGCTGGAAGGACCACGCATTACGGGACCGATCACGTCATTGAAAATGGAGACAGTGTTCATGGATTGGAGGTGAGTAGGTTAGCCCAGCTCAGCAAAGCTGGAACTGAGAACTGACTGATATAACTCCAACGTTTCAGAAGTGCACCGCAGAGATTGGAAAGCCGTAGAGTTTTTTTGAGGGTGCCCTCTGCGGCGCTCCAATCTTGTAGGGTATCAAACTCAAGGCTGCCAAACGCTCGTTATGCGCAAGGCATCTGGGAGATGGTCGCCAAGCGCGCGTGACCCGCTTTCACACCTGACTAAAAGCCGCCATCAGCACCTGAAATTCCAGCCTCGCCAGCTCTCGCTCCTCCACAGTTTGGTGGATCTCGTGTCGCAGGGCTTCTTGGTAGTCACGCAGCAGGCGCAGCAGGGCCGTGCGCATAGACCGGTTCTCGAAAAGGCTGTCATAAACTTGTCTTTGGGCGGCATTGAGAT
>CAZOVY010000024.1:0-63408 GCA_964583255.1 uncultured Prosthecobacter sp.
CCAGGGCATCGAGTTCGACTACTGCTGCGTCCATGCCAGCTTCGCCCTGCGCGAGTTGGGCTTCGAGACCATCATGGTCAATTCCAACCCCGAGACCGTCTCCACCGACTACGACACCTCTGATAAGCTCTACTTTGAGCCGCTCACCCTCGAAGACGTGCTCAACATCTACGAGCGTGAAAACGTCAACGACCAGGTGCTCGGAGTCGTCGTCCAGTTCGGTGGTCAGACCCCGCTGAATCTCGCCAAAGGCCTCGAAGAAAACGGCGTCCGCATCATCGGCACCAGTCCCAAGAACATCGAACTCGCCGAAGACAGAAAACTCTTCGCAGCTCTCCTCGATCAACTTGGCCTGCATCAAGCCCCCAGTGGCACCGCCACCAACCTTGAGGAAGCTCTCGTCGTCGCCAATCGCGTCGGTTTCCCCTGCCTCGTTCGCCCCAGCTTCGTGCTCGGTGGCCGCGCCATGCAGATCGTTTATAACGAAGTCGAGCTCACCACCTACATGCGCACGGCCGTGGACTACGGTGATGCCGCGCAGCAGCCTGCCTCCGGCAACGCCCATACCGCGAACAAACCCATCGTCTCTGCCAGCCATCCCATCCTCATCGACCGCTTCCTCGAAGACGCCACCGAGGTCGATGTCGATTGCATCAGCGACGGCGAAACGACCGTCATTGGTGCCATCATGGAGCACATCGAGGAGGCCGGCATTCACTCCGGCGACAGCGCCTGCGTCATCCCGCCCTTTAGCCTCGGCAAAGAAATGCAGGACCGCATCCGCGACGCCGCCAAAAAGCTCGCCAAAGCCCTCAGTGTGCGCGGCCTCATGAACATGCAGCTCGCCGTCAAAGGCGACGACTTGTATGTCATCGAAGTCAACCCCCGCGCCTCCCGCACCGCGCCCTTCGTCAGCAAAGCCATCGGCGTCCCGCTGCCCAAACTCGCCGCCAAGATCATGGCCGGCAAGACCTTGAAGGAACTCGGCTTCACCGAGGAAGTCATTCCGAAGCATCACAGTGTCAAAGAAGCCGTCTTCCCCTTCAGCAAGTTCACCGGCGTGGACATCATCCTCGGCCCTGAGATGAAGAGCACCGGCGAAGTCATGGGCATCGACTACGACCTCGGCATGGCCTTCGCCAAGAGCCAGATGGCCGCCGGCGGCACCCTGCCCACGAAGGGCAACGTCTTCATCAGCGTCAAAGAAACCGACCGCCCCAACGTCGTCCGCATCGCCAAAGGCTACGCCGACCTCGGCTTCACCCTCTACGCCACCAGCGGCACCGGCAGCGTCATCACCGAGGCCGGCATCCCCGTGAATATATTGCCGAAGTTGGCAAGCGGTCAGCGTCCGAACGTCATCGACCTGATGAAGAACAAGGACATGGCTTTGGTCATCAACACGCCGAGCGGCAAGAACCCCCGCGAAGACGAAGTCAAAATCCGCACCGCGGCGATGCAAAACCGCATCCCCATCATGACCACGCTGCGTGGGGCGGATGCCGCGCTGCGAGGGATCAAGTCACTGCAAGGGAGCGAGGTGCAGGTGCGGGCGTTGCAGGAGTATCACAGATCATAGTCGTCCTCACTCAATCAGGGGATTAAACTCCATGCCCAAAAATTCGTCTAACCCATCAAGCCAAGAGAAACTTTTGGCAGATCATAAACTTTTTACGGAGAACCTAGACGGGCTGGCTAAAGCCGTTGGTCATGTTGTTATTGCCTTCAATATGCTGGAAAGGTCATTGGGACAGATGATCGCGTTGATGCTCAATCAGTCAGCACCTCAGAAGGTTTCGGACTCATTGAATGCCGCTTTGGGCTACTCACAGAAGGTCGATCTATTGGCGGCCCTCTTTCTAAGCAAGCCAAGACCGGAGCATGAGCAATCCCTCCTCAAGTTCTGCATGTCGGAGCTTCGATATGCAGAAGAGCAACGAAATCATTTCGTTCATTCTGCCTATTCAACCGAGCAGTTCGGCGGCACCACATTTAAAACGATAAAGGAGCGTGTTCGGGGTGGAAAGGGCCTTAAGGTGACAGAAGCCTTTGCGGAAGCTAGCCAAATAATGGAAGTGGCAGAGCACATGAGGCGGCTCTGGTTTCTCGATTTGAGTGCTTTGTATCGGTGTTGCAGTGGAAAGGAGACAGATTGGACGCAACCAATAATGACATGAAAGCGGGGCAGTCGTCATCTTCTGACAACACAGACCGTCCACACACCGAATCCGAGTTGACTGGAGCCGCCCATCAATCGAATCCCCACGAGGCAGAAGCAGCAGCAACACCCTCAGCAGGCCCCGGCTGAGGCCGTGGAGTGAGGGAAAATGACGAAATTCGAATGACGAATGTCGAACGGTGCAGAGGGGAGTTCATCCGCCTCATGGAGCGCGGGTTGAATGCGCTGACGATGAACGTGAACCGCTGATCCCCACGCCCGCCTACCCCTTGACCGCCGCCCGCTTCCCCGCCTTCGCCCTGGCCCGCTTCGGCTTCGCGGGCGACAACGGCAGGAAACGGGGTCAGTGTGCAAAAAATCAACTGACGATTTGAGAGGTGGTCACAGAATGTGACTGCCTCCGACCGAGGTTTTTCGAGAATAACCTTGATAGTCCCAAGCGCGAACCAAGGTGGCCGCAAATTGCGACCACCTTCTGAGGCGGGGGGGGAGGGAAATGGGGTCAGGGCTTGCTCAGAAGTGCCCGGTGGAGTTCATCCGCCTCGTGGAGCGCGAAATGAATGCGCCGCCGAAGAACGTGAACCGCTGATCCCCACGCCCGTCTGCGCCTTGACCGCCGCTCGCTTCCCCGCCTTCGCCCTAGCCCCCTTCGGCTTCGCAGGCGACAACGGCAGCCAAAACTTGAGTATCATGCAGCGTTGCCGCCTTCTATTCGCTTCATCGCCTGATCGAATGCGGAGGACAGCGGTTTGGCGTTCGCGGTGGCGTATTCGCGGGCGAACTCTTCCAGCAGTTCCATGTCCACGAGGTCCTTGCGCCGATTGGATGCCTTCTTGCTGGCGATAATGTCGCGCAGGTTCGCGATGGGAAAGATGTCTTCCATGACGCGGCGGGATTTCGCGGCGCTGAAGGATTCAATGCCATCGGGTGCATGGATGATGTCCACGTCGAAGGGTCCGTCTTTGATTTGCACAAAATCCTTGCCGGTCAGCAGCGCTTGTTCAGTCTCGTCGTCCAGGTGGAAGTCGAGTTCGCGTAGCGCGGCGATGCAGCGTTTGGCATTGTCGGCGTCCTTGGGCGCGAAGAGATCGAGATCAAGCGTGGTGCCGGGATAGCCGAGAAGGATAGCTCCCGCTTTGCCAAGGAAGAGGTAATCGGCCCCGTGTTGCGCTAGGGCCTCCGCCAGCTCGCGAGCCTGGGCGAGTTCGAACTTGGGTTTCCGCTCAGGCGCGTCCATAGCCGAGATACGAAGGCTGATGCTGCTCACACCATGCCCGATACTCGCTCATGGTGGCAAAGGAGCGGTTGGTATGATCACGGTTGCTGACTCGCACGAAGCCATACTTCAGCCGTGCGCTAAGCGGACGTTTCATCTGGCGACGGCATTGCTCGCGCCAAAGCTGGAGAGTCTGTTCATTCGTCTGGGGCATGAGTCAGACTACGCAAGGATGGCTTGGTGAGCAAGGTCGGACACGATCACCCATTTTCCACAATGCCGAAGCTTTGAAGGGAGCCATACTCACGCCAGTGCCTTTTGGCAATACTGCACGCACTTCTTCACCTCGGCGACGGCGTCGGAGCCTTCGGGGATCTTATATTCGAGCTCGATCTCGGCGGGGAAGGTCCACTTCTCCTTTTTCATCAATTGCAGCACCTCCTTAATCGGTGTCTGGCCTTGACCCCAGGGCACGTTGCCGCCGTCGGCGGTGCGGTCCTTGAGGTGCAGGTTCGTGATGCGAGCGTGATACTTCTCCAGCACGGGGATCGGGGACTTGCCCTTCGACCCCGCGACGTAGTGGCCGATGTCGAGGTTGAAGCCGATGTATTGCCCGAGATCCAGGATGGAATCTTGCTTGTCCATCTCCGGCAGGTTGTTCGTGTGGTTGTGGAAGCCGACCCAGATCTTGTGCTTGTCCGCAAACGGCGCCACACGCGCGGCGAGGATGGCATTGCGCTCGGTGGTCACGCCGGTGCAGCCAAGCGCCTTGGCTACGAGGAAGCTGAACTCGATCTCCTCATTCGACTGCCCGAAGCCCATCTTGTGGATGTGAATATTGATGCCCGCATCGTTATACATCTTCCGCAGTTCACGGCACTTCGCGAGTTGCTGCTCACGCTCCGCGTCGGTGGATTTGCCTTTGATGCCCGCGAAGTCCTGGATCGGTCCGCCCATGAGTTCGGTCTCGCTAAGGCCGTCATCGAGCAGCGCCTTCAGCGTCTCCTCGGCCGTCTTGGCCATGCTGCGATAGCTGTAGGTGATGCAACCAATGCGCACACCATTGAAGACAGAGTTGGGCTTGTCAGCGGCCGAAGCGAGCCGGGGAAGCGTGAAACCAGTGGTGGCTGCGAAGGTGGTGCCTAGAAAGTTGCGGCGTGTGAGTGGGTTGAATGTCATGGGTGGGCTGGAATTGAGGTGCGCTGCTCCTTCTGCCCGAATCCCAGGGAAATCAAGAACGTGGAGAGCTTGGGCATAGCGGGCGTGCTCAAAAGTGCCCGGTGGCGTTCATCCGCCTCGTTCCGTGCGGTGAACTTAACGCTATCACCAAATTCGAGTCAAAGGCGGCAGAGCCTCACCGAACCCTACGCACGCCTACCGCTTGAATGCCGCCCGCTTCCCGGCCTTTGCCCGAGCACGCTTGGTTAGGTTTACGATGATGAACATCACAGCGAAGTCATCACCAGTCTTCCAGCGCTGATGCAAGGCGTTGCGAGGCAAGCCAAAAACAAGGTCCAGCGCATTGTTAGAGTGAGTTTGGTGCATGAAAAAGTGAGCTCATCGCGGAGCTTGTGGGTCGCACCAGCAATCAATTGCATTAGATTAAACCCATCACGGAGCGATGGGGAGTAGAAGAAAAATGGCCCCTGCTTTATGGTGATACACGGAAGCGAGAGTCATGATGGAGCATGTGCTACTTCACTTTTAACGTGAGGGGTTATATCACGAAAAGGTCACATTCGAGAGCGTGACGCATGCGCGCTGAGATCCTATTGGCATAGGTCTCTTACTACCCAATGAAATACTCCCGACACTTCTTGATCTATTGCTCCCTCGGCCTTGCAAGCCTTGGGCAGGCCGCCAATCCAACGCCTAGCCGGGTCATCACCACGGCGGTTAAAGGTAGTATTGTGATTGGGTCGCCTGTCGCGCCCATTGTTGGGGGGGCGGAGATTCCGGCCTTTGATCCTGTTTCCAAACGCGCATTTACGACTTCGGGTCGCGGGATTGAGGTGGTTGATCTGGCAAATCTGGCAGCACCAGTCTTCGTGCAAACCATCGCCCCAACCTCCCTCGGGGTGGCGGCCATTACGAGCAACGATGTGTCTTCTGTGGCGGTTTTCAAAGGTGTGACCACGAGCATTCTGGCGGCCGCTGTGATCAATGTGCCCAAGACGAACAATGGTCATGTGCTGTTCCTCAATGCCGCCACCGGTGCGCTGCTGGGGTTTGCTGAGGTGGGCTGCAATCCTGACCATGTGTGCTTCACGCCAGATGGCAGCAAGCTGCTGGTCGCGAATGAGGGTGAGCTGGATGGTACGTCGGCGACGATCCCTGACCTTGCTCGGGGTACGGTCAGCATTATTGACATCAGCAATGTGGCGGTCCCGGTGGTGACTACAGCGGACTTCACTTCCTATGATAGCACTGCTGCCACACTCAGGGCGGCGGGTGTGCGTCTTTTCACTAACGGCGTTCCTTCGACGGATTTTGAGCCTGAGTACATCGCCATCTCTCCTGATGGCACACAGGCGATGGTGACGCTTCAGGAGGCGAATGCTGTGGCAGTTCTTCACATCGGTACGGCCACATTCACTTCGGTGAAGGCTCTTGGAAAAAAGAGTTTCGCCACAGGCTCCTATGATTTCAGCGACAAAGATGGTCCGGGAGCCACGGCCCTGAACAAAACCACGACTGGCAACCCTGTTTTTGGTCTCTACATGCCGGATGGAATCGCCTCCTACAGCTCGGGTGGCAATGTCTATTATGTGACCGCCAATGAAGGTGATGACCGCGATGATTTCATCACTACGGATGAGACCATCCGTGTGGGCGCTGTTGGTTATGTGCTCGATCCGACGGTGTTCCCGAATGCTGCTGCCTTGAAGGCAGATGCGGTGCTTGGACGACTGACGGTGTCTAACAGCCCAGGACTGCGCGGTGACACGGAAGGCGATGGTGATATTGATGAGATCCTCGCTTTCGGTGGCCGTTCTTTCTCCATTTTGGATGCTACTGGGACCATGGTTTTTGACAGTGGCGACATGATCGAGCAGATCATTTCAAAACAACATCCAGCTAAGTTTGATGACACGCGCAGTGATAACAAGGGTGCTGAGCCTGAGGGCGTGACCATCGCAGTCATTGGCGGCCGCACGTATGCTTTCATCGGTCTGGAGCGCAGCCACATGGAGCTGATTTTTGACGTGACTGATCCTCTGGCTGTTACTTACGTTTCAACAGCGGATCGTGTGGGTGATCTTAATCCCGAAGGTATGATGGTGGTTTCTGCTGCTGACAGCCCGTCACGCCGACCTTTCCTGCTGGTGGCCAATGAGGTTTCTCAGACTCTCGTTGTGCATGAAATCAGCCAGCCTTACACGAATGCCAATCTGGATGTGATCGAGCCAAACACCACCGCTTGGCCTGGAGCCGGAGTGGTCATTGGCGGCACGCGTTTCATCAATCTGGGACTTCAGGGTGTTGGTCGTATTCCGGCCAGCGCGATTGACCCGGCCACTGGTGAATCGATCGGCTCCATCTCTGACATGCAGGTGGCCAACTGGAAAAAGAGTCAAGATGGCAGCTACTCCGGCGACTTCCATTTCCTGCCTGATCGTGGTTACAATTCTGGCGTCATCTATTCGAACTACGCTGCCCGAATTAACGAATTCCAATTCAGCTTTAAACCCTACACGGCGGCGGCTGCTACTCTGGCGCAGGACCAGATTTCCATGCGGTTTTCGCGCTCCCGGCGCTTTGTCTATGATCATGACGCGAATGCTGGGACACCTGCCATTTACTCCACGGGTCTTCTTGCTGGCAGCACAGCCACTCTCTTTGGCGGTGTGGCACCCTCGGTATCGGTTTCCACAACTCAGAGTGATGGCACCTTTGCCAATCGCCTAACGATAGATGCTGAAGGATTGATTCTCGACAGCCGCAGCGGTAAGACTGGCTCGGGCTGGGTGAGTGACGAGTACGGGCCTTATATCTACCGCTTTGACAGCAGTGGTCAGATCGGTGGCATGCTTCAGCTTCCGCAGGCAATTGTTCCCCACCAACCCGTAGGCACCACCAGCTTCATCACAAGTCCGGTAGTAAACCTCAACGGACGCCGTGAAAACCAGGGCATGGAAGGCATCGCCCAAAGCCCAGATGGCACGCGGCTGTTCGCTTTATTGCAGAGCGCCACTCTGCAAGACAGCGGAGCCGGCAATCAAGGGCGCTACAACACTCGGCTGCTGGTCTATGACATCAGCGTGACGGATACGCCGGTGGACCCGATCTCCCAATATGTGATTCAGCTGCCGCGCGTGGACTCCACCGGTCTGACGACCAATGGTGTCACCGTTGATCGCACAGCGGCCCAAAGTACGATTGTGGCCCTGAACAATCATCAACTGTTGATCCTGTCTCGTGACGGCAATGGTCGCGGTGCTGCTGGCTCACCAGTCTTCAAGTCGATTCTCTTGGCCGAGCTGAACTCAGGCACCAACATCGACGGAACCTACGATGCTGAAGCCGCACAGGTGGCTCCTTCGGGTGTGCTGAATGTGGCCGTGACACCGGTGAGCTGGACAGAGGCCCTGAATCTTCTGGGCAAGCTCGATCCTAGCGGACTTGAACTGGCTAAGTTTAACCTCAACCTCAACACCGCGCCTGGTGACAGCAACACGATCAGTGAGAAGTGGGAGGGGCTTTCCCTCGTGTCTGCCAATGACAGCGCTAACCCCAACGACTATTTCCTCTTTGTCGGTAATGACAATGATTTCGCCTCCCGGTCTGGTGTCTATCGTGATGCGGCTGGCGTGCTGCAGTCGTATGACTCGACTCTGGAGAATGACAGTGTTTTGCTAGCCTACCGCGTCCGCATTCTCGGCCCGGACAATCAGGCACCTTTCGCGGCAGGTGTTTTGCCTGAACTGAGTACTCCGAAAGGTAGTGGCTTTAGCTTTGTCGTGCCAGCCAGCACCTTTACCGATCCCGAATCACAAGTGCTCAGCTACACGGCCACCTTGGCTGATGGCAGCGCGCTTCCCACCTGGCTGAGCTGGAACCCGACTACTCGGACGCTGAGTGGTACTCCCGGTGATGCGAATGAAGGGTCCATCAAGATCCGCATCACCGCCACAGATGGCAGCGGTCTCTCGGCATCGACGACGTTTGGATTACGGGTTGCAGCAGCGCAGGAACTGGTGGCCTACACGCTACCGGTCAGCCGCACTCAAGTGGCCATGAGCGTCAGCCTGCCCAAGGCCAAATCGACTTTCCTGGCTCTGCCTCTCGCTCAGATCGCGGCTGAAGGCACAGTGGTATCTCTGGACGGCAGTGACCGCTACACGCTCTCCATTCCGGCACCAGATATGGCCGGCGCGGCTTATGCGCTGAAGATCATCAGCCGCGTGGATCAGCGTGGAGCAGGAGCCAGCGCGCCTGCGGGCACCAGCCGGAATGCCTATGGGTTAACGGGCAAGATCACAGCAGGCAGCGGCAAACAGGTGACGGTGGTGCTGGCTGTGGCTCCCAATGTGGGGGATAAATTCGTCATTTATCGCCTACGCACACTGGGAGAAGTCTTCGCCGGGGCAGCCCTCAATTATGGCGCTACACCTGTGGCTGCGGACGTGGTTTATCTCAGCCAAGGCGGCACTTTTGTCGGCTACTACAAATACGATGCTGCTGCTTGGAGAGCTGTTTCGGGTGGCACTGCTGAGCTCTCCGGGCTGGTGATTGATCCAGGTAGTGCGCTGCTGGTCGTGCGTCTCAATGTTGGGGTAGATACAACTGCCACATTCCTTGGTTCGCCCATTCCTGGGAGGGAGGCCGGGAGCGCCTCTGGTTTCAAGCTAGTGAACAATCCCTTCGCCATTTCCACCACGCTTGAAGCGAGTGGTTTGCAGGAATCAGTCTCAGGTGGCAGTGGTCCTGGGGCTGCTGACATCGTTTATCTCGAAAATGGCGGTGTCATCACCGGTTATTACTACAAGAGCAGTGGTCTGGGTGAGAAGGGCTGGCGTGCCCTCGGGGACAACATCACCAACCGAGGTGCCGCCCTGGTCCGACCAGGTCGCGCACTGCTTATCCGTGAGCAGGCCGGTAGCGCTAGCTTCCACCTGCCGGAACCCTTTGCGGAGTAAAGATTGCTCTCTGTGCCTGCACGCATTCATCTGCGTGCAGGAAGAGAATCACCTTTGGACTGAAACAGACCTGAGGTAGGAAAATGCAGAATGGCTGGTTGAAAAATATCAATATGAGTATAATTTTCATATTAATCAGATTTCATGCCCGCTCTTGCCATTCAGCCACCAGTGACTGCGCCGCTCCATTTTGCGGCAGCGGATGGTCGTAATCATGTGCCGACAACGGCGGCGAAAGGAATTGATGTGGCGGTGCTGGGCGAGGCTGAGAGATCTGGGCGCTTCGAGGGTGAGATTCAGGAGCTGAATCTGCGCAATGCGCGGCTGGGTGCTTGGTTTGTGATGATCTTGGTGCCCTTCTGTGCGCTGCTGGATTGGCTGGCTTACCCGGCGCTGTTTTGGGAGTTTTTGCTGCTGCGTTTGTTGTGCTCTGCCTTGTGTGTGCCTCTGCTTCTGGCTCTGGATCGCCCCTGGGCGGCGCGCTATCACCGGGCCTATCCGGTGATTTTGCCGCTGCTGCCAGCGGTGGCGATCTGCGTGATGATGTGCCTCACGCGGGATGCTAGCTCGGGCTACTACACGGGGCTGATCCTGTGTCTCGTGGGCACTTCGTTTGTCTTCCATTGGACCTTCCGAGAGATCGGTCTGACGGTCGGTTTGGTGATGGCCTTCTACTTTGCGGCCACGGTACCCAATCTGCATTACGATGGCGATTTCAGGTCGATCGGTTTGTTCATCAATAACACGCTCTTCATCCTGCTGACCTGCGTGATCCTGTACTTTGGCAGCCGCCAGCATCACGGCATCCGCCTGCGTGAGTTTGTGAATCGCTGCAAGGTGGAGGCGCAGCGGGAGGAACTGCGCAGTCGCAATGATGAACTCGTCGCCACACTATTACGATTGAAGGAGACGGAGGCGCAATTGGCGCAGAGTGAAAAGCTGGCATCCATCGGCAGGCTGAGTGCGGGGATCGTGCATGAGATTAATAACCCGCTGAACTTTGTGAAGTCGGCGATCTTTGTTTTGAAAAAGAAGACGAAGACGATGCCGCCTGAAACGGTGGATTCGGTTCATCAGATCCTAGCGGACATTGGCGAAGGTGTTGATCGAGTCGCCTCCATCGTCTCTGACCTGCGCACGTTTGCCCATCCGGAAAGCCGGGGTCGTGCGCCTGTGAATCTGAATCAGGTGCTGGCGAAAGTGACTCGGCTGATGGCCAAGCATGTGGCCGATGCTGGGGCTGAGTTGGTCGTCGAAGTTCCTGAAGCGATCACGGTGCTCGGAGATGAAAATCACCTCATCCAGATCCTGATCAATCTCGTACAAAACAGCTTGGATGCTTTGTCCGGGCGACCCCAGCCGAGAGTGATCGTGAGTGCGGAGAGCTTTGAAGGTAGCGTGAAACTGCGCGTGCGTGACAATGGCAGTGGCATCCCGAGTGAGCACTTGCAGCGCATCTTTGATCCCTTTTTCACCACGAAGCAGGTCGGCCAAGGCATGGGCCTGGGGCTGAGTCTCTGCTACCGCATGATGCAGGGCATGGGCGGTCAGATCGAGGCCTCTAGCGAGCCTGAAAAATTCACCGAGTTCACCCTCCAATTTCAATCCTCCACGCACACGTCATGATCGCCAGCCATCCCTTCCATATCTTGTATGTCGATGATGAAGAGAAAGCTCTGCTCTACTTCCGCCAGTGCTTTGAGGACGAGTATGTCATCCACACCGCCACCAATGCCGAAGATGGCTATCGATTGCTGGAGCAGCACGGATCACAGATTGGAATCCTGATGACAGATCAGCGCATGCCCGGTGAGAGTGGTGTGGAGCTGATGGATCGCTCCCGCCGCCTGTTGCCCAATGTGGTGCGCATTCTGGTCACGGCCTACACCGACTACGATAGCGCCGTGAAAGCGGTAAACGAGGGTCGTGCCTGGCGCTACCTGCACAAACCGCTCGATCCTGAGCAGCTTGGCAGCGTGCTGGAGTTGGGGATGGCGGCCTACCAAACTTTGCAGGATCGTGAAAAGCTACTGCATGAAAAGGCTGAAAATCTGCGCGGTCAGCTTATGGCTGATAAGGTCAATGGCATGGGGATTTTGGCTGAAGGACTGAACCATCATTTGCGCAATGCTCTCACCGTCGTGCGTGCGTTCATTGATCTAGCACCCATGAAGTTGATGGAAGAGATCGATGCGCGGCACCCACGCGATCCTTCCTTTTGGATTGAAATGCAGGGCCAGGCTCAGGCGCAGATCGAGCGCATCCAGACACTGCTCACGCATCTGGCCAATGCCTCTCATGCCAAGAAACTCCAGCGCTCAGATGAGGTGGATCTCGCCGATCTGCTCATGGAGAATCAGGCCGCGTATGCTGGGCATTTGCAGGAAAAGCAGCTCCAGCTCGATATCGACATCAGTCCTCATTTGCCGCCACTGCTGGTGCATGGTGAGCGCTTCCGCCAACTGCTGCGTCTGCTCTTCATCGAGGAGATCACCCACCTCCAGCCGGGGGATCGAATTCAGTTCCGTGCTCAGGTGGAACCCGATGCGCTAGGTGATGAGCAAGCTGTCATCACGCTGGCCGACAACGGTACCTGGGGCGGCTCGAAAGATAATGCGGCGAACCTCTTTGATCCCTTTTACACGCGCAGCCGCAAGCCGGACGACTTCGGCGTGAACATGATGGCCTGCTATGTGACCCTGCATCTTCATGGCGGCACGGTTTCCGCCCGCAGGCTGGAGCCGCAGGGCCTAGAACTGACCATGCGTCTGCCGCTCGATCCAGAAAAGAACACGCAGGACGCGGAGGACTTCCTGCGTCGTGCCATCAGTCACGAGGCGGCCTGGAGTCAGCGTGGTGAGCTGGCGGCGTGATTGCTCGTGCAATTAGCACTTTATTTTCGTGTCTAGCACTGACATCAAAGCCGTCGTGCAAACCGACTCCATCACCACACGCCCGCAATGGCGCATCCTGCATTCTGAAGCTTCCCGTGGCTGGGGTGGGCAGGAGCATCGTGTGATGGCTGAGCTTTCTGGTTTTCAAAATCGCGGCTGTCCGGTGTGGCTGCTGGCTCATGCGCAGAGCCAGATTCTGCCGCGTGCCGCAGCGGCGGGCATGAATGTGCGCACCTGTGCCTTTGATCGCCGATTGCTGCCGCTGGATGCCGTGCGGCTGGCCCTTTGGCTGCGGCGTGAGCGCATCCAGGTCGTCAATACCCACAGCTCGCGGGATGGCTGGCTGCTCGGCATCGCCTCGCGGCTGGCGCGGGTGCCGCTTTTGATCCGTAGCCGCCATATCGACGTGAGTTATCCGAACCCAAGGGTCAGCCGCCATGCGTTCACGACCTTTGCGGATCATGTGCTGACGACGAGTCAAAAGATCACGGATCACGTTCAGCAAATTTTCCATCTTACGGACGACCACATCACCACGCTACCGACGGGGATTGATGTGCAGCGGTTTCACCCCGATGGCGCACGGGCGGAACTGCCCGTGCAGCGCGGGCCGGGTGCGCCGCCAGTGATTGGCATGGTTTCTGTGCTGCGTTCGTGGAAGGGGCACTCACTGTTCTTTGACGCGATCCATCAAATCCGCGCGGCGGGCCGGGATTTTCAATTTGTGGTCGTGGGCGGCGGAGCAGCGGTGGAGGTCTATCAAGCTCTAGCCCAAAAGCATGGCGTGGCGGACTGCGTGCATTTTACCGGGCACCGTGAAGATGTGCCTGAGCTACTGCGTGCGCTGGATGTGCTGTGCATTCCCTCCATCCGGCATGAAGGCGTGCCGCAGATTGGCTTGCAGGCTCTGGCCTGTGGCACGGCAGTCGTGGGGAGTGATTGTGGCGGCATTCCTGAAATCATTCAGGAGGGTAAAACCGGACGCATCTTCGCTACCGGTGACGTGAGCGCCTTCGCCGCTCAGATCATCGAAGCCATCGACCACTCAGAAGACACGCAAAGGATGCGCCAGGAGGGCCGCCGCATGGTCGAGCAGCGCCACAGCCTAGACTTCATGCTGGATCGGCTGGAGGAAATCTATCAGCGCTATCTTTAGTGGGGAGAGTAGGGCAGTGGAGCGTTTTCTCTTCGTATCGTGCGATGATTCAAAGATTAATAAGGATGTAATCCCAAATATAAAAAACTAAATAAGTCCCGCACAATGCAATGACGGCATCAATTACGGAAGGTTTAGTCAATGAGTACTTAAAGATCATTTTCTGATTACTTGTTGATTGTGTGCGCTGATCTGGCAGCCAAGAGGTCGCCGGCGGCAACTGCCATGCCGGGATTTCTTGAGGTTCTTCGAGGTTTTCGTTCAATTCCCGATTTAAAAGCGCTAAGCGGTGAAAGGCCCCGATTGCTGCCATGAACAGGAAAAACTCGGTATGATAAGCTCTGTCTATCATCCAATTAGAAATAATGTAAGAGATAATGAGGGTAAATAAGCACTGCTGACATCGCCTCAATTCATCATCCATTGGCTTTGCACGCAAAAGTGTGCGCAATCCTAGCCAGAGGATACCCACATACAAAAACATGCCAGGATAACCAAGATCTGCACCGAGCCTAACATATGAGCTATGAGTGGCCTTTGGGATCCACATCTTTTCCCACTTAATAATCGCATGAAATGATTTCCAGCCTTCTCCAGTAAAATGATTCTGTGCGGAAATTTTGGCTTGATCCCAAGCCATCAATCGACCTTGAATCCCTTCATCTGAACGCAAACTCCCCATTTTCTCCATACGCGGCATTAGACTTATCGCGGCACCTCCGCCAGCTAAGGCTGCTGAAAGAAGAAGGATTTGCACAAACTTCGACTTCCCGAAACTGTAGGACATTAGGATAGAGATAAATCCGGCTACGACCGCTCCTTTTGACTCAGTTTGATACACTGCTGAGAAGCATACCACAACGATTCCTGCGGCTAAAATTTTTCGCCCGATACTTTTCTTCCAGAAATATAGGAAGTACGCCAAGGGAATGGCTGTGATTAAAGTGTGGCCCAAAGCGTTTGGATTGTTGTGCATCCAAGTTCCAAGGGCCAGCCTTCCCTGCATGGATTCTGTCATCGGTATTGCCCCGGTTATGTCCCATCCTATAGTGCTAAGTATGCCAAAGGCACCCAGTGTGAAAACTGCCCACATCCAAGCTTTTAAATAGGTATGGAGTCTAGATATGCTACTTAGCCCTTGAACTGTGACAAAGTAAAATGCAAACAGCGAGAATGCATCTTTGAATGTCGCTGAGGGGTCTGAAGATGTGTAAACGACGTAAGCATAGTAGGCAAGCATCCCCCAGTCATGTGGAGTGCGGAAAAAATCTAATTTATTACCAGGACTGCGAGAACGATGAATCATCGTCGCAATAGCAACCAGCATGATGGGTGTCATAATTCCAACACCGTTTAATGCTGGTATCCAGTCCTGTGGACGGATAAAATATATCAAGAGAACTAGAAGTACTAGTTTGAAATCCATGGAATTCTAGAAAATCAGGTGGTTACATTTACTTCGCTGAGTATTGTTTGTGGGCAACCAAAATGACGTTGTTCAAGCACCTTCTTGCCAGACGCACTGCGAGTGCGCGCGGTAAAAAGGCTAAACAGGACTCCAAGGCCAAAATTATGCGGTGGACTGCTCCATGACTTCTTCTCACCTTGCCTCTCCAGTAAGGCTGCACCTTTTTAAATCCAGCTTCGTGTAGGGCTTTTTCTAGAGCACGATAACTCCATTCTCGAAGATGAAAGGTTTGAAGTTCGAAGCCGAAATATCGGGAAACGTCATGCGGTCCAGACGCCTCATGTGGCGTGCTCAGCACATAAACTCCGCAGTCCCCTAGGATTCGAGCTGCTTCTGAAAGATGCAATGGAACATCTTCAGGATGCATGTGCTCTAAGACCTGATAGCTGAAGGCCAAATCAATACTTTCATGGTTTAGAGGTACTGAAAGTCCGTCGTGATGCTGCCAATGAAAATTCTTGGGTAGATCCTCATCAGCACCTGACTGCACGCATACCTCCAATGCTACAACCCTGCTCTCAGGAACGGTGCGTGCAACGGTCTTGGACAAAGCCCCTGACCCTGCTCCGAATTCAACCATAGAAACGCCTGGAATTAAAAAAGGATTGAGCAGTCGAAGCTGACTTGTGATACTTCGTTTGGAAGCTTCCTTATCTCCTGAACGCAGCGTGCGTGGGTGCAATGGTACACGTTTATACAATTCTGAATAAAGCTCGGAAACAAGAGTCATGCGTTCCTCGCGAGTGCTATGCCGCAAGCGAGTGGCGAGCTCGCGCTCGACTTCAAAGTGCTGACGTAGCTGATCTTGTGCCTCTTGAGTGCTTGTTAGCGATGCCATATTGAATTCTATTTAACACTAGAAGAAAGATAGTCTGAACACTGAACTTCAGTCCAACCCTAGCAGCTACCCCTTATCACTCTTGACAGTCAAAACAAGATTGTTCTTTATCCTATTAGTGGGTGTGGAACAAAAAAGTTATAGAGAGGAGCCTGTCCCAGATAAACAACATCTATACCACGGTGAAGTGTCTTTACCGCCATCATTAATGGTGCTCAAATCGGCTACAAACTGTGTAAACTTGTGCGTTTTAGCCATGTGTATCACAGATACTTTGTAGCGAATCTGCGCATTAGTCTCGGCGTCGAAGTACACCCCTTCAAAGTGCACGCCGCGCCGCATGACATCTTAGTCTTTTGGTCCGTGCTTGAGAGCCTGCCATAAGATCGTTGGCCCAACTTTGTGAGCAGTTCCTCACCTACAGCCTTATCAGCACCTCCAGGCAGCGGCTCAGTTGACTTAGCCTTTGATCTAGGTTTCAAAAGAAGGCCCGCATCACGGTTGGTGATGCGGACTCAGGGCAAGCTGTCAGAAAGTCAGTCTTACTTGCTGTTCTCAGCGAACTGGGCGTCGAAGATGATTTTGCTCGATGGGAAATCGAGCTTTTTCACAAAGGCGGCGGACTCGGTGGCGCCGAACTCGCGGTCCATGGCTCCGTCTTCCCACTCGACACTGAGCGGGCCGCCGTAGTTGATGTCGTTGAGGGCGCGGATGATCTTCTCGAAGTTGATGTTGCCACGGCCCATGGACTTGAAGTCCCAGTAGCGGCTCGGCTTGTGGAAATCGACGTGACCGCCAAAGACGCCTGCATCGCCACCGAGATTCCAGGCCACGTCCTTCATGTGGACGTGGAAAATGCGGTCGCTGAACTTGTAGAGGAACTTCACATAATCGACGCCTTGATAACCAAAGTGGCTGGGGTCGTAGTTGAAGCCGAAGGCAGGATGGTAATCCACCGCCTGAAGCGCGCGCTCGGCGCTGGCGATGTCGAAAGCGATCTCGGTGGGATGCACCTCAAGCGCGTAGCGGATGCCGAGTTTCTGGTACTCGTCAAAGATCGGCGTGAAGCGCTTGGCGAAGTCTTTGTAGCCTGCCTCTATCTGGCCGGGGAGGTTCGGCGGGAAGGAGTAGCAGAGGTGCCAAATGCTGCTACCGGTGAAGCCGTTGACGACGCTGACGCCGAAACGCTTTGCAGCATGGGCGGTCTTGATGAGTTCTTTCGCGGCACGACGGCGCACGCCTTCGGGTTTGCCATCGCCATAGATATGAGCCGGCAGGATCTGCGCGTGACGTGGGTCGATGTTATCGCACACCGCCTGTCCCACGAGATGAGTGGAGATGGCGTGGCACTGCATCCCAGCGGCCTTCAACTTGGCGCGCTTGTCATTGCAGTACTTTTGATTTGCCTTATCCACTTCAAAGTGGTCGCCCCAACAGCCTAGCTCGACGCCATCGTAGCCAAAGGATTTGGCTTTCTCGACAATGGTGTCGAAAGGAAGATCGGCCCACTGGCCGGTGAAAAGAGTGACGGGTCTGGCCATAATTGTTGCTGGTGTTGGAGTTCAGGGTTCTCGGTTCAGAGTTTGAGTCGGTAAATCGACAGGCCACGATTCTCTGTAGCGCGCTTTGATTGGCAAACGAAATTCGTAGCCGCCTGCGCGTCAAAAGTATAAGGACCTGATTGCTACAGGATTCACAAGATTGGCAGGATTAACAGGTCGGGGAAAATCCTGTTTCAGATTCCTCAATGCAAGAGCTTTTGCTGGTGCGGCTCAGGATGTCTCAGGCTCAAAGGACCGCCTGAAGCCGGTGCTCCGAACTCGCAAACCCTGTTCGGAGCACCGCTTTCAAGCGGTTCTTTGAACCTCGTCAAAACCTAGCCGCAGACATCCAAGAGCTTTAGGGGGAATGAAGACAGGGGAGGCTACGGCACATGAACTGCGAGCCAGAGCGTGTCGGGCGTAGTTTCGGCTACTCGATGCCGGACATGGCGTGGAATGGTGAGATGATCTCCAGGGTGCATGATCAGAGGTTCTTGATCTTGGACTTCTAGCACAGCTTCACCCCGCACGATCATGACCCATTCATCACTTGGTTGATCATACCAGAAGTCTTCAGGACTGGCCTGGCCGTGAGAGGCGATGCGCTCGATCTTCACGCCTGCTTTTTCAAAGAGCGTGGTGTACGTTTCCTCGGAAGACTCTGGATCGAGACTGGTGAAGAGAGATGTGGTTTGAAGCATGGACAGAAAAGTTCAGAAAAAGCGTGCGTCGCATTCTCGGTTTTAGTTAGGATTCTAAGCGGCGGCATTTGCCCCTCTGCATAAACAGCGGAAACAAGGTGAACTGTCTCCAGTGATCTTCAACATTCGACGCCCATGCCCAAGTTCAAATCGACACTCCCCTCGGGTCAAAAAATCTCTCTGGATGCCCGGCCAGATCGACTCGATCTCCGCGACCGACTTTATGTGCCGCGTTTGCGTAACTTGCCTTCGCAGTATCCAGATGCTGATTTCATCGACACGCATTTCCCCAGCTACAAGAAGCTGGTTTTGGATCAAGGGGTTGAGGGTGCCTGCACGGGCTTTGGTCTGGCGGCTTGCATCAATTTCCTGCGCTTTCATCGGGAGATCGAGAAGGGAAAAAAGGTCCCGACGGCCAGTGTCAGTCCTGGGATGCTCTATCAATTGGCCCGCATTTATGATGAGTGGGGCGGCGAGGACTATGAGGGGTCGAGCTGCCGTGGGGCGATGAAGGGCTGGCACCGCCACGGTGTGTGTCTGCGCTCATTGTGGAAAGACAAAAGTGGCAAGCCGCTGACGCCTGATCCGGGCTGGAGCAAAGACGCCATTAGTCTGCCGATCGGGGCTTACTTTCGTATCGAGACACGCTCTCTGACGGACATCCAATCAGCCATCACGGAGGCAGGGGCGGTCTATGTCTCAGCAGAGGTGCATGATGGCTGGGATCTGCCGGAGACGGACTCGCTTGCCAAAATCCCGCGCACGAATAAGGCGGGAAAAAATCACAAGATGATTGGTGGCCATGCTTTCGCCATCGTTGGTTATCAGCAAGAGGGTTTCATCGTGCAGAATTCCTGGGGACCGAAGTGGGGTTACGGTGGTTTCGCCATACTTCAATATGACGACTGGCTGGACCATGCGAGTGATGCGTGGGTGGCCACGCTGGGGGCTCCGCTGTCTCCAGCATTTGTTTCACCCATCCACATGAGCGGCATCAGCCTGGAGCAACGTGCGATGAAGCCGAGTTCCTTTTCCTTCTTTGGTCTCGGTGCTCCCAGCAATTCGGCGATCCCCAATACGCCTGCTCCATGGAATGAAGGTAAGTCATACCAGCACAGTCTTGTCTTTGGTAACAACGGGCATCTGAAGCGCAATCTGGTCGAGGCGCTGGATGCTGAACAGGAATTGAAGAAGATCTCCGAGGAACTGCCACTGGCCTGGATGGCTGAGGCCAAAGCGAACCGCAAGATCGCTATCTATGCGCATGGTGGACTGAACTCTGAGGCAGATGCTTTGAAACGTGTGGCACGCATGGGGCCGTACTTTTTAGACAATGATGTCTATCCGCTCTTTTACGTTTGGAAGTCGGGCTTGGAGGAGACGCTTGGTAACATCTTGCTTGAGTTCGCTGGGGACATCCTCGGACGCCCGCTGGAAGGGCCGGCCTCAGGATTCATGGCAGAGCTGCGTGAGAAGGCGAAACGATTTGCCAACGCGCTGAGCGAGGTCTCGGACACAGCTTTTGAAAAAGCCTGCCAAGCTCTGAGCGCACGCGGTCTGTGGTCAGAGATGAAGGAGAACGCCGCACTCGCCACACGGCCAGGGCGCGGTCTCAAATTGCTGGTGCAGTCGCTGAATGTTCTGAAAAAAGCCTATCCAGATGTCGAGGTCCATCTCATCGGCCACTCGGCGGGTTCTATCGTGCATGGGCATTTGGTGGAGTTGATGCGGCAGGAGTCTCTGACCGTGGCCTCCTGCCATCTCTATGCTCCAGCCTGCACCGTGCCGTTTGCTTTGGAGAAGTACAAACCTGCGCTGGGTAATAAACTGGCCTTCGCTGACTTCTACTGTCACCTCATGAGCGATGAGCGTGAAAAGGATGACAACGTGGCATCTCTCTACCGCAAATCCCTCTTGTATCTCGTCAGTAGAGCTCTGGAGGTCGAGCACAAGATGCCCCTGCTGGGCATGGAGAACATCTGGAATGCAGGCCTGGACGCGGGTAATCCGATCTCTTCAGATCGACTGCCCGATGTTAAAAAATGGCGCAACTTGATGTCCGACTGGCAGCAGACGGCCAACTACCAAGTCCATAAAATGAAGCAGGTCAGTAACAGCACGAAAACGAAAGAGGATCTCGGTCACGGCAGCTTTGATAACGACATCAACATCATCGGTTCCACGCTCAAAATCATCCGAGGCAAAGCCCTGAAGAAGCCCATCATCGACCTGCGTTTTTGATATAAAGAAGTGCCCATAGGCCAACTGCAAATGCCAGGGCAATCAGCACCCATGGCTTGTCTGTCAGCTTGCCACTGACTGCCTGCGGTAGTGTGGTCACGGTGTCAGGTGCGGCGGCTTGTACAAGATGGGCGAGGCTCGGCAACTCGCGCTCCAGCAGCGGTGAGGCTTTGGCGAGGGCTTTCCAATCCGCCGTCAGCAGCAGATCGGTGCCGGGGTTTTGCTCCTTCACCTGGCAGGAGCATTTGCCGATGAGGAATGTCGCGGCCTGCTCGATAGTTTCAGCCTGGATGCCTTTCCCAACGAGCGCATACAGAGCACGGCCTCGGCCAAAGATGGGGAAGACGATGGGTGCGCGAACAGCGGCAAGATCTGGCTCGGTGCTCAACAGCATCTTGGTGAAGGTGCTCTCAGCAGCATCGCTTCGGGAGATGCGAAGCAATGAGAACTCCAGACGCAAATCATCCTGGCTGACGGAGACGAGGCCATTGGCAATGTCCAATTGATCCAACTCCGGCAGCGACATGACGCCCATGAGGTAATCGAGTCGCTCCTGCAGCAGCTTGGCCGTAGCGCCATCACGCACAGCATCACCAGAGTCGAGCATGACCCACACGGCGCTTTGGCCATCACCAAGTCGCTCGACGATTTCTTGGCGGGCGGGCGAGTTCGTGATATGAAGCCTAGCGGCATCAGCAAGTGGAGCCGTGGTGATCGTTGTGTTTAAACCACTGCTGCGCGGGAAACGTAGCACGAGCTGAGGCAGCACGGTGTCTTGCGCCTGCTGCTTCCAGACATCGAGTAACTCAGGACTCATCTCTGAAGCGACATCCACATGAGTGATGCTGATGTTTGGCCGCACGGGATCGTCAGCCTTGGACCGCAGCGCTTGAATTTGTGCCTCCTGCTCGGCACTGAGCGCGCTGCGGTGAAAAATGATGGCTTGAAAAGGATCAGCCTCCCAATGCTCCAATGCATAACGAAACACTGGCACCGAGCAGGCCCAAGCCGCAGCCGTCATGAATGCGATCATGACAAGTAGCCGTGAAATCGCGGACAAAGACTGGTGTGGGATCATCATGAAGGTGGATAGCGGCGAGCAGGAGCAAACGTTTGATGTAGCCGCCTCATTGCACCACCACAGCGACGGCTCATCATCACTGCCATGAAAGCGCTCAACTGTCTCCTGCTTACCGCTGCTCTAGTAACCTTTGCACGCGCCGACTGGCCCACCTATCTGCATGACAACAGCCGAGTCGGCCACACGGAAGAGGCGCTCAAGGCACCGCTTGCAGCACGCTGGGAGTATGTTTCACCCTCTGCGCCGCAGATGGCTTGGGCAGGGGAGGATGGGCGTGTTGTGGAAGGCATGGAACTCTTCAATCGCGTCCGCTTTGATGATGCCTTCCACGTCGCCATCGTCGGTGGGCGTGTGTTCTTTGGCTCCACTGTCGATGGGCGTGTGCAGTGCCGCGATCTCGCTACAGGCAAAGAGGAGTGGGCTTTCTTCACCAACGGCTCCGTGCGCCTAGCGCCGACGATTAGTGATGGGCGCGTGTATGTCGGCTCGGATGATGGGTATGCGTATTGCCTCGATGCAAAAAGCGGTGCGCTCGTGTGGAAGCTGCGCGCTGGGCCGAATGATGAGCGCATCCTGGCTCGTGGTCGCATGATCTCACGCTGGCCAGTGCGCACGGGTTTGTTGATTGATGGCGGCACGGCCTACTTCGGTGCAGGCGTGTTTCCGCATGAGAACATTTTCCTTTATGCCGTCGATGCCGCTACGGGCAAAGTGCAGTGGAAAAATGATGCGATCAGTCAGGAGGATGCAGGCCGCAATGATCTCTCCCCGCAGGGCTACCTGCTCGCCACTAAAGAGCTGCTGTTTGTGCCGTCGGGCCGCGCGCTTTCGGTGGCCTTTGATCGGAAGACCGGCAAGCAAGTGAACAAGCCCACACCTGGCTGGCGCGGTGATGCAGGTGGGCAGATCGGTGGCACGCAGGCGATGCTGGTTGATGACCAAATCTTGGCTGTGGGCGAGCATCAGATCCTCTCGCTGGATCAGAAGACGGGCAAAACGGGTTACGCTTGGTTTCTCGGTACGCAGATGACGATGACGGGCAATGCGGGCTTCATGGCCACGGGCAAAGACATCGTGGCAATCGACCGCGAAAAGCACGCTGAGGGCACGCGCGAGCGTCATACCATCGAGATGGCGGCGACCAAACTCTCGGGTGATCTGCGCAAGCATGCCGCGCTCACGGAATTGAAGAAGGTGGCTAAGATCGAAGCCGAAATCAAAGCCGCAAAGCCGGCTGAAATTGAAGCTTTAAAAAAGGCACTGACTGCCGCCGCGCAGAAGTATGAACCACTGCGTTTGGACTATCAGACAAAGAAGGACAAGCTGGTCGAGCACAAGCAACGCCTCTCTGAGATGCAGGACATCGGTATCAAATGGCGGTGGCCATCGGCGCATGAGTCCGCGCTGATCCATGCGGGTGGCACGCTGGTGGTCGGCGGGCAAAATGAAGTCGTTTGTCTTGATGTCGAAACCGGCAAGCCGCTTTATCAGAGTAAGGTCGAAGGTGATGCGCGCGGGCTTGCCGTGTCAGACGGACACCTCATCGTCAGCACCACGGCTGGCCATGTGTATGCCTTTGCGGATGCTTCACGCGGGAACATGCCAGCTGTCGTCGAGGCTTCGAAGATCGACGCTGATCCATTTCCAAAAGATACGCTGAGTGACATGTATGCTGCTGCTGCTGAGTCGATCCTGAAGGAGACGAAAGTGAAGCAAGGCTTCTGCCTCGTGCTCGGTAGCGAGCAGGGACGACTCGCGTATGAGATCGCTAAACGCAGTGATCTGTCTGTGTTCGGCGTGGAGCCGGATGAGGCAAAAGTGAAGTCTTCACGCGAAGCTCTGCTGCGCACTGGCCTGTATGGCTCACGCATCAGCATTGATCATCTCGATCTTTCGATGGTGCCGTATTCCAGCTTCTTCGCGAACCTCGTCGTGTCAGATTCACTGCTGCTCACGGGCAAGGTGCCGGGCATTCCAGCAGAAGTGGCACGCACATTGAAACCTATCGGTGGTGTGATTTGCCTCGGCGCGGCAGGAAAGGAAACCAATGCCGCCGAATGGCTCGCGAGCACCAAGTTGACCGATGAGAAAGCGATGATCACCAAGTCGGGCGATTGGACGTTGCTCACGCGCGAAGCTTTGCCCGGAGCGGACTCGTGGTCGCATCAATACGGCAATGCAGCGAACACGAGCAGCAACAATGACCAGCGAGTCAAAGGCGGACTGAATGTGCTCTGGTATGGTGATCCAGGTCCGGGTGAATCGGTGAATCGTCATGATGGCGCCGTGGGGCCGCTGTCGGTGAACGGGCGCCTCTTTACACAGGGCGAAAAGAGCATCCAAGCGCATGATGCATTCAACGGACAGTTTCTCTGGGAGGTTAAGAACCCAGGAGCGATGCGTATCGGCGTTTTCAATTCCCGTGAGCCTGGCAACATGGCGGCGAGCGATGATTATCTCTTCATGCTGCTGGAGGACAAGTGCCTGCAATTCGATGCTGCCACGGGCAAGACAGTGCGTGAGTTAAAAATACCTGGAGACAGCAAACCTAACCTCGAATGGGGCTACATCGCCTACTATGAAGGACTGCTTTACGGCACCGTGACTCAGCGCGTAGAAAATGCGTCTGAACAAGCGCGGCGGGGCAAGAGCGCATCCATCTCCACCGATACGCTCTTTGCTTATGATGTGAAGACAGGTGCGCTGAAGTGGACGTATCAGGGCAAGTACATCTCCCATGTCTCCATCGCTATTGGAGATGGGCGTGTGTATTTTATCGACGCCACACTGACGCCCGCGCAACGTGAGGTTTTGCTCAAGGAGGACAAGACTGAACTCGCCAAACTCACCGGCAAAGCGCGTGAGATTGCTGAAGAGCGAACAAAGAAAGCTGATCTTCGACTGGCCGTGGCGCTTGATGCTAAACAAGGCACGCAGCTATGGGCCAAGCCAGTGGACGTGACGGATTGCAGTGAGATCGGCATCGGCGGCGGCGCGCTGACGATGATGTATCAGAATGGCCACCTCGTGCTCGGTGGTGCGAACGCGAATGGCCACTACTGGGAGCAGTTTCTCTCAGGTGAGTTTGCCCGCCGCCGACTCGTGGTGCTCGATGCTGTGAAGGGTGAGAAGATCTGGGCTAAGGACGCGAATTATCGCAATCGGCCCATCGTCATCAACAACGAGATCATCGCCGAACCCTGGGCCTATGATCTCTACACTGGCGAACAAAAAATGCGTACACATCCTCTGACTGGTGAGAAGTCACCGTGGATGTTTGCTCGTCCAGGTCATCATTGTGGAGCCCTTTCAGCCAGCTCGAACATGATGTTCTTCCGCTCGAAATCGACGGCCTACTACAACATGGATGAAGACAAAGGCACCGAGCACTTTGCCGGACAACGCCTCGGCTGCTGGATCAATACGATTCCCGCCAATGGTCTTGTCATGGTGCCCGAGGCCAGCGCTGGCTGCGTGTGTCTTTTTTCCATCGCATCGACCATCGTCTTCGAGCCGCGTGCGGATCGCATGAGTTGGGGTGTTTACAGTGCCAATGGAGACACCACGCCCGTGCAGCACATGGCGCTGAATTTGGGTGCGCCAGGAGATCGCCGTGATGCGCATGGCAAGCTCTGGCTTGGCTACCCGCGCCCGTCATCACGCGCTGGCATCGACTTGCCGCTGGATCTGAAACACAGTTTTGCCAAAGGCGGCGAATTCTATGCCTTCAATGAAGAATCCTACAAGATCACGGCCACAGAGAATCCGTGGATCTTTACTTCTGGCGCACGCGGTCTTGTCCACACCGAGTTGCCACTCATTGGCAAAGACCAGAAGCCCGAAACCTACACCGTGCGCCTCTACTTCGCCGCACCTGAAGGCGACAAGCCCGGCCAGCGTGTCTTTGACGTGCAGCTTCAGGGCAAGACGGTGATGAAGGCTCTGGATGTGACCGTGAAAGCTGGCGGTGCGAAACATGCCCTTGTTGAAGAGTTTGAGAAGATCGCCGTGACGGACAATTTGCTACTCGAACTGGTGCCTGCGCAGGCTAATCCAGACGTTGCTCATCAGCCCGTGATCTGCGGCATCGAAGTCCTGCGTACTGACGCTAAAGAGATCAAGGGTGGCGTGGCTGAACGGTGATGTGCACAAGTGAGTACTTGCCATGCAGAGTAACCTCATGTGAAATGAAATCAGCCATGCGAATGCTCCTGCTTTTTCTCACTTCCCTGGTCCTGTGTTCTGCCTTATCAGCCCAGGAAAGTGTACATTACTATGACGAGGCGACGATGCGTTATATCACTCTGAAGAAGGCAGAGTTTGGTAACACGGAGATCACGTTTCGCTTTGCCTCAGATCCAGGCTCGGCGGGAACATGGGTGGGGAACGGGTTACGAAAAGACAAGGTGCTGCAGTTTTCTCGCATCGTGGGGGAGGGTGAAGATCGCGGAACTTTTTTCATCGCCGATATCAGTGAATCGAAAGTGAAGATCTCTTTTAAGCCTGGTCAGAGGGAGCCGATGGATGCGGGCATCAACGGTGAGTACCGACATGCCAGTGACACGAAATATTTGCAGTTGGCCAAGAAGGAATTTCAGGCGGCGAATGATCGCCTGATGGATAATCTCAAGACGGCTACCAAGATGTGGCAGGCGGGTGATCGGCCTGCACTTTCCTTGTGGAAGGAGCAATGGCCTGCGCTACGCCAACGGTGGATGGATGCGTCCCTGGGGAAAGCTCCGGTAGCCGCCGAGACGAAAGGCAAGTCGCCGACGGATACGGCAGACAAGCCTGCCGAGTATTGGCTCTATCTCGCCCAAGTTACATCGCAGGGGTATTATTTTATCAACACAATGCCCGATCCTAAGACGGGCCTCGGATGGGACGGCGAATACGATGATTTAGGCGGAGGTCACGCGAGTCTGAGGCTTAGCAAGGATGGGAAGCTGCGTCTCTCGCTGTCGAGTCAGCGCATCAATGCCCCCGAGGCTGGCACCCTCGATACCACGGCACCACCAGATAAAATCGTGACCGCGAAGAACGGTGATCTTACCGCTGAGTTCACGGTGACGGACCCGGAAGTCACTGATCCCACTAAGCTAGCCCATATTCGCCTGAAGAAGATTGGTCGCTATTTGCAGGTCACGACTGAGCAGGCCCAGCGTAGCGCTGGTCGTGGATGGTTTGATGGCATCTATCGCGGTGCGCCTGCGCCAGCGGAATGAGAGATGTGAGGTGGAGAAAACATCTTCTTCTCGTGACAGAATGTGGTGACGGCGTTTATGAGTTCGTCATGCTTTTGCGCTCTGTGTTTTTCCTCTTCGCCTTTTACTCTCCGCTGCTATCGGCGGAGAAGCCGAATGTTATACTCATTCTTGCTGATGATCTGGGCTACTCGGACCTGGGCTGCTTTGGCAGTAAGACGATCCGCACCCCGCACATCGACACGATGGCCGCTCAAGGAACGCGATTCACCTCCTTCTACGTAGCACAAGCTGTGTGCAGTGCGTCACGTGCGGCATTGATGACGGGCTGCTATCCGAATCGTGTGTCGATGCAGGGCGCGCTGAATCACACGAGCAAGGAGGGGATTCATCCTGATGAATGGCTGCTGCCAGAGATGCTGAAGCAGCAGGGCTATGCGACGGCAGCCTTCGGCAAATGGCATCTCGGTACCGCGCCGATGTTTCATTCGCTGAAGAATGGATTCGATGAATTCTGGGGTATCCCCTACTCGAACGACAACAGCAAGTATCACCCCAGTCTCGCCGCAGAGATGCCGCCGCTGCCACTTTATGAGGATGAGAAGGTGATCGAGACGGACCCGGATCAGAGTCAATTCACTCGCCGCATCACGGAGAAGGCGGTGAGCTTTATCCGCCGCCATGAGGACAAGCCTTTCTTCCTCTATGTGCCTCACGTCATGCCGCATGTGCCCATCTTTGCCTCGGAGCGCTTCAAAGGGAAATCACCGCACGGGCTGTATGCCGATGTGGTGGAGGAACTGGACTGGAGCGTGGGCCTGATCCTAGCAGCGGTGCAGCAAGCGGGCATCGCGGATAACACGCTGGTGCTCTTCTTTTCCGACAATGGCCCCTTCCTCAGCTACGGCAATCATGCGGGTAGTGCGGCTCCATTGCGTGAGGGAAAGCTGACGAGTTATGAAGGCGGCGTGCGCGTTCCGTTCATCGCCCATTGGCCCAGCAAGGTGCCTGCTGGCAAAGTTTGTGACGAGGTGCTCACGGAGATGGATGTGATGACAACGCTGACGAGATGGCTGGGTGCGCCAGAGTCAGTTCTGAAAACCGATGGCAAGGATGTGACGGATCTTTGGTTCGGCAAAGAAGGCGCTAGATCACCGCATGAGTCCGTGGTTTTCTACGCTGGCTCAGAGCTTCAAGCGATCCGCAGTGGCGAATGGAAACTGCATTTTCCACATCCCTACATCACGCCACACGCCGAACCAGGACGCGACGGCAAACCATCGAACTGGGAGAACATGAAACCGGCGGCGATCACGCAGAGCGGCATCGAGGGGATCGCCACACGGCACGGCTACAAAGTCGCACAGCAAGAGTTAGCACTCTACAATCTGAATGCAGACATCGGTGAAACGAAGGATGTCAGCGCACTGCATCCTGAGGTGGTGGAGCGTCTAAGGAAGCTGGCTGAACCGCTACGTGCGGAGCTGGGAGACACGCTAATGAAGGTGGCACCGACGGCTGTGCGCCCTTTGGGAAAAGATACGAACTGAGCGAGCCAGCCTTGGACATCTGGTGCAGAGCGGCTTTAATCCGCTTCCATGAGCACGGAGATTCAGGCCAAATTGCTAGATCAAATTCACGGTTATGCCCCTCATGCGGCGGCGGCTTTGCTAGAGAAGCATTCGCCTGAAGATGCTGCGTTTGTGTTAGAAGCTCTAAATCCCATGGTTGCTCAGCAGATGCTCCATGTGATGGCAGAGGGACATCGGAGTAAAGTCATCGCCGCCGCACCCATCGAGAAGGCAAATCAGTGGGTGAGTAATCGCCAGTATCCTGAAGACAGTGTGGGTTGGTTGATGGAGCCGCCCGCAGCGGTGTTTCGTCCGACCATGACCGTTCATGAAACCATCGAGGCTCTGCGTAATCTCACCAAGCGTGCCTTCATCACTTATGGCTATGTCACCGATGAAGATAACAAGCTTCTTGGAGTGCTTGTTTTTCGCGATCTCATGCTTGGCCAGCCTGAGACTTTAATTTCGGAGGTGATGTACAAAAACATTTTTGCCCTGCAACCGAACATGGGTTTGACGGACGCCATAAAGCTCACGGTGAATCGCCACATTCCGGTCTATCCTGTTTGTGATGCCGAGGGACGACTGATGGGCCTAGTGCGCGGACAGAATCTTTTCGAGGCCCGCGCTATCGAGATCAGTGCGCAGGCTGGAACGATGGTCGGCGTGGAAAAGGAAGAGCGACTGAGCACACCTTTATTCACGAGCTTGAAGTTCAGGCACCCGTGGTTGCAGGTGAATCTTCTCACCGCATTCGTCGCCGCTGCCGTCGTGGGCATCTTTGCTCACACACTGGATCGCATCGTGTTACTGGCGGTCTTCTTACCAGTCCTAGCCGGGCAGTCTGGAAACACGGGCTGTCAGGCACTGGCCGTGGCTCTGCGTAGCATGACGATGGGTGATCTGAAAAGTGGAGATGAAAAACGCCTGGTGATCAAAGAAGGTCTGCTTGGTCTGCTCAACGGAGTCTTGGTCGGCATCAGTGCTGCGGTCGGCATGTTTATCTATGCAAGGATGCAGGGAAACCCGAGCGCGCTGAGCCTCGCCTGCGTGGTTTGGTTGGCGATGGTCATTAGTTGCGTCATCAGTGGCCTCAGTGGTGCCATGATTCCGCTAATCCTGCGTAAATTAGGAGCTGATCCTGCCACTGCTTCCAGCATCTTTCTCACCACCGCGACAGATGTCGTCAGCATGGGTTCCTTCCTCGGGCTGGCGACTTTCTTTGTGAAGTGAGTAGAAAGCCGGGCCTGAAAAGCCCAGGAAGTCAGATGATTATTCTTCGCAGACGCGGAGACTAGAAGAGCCGTTTTGCTTAACGGCATCGATCGTATCACTGGTGTGTCCGGCGTCGAGGGGCTGCGAAACACATGCGATCTCATCTCCGGGTCGCCCGTGTTCTTTGAAGGTCGCTCGTGCCAACAACGCGCCCCAACCACGCGAGCGGTTCGGCGATGAAGTCTTGTGAGACAACGTTGTATCCTCTCGCCGAACACACCCACGCTACGATTGAGCGAGCGCCGCCAGCCTCTCTCCGAGTGGTGGGTGGCTGTAGTGGAGTAGGACGGCGAGAGGGTGCGGCTGGGGGTGGGAGAGGTGGTCGCGGGAGAGTTTTTTCAGGCCATCAATCAAGGGCTGGGCACTGCCGACGGCTTTGGCGGCGAAGGCATCTGCTTCGAACTCATGCTTGCGGCTAATGGCTAGGCCGAGAAGGCCGGTGATGAGGCCGAGCGGCTGATACAAGATGCCGAAGAGGACGAGTCCCATGCCGATGGGCGTGCCTGAAACTCCGAAGGCGGCGAAGAAGCCGGGCGACTTTAAGACCCAGCCTAGAAGTCCGAGCATGAGGCCTATTTCGGCGAGACCTAGTGCGAGATGGACTGGCACATGACGGCATTTGTTGTGGCCGATTTCGTGAGCGAGGATGGCGACGATTTCTTCGGTGCTGTGGCTGGCGAGCAGCGTGTCATACAGGGCGATGCGGCGAGTTTTGCCGAAGCCGGCAAAGAAGGCATTGCCTTTCGAGGATCGGCGGGAGCCATCGACGACGCTGACTTCCTTCACGGGAAAGTGAAGCTTTTCAGCAAGTGCAAAGATGGCGTCACGCAGTTCACCAGCCGCCATGGGTTTGAATTGGAGAAACAGGGGCATGATGACACGCGGAGCCAGAAAGGTCATGAGCACGCTGAAGCTGGCCATGAACAACCAGGCGTAGAATGCGGCCCAGGCCTGCGTTTGAAAGAACCAGACGACGAGCCAAGCCACAGGCAGGCCTACGAGGGCCATGAGGGCGAGTCCCTTGAGGTGATCGGCGATGAAGGTCCGCAGGGTGGTGCGATTAAAGCCGTGCTTGGCTTCGACTCCGAAGGTGTCCCAGATCTCGAAGGGCAGGCCGAGCCATGTTTGCACGAGCATCATGATGGCGATGACGAGCACACTCGTCTCAACGGCACCATGACCGAGTGATGTGGCCCAATTTTGCAGCCAACCGAACCCACCCATCAACCAGAAGACCATGAGTAGGCCGAGCATGGCGACATCGCGGATGAAGCCGACGCGCTTGCCGTCAATGATGTAGGCGGCGAGTTTCTCCTGGGTTTCTTTGGGGAAGATCTCGGCAAGTGCTGGTGAGAGCGGTTTGCCGAGACGGGCTAGGTTGAGCAGAGTGGTGAGGAATTCGAGATGGAAAACGCCCATCACACCCAGGACGGCGGCGATGAACCAGGGATTGGAGAATGTCATAAGTCGTGCGGTAGGTGTGGCGGTGAAAAAACGAAAAAAGCAGGCGGTTTCCCGCCTGCTTGTAGAAATGAGAGATGATGAGGCGCGCGATTACTCGGCGTTCTCTTCGACGTAACGGACCACGTCACCCACGGATTGAAGCTTCTCAGCTTCTTCATCAGGAACGTCGATGCCGAACTCTTCTTCGAAGGCCATGACGAGTTCTACGGTGTCCAGGGAGTCAGCTCCGAGGTCTTCGATGAACTTGGCTTCCATAGTCACCTGTTCTGGGTTTACGCCGAGCTGTTCGACGATGATGTCACGGACTTTGTCAAAGATGTTGTCTGCCATATTTTAGAGGGGGATGTGCGGCGGAGAGTTAGCGGCTGGTTTATCTTTGGCAAGGGCAAATTAGGTCTTTTTTCCGGTTGGTCAAAAGCTTGCCAATCATGTGTTTCAGGCGGTAGCACCGCCTTCTGTTGCGCCGGGAGCAGCAGGTTCGGTGATCTTCTCGACGAGTTCGCCTTTGAACTGAGTCAGTAAGAGGTTCAGAACATTCACGGCTCCGCCATATTTTAGGTCGTCAATGATCGCTTTAACTTCCTTACCACCCGTGGCAGGTCGGTGCCAAACATAGGCGAGTCCTTTGTTATCCCAGAGTCGCTTGTCCACGCGGAAGGCATCTGCATACAGCACCTTTTTTCCATCAGGCGTGATGAGGTGATCGCTTTCACCACGCAGGATTTTGTTTTTGTTGAGCAGGATGAGGATGCCGACGACCAGACTGGCGAGCAGTGTGCCTCCGCCCCACCAGAACTGATCCACAATCTCCTTGTCCGTGTAGCGGTGCGGCTTCTCTGGCCAGCCATTTTTTGCGGCATACGAGACCCATCGTGGTGGCTCGCCATCACGCCCCGTGGGCCAGCCTTGGGTTTTGGCATCGGCCAGCCAAGCCTCCAGTTTTCCGCCGGCCTTCGCTTCATCGAAGCTTTTCAACACGGCTTCTTCAAACCAAGTTTTTTTGTCGGCGATGCCGTTAGCTTTTGGATAGCCAACTTTGCCGTCATAAATGAAGTAGAGTCCAAAGGCGGCAAGCATTGCCGCCATCATGCCCATGCGCTTAAAATACCAAGGCGTGACGTGGCAGATGATGGGCGTGTCGAGCGACGATAATGCAGGCTGGTCCATGGGAAGTATCAAAGAAGAAAGCTAAAGGATGAGGTCTGAAAAGATGAAGTCAGAATGTGATGCTTGGAATCCTACTCTGAGTTTCAGTCTTCATCCTCTAGCGTTTCTTTCTTCAACCGCTACTTGCCTTTGTGTTCGCCGTGGCAAGCTTTGCAGTTGCCTGCGGTTTGCAGTAATTGGGTGGCACCTGGCTTGCCATCGACCACGGCCTGGGCGGCTTCGATTAGCTTGGCTGTTTTTTCTTTCCAGCTAGCGGCATCGCCTTCAGGGGGTGACTCGGCGGGCAGTGACTTGACGTAATCGAGCAACTTGGCGGCATCTGCAGGGGTGCCTTTACCAGTGGCCACTTTTTTGTGCAGACTGGTATCGCCTTTCATGGCTTCTTTCATCACGACGTCGATGTCGCGCTTGGTGGCATCAGCAGCGTAGAGGCCGACGCAAGTCACAGTCAGGGTGAGTAGGGTAACGAGTTTTTTCATGAGCGGAGGGGTGTGTTTGAGTTTCGGGTGCCCTTGGGTGAAAAATTTCCAATGGCTGCTTTTTAATACCCGAGATACACTCGGATTGTCACGCTTTGAATCCGGTTTTGATGATTTTTTAGACTCTAATTGACTGATTCAATGACAGCCGCAGCCCGTGCCGCATGAACTGCCGGATGATGACGATGCTGCACTGGAACTGCCACCCATGACACCTGTGCCGCCGATGGGGATGCGGCGCACGGGCTGGCCGCTGTCAGGATGCTGGGACAGCGCATTGTCTTTCATGCTCTGGCGGATCTCGAAGCGCTTCGGCGTGTCGCCTTCAAACTGGGGAATGGTTTCGTAAACGTAAGTGGGCATGATGGGGAATGACGGATGCTGGAATGTCGAATGACGAATGGCAAGAGGTGAAATGAAAACGGCGCCCTGGTTGCCCAGGACGCCGTGTGGTTTGAGTCTTGCGTGGATTACGCTGCCTGTTCTTCGATCTTCAAAGCACGGTAACCACCGATGCTCTTGAAGTAGAGGAGAAGGAGGAGGTAAATCACAGCCATGGTAGCTGGGAGGTAGCTGTCGAATTTGAGTGTCTTGCGGTCGCCTTGTTGGTCGGCATCGACGACTGCTTTTTGGTCAGCAGTCTTTTCCTTGGCTTCTTTTGCGGCAGCCAGTTTCTTGCCATCCAAGCCAGTCGCGGCGGTGGAGGCGATGTTGAGGAACTTACTCGGAGCTTCGGCTCTGTACGTGGCGTAGAGCGCTGGATTGGCTGTGTTCAGTGCCTCACCCGAGAAGCGATCTTTGCAGTAGCCGAGTCCTGGGCCGCCGATGATGCCTGCGGACAACATGCCGATACCACCCATGATGGAGATCGCTACGGCGCCTGTGCGCGGATAGCGGTCAGAGGCGACAGCAAGCATGGTAGGCCAGAAGAAGGTCTTACCAAACGCGTAGATGCCGAGAGCGATCAGAGCGAGAGGGAAGGTGTTCATGCTGCTGGCAAGAGTGAGTCCGACGCATGCCATGATGGAGCACACCATCAACAGACCCACAGGTGAAAGCTTGAGTGTCTTTTCGATGAAGTGAGCGCAGAAACGAAGTCCGAACATGATGGCTGAAGTCCAGAGGAACAGAACTTTGCCTTGTTCTGGTGTGAAGAGATTGCCAGTGATGTTTTGAATCCAACCGTCAGTTCCCAATTCAACGGCACCAACAATGGCGTGGGTGACGAAGAGGACGAAAAGAACAATCGAGCCAAGTGAGAACTTGGTGACCAAGCCAACGGCGATGAGCAGCACACCAGCAATCACCCAACCGATGATCTTGGCTGTGTCACCGTCGATACCGATCACGCTCTTGAAGAAATCTGCAAAGAAATAGCTCAGAAGGAAACAGATGACTGCGCCGCCGAGAAGGCCGACATCTTTGAACATGGAACCAAGGCTGGCACCTGTTGCCGAGGCTTCGGATTTGGGGAACTTCTGGCCCATGAACATGATGCCATAAAGAACAGTCGGGATGAGGTAAAGAGCGAGCTGGATGCGCCAGTCGATGTTCATCTTATCATCAAGGAACCAACCGATGATCACACCGATCACCATCCCTGCTGGCCATGAGGCGTGCAGAATATTGAGGTAGTGAGTGCGGTTCTCAGGGAAGAGTGTGGCGACCAGAGGATTGGCGACGGCTTCCAGCGTTCCATTGGCGAAGGCAAAGATGAACATGCCGAGAGAAAGAATCATGTAAGCATTGCCAGCATTCGCCGTGAAGGTGATCAAAGCCGATACGACGTGCAGGAGGAAGGCGAGGACGACCAGTTTGCCGTAGCCGATCTTATCCACCACGATACCGCCAAGGATGATGCCGAAACAGAAGCCATTGAAGCCCATGCCTCCGATGGCACCTAGTTGTGCGCCAGTGAAGCCAAATTCCTTGGCCCAGTTGTCAAAGATGCCGCCACGGATGGCAAAGCCGACACCGGCGGCGAGGATGGCCATGAAGCCAGCCCAGAGGAGACGCATTCGATTGTTTTCGCTCATAGAGGAGAGGTTGGTTGGTAGGATGGATTGGGGATGGGATGAAGTGCGTCAGTCGTTGCCGTCGGGGACGGAATTTCGATGAGCGCGGCTGGTTTTAGTAGCCATCTCCCAGGGTGACAAGATAAAAATGACCTCGGTAAGCTGAGCCGTTCTCAATTGTGAATGTGGAACGCAGTCAGTCTTCAGGTGTGGGCTGATCTCGACTGACGCTCATTCAGTTGTCCTTCATGAGCGTCAGTCCGCTGTCTTTGGCTGACCTGAAAATCCAGGTGCGGAGCTGGTAATGAATGAAACCGAGCAGGAGCAGAATGATGGGTCCGAAGATCAGCGCCCAGAGCGGGCGGACGCGCACCATGCAGCGGACTCGGGTGAGGCAGGCGCTTTGCTTGTGATACTCGGCGGTGGTGAGAATGGCTTTTGAAAACCAGGAATAAACGGACGTCTCCAAATCAAACCGGCTCCATCCATCATCGCCTATCACGCCTTGCTTGGCGGTTTTGGATAAGCTTGCCAAGAGTGCTTCGCGCCCGATGCCTTGATCACTCCAAAAGGCCCACTCGCCGAGCGCGATGCTCCATCGGGTGGGCCTGGCAGGCTCGAAGACTTCACGCAATGTGGGCTGCCAACTTGGGCGCGCGCCTAGAGTGATCATTCCCTTCAGACGTGCCCATTCGCGGAGCATGGGCTGCAACCAGCAGAGGCTGAGGAGTCGCACCTTATCGGCCATGGAAAGGGCATGAGGTGGTGCGGCGAGATAGTGCAGTCGGCACAGGGCGGCGATGCCTGACAGGGCGAAAACGCCCACGGCAATTTTTTGCCAACCGAGAAGTAGAGAGACGATGCAAAGCGCTACCCAAAGCACACCGCTGAGCCAGTCCAGCGGGCAGCGGTGAGAGTGCTGGTAGATGCCCTGGAAGAGACCGTTGCCAAAGGGGCCGTGGAAAATGGTGCCCTCGGCGGGATCGGCAGAAGGCGGTAGATCGCCATAGATCGCGCCACGCCAGCGCGCACCGCCGATGGGTCCAAAGCGCTGCGGGTGCTCTTTCATCAGCAGCGCCTCGGCATAGCCGTAGCCGCTCTGCTGCCGCAGATAACCGCGCACGGTGTAGCGCCGGTGATGCCAGACCATGGCTCCTGGCAGGAAATGCAAGTGGCCGCCGGCTTCACGCAGCCGCCAGCAAATGTCCACGTCATCACCCGCGACACGATACAGCGCGCGGAAGCCGCCGATGGCATCAAGCGCGCTTTTGCGGATGGCAAGATTACAGCCAGGCAAATGCTCGGCCTCGATGTCGCTCAGCAGCACATGCGCGGGTGCGCCGGGTGCGGCGGCGACGATGGCCTCAGTTCTGTTGCGCGGCGGTGGTGGGATGTTGGGTCCGCCGCAGGCCACCCAGCGTGGATCATTGAATCCTGAGGCGAGATGGCTGAGCCAGTCTTCGTCAGCGATGCAGTCGTCGTCGGTGTAGGCGATGATCTCTCCCGTGGCCTGCGCTGCACCGAGATTTCTCGCGACACTCAATCCCGTGTGCTCTTGCCGAAGATAGCGAACGCTCGTGAAGTCGCTGGCAATGCTCGCGATGTCTTGCGTGGAGCCATCGTCAATCACAAGCACCTCATAATCTCGGTAGCGAAGGCTTTGCAGCGACTCAAGGCAGGCGCGCAATGTGGCCGAGCCATTGAAGGTACAGACGATGACTGAGATGCGTGGTGGGACTTTGACGGCTGACTCAGTGATGGGTGCTAAAAGAAGCGAACTCGGGCGCGCGTGCCGTTCAGCATCCACGATTCCAAATTTCCACTGCGTCACCTCCACCTCACCGCGAAACCACTCGTCGGTGTAGCTGAACCAAACAGTGCCCGCGACCGCAGCGCGGCGGCACGTTTGCTCAAACCAAAGCATGGCCTCTGACTGAGCCTGTTCACCATGCGTGACCACATCCAGCCCGAACTCGGTGATGAGTAGCGGCTTGTTTCCAGCTAGATTTTGCAGCCGTTGAAGATAAGCGGCGAGTGCTTCCGGCTGTTCCAAATAAACATTCACTGCTAGGAAATCAGCGTTGCGTGGGATGAGGTATTCCGTGCTCGGATAGGTGGCGTAGCTGAAAAGTTGGTTCGGTGCACAAGCCTTACCTTTGGCGATGAGTTGCTCTAAAAAATGCTGCACCCGTCGCGGTCCCATCCAACGCACGAGTGTCTTTTCAATCTCATTGCCGACAAAAAAAGCCACGACACATCTGTGATCACGCAGCCTCGTGACCACAGTTTCGACAGCTTCAATGATTCGCTGCTTTTGATCATGATCCCGCAGAAAGTCCACATGGTCAGTCCAGGGAATGCCCACGATCAGCTTTAAATTCAGCCGCTCTGCATGTGATAGTAGGGTAGCGCTCGGCGGAGTGTAGAGTCGCAGCGTGTTAAAGCCCCGCGAGTGGATGTCTTCTATATCAGCGATCAGCCGTTCGTCTGCTGGCCATGGCTCACCACGCGAGTTCGGCTTGAAGGGCCCATAGCAGATGCCGCGCAGGAAAACCTTCGTCGCACCCCGTCGTAAAAACTTCCCAGCCACTCGCAGCCGCGTGTCCACGATGGACTCGTTTTTAGTGACGAAAGGGCAGGGGATCATGCGGCGGCGGTGCGGCCAGAGATGCAGTGGCAGAGCAGGCGGCGCAAGCAGCAGACGCCGAGCTTTTGTTAGTCATCGAAGAGCACTGGTTGATTTGTGTGACAGTCTCGCCAATCTCCGCGCTCCATGAAAGACACACTGAAGGTTCTCAGCGGCACGGCTCACCCCGAACTAGCACATCTCATCTGCAACAATCTCGGCATCAATCTTTGCGCGACTGAGGTGACGACCTTCCCGGACGGAGAGACCTTTGTGCAGATCCACGAAAACATTCGCGGTCGTGACATCTTCATTGTTCAGCCCACCTGCCCGCCGACAAATCAAAACCTAATGGAGATGCTCATCATGGTGGACGCCGTGAAACGTGCCAGTGCTCATCGCATCACCGCAGTGCTGCCATTCTACGGCTATGCACGCCAGGACCGCAAAGATCGCCCTCGCGTGCCGATCACTGCCAAGCTAGTCGCCAACTTACTGGTGGCCAGCGGTGTGAATCGTGTGCTGACGATGGATCTGCACGCAGGCCAGATTCAGGGTTTCTTCGACATCCCAGTGGATCATCTTTATGCAGGCCCCGTGCTTATGAAAGCCATCAGGGAGCGCAACATCGAGGATCTAGTCGTCGTCTCGCCAGATGTTGGCGGCATCAAAATGACCCACGCTTATGCGAAAGCACTCAAAGCACCGATGGCCATCGTCGCCAAGAATCGCGTGAGCGCCGATGAGGTCGAAGCCCTCAATGTCATTGGTGATGTCGATGGCAAGAATGTCCTGCTGGTCGATGACTTGACTGAGACTGCAGGCACACTCACCGCCGCCGCTGACCTGCTCCTGAAACATGGGGCCAAAAATATTTATGCCGGTGTTTCTCACGGCGTTCTCGGAGAAAAAGGGCGTAGTCGAATCGCCAAATCACCGATCATCGAACTCTTCGCCACCAACTCCGTGCCCCAAGCTCATGGGCCTAAGGTGACGACTCTCGACATCTCACCGCTGCTCGCTCAGGCCATTCGTCGCATCCACGACAACGAGTCTGTGACATCTCTCTTTGACATCTAATTTAGGGCGTGTATTCTCGCTGCCCTTTTCCTCTAATTTAACTGTTCAGGAGAACTCACGGACCATGGCTAAAATTCTCGATCTCACCGCTCAATCTCGCACTAGCGAGGGCACCGCATCTGTTAAACGTCTGCGTAAAGCAGGCAGCATTCCCGCTGTGGTTTATGGCCGCAAAGTGTCTGTTTCAAACGTCCAAGTGGACGCTAAAATCTTCACGAAAATCCTTCAGAACAGCGCCTCGGATAATATCCTTGTCAGCCTGAAGTTGGAAAAGGGTGAGCAGCTCGCCCTCGTGCAGGAAGTTCAGCATGACCACCTCAAGGGCGGCATCCTCCACATTGATTTTCATGCCATCGCCATGGATGAAGAAATTCACGCCAAAGTGCCCGTGGACATGGTCGGTGAAGCCGCAGGTGTGAAACACGGCGGTCTGGTTGAAGCCATCCATCATGAACTTGAAGTCCGCTGCCTGCCGAAAGATCTCCCAGAGCGTATCAGCGTCGATGTGTCTGCCCTCAATGTGGGTGATTCAATCCACGTCGGTGAAGTGAAGCTGCCAGAAGGTGTGCGCGCTAAACTCGCTGCTGACGTGGTGCTGCTCATGTGTGTCGAGCCGAAGGTTGAGGCCGAGCCTGAGCCTGCCGCTAAGGCTGCAGCAGACGCCAAAGCTGCTCCTGCTGCTAAGGCCGGTGCCGCTGCTCCTGCTGCCGGTGCCAAGGCTGCCGCTCCTGCTGCTAAGCCAGCCGCTAAAAAATAAACCGTCTTTGCAGTCTGACTCCTGCCGCCTGCGGTGCCCGCTGATGATCCATCCACGCGAGACCCTGGCGGCTTAGCCCCCAGGCTTATCGTCGGACTCGGTAACCCAGGACTCGACTACCACGACACCCGTCACAACATCGGATTCATGGTCGTTGACGAACTAGCACGCAGAATGAAAATCTCCTTCACCGAGGAGAAAAGCTGGCATGGCAAGGTCGCTAAATTCCCAGGAGGCTGGCTGCTGAAGCCACAGACCTACATGAATGACAGCGGCCGCAGCGTCCGATCCCTGAGCCAGTTTTATAAAATCACTCCAGCCGAGACTCTTGTGATCTATGATGATGTCGATCTCACTCTCGGGCGCACACGCTTGAGACTCGCTGGATCAGCCGGCGGTCACAATGGCATGAAGTCACTCATCAGCAGCCTCGGTACCGATGCCTTTCCTCGCCTGAAGCTCGGCATCGCCACCTTGTCTGGCAGGCCTGATGGGGATCGGCTCGTCGGCCATGTGCTCGGGAAATTTAGTGATGACGAAAAGCCCACTCTTCAAATCATCATCCAACGAGCCGCAGACGCCGTGATCAGCTCCTTGCAATCTGGCCTTGGCGCGGCGATGAACCTCTTCAACCGAAACGAATCACTCTAAACCAAAACTCAGCACCAACGATGAAACGCAAATACGAAGCCATGATTGTCCTCGATATGAAGGGCAAAGAAGAATCGGTCGAACAACTCGTCGCCGGCATCAGCCGCGATTTTGAGACCTCCGGTGCCAAACTCGAGCAGATCGACCACCTCGGCAAACGCCAGTTCCCTTTCAGCCCACGTCATGTGACCAGCGGTTACTTCGTGAACTTCCAGATCGAAGCTGATAACACAGCCCTCGAATCCATGCGCTCCAAGCTCAAGCTCAACGAGAACGTTTATCAGCAGTATTATCAGCGCATCATTGCCTGATTTTTGTCTAGCCTCACAGCCTGCTAAAATTCACCCTGATCCGGTTCTTCCGGCTCAGGGTATTTTTTTGATCGTGGATTTGCGTCGCTGTGGTTGTCAGGTGGCGCGAAACACGCCACTTTTGCCGCATGAGTCTTTGTCATTGTTACCAGCTTCTCCTGGCACTGCTGTGCCTTGGATCGGTCATGGCTCAGCCTGCTGATGGGATTCAAGATGACACCCATGCGCTGAGTGATTCTTCACGCCGACTTCTCGCTGATGAGATGGCTGCGTTAAAAAAGGATTTGAGATGCGACGTGTGGCTTTCAGCGGGCACCTTTCTTGGCGCTGGGCAGACCTTGAGAAACCAAGCGCGTGAGATCAGGCAAGCTTGGAGCGGCAGTGCTGATGCCGTGCTGCTTGCTTATGATCGGGCCACTGATGCATTAAGCCTTTCGTTTTCGCCTGAGATCTGGAAGCGCTATCCCACGGCTAGGCTAATTCAGCTCATCCAAAAAAGCGGCTTGCTGATGGCTGATAAAACGAAACAACCCGAACAACGACTGCTTGAGTCCATGCGCGGCTTGATGAGTGGTTTCCGCAAACTCGAAAGAGAGCGCATCAAATCCGAGCAGACGATTAATAATGAGCATCGCCGACTAGCCATGACGTTTAGCTTGAGTCTGCTTGTGGGTGCCCTGGTGTTGGCGGTGTTAGGCGTGCTGGCGCGGCGGCGGGACATCCATGCAGCCTGGCAGACTCACTTGCCAATGATTGAAGTGCCTGCCCGACTGGGTGCACCCTGCGGCGGCGGTGTCACAGTGGTCTGGCAGGAGAACCCTTGATGCTGGAGCATTCTGCTTGGCTTTTCTCAAAGCACGACTTGAGCTGGCGACTAATTTGGTGCTTTGGGCGGGCTGGCTTCGATCCTTTGCAGTTCGATTTCGGCATTCGTCACTCGGCTCTGCATCGCTTGAGTTTGCAGGCTGATCTGATCACGGCGGGTTTTACTGTAAAACTTCTTGGTCGCCGAAGTTGCCGCAGCCATATCAGACTCTGCCTGTGTGAGCTGGGCCTTGACGGCTTCTAATTCTTTCCTCATTCGCTCTGTGGCGAGTCGTGCGTCGAGAAGCTTCTTCTCATACTTCTTTTGGGCTTCGTCGTAAGTTGCTACGGAAGGCGACATGGATGGTGCGATGACGGCAGGCGCTGGCGTTAGTTTGGCGAGCGCTCCAAGTCGGAAGCGATCCTTGAGAATAGCGGGCAGCTCACCTGCACTTGCGCGTTTGACTCCGTCGGAGTGCTTCAGGATGACTTCGTTTTCTTCCACCCTTTGGATCTGAACTTTTTTCAGGGTCGCGCCACCGGCAAGGGTGAGTTCTGGGAATTCCAGGCCCACGGATTCACGACGAATGCGGCTGATGGCTTGGTTCAGGCTGTCGGCGAGTGCTGGTTCGGCGTCCTGAATGGCTTGGATCTCCTTCTCCAGAGCTTCACTCTCGGCTTTGTTGACTTCAGAGGTCTGGATGAGTTGTGTGACTTCTCTTCTTTGATCGAGCTGGCGACTGATGTTATCGATCTGTGTCTGCACGCTGGCGACGGATTGCCGCGTCAGCATCAGCTTCACATTCAGGGAGTCGAGATCCTGATTGATGATGAAGGCGTAGCAGCCACCGCAGAAGCCGATGAGGCCGATAATACCGAAGAAAAATTTAGCGTCCATAGCCTGAGAAAGTTTGGGGATTAGCGTTTTGCGTGAGCTGTCAGGTAGGCTTCAGTTTCTTGCCTGAGCTTTTGATTCACAGCTTCGGCGGCCAATTTCTCGCTTTTCAAACGGGTGATTTTGGCGGTGTTCTTTTCAATTTCTCCCTGGAGCTTTTGGATTTGGCTCGCCCCAGTAAAGTTGAATTTGCTGAGACTTACCTGCGTTTTTAGCTCGTCTTGAATCTTGGTGGACAGCGCCTGCTTCGTCACCAGATCGGCTTGGGTTAGCTCGATTTGCTGGCGCACTGGGTCACGCTTGTCACAACTGATTAAACCAAGCATGATTAAGAACGCGAAAACATTGAGGGTGCGTATTTTCATATAATCGAAAGCTTAGTGGCAAAGCGATTGGCGGATCAAGACACAAGTCGCTAAGTGTCGCGTCTTCTGTGAAGTTTGACATCTCGTGGCGTTATCTGCCAGTATCCCATTTCTCATGAAACGCACCGCTCTCACACTTCTCCTTACCTCTCTCTCAATCACGGCAATCGCTGGTGACAACTACCTTGTCTATTACGGCTGCTACACGAATGCCAAATCGGGCAGCAAAGGCATCTATGTCTCGAACTTTAACAGCAGCAGTGGTGAGCTGAGTGATCCGCAACTCGCGGTGGAGACAGGCAGTCCGAGCTTCTTGGCGATTCATCCATCGAAAAAATATCTCTACGCAGTGGGTGAGATGGGCACGCCAGGGCAGAAGGGCGGCGGTGTCAGTGCCTTTGGTATTTCGCTGCCGGATGGTAAGCTGAGTCCGATCAATCAAGTGTCGTCTGTCGGTGCTGGGCCGTGTCATGTGTCGGTCGATAAGACGGGCAAGATGGCCATGGTCGCCAACTATGGCGGCGGTAGCGTGGCCAGTTATTCCATTCAGGAAAACGGTGGCCTCAGCGAAGCACAGACTTTTGTGCAGCATGAAGGCAGTGGCGCGAATCCCAAGCGCCAGGCCGGTCCGCACGCGCACAGTTTGAATGTCAGTCCCGATAACCGCTTCGGTTTCGCCTGCGATCTCGGGTTGGACAAAGTCTTCATCTACAAGCTCGATCCAGCCACTGGCAAGATGACGGCCCACGGTCACGGCAGCGTGGCTCCTGGCAGCGGCCCGCGTCACTTTGCGTTTCATCCGAGTGGCAAGTACGCCTTCGTGAACAACGAGATGAGCATGACAGAGACTTCTTTCGCCTATGATGCCGAGAAAGGTACGCTCACGGAGATCGCCACGGTTTCCACTCTGCCAGAGGCGGATCAGGCGATGAAGGGACTCAGCACAGCCGAGACGGTGGCGCATCCGAACGGCAAGTTCGTCTATGTGTCTAACCGCACGCATGACACCATTGCCGTCTTCACCTGCGATCAGGCTACGGGCAAACTGACGCTGATTCAAAATGCTCCAGCCGAGGGTAAGATCCCGCGTAACTTCAGCCTCGATCCCAGCGGCAAGTGGATGCTCGTCGTCCATCAGGACAGCAACACCGGTGCGCTTTTCAAAGTCGATCAGGAGACTGGCAAGCTGACGTTCACAGGCAAGAAGGTGAACGTGGGCGGCTCGGTGTGCGTGCGCTTCCTTGGTTTGGATTGATCTCGTTCAGTCATGATTTCTGTGCTCGATCTCGCCATCACCAAGGCCAAGCACCGACTGGTGCCGTTTCTGCTGCTGCTTTACGTTCTCGCGTTTCTGGATCGCGTGAATGTGGGCTTCGCGAAAGTGGCGATGATGGCGGACACGGGGCTGAGTGCGGCGGCGTATGCGTTTGGCGCGGGGCTATTCTTCGCGGGGTATGCGTTGCTTGAGGTGCCGAGCAACCTGATCCTGCACCGTGTCGGTGCGCGGCGCTGGCTGGCGCGCATCATGGTGAGCTGGGGCATCATTTCGGCGGGTATGATGTTCGCTTGGAGTGAGCCGGTGTTTTATCTGATGCGTATTTTGTTGGGCGCGGCTGAGGCGGGCTTCTTTCCCGGTGTGATTTTGTATCTGACTTACTGGTTCCCGGCATCGGAGCGTGGGCGGGTCATGGGCTTGTTTTATTTTGGCGCCCCGCTGGCTTTTATCTTTGGCGGACCCGCTTCAGGTTTGCTACTGGAACTGAATGGCGAGTTCGGTCTGCGCGGCTGGCAGTGGATGTTTCTAGTCGAGGGATTGCTCGCTTCGATGGTGGGCGTGTGGACTTATTTCTATCTCACGGATCGCCCATTGAATGCGGAATGGCTGACGCCGGAAGAGCGGCAAACACTCCAGAGCAGGATGGATGCTGAAGAGTCGGCCCGAGCATCCTCGGGCAGTCATCGCTTGGTCGATCTGCTGAAGGATCGTGGCGTGCTGCATCTGTGCCTGATCTATTTTCTCATCCAAGTCAGCGTCTATGGCGTCGTCTTTGCTCTGCCTTCCCAGGTGGAGCGATTGCTGGGCAAATCAGCCGGGCTTGAGGTCGGTCTCGTCACTGCCATTCCCTGGGTTTGTGCACTGATCGCTGCGTATCTGATTCCAAAACTCGCTCTGGGGCGGCGGCGTCAGGTGGTTGTTTCGGTCTTGGTGGCCTGTGCGTTGGGGTTGAGTCTTGCCACAAACGTATGGCCGGTTATCGCGCTGATCGGCCTATGCATTGCCGCCGCAGGCTTCATCTCTGTGCAGCCAGTGTTTTGGACCTTCCCCACCGAGCGCCTCGCGGGTGCAGCAGCGGCGGGTGGCATCGCGCTGATTAATTCCATCGGCAATCTCGGCGGCTTTGTCGCGCCGAGTCTGCGTGAGTGGGTGGAGCGTGTCACTGGCTCAACAGACTTCGGCTTGATCGTGCTCATGGGCGTGACCTTTCTGGCCGCACTGGCGATGGCTTGTTTGCCCGAAAAGCCTAAAGCCAGCGTTCTGTAGTGGTAACTCCAGGATCGCGCCGCCAGAGAGAGCTAGTTAGATCGCAGTGCCTCAAAAGTAAATGACACCGCACGGAGTGTTTCCTCCCTTGCTTTCCCCTCGCCCTTGCCTTCTCATGGCGGCCTAATTTTTAAAACACATGGGCGCACAATGGAAACAAAAATGGCGGGAACTGGCCGCTGATCAGAAGGGCAAACTCGTCGGCAAGCTGACGCGTGAAATTCAGGTGGCGGCGCGTCTGGGCGGTCCTGATCCAGATCTGAATGCCCGCCTTTATGCGGCCCTCGCAGCGGCGCGAAAGCAAAGTGTCACGCGTGATTCCATCGAGCGTGCTGTCGCTAAGGGAAGCGGTGTTGGCGGTGATCCGGTGAACTACCAGACGGTGATGTTTGAGGGCTTTGCCCCGCATCGTGTGCCGGTGATGGTGGAGTGCCTGACGGACAACAACAACCGCACGTCTTCCGAAGTGCGGATGCTTTTCAAAGCGGGCAGCATGGGCACGCCGGGCTCGGTGGCTTGGATGTTCGAGCATTGCGGTCTGATCGAAGGCCAGCACAAAGATAAATCACTCGACATCGAAGTCGCGGCGCTGGAAGCCGAGGCAGACAATGTGGAGCCTCTGGAACTCGACGAGGAAGACGCGGCGGGTCATATCGGTGCGCGCTTCTTTTGCGGCAGCACAAGTCTGGATGTGGTGACAAAGGCGCTCAAAGCTGCGGGCTGGGTCATCACGACTTCCGAACTGCACTATCACCCGAAGGATTATCCTGAGCTGAGCGAGGAGCATCACGAAGAGGTGGCAAACTTCCTGCAAGGTCTCGACGGCCACGCGGACGTGCATCGTGTCTATGCGGCGCTGAAGTAGTCGGATCAAGGCCTGGACGCTTGTGTGATCATCACGGGCGGTCCGTCAAACTTGGGGCGTGTTTGCAACAGTGTCACGTCGAGCACGGCCTGCACGCGGGCGAGATACTCACGCAGATAAGTCGTGGGAGCGAAGCTGCGGGAGACATCCGCAGCGTCGAAACCCACGGCATCAAGCCCGCGCTGCCGGGCGAGAAAGATGGCGCGTTCATTGTGAAAATGCTGGGAGACGATGATGAAGCGTGACTGACCGAAGATACTCTGCGCGCGCACCACAGAGTCGAGCGTGCGAAAGCCCGCAAAGTCGCAGTAGATCGCTGCTTCTGGCACGCCACGAGCGACGAGTGCTTCCTTCATGGCCGTGGGTTCGTCGTATTCTTTGCTACCGTTGTCACCACTGACGATGAACGCCTTCACCTTGCCCGCACGATGCAGCGCCACGGCTGCGTTGATGCGGCGGTCGAAGAACAGATTTGGTCTGCCAGCGATCTTGGGAGAGCAGCCAAGAACAAGCGCGACAGGTGTCGGCGGCACAGCCTCAACCGTAGCGTAGCAATGACGTGATGACCGCCGAATCCAGGCCTCGCTTCCCCAAATGGCGAAGACAGGCAGCCATACGCTGAGGACGAAGAGCCACGCGGCTTTTCTCCGCGTCAGCCAACGTGGGATGAGAGACAGACTCATGTGGTGACGATACTGCTGCGTTCTTCCAGGACCGCAAGCCCACGAACTTTCCATCACCATGACCCGCCGCCATTTTCTCACGACCGCCGCCGCCATCGCGGCCACTCAATCTCAAGCGGCGACACAGCGACTGAAGATCGGACAGATCGGCACTGCCCATGCCCATGCGAGCGGCAAGATGACGTCGATGCGCGGCCTACCGGAGCTTTGGGATGTGGTGGGCATCGTCTCACCAGAGGCGGCGCAGTCAGCCACTTATCAGGGATTGCCAGTGCTGACTGAAGCCGAACTGCTGGCGATGCCCGACTTGAAAGCCGTCGCCGTCGAAACGCGGATCGAAGACTCCTGCGCGACAGCGCGGCGTTGTCTGGCGGCGGGGAAACACATCCATCTCGACAAGCCGGGCGCGCTGGATCATGCCGAGTTCAAAGCCGTGCGACTCGATGCCGAGAAGCGCGGACTGACCGTACAGATGGGCTACATGCTGCGCTACAATCCAGCCTTTGAGCTGCTCTTCAAAGCCGTGCGTGAAGGCTGGCTCGGCGAGATCACGGAGATCGACGCCGCGATGGGAAAGCTGGCGGATTCAGGCACACGAAAACAGATCGGCACACTGCCAGGCGGTGGCTTCTTTGAACTCGCAGGCCATGTCGCCGATGCGGTCGTGACACTGCTCGGCAAACCGACTGCCGTTCATGCTTTCTCCACACCAACGACGAGTGATGGCGTGAAGGACAACCAAACGGCGGTGCTCGAATATGCGAAAGCCACGGCCGTCATCCGCTGCAATCACGCTGATCCTTTTGGCGGACCGCGACGCCGCTTCAATGTCACAGGCACGAAGGGCACGTTTGAGATCCTGCCGCTGGAGTCGGGAAAGGTGAATCTGTCACTGACTCAGGCCCATGGCGCCTACAAGAAGGGCACGCAGGCCATTACGCTTGATGTGCAGAAGGATCGCTATGTCGGCGAGTTCATGGATCTGGAGAAAATTGTGCGTGGTGAAAAGAAGCTCGCGTGGGATGCGGCCCATGACATCGCCGTGCACGAGACTCTGCTGCGCGGTGCAGGCGTGTGGCATTGACCAGCGAGCAGATTTCGCTATCGGCAGGCATGGCATTTCCTCTTCGTTCTCCTAGCGACATGGTCGGCGGCATCATGGTCTTTGGCCGCATCGTGGATAAAATCCGCCTGCAAGCGCGGGACGGCAAACTTCCTGACGGCTATCACCTCGGGTTCATGGATGGCAAGCGCACCTTTGATGATCGCGTCTGCACGCTGCTGGGCGTGACCTTTGAAGACCTCACCGCGCAGGTGCTGCAAGGCGGCACGGATGAAGAAATCCTGGCGTGGTGTTTTCAACACGGACGCAAACCCGACGACGAGCACATCCGACTTTTTAACGGCTTCATGACCAAGCGCGGCTGGCGTGATGAAGCCTCAGGCGGACTGGTGGAGCAGCGGGCTGAAGCTGGCCTGGGGCACCGCGAGGACATCGTGACTTTCTTTGATCTCATGGACACGGAAGAAGGCCGAGCCGCCTAGATCAATCCAAGGTTGCCTGAAGGCCACATGAACTTACCGTTGAGGGAAGAATGCCTGTCTTCACCGTTTTTACTCCGACCTACAATCGTGCGCACACGCTGCACCGATGCTATGAAAGTTTGCAGGCGCAGACCTTTCAGGATTTTGAATGGCTGATCGTCGATGACGGCTCCTCTGACAATACAGCCGAAGTCGTGGCCCGCTGGATGGCTGAGGGTAAAATGGACATCCGCTATGAGCCTCGGCCACACCGCGGTGCGCATCACGTCAGCAACCGCAGTCTCGAACTAGCGCGCGGCACACTTTGGATCAAACTAGACTCGGATGATGGTTTCACCCCCGAAGCGCTGGAGCGTCTGTGGCATCACTGGAATGCCATTCCTGAGTCAGCGCGAAAAGGATTCTCGGGCGTGACCGGACTCTGCCGCAATCAAAATGGCGCCTTGGTCGGCACCCGATTCCCGCAGGATGAACTCGACTGCACTTCTGCCGAGCTGGAGTACATCCACAAAGTATGTGGCGACAAGTCAGGTTGCCTGGTTGCTGACGTCGTGCGCCAGTATCGCTATCCAGAGGATGTGCCGGGAAACTTCATCCCCGAGTCCTACATCTGGAGTCAGGTGGCGCAGCACTACAAGACGCGGCACATCAACGAGTACATTCTAGTCAACTGGACCGATGCACCTTCCCTCACCCGAGGTAAATCAGATCCATCTGTCAATGCCGCTGGCCATCGGCTCATGTTTAAAGGCGCGCTCAATATGGAGACCCATTTCTTTTGGGTTGCCCCCAAGCGCGTGCTGCGCGCGGCAGTGCAATACAGCCGCTTTTGTTTCCTCGTAGGTGTGGGCCCTCTACGCCAAGTGATGGACCTGGAAACTAGCTCAGGGCGTCTGCTTTGGCTCGTGGGACTGCCACTCGGACTGCTGCTTTCCGTGCGGGATCGGCTGCGTTTTCCTTCAGCTCAAAAGTAGCTTCATAGGCCGATGAGGCGCTTGAGAACATCTTGCCCTTCACCTCAATGGCATCCACAGACTTGTGCCTAGGCTCCAACTTGCCGCGTATCCCCCTTCCACATGCGATTTCTCGATAAACTCGAATCCCACCTCGGCCGCTTTGCCATTCCAGGCCTCGTGCAGTTCGTGGCAGGACTGCAACTTCTGACCTTTGTCATCTTCATGCTCCAGCCCGAAGAGGCGCGTGGGCAATACCAGAATTTCCTCAGACTCGACGGTGCTCGCATCCTGCATGGCGAAGTCTGGCGGCTCCTGACTTACATTTTCATCCCAGGCACGATGAATGTTATTTTCGCGTTGTTTGGTGCCATGTTCCTGATGTGGCTCGGGCGCGGACTGGAGCAGGCCTGGGGAGCTTTTCGGCTCAATCTCTATTTCATTGGCGGTATGCTTTCCATCGCCATCGGCTCGTTGGTCTTTGGCTTTGATGGCAGCGGCATGTGGTTGTTTCAAACTCTGCTGCTAGCATTCGCGGTGATTTATCCGAATGAGGAAATTTTGCTCTTCATGATCATCCCAGTGAAGATTAAATGGATCGCCTGGCTGGATGTGGCACTGATGGCGCTCACGGTACTAAACGAGCCGATGTATCTCATTCCGATCCTGTTCGCGCACCTCAATTTCCTCATCGTTTTCGCACCCGGTTTTGTGCGTGAGCGGCTGCACTTTGCCAAGGTCGCGGAAAGGCGGACACGCTTTCAAGAGATGACCAGCACCGGTGCCGCCTTCTTCCATCAATGCTCCGTCTGTCAAAAGACGGAAGTGGATGACCCGACACTCGACTTCCGTGTGAGTGATGATGGTGACGAGGTCTGCTCGGTCTGCCGCAAATCACGCTAAAACCATGCCGCCCTTGCCATTAAAGGCATAGATGACACCTTCCACGCCCCATCATGCGTTGCCCCAAGTGCGGAAGTTCCCAGGATAAAGTCATCGACTCACGCGAGGCGCGGGAAGGCCACGCTATCCGCCGCCGCCGCGAGTGCATGAGGTGCAACTTCCGCTTCACCACCTATGAGATCGTCGAGCGCGAGGAACTGCGCGTGGTGAAGCGTAATGGGGCACGCCAGAACTTTGATCGGGACAAGCTCATGTCCGGCCTGCGCAAGGCCTGCGAAAAGCGCCCCGTGAACATGGAGCAGCTCGAACAGCTCGCCGACGACATCGCCAATGAGCTGGAAGAAGAAGGCTACCGCGAAATCCCCTCCACCGTCATTGGTGCCAAGGTCATGCACCGGCTGGAAGGCATCGACCACGTCGCCTATGTCCGTTACGCCTCCGTCTATCGGCAGTTCGAGGACGTGGGCGAGTTCATCGACGAGATCAAATCTCTCGATAGCCGCCGTCTGCGTGACACGACCCAAGAAGAACTCTTCGATTAAGCTCCATGTCTGAGAAAACCATTTTCCAAAAGATTATCGACCGCGAGATCCCCGCACCACTCGTCTATGAAGACGACCTCGTGGCCGCTTTTAACGACATCAATGCCCAGGCTCCGATCCATATCCTGATCGTGCCCAAGAAAGTCATCCCGCGTGTCGGTGAGGCCGAGGCAGAGGATCAGGCCACACTCGGCGCACTGCTCCTCGCCGCAGGAAAGATCGCCGACAAGCTCGGCATCAAGGACCGCTCAAAGGGCTTTCGCCTCGTCATCAATCACGGCAAAGACGCCGGAGAAACCGTCCCTCATCTGCATGTGCATCTCTTGGCAGGTCGTGAGCTAGCCTGGCCTCCGGGTTGAGTAAAAAACTTCTCCACAGGCGCAACTTTGTCCGCCTAGCCGAGTTTATTCAGCGTCATGGAACCTCTCACCCCCAACGATCCTCTCTGGAACGTGCTCGGCAAAGCCAAGCCGGTGAAGCCGCGTGCAAACTTCGTCCAAAACGTGGTGCGTGCCGCCCGCCAGACTCCACAGGAGCGTAGCTGGCTGGCCCAGTTCAAGGGCTGGTGGCAGGAGCGTGAGTCGCCATCGGCTGGCCTCACATGGGCAGCTCTAGCGACAGTGGTCATGCTCGCCGTCTCGCTCACACTGTTGACTCGGGATGAAGCGCCTCAAACCGCTGCTGTTCCCGTGATCGAAGAGACGCTGCTGACTGAAGCCGAGTTCCCGCTCGTCTCTGAATTTGAGACCGAGTGGAAGAAGCTGGAGACCATGGGCGACCTGCTCGCCGTGCAGGATACGTCCCAGCTCACGGACCATGAGATTCATCTGCTGCTGTATTGATCGTAGCTTCGATTGGTAATCGAAGCTCCCCGTTTCCCAAGCCATTCGACTGCCAGTCGAATCTACTTTGCCTGCCGAAAAGCCCGTCACGTCGGCGTTCTAGTCTCTCGTGAACACCACAGCCAAGCCCACCAGCGTCCGCCATCAGATCATTGCATCAGCGACGCTTGTGGCGTTCCTGATGTATCTCGACCGCATCTGTCTGGCAGAGATCATCAAGTCAGACTCGTTTGCCAGAAGCATCGATCTCACTCAGGGGCAGAAGGATTTAATCAAAGGCTCATTCTTCTGGGCCTATGCGCTGGCGCAGGTTCCCGCAGGCTGGCTGAGTGATCGCTATGGCGCGCGTTTTTTGATCACACTCTACATCGCCGCTTGGTCGCTCTTCACACTCGGCACGGGATTCTGCACTGGCTTTATCAGCCTCATGCTCGTGCGCTTTGGCTGCGGTCTGGCCGAGGCAGGCTACTACCCCGCCAGCAGCGGCCTCATGACGCGCTGGGCGCACATTGAGAATCGCGGCTTCGCCAGCAGCGCCATCACCTGGGGCGGCCGAGTCGGCGGCGCTGTCGCCCCTATGCTCACCATCTATCTCATAGTCACTGCGGGTGACTGGCGTTGGGCAGGCTGGATGTATGGCGGCGCGGGCGTGTTTGTCGCGCTGCTGTACTGGCGTGTGTTTCATGACCATCCGCGTCAGCATCCGCGCTGCAATGAAAGCGAGATCGCGCTGCTTGCCGAAGGTCGTGGTGCCTTTCAGCCAGATCCACGCACGGCGCGCAGTTTCCCGTGGGCTGCTGCATGGAAAAGCCACAATCTGTGGATGTCCAATGGCACGCAATTCTTCACCAACATTGGTTGGGCCTTCCTCGTCCTCTCGTTGGGGGACTACCTCAAAGTTGTGTTGCATGTGGGAGACAAATTGAGCGGCACCATGACCACGGTTGCACTCACCATTGGTATCATCGGTATGCCCGTCGGCGGCTGGATGACGGATTACCTGTCGCGGCGCTTCGGCAAACGTATGGGGCGCATGTTGCCCATGTCCGTATCTAAATTCATCGCGGCAGGCCTGTATTTTGTCGCCATTAGCACGGAGTCACCTTGGCTCGCGACCGTGTGGTTTGGTCTGGCCACGTTCTTCGCCGACTTTGGTCTGCCTGCGATGTGGACAACGATGCAGGACATCAGCGGGCGCAATCAGGCCCAGCTCTTCGGCTGGTGTAACATGTGGGGTAATTTTGGCGCGGCCATCATGCCCATGCTCTTCACCGGCGTGCTCAAGGCCTACGACACCAACAACGATTACCACGAAGGCGTCTGGCTCTGCGCAGGTGCCTTTGTTCTCGCGGGTCTATTTGCGCTCTTCCTCAATGCGGAGAAGCCAGTGATAAAGGAGGACGCCGTTTGATCACCACATGAAAACCATCTTCACCGCACTCCTCTTGGCCACCTCGGCGCTCGCTGCTGAAAAGCCCAACGTCATCTTTGTCCTCTGCGACAATCTGGGGAATGGCGACGTGCATTGCTTCAACCCGCAGACCAAGCACCGCACACCGCATCTCGACCGCATGGCGGCGGAGGGCACGCGCTTCACCAGCTACTACTCTGCCAGTGGTGTCTGCACCCCGAGTCGTGCCGCGCTGATGAGCGGCTGCTACCCAATGCGCATCAACATGCATATCAGTGATCGCGGCAGTCTCGTACTGCAACCCGTCGCCGCCAAAGGTTTGAATCCGAATGAGACGACGCTGGGAGAAGTGATGAAGTCGGCGGGCTACGCCACCATGATCATCGGCAAATGGCATCTCGGTGATCAGCCGGAATTCCTGCCCACACGCCAGGGCTTCGACTCCTTCTTCGGCATACCCTACAGCGATGACATGACGCGCGACAAACGTCCCGAAGAGTGGCCCGACCTGCCGCTGATGCGCGATGAAAAAGTTATCGAGGCACCCGTGGATCGTGACTACCTAACCAAACGCTACACTGAGGAGGCGATCCATTTCATCGCGGCGCATCGCGAGAAGCCCTTCTTCCTCTATCTGCCACACGCCATGCCTGGCAGCACCAGTGATCCGTATGCCAGCCCCGCCTTCAAAGACAAGTCCGCCAACGGTCATTGGGGTGACAGCGTCGAGGAACTCGACTGGTCGATGGGAGAGATCCTCGCAGCTTTGAAGCGGCTTCAGCTCGATGAAAACACGCTCGTCATCTGGACCTCAGACAACGGTGCACCACAGCGAAAGCCACCGCAGGGCAGCAATGCGCCCTACAAAGGCTGGGGTTATAGCACGAGCGAAGGAGCCATGCGTATGCCCATGATCGCCCGCTGGCCGGGCCATGTATCGGCGAATCGTGAGTGCCGTGAGCTTTCCTCCATGCTCGACATCCTGCCCACACTCGCCGCGCTCTCAGGTGCAGCTTTGCCCAAGCAGGCCATCGATGGTCATGACATCCGTCCACTGCTCTTCGGCGAAGCCAAAGCTAAGTCACCGGCTGATGCGACAGGCTTCTTTTACTATCACATGGAGCAGCTTCAAGCCGTGCGCAGCGGGCCATGGAAACTCTATCTGCCGCTGGAGTCCAAGCTCACCGGCGGTGCCGCCAAGCGCACCACCGCAACTCTGAATCTCTTCAACGTCGTGGAAGATGTCGGCGAGGAGAATGAAGTTTCAGCGAAGAATCCTGACGTCGTGCAAAGACTGATCAAGCTGGCGAATCAAGCACGCGAAGAACTCGGAGATGTTAATCGTCCCGGCAAAGGCCAGCGCCCTGCGGGCCTCTCGGCCAAGCCCACGGCGCGGATCAAGGGGTGATGGCTTCCAGCCATCACCCCTGAGGCCTGGAAGGCCTCACTTCTTGTTCACTTTCTCGACTCAAGAAACGCCAGAATGCCTTCAGCCAGCGCGTGGCTGATGCCCTTCAGTTTGGCGATGTCCTCCACAGTCGCCTTACGCAGCCTAGCCACGGAACCAAAAGCTTTGAGCAAGCTGGCCTTTCGCGCCTCACTGACACCGGGGCAGTCATCGAGCAGACTTTCCGCCACACGCTTGCCTAGCAGCAACTGATGATAACCATTTGCCCAGCGGTGCGCCTCATCGCGAATCCGCTGAAGCAATTTTAACGCACCGCGATCATGCGGAATGATCACGGGGTCAGACTCGCCCGGAAAGAAAACTTCCTCATGTTGCTTGGCCAGTCCCACGATCGGCAACCCACCCAGCCCGAGCTTCTGCAACTCCTCCACCGCCATGCCAAGCTGCCCCTTGCCGCCGTCAACAATAACAAGATCGGGCAGACGCACTCCACCGGGCACCCTTTGCATCGCCTCAAGAGGTGACTCCTGTGTGAAATCAGCCTCATCATCGCCTACCGCTTCCCGGCCTTCACTGAGTATGCGTGAGAAGCGGCGGCGGATGACTTCTGCCATGCTGGCGAAGTCGTTTTGGCCGCTCACGATGCGGATGCGGTATCGGCGATAGTTCGAGTTATCAGGCACACCATTTTTAAAACGCACCATGCTCGCCACGCAATGAGCCATGCCAATGTTCGCGATGTCGAAGCACTCCATCACTAGCGGCGGTTTTTCCAGGTGCAGCAGCTCTTGGAGTTCCTTAACATCTGCCATTGGGTTGATGGTGGACATGACCCTGGCACGCGCTCCACGCTCAAAGCTGCGCGTGGGGATGATGGTCCGTCGCATGTCTTCCACCATGTCGCGGAGTTCAGCCGCCTTTTCAAAATCGAGCTTCGCTGCCGCCTTTCGCATCTCCTCCTCCAGCACCACCAGCAGATCCTTCATGCCCTTGCCTTCCAGAAAGCCACACGCCTCCGCCATGCGCCGCTGATATTCTTCGATCGTCACGCGGCCGATGCACGGCGCGCAGCAGTTTTTGATGATGTCGTTGGAGCAGTGCTTGTAGTCGTTCTCGCCTGGCCGGATCGGCTTGCACACGCGGAGGCCAAACTTTTTGATCAGCCAGTTGATCGTCGTCTTCAAGGCGCTGCCGTGGACAAAAGGGCCGAAGTATCGAGCGCCATCATCCCGCTTCATGCGTGTCAGCGTGAAGCGCGGGAAGTCATCCTGCAAATTCACACGCACGAGCAGGAAGCGTTTATCGTCCTTGAAGCTGACGTTGTACTTGGGCCGGAGATCTTTGATGAGTTGCCCCTCCAGCAGCAGAGACTCCGTTTCATTGCGCACCTCATGGAATTCAAAATCCCAAATGCTGTCGATGAGTGCGCGCGTCTTCCTGTCCGCCAGTTTCGAGCGGGCGGGCGTGAAGTAATTGCTCAGCCGCTTCCGCAGATCACGCGCCTTCCCCACATAGATGACACTGCCCAGCCGGTCGCGCATGACATACACGCCCGGCGTGTGCGGCACATCGCGCAGCTTCACCATGAGATCAGGTTTGTTTCGGGGGGCGGGCATGACCATGAATACGATTCACCGAGCCATACGCGACGGTACTGCTCCGTCAATTCAGCACCCGCCCAAAGCAACGCGCTTCTGCTGGACTCTACTTCCGCATCAAATACGCAAAGAAGTCCTTCAAGTCGGCGTCGCTCATGCCGGTCGTTAATCCTTCGGGCATCAGGGAAATGGGAGAGGCTTCCATCTTCTCGATGTCGGACTGTTTCAGCGCGGTTTTGTTATTCGCCATGTCTTTGATGACGATGCCATTGGCGTCTTGAGCATCCATGAGGCCGGTAAGGATCTGGCCGCTTTTTGTTTTTACGATGTAAGCGCCGAAGCCTTCGCGGATTTCGAGACTGGGGGTGAAAATGTTGTCGAGCCAGAAGTCCACGTTGGCGCGATCATAGCCTGTGAGTTCTGGTCCGATCTGGCCGCCTTCAGCGAAGAGTTTGTGACAAATGAAGCAGCGGGCGGTGAACTGCAGCTTGCCTTTATCGGCATCTCCGAGACCCGTTTTGAGGACGGCTTTGATACGTTCTGCTTCGCGTTTCTTCTCAGGTGTGGGGCCGGTGGCCAGCAGGCCGCGCCAGTGTTTGTCGATTGCGGCGTCGATGTCCGCATCCTTGTGCAGGCTGAGCTGGCGGACGATGTCGATGGTGAAGTGCTTCACGGGAACTTTCCAGTCGTTGACGAAGCTCACGAGGATCTGCGCCCATTCTTTGCGGCCTGCCATGACACGCAATGCGTCTTCACGCAGCGCTTTGTCGCCAGCGATTTGGCCTTCCCAACCGAGCAGCAGCGCTTCGGGAATGCGTTTGTCGTCAAACTTGGCCGCGGCCTGCAACATGCCGCGTTTGAGGCTGGGAGCCGCGCTGGACTTCAAAATGGCCACCATGGGCATCACGGCCTCTTGCTTGCCGAGTTCCGCCAAAGTCTTCGCAATGGCTATGCGGGCGGTGTTGGTCGCTTTGGTGTCGGCGAGCAGTTTGAGGGCGTTTTTGAGCGCATCGGCGCTTCCGCTGCGAAGCGCGAGCGTGAGATCGCCACCGCTTTGCTTCGCCATATAGTCGTTGAGGGCCTTGGTGAGCGAATCCGGAAGCTTCGGCATCTCCGCGCCTTCGAAGGCGGAGGCAATGCCAGCGATGAACTTGCCGCGCAGGGCTTCGTCGTTCGTGAGAGCGAGCAAGTCGGCGCAGGAGTTCAGGTTTTCTTCGCCGCCAGCCAGGGCGTAGCGTTTCGCGAGCTTTTCAGCGAGGTGGTCGCGGAAGAGTTTGGTTTGGAGGAACGCTGGATCGGCTTTGAAGTATTTGAAGACCGTTTCGCGTTCTTTTTCGGCTTTCGATTCGAGCGCCCACCAGGCGAGCAATGGGAGATGACCGCTTTCGTCTTCAATGTCGCCCGCACGCAGAAGAAAGAGAGCACCTGCGCTGGGAAGTCTCTTTGCTGAAGCGAGGATTTGAGCACAGACTTCCAGATTCTTTTCTTCGCCGAGAGGTGGCAGGATTTGCTTCTCGCCAGCCATCTTCCAAGCCCAGCGGCGGATGTAAGGATCCTTGTGTTCGGTGAGGATTTTATCCTCTGCCGCACCAAGAGCATCCAGCGCCCAAAGGGTTTCCAATGTGAGCGGCATCGCTTTGAGCTTCGGCACGAGATCGGTCATGTTACGCCACGCGATCTCCTGGATGGCTTGTTTGCGGAACCACTCGTTTTGATGACTTAGATAGCCGAGAAGTTCGTCACCACTCGCCTTGCTCAAATCAAACGGCTTCAGCTTCGGCGCACCGGCGGCGGGGCGGACGCGGTAGATGCGGCCGCTGGTTTTGTGCCAATCATCGACGGGGCTGACGTGGCTGAGGCGGGTGTCATACCAATCGGCCATGTAGAAGCCGCCATCGGGGCCGACGCCGGCCCAGACGGGGCGGAACCAGCGGTCGGTGGTGGTGATAAGTTGCTCTTCATCCTTGGTGCGGAAGGTGGAGCCATCCGGGAGACGCTCGCTGACATAGACGAGGTTGTGCAGCGCATTCGGTGCGATGATTTTGCCTTCGTAGGCACTGCCGAGCAGGCCGCCTTCATAGACGGTGAAGGCTTGGGGGAAGCGTTTGTTATCTCCCTCATGCCGCATGTGCTCGAACCAGCCAAAGGCATACGGATTGGTGAGCGGGCCGTGCTTGCCCCAGCCTTTGATGCCGTAGCTGCCCTGCTCGTAGTGCATGCCGCGCGTGGCTCCATTCGTGCCGGAGAAAAGGCGGCCTTTGCTGTCAAAGTCGAGGCTGAAGGTGTTGCCGCCGCCTTCGGCGTAGATCTCGAAGGTCTTCTTTTTCGGATGGTAGCGCCAGATGCACTGGCCTTCCCATTTCACGTTCTTGGTGTTGGCGCTACTGACGTTGCCGGTGGTGGTGCTGCCGTTGGCTCCATAAAGCCAGCCGTCCATGCCCCATTGCAGATTCGTGGCGACGCTGTGCGTGTCTTCGAGACCGAAGCCGCTGAGTTCGACTTCGGGATCGCCATCCGGTTTGGCATCAAAGTCGGCGTCGGGATAGCTGAGGAGGTAAGGCGGATTCAGCACCCAGATGCGGCCCATGCCGTGCAGCGCGGCACTGGCGATGTTCAGGCCGGTGATGACGTCTTCGTGCTTGTCGAAAAATCCGTCGCCGTCCGTGTCTTCGAAGACGGTGATCTTGTCCGCGCCTTTTTCACCACGCGGCGGCGGCAGCGGCACCTTGTCGAACTTTGCTCGGAGATGCTGGTCGTAGCTGACGATCTTCAAACCGGCAGGAAACTGGTATTGGCGATACTGGGTGACCCACATGCGGCCTTTGCTGTCCCAACTGGCATAAAGCGGCTGCTCCACGTCCGGCTCGGAGGCCATGAGGTCGATGGCGACATCGCTGCGCGTCTTGAATTTCTTCACGGCTTCCAGAGGCGGAGTTGGAGGCGTGTCGTCGCGCATGACGCCGCGACCAGGGCGGGTTTCGATGATTTTTTTTACCGCATCATTTCCGGCAACGTCAGCAGGTGGGGCAGCCTGGCTAGAAAATGTTAAAAGGACGAGAAGGGCAGAAAGTTGGAGGCGCATCTTGGTTTGAGATTACGGCATGAAGGCGAAATTCCTGCCAGTGCTTATCACGCGATGCGGTATTCCTGTGATTGAGGCTCGTGAGCAGGCTTGCATTTCACGGGCATCCCTCGTTTTCTCGGCAGCTCTACCTGTGCCTTCTCTCTCTACCGCTAAACTCCTGCCCCGTCCGCTTTGGCTCTGGCCACATTTGCTTAGCCTGGAGGCACCGCTGGTGGCAGTGGCGTGGACTTGGGGCATGGCAAAATTGCATCAATTGCCGATCATGCCGGGTGTGTTACCGGGGTTAGGGCTGTGCGTGTGGATCGTTTATGTTTTGGATCGTGTGCTCGATGGGATTCATCATTCGCCAGACGCGCTGGATGTGCGCCATGAGTTTCATCGGCGCTGGCGCGGCCCGCTATTAGTAGCAGTAGGGATCGCGCTCGGAATACTTGGCTGGCTAGCACTCTGGGTGGTGCCAGCGGCACTGATGTGGCAATGCGTGGCGTTGGGACTACTGATGCTACTTTATCTGGCGGTGTATCCAGGGACTGAGAGAAAAATGATTCATCGTTTGTTGATCCACTTGAGTAGTTTCGGCGCGATCTTTCTGGTGAATGCGATGCCGCTGCCTCCAGGTTTTAAGTTGGTCGTTACACTGCTCCTATTGGGCCTGCTTGGGCTGCTATTTTTCAAGCGACTGCATGAGCGACTGACTGCGGCACTCACCAAGGATGTGGCAGGTGGGCTACTTTTCGCGCTCGGCTGCACAACCTGGATTCGCTTTGCCAATGAAGGGTCTGATCTCCTGGTATCGCTGGTTGAGTTCATTCTACTTAGTTGCCTTCTCACGGCAAATCTAACGGGCATCTCGACTCGTGGGTCTCAATTTCGCTGGTTGGCAGCAGGGGCGGGCACGGCAGTGGGAATCGTTTGGCAGGTCCGATCTGGAGCCATGCCGCCGATGATGGAGACGCTTGCGGCAGCTTGTGGCATCGGGTTGGCCTTGCTGCTGATGCTGGATTGGAAAAGGAAAGCGCTGTCTGCCGAGGCTTATCGCGTATGGGCAGATCTGGCAGTGCTGGTTCCAGTGCTTTATCTCTGGATCAGGGCATGAAAAAGGCCGGAGCGCTTTTGCACTCCGGCCTCATGTTCAGTCAGGGATTACCTGAGAGGAATTAATGTTCGTAACCAGCCTCACCGTGATCGGAGAGGTCGAGACCGGTGGACTCTTCTTCTGGTGTTGGGCGAAGACCGACGATGACTTTCACGATGATCGTGATGATCAAGGTAGCGACAACGCTCAGCACGATGGTGATCGCGCAAGCCTTGACTTGGACCATGAACAGACCGCCTTCAGTGACCAGTTTGTCGAGGCCGTTGACCTTGGCATAAGCTGCACTCACGAGATTAGCATTTACCTTGTCGCTGGCGAAGATGCCTGTGACAAGAGCACCCATGGTGCCGCCAACGCCGTGGATACCGAAGGTGTCCAGTGCGTCGTCATAACCGAGCTTACCTTTAAGGAAGACCACAGCGAAGTAAGGGACCACAGCGGCAAGCACACCGATGATCATCGCAGCTTTAGCATCGACAAAACCGGCAGCAGGCGTAATCACGACCAGACCAGCGACAGCACCCGAGCAGAAGCCGAGGATGGATGGCTTGCCTTTGTGCAGCTTTTCAACCAAGGCCCACATGAAGCAGGCGGTGGCAGCAGCCAGTGTCGTGGTCATGAAAGCATTACCAGCCAGGCCGTCAGCAGCGAGAGCGGAACCGGCGTTGAATCCATACCAACCGACCCAGAGCATTCCGGTGCCGACCATGCAGAGAACCATGCTGTGGGGAGCCATCTTTTCTTTACCGAAGCCCTGGCGCTTGCCGAGCATGATGCAAAGAACGAGAGCGGACCAGCCAGAACTCATGTGAACCACTGTGCCACCAGCGAAGTCGATCGCAGGGATTGCAGCAGCGCCATTCCAGACACCGTTCATGAGACCATCGAAACCCCAGACCATGTGAGCGAGTGGGAAGTAAACGGCGAACATCCAGATACCCACGAAGAGCATCACCGCAGAGAACTTCATGCGCTCAGCGATAGCACCCACGATCAGAGCTGGAGTGATGATCGCAAACATGAGCTGATACATGGAGAACACGCTCTGGCTTGGCCAGCCTGAGTAGTTGCCGTTTGGAGCAGCGCCCACACCTTCAAGGAAGAAGTATTTAAAGCTGCCGAGGTAAGGTGCCCAGGAAGGTGCGCCTTCAGCCGGATGCTCACCGAAGATGAGTGAGTAGCCAACGAAGTACCAGAGGATGGTCACAAGACCCGCGATGCCGAGGCACTGTGCGAGCACGCTGAGAACGTTCTTCGAGCGGACGAGACCGCCGTAGAACAGAGCCAGACCCGGTAGGGTCATGAATAACACGAGCGCAGCACAGATCATCAGGAAGCCGTTGTGGCCTGGACCGGCGATGCCTGCGAGCTTTCCATCAGCCGATGGAGCGACGTTGTTAAAGTATTGTTCCACATCTGCGATTCGCTTCTCAAGATCCGCCGGAGTGGCAGGGGCAGGAGCAGCTTCAGCAGCGGGGGCGGGCGCAGCAGCGGCAGGAGCCGGAGCAGCAACAGGGGCAGGGGCCGCCGCATCTTGCGCCCAGGATGAGCTGGTGCTGAATGCGATGGCAGTGGTGGCGACGACCGCAGCGGAGAGAAGGCTGCGCCAGATGCGAGTGTGGTTGTGTTTAAGCATAGAATGCGAGGTGGATTGGCTCCGAAAGGAATCCAAGCACCCCCCGTGCCAACTTTTGTCACCTTTTCTAAACGCCTCTCAAACTCGGCATTGGAAATACTTACCAGCGCTCGTTCAACCAGCCTGCAACAAGGCTTAGCGGTGATTACTTCTTCTGCCACAGCAGCGCCAGAAACAGCGGGAATTCTTTTCTCGCTCGATCTTCCGCGCGTGCACGAGGACCAGCCTGACTGGCTTTATGAGAATACCACTCACTCAGGCCTGACATGACTAGTCCGGCCTCAAAACCCGTGCGCGTCAGCGTCTCCAGACTGCGGTGAAAAGAGGTCGTCGTCTCGCTGTCCGCTTTCCCAGGATGCATGACAATGGGGATGCCGAGCGTGCTGCTGTAAGCGTCCACTCGGCGGTATTGCACGATGGGATTTCCTTCAAAAACCCAGGAGGTCTGGCGGGGGATGCGGAAGGCGGGATGATTCAGCACCCAAAGCATTCGCGCGCCCGGCTTCAGCACGGCAGAAACAGAGGCGCAGACCTTTTCCAAGTGCTCCATGTTTTGCAGGCAAAGAATGGCTGAGGCTGCATCAAATTCACCGATGCCGCTGAGGTTGGCGGCATCACGATCGAAGTAACGAATGGGCGTGCGGCTCTGGTAGCTGCGCGCTTTGGCGATGAGCGTGGGGGCAGCATCAATGCCTGTGACCTGAGCGCCGGTCTCTGCCAGTGCGCGCGAAAAAACACCCTGCCCGCAGCCAAGATCGAGCACTCGCTCGCCTCGCTTTGGAGCCAGCATTTCTAGCGCGTTCGGGATCACCACAGCCTGATAAAGCTCGGAGCCTTTATCGCCCAGAATGCGGTCATACCAGTCCGCTGATTTCTCCCATGACGTGCCACCCTGACTGCGATCCTGCGGCGGACGCGACGCGGGCCGCGCGGATGGGCGCTGTGAGGTGAAACGGGATGGCGTGCGTGAGCCTGTAGGTTTGCGGGGACGTTCTTCGCGCATGGATCTGTCTATGCAGCAGGCTTGAGCATTCGGCTACTGTGGAATCTGCTGCACCCAGTCCCGCATCTCGTAGAGCTTCGGATCACGAACGGGCTGTCTGGCACCGCGCACGATCTTTTTCACCTGACTGAAAAGGGCATCCGCACCACCACTTTCATCGAGATCACCGAACTCGGACTCCAGCTTCTCCGGGTCTTCACCGGACTCTAGACGGCGCATCACTTCACGCAGTTCGGGCGGTACTTTGTCACCCATGAGGTCAGTCATTTTGCGCATGAAGTGACCGAGTTGTCGCGGATCTGGATTGTCACTGTCGAGCGCGCTCATGTCGCCTTCCATATCAGCCATCAGGCTTTCCATTTTGGCATCGTCGATGCCTGCAAACGGATCATTGTCCGACTCCTCTTTCGCTTGTCCGATGACGGCGAAACTGGACACACGCTTCTGCAGAATGAGGTCCGCTCCATCTGGGCAAACTGGCACGGCATCACGATACGCAAGACTGCGGGCCAGGAACTGATAGAGCGTGTTGTTTTGTGGGCAGTAGAACTCGTAAATGGGCATGGTGCGAGATAACGACCAAACCGCGTCTGACAAGCAACTGCTCAATCAATCCACATACAGGAACTCGTTCGAGCTGATCAGCGCATGGCAGAGGGCGGTGAGGCCGAGCAGTTCAGGCGGCGCATCTGCCTTCTCGGCGGGGCCGGAGACTTTCTCCAGCTTTGCGGGCGTGATCTTGTAATGCTCCGTCTGCGCTTTCACAAACTCAGCACCGGCCAGTTGATCGGCCATGCTGGGAGTGCGGCCAAAGCAGAGAGCAAAGACGCGAGCGACCTGTTTTTCCAAGTCCGTGCCTGCTTCCCGCTGCACGCGCTGGGCCAGATCCTGGGCATACTCGCGCATGTAGAGATTGTTCATCAGCAGCAGGCTTTGCGGACTGACGGTGGTGATCGGGCGGCTGGCGCAGTTGGTATCGGTCATCGCCGGGGCATCAAAGGCTGCGAACATCTCCAGCGGCATGGAGCGGCGCGCCTGCACATAGATACTGCGGCGATACTCCTCACCATTGAGTCCGAGGAATTTGCCGGTCTGACGACCTGCCGTATCACGCGTGTCGATGCCGATGATGATCTGACCTTCTTCATTAAACGTCACAGGCACCGGCTTGCCGCCG
>CAZOVY010000025.1:0-62886 GCA_964583255.1 uncultured Prosthecobacter sp.
AGTAAGAGGAACCAAATCTAGCCGCTCCGAATGAATGGATGAAATCATGGCAAGTAAAACGTAAAGTCGCCTAACGTTAGATGTGGTGGCACGGCGGCGCAGGACTCGTAGAGCGAAGTGAACAAGGGAGCTTATCCGCCGTTGCCACCCACGACGTGTTCGCCGATAATTTGTCTGTGATTCTAGTCCCCGCCATAAATACGTTCCCACATGTAAAGGTATATGACGAACGGCAATGCCAGTCCAGGCACTCGGAAGGCTGCGCGAATTGGAGTGTAAAACCCCGCGATTGAAGCAGGTGCCGGTTGATTCCTCGCCGTATACCATCCCCAAATCGGCCCGAAGCTGAGAACGTATACCAGAACACTTCCAAGAGTGATCAGGAAGAATTTTCGGCTACGGTTCATTGTAGGTTCTAGCGTATATGGCGAAAGGAGATTTGTTGAATAAGCCAATTCAATCGGAATAGCCGCTGAAGGTCAAGCATGGGGGAAGGGGAGGAGAAAATGACGAATGACGAATGACGAAGCGGGGAGTGATGAGTGATGAACCTCCGGGAACGAATGATGATGTCCTGAGAGGAGCGCGGAGCAAAGTAGCCATCTCGCTCCGTCGAGATGAGCCTCTGGAAAGAATGACGTGGGAGAGAGGAGCGCGTGTATGGCGTAGCCTACTCGCCTGGGTTTCGGGGGCGGAGGCGGTGGGTGTCTCCGCGTTCGTAGTTCCGCCTTGAGGCGGTCCCTGACTCCCAATCGCCGGCTAAAGCCGGAACTACAAAACGTCCTAACTTCTCAGCGCTGACTCTGCGCTCGTAGTTCCGCCTTGAGGCGGTCCCCGACTCCCGATCGCCCAAGGAGTGATGGCATCCTGCCATCAGCCCTTGTGATGGCAGGATGCCCTCACTCCTTGCTCCGCTCCGTTAGCGCCGCAGCGCGATGATCAATTCATCCAGCTTGTTCACGACCTGCTGCATCTCGGCTTGGGTCGGGGGATCACTCACCAGACCCCCTCACACCCCGTCCCCGCTCCACGTCTAGGGCCAACTCGACGCGCACCCCTCAAAAGCAATTTCCTAGCAGAAAAAAAGTGAGCGCCAAATTCAGCGGTGTACTTCTGCAAAAGCAGAACCGCATCACCGGCAGCTACATCGCAGATGGTCGTTCAGGTTTGTTCATCATGTCGCCGAGATCGATACCATAGGACGCGAGTATTGATGTCCAAAATTGGCCACGTTCACCTCCGCTCAGCAGTCGTCAGCGGTGTCACTGGGTCGAGAACACGGCGTCCTTGGACTTCATTCAGGCGACAATTTGGGAGATGTGGCAAGACGTGTTTGGCAAAGAGATCGCACTCATCAAGGTGCGGGTAGCCACTGAGGATGAAAGCTCGAATGCCCATGTCCATGTAGCGGTTGAGTTTGGCGAGCACTTGATCGGGATCACCGACAATGGCGCTGGCGCAGCCGCTTCTGGCGAGGCCAATACCGCTCCAGAGATGCGGCTCGATGTAGAGGTCGGTGCTTTGAGCGCGGAGTTCGTCCTGGCGGAGAACACCAGCGCTTTGAGCGTCCATGCTGCGTGCTTTGATCTCGGCACCTTTTTCGAGATCGAGCTTGGAGATGAGTCGATCAGCGGCAGCGCGGGCTTCGGCTTCAGTTTCGCGGACGATGACATGCGCGCGGAAACCGAAGTCGATCTTACGGCCATAGGCGGCGGCTTTTTCTGACATGACGCGCATGGTTTCGGCGATGCGATCCTCGGTCTCCGGCCACATGAGGAAGACATCGCAGTGCTTCGCGCACAAATCCTGCGCGGCGGGTGAGATGCCGCCGAAGTACATGAGCGGGCCGCCGTTTTGCTGATAAGGCTTGGCGGGTTCGGTGTTGGGGAGACTGATGTTGTAGAACTCACCTTTCCATTCAAACGGACCGTCAGTGCGCCAGAGGCCCTGCAGGATCTGGATGATCTCGCTGGCACGAGCATAGCGGACTTCGTTGATCTCCTTCATCCCAGGCATGTCTGACGAGATGATATTGATGCACAGCCGCCCTTTGGCGATGTGATCCAGTGTAGAGATTGCCCGGGCCAGCATCGGTGGCCAGACCTCTCCCATGCGCAGGGCGACGAGTTGATTGATCTGCTGCGTCTGCGGAGCCATGGCGGCGGCGAAGGCAAGGGCGTCCTGTCCGGCGATCCAGCCAGAGGGCAGCAGGATGTTTTGAAAGCCGAGCGCGTCGGCCTTCTTCACGATGTCGCCACAGTGCTCGTAGCTGGACCGCAATGCGCCATCCTGGACGCCGAGGAATTCATAATCATCCCCGCAGAGCGCGGAGAACCAGGCAACTTCACATTGACGATCAACGGTGCGAATGGCGGGCGGATTCATGATACAGAAAGCGATGGCTCATGTCCAGGCGGACACTAGCAAGAGTCTATGTTCTACATGAGAACGCTTTGTGTGATCAACGAAAGAATTCCATTGATGCCATTGAGCCAACAAATTAAAACCTGAGCCTCACTACTGAAATCAATCACCCAACGACTCTATGAATTTCGAAACCTTACAATTGCACGCCGGACAAGAGATTGACCCAACGACTCAATCACGCGCGGTGCCGATCTATCAAACGACAGCCTATCAATTCAAAAGCTCAGCGCATGGCGCCAAGCTTTTCGCGCTGCAAGAGTTCGGCAATATTTACACCCGACTCATGAACCCAACGAACGATGTGTTCGAGAAACGAGTGGCTGCGCTTGAAGGTGGTGTGGCTGCTTTGGCGACATCATCGGGGCATTCAGCCCAATTTCTAGCCATCAATAACATCACCACCTTGGGAGATAATTTTGTCACCACGTCACATCTCTACGGCGGCTCCTACAATCAGTTTAAAAACGCCTTCAAAAACATCGGCGTCGAAGCACGCTTTGCAGATGGCGTTCGAGTGGAGAGCTTTGAGCCATTGATCGATGCAAAGACGAAGGCCATCTATTTGGAAACCATCGGTAACCCTGGACTGACGGTGCCTGATTTCGAGGCTTTCGTCGCCTTAGCGAAGAAGCATGACTTACCACTCATCGTCGATAACACCTTTGGTGCCGGTGGAGCCATCTGCCAGCCTTTGCGCTGGGGTGCGCATGTGCTAGTGGAGTCCGCCACCAAGTGGATCGGCGGGCATGGCACCAGCATGGGCGGCGTGATAGTGGACGCAGGCACCTTCAACTGGGGGAACGGAAAATATCCCCAGTTCACCTCGCCCTCACCCAGCTATCACGGACTCGTGCTCAATGATGTTTTCGGCATCGGTGGTGCCATGGGAAACATCCAGTTCATCATTCGTTGCCGCGTAGAAGGGCTTCGCGATTGGGGTCCAGCTCAGAGTCCGTTCAATTCCTTCCTGCTTCTCCAGGGCCTCGAAACACTTTCTCTGCGCGTGGAGCGCACCTGTGAAAATGCACTGGCGCTCGCGCACTGGCTGCAATCTCATGCAGAAGTGGAGTCGGTGAATTATCCAGGCTTGGAGAATCATCCAACCCATGAAGCCGCCAAGAAATATCTGACGCGCGGCTTCGGTGGAGTACTCTCTTTCCAGCTCAAAGGCGACCGTGCGCGCGCTGAGAAGTTCGTGAATGGTCTCCGATTGATTTCCCACCTGGCCAATGTCGGTGATGCCAAAACTTTGATCATTCACCCTGCCTCGACTACGCATTCTCAACTCTCTGCCGCAGAGCAAGCGACGGCTGGCGTGCAGCCCGGCATGCTGCGCGTTTCTTTGGGAATCGAGCACATCGACGACATCAAGGCTGACATCACACAGGCTTTGGCGGCTTGACCTCAAACGTTGGTTGAGGGACACGGGCCGAAGGCGACCCAATATCACTACGGGTTAGGCCTCGCCTTCAGCGAATCCGCCGACTCCACCATGATACTGATGGACGCTTCATCCTTCATCCTTCAATCTTCCTCCATGCGCCTCGTTCTCGTCCTCAGCCTCCTCGTCACCTGTGTCAGCGCCGCCGACAAACCGCTCGCCGGGGCGGCCAAGGAAGCCGCCAAGTCACTCAAGCTGGGAGGCATCGTCAGTGGTGAAAGCCTCGGTGGGAAAGTCAGTTATGCCAGTGCTGGTAGCCCGCTGCCGCAGCCCGGCACACCACCGGAAGACATCCTCTTTGAAATCGGCTCCATCACTAAAGTCTTCACCGGCCTCCTGCTTGCACAGGCCGTGGTTGATGGCCGAGTCACACTCGAAACAAGCATCGCTTCATTGCTGCCGCCTAACCTCGAGTTTGCCGATCCACGCATCGCCGCGATCACTCTAAAGCAGCTTTCCACCCACACCAGCGGCCTGCCACGCCTGCCCGACAATCAGGCCGCAGGCAGTGCGCCCGATGATCCGTACGCTCACTATGATGAGAAGCTGATGCTCGACTTCCTGACCACGGCGCATCTGGAAAAAGACGGTCCGCATCTCAGCAGCTACTCGAATCTCGGCGTCGGCCTGCTCGGACATCTGCTGGGCAAGGTCTATAAGAGCACCTGGGAGCAAGCGGTCATCACCAAAATCTGTACGCCGCTCGGACTCAATGACACACGCATGACCATCACCGGCCTCAAGCGCCCGCTCGCTCCGCCGCATGATGGGGACAAGCCCTCCCATTCATGGACCTTTGACGCAGTCGCCGGAGCAGGCGGGCTGCGCTCCACCGCCGCCGACATGATCAAGTTTGGCCAGGCCATGGCCCATCCCGAAAAGACACCACTGGCTCAGGCCTTCGCGCTCGCTTTACAACCACATGCTGATGCTGGAGCCGTGGGTGGCAGGATTGGACTCGGCATCTTCATCGGGCAGCGCGACGGCGTTCCGCTCTACAATCATGATGGCGGCACCGGCGGCTATCGCTCAGGCCTTCAAGTCATCCCACAGCAGGACATCGTCCGCGTCGTCCTCATCAACAACACCACGCTGGATGGCAGCAGTGTCATCGCCAAAACACGCCGGGAGCCGCCACGTGTCATGCCCAAAGAAATTGCGCTCAGCGCTGAAGTGCTCAAAGCCTTTCCAGGCATCTATGAACTGGGGGCTGAGGCACGCTTCACGGTTTTGCTGCGCGATGGCCAGCTCTGGATTCGCCTCACCGGCCAGTCATTCTTCCCGGCCTTTCCTTCGGCTCCTGACCGTTTTTTCCTCAAGGTCGTTCCCGCTGAGTTTCAGTTCACGAGTGAAGGCGGTCAGGTGAAGTCCCTCACCCTCTTTCAAAATGGCCGCGAACTCATCGCCAAACGCAGCAGTGATCCGCTGCCTCAGATCACCCTGCGCAAGGCGGAACAGCTCAAGCCCTACACCGGAAAATTTGCCCTCATGGGCATGAAGACCATCACCGTCACCATCAAGTCCGACACGCTCTTCGCGCAGCTCGAAGGCCAGCCGCCAGCACCCGTTTTCGAGACTGCCAAGGACCGCTTCGAATATGATGTCGTGAAAGCCGTGCTCACCTTCACTCGCGACGACAAAGATCATATCACCGGCCTCATGCTCACTCAAAACGGACTCAACATCCCCGCCGCACGCCAGCCCTGATCTCGGCTATTCTACTCGCGCTCCGCCATCGCCAGCACGGTCTGGAAATGCGGGCTCTGTGATTCGCGATGCACGATGCTCGTCTCCACTTTCGTGAATCCCGCCTGCCCCATCATTTCATGCAGCTCGCTTTCAGAAAAGCCCAGCCAGACATCCGCATACAGCTCGCGCGCTTTTTCAAACTGATGCTTGAGCAGGTCCAGCACCACGATGCGACCGCCCGGCTTCAGCAGCGCGTACGCTGCGCGTAACGCCTGCGCCGGACGCTGCGCATGATGCAACGCCTGACTCAGAAACACCAGATCCACCGTGCCCGCATCGATCGGCGGACTCTCGATGTCGCCGAGTCGGTACTCCAAATTTTTGAAGCCGTGCCGCTGCGCCAGTTCGGCACCATAGGCCACCATCTTCTCGCTGTTATCCACGGCGATCACCTTCTTGGCCCGCTGCGCCAGCAGTTGGGAAAGCGTGCCCTCACCTGCCCCGAGATCGGCGATCACCAGCGGTGGCAGCAGTTTTAATAAGGTCTCGCCCAGCCCCTTCCATGAGCGTCCAGGGATGTAGTGCCGGCCAAACTTTCCGGCCAGAGCATCAAAGTAAGCCTGCGCCGTGCGCTCGCGCTTTTGCAGCACGACTTTGAGCGCTGTGGCATCCTTCTTTACTTCACGCATCTCCGAGCCCGCCGCCTCCAGCAGCGCCAGGAAATGTAACCGCGCATCTGCTTCTTTCGCCGTCGGCTCCTCAAGACTGTAGAGCCGGTTCTTGCCTGAGCGGCGATCACTCACCAGCCCCGCCGCCTTCAGCTTGCTGAGCTGTGCAGAAATGTTCGACTGGGGCAGCGACAGCACTTCCTGCAATTCCGCCACACTCAGTTCCTCCTGCTTCAACAACAGCAGCAACCGCACCCGCGTGGGGTCGGCGATCAGGCTGAGCGATTTCAAGAGGGAAGCCAAAGTGCACCCATCGTATCGACGCATCCTGATTCATCAATGCGAAAGCTTGTCGCTACGGAGCCTCCAGCACGACCTGGCCGGAGAGCTGGGGTGAGTTTGTCGGCGTGGTCGCGGGCGGGGTGTTCGTCGGCAGCTTGGCCAGTTGGAACTGGCCCACGCCTTTGCCCAGGCGCGGCACGAGCACGCCTGTCCACGGTGTCGAGCGCGGCACTTTGGCGATGGGTGGGGTCGTATCGCGTGGATCGTCATCGCTCAGTGTGAAGTTGCCGCTGATGGCTCCCGTCGTGGCACTGAACGGCGTCAAGGTCACGGTGCCGGGGCTGCCGACCAAGCCGGTGATGACGTTCGTCGTGCTGATGCTGAAGATCTGCGTGAGCGCGCCGCCAACTCCGAGTGTGGAATTTTTGATCCCGCCTTCGCTGAACACGAGCTGTGCGTTGCCCGGCGGTGCGATCAGTCCGAGCATGAGGTTCACCGCCGTGGGTGGCACATACTTGCCGCCGATGACAGTGAGATTATGCAGCGGGAAGCCGCTCTTGTAACTGCGCGTGGTGTTCGCCGGCAGTTGCGCGAGCTTGAGCCAGTCAAACGGCGCGACGCTGTCCAGGTTCGTGCCAGTGATCTTCGTCCAGCCATGCATCGATCCTGCATTGGCGGGCGCGGTCGTTGAGTAGAGCAGGAAGTGCAGCGGCACTTCGCCATTCGGACCGAGCATGGTGCTGGCGGTGAGTGTGGTGCCGTCAGCAGCCTTGCCGCTCCAGGTTGCGACGCCCGCTGCTGTGATCGTGAGCGTGCCGTAACCGGTGCCTTGCGGATAGATGACATTCGCGGGATTGCCCGGCGACACGCTCAGCGGATCAGTGCCGACGAGCGCTGGATCAAGCTCCAGCGCGGCGGTGTAGCTCGCCGCCGTGGCTGGATTCGCGGGACTTGCGACCGTGCCTGTGGCCTTCCACGGGCTGCGCCATGCTTTGAGTGCGACGGGTGTGACGAAGATCCCATCACTCAGCGTGCCGGTGAGTTCGCCCGTGTCTTTGTTGATGGTGAAGGCAAACGTGAGATCAGCAATGGCGTCCGTGGCGGTGCCGCGCAGGATCTTGACAGACGCTGTCGGATTGCCTCCCGACGCGGCGTTGAGCGCACTGCCCACTGGCATGGAGTAGCTTTTGTCCTCCAGCTTCAGCGTGGCCGTAAATGACCCCGTGCTCGTGGTGATCAGATTGTAAAGACTGCCGCCGTGTCCTTTCAACATCTGTCCCGCCACAGGTCCGGTGAGCGCGGTGCTGCGATCAATCAACCCGTTGAACGTGCCCACGCTCAGCGCCGGAAGAGCAGTGACAGTGTAGCTGAACGTCACCGCCGCACTCGGCCCTGCGATGTTCGAGGCGACGACAGTGAAAGTCTTCGTCATCGTTGTGATAGCGCTCGGCTTGCCGCTGAGCTGACCTGTCACTTTATCAGGGATCACGGCTGCGGGCAGGCCGGTGATAGTGAAGCTCGTCGGATTGTTCGTCGCGCTGATCTGATCGGTCACATTGCCACTGACGAACCATGTGAACGGTCCAGATGGATTCACCACCGGCACATTCACACCCGTTCCCGTGAGAACGATGTCGAAGGCGTTCTCATTCGCATCATTGCTGGCGATGTGAAGCGCCGCTGTGCGCGCTCCCGCTGCTGCCGCTGTGAACTTCACGGTGAAGGTCGTGCTGCCATTCACTGCAATGGTCGCACTGCTCGGACCTGTGACAACGAAGTCGCCGTTATTGGCGCCGTCTTTCGTGACAGTAACACCCGTGAGCGGCGCGCTGCCTTTGCTTTTGATGGTGAAGGTGAGCGTGCTGAATTTGCCCACCTCAGTGTTGCTAAAACCAACCGACGCCGTGCCATCCACGAGGTTGGTGTTCGCCGGCTGCTCCACGGCGAACTCAGGGGCTTTCAGCGTGATGTCGAAGATGCCTTCATCAGCATCGTTGCTGTGGATTTGAAGATTCGCCAAATGAGCCCCTTCCGAAGCTGGATCATAGGTCACCGTGAACGTCGTGCTAGCATTCGGAGCCAACGAGGTGGCACCGAGCACACCCACGGTGTAATCCGTCATACCCGCACCACTCTTGGTGACACTCAGTCCGCTGAGATTCGCCGAACCGTCATTTTTAATGGTGACGGTCGCCATGTTAAGCGCGCCGCCAACGAGGTTCCCAAAGTCGAGCGTTGCCGCACCATCCTTGAGCGCCGTGCCAGACGGATGCTCCACCGTTATTTCAGGGGCCGTCAAATAGACCTGAAAGTTGAATGGAGGGCCTTCATTCACATCGTTGCTGGCCATGAAGATCCTTGCGCGGTGTGCACCGGACTTGTTGGCGTTGAGCTTCACGTTGATGAGCAGGCTGGCACCCGGGGCTAGTGTTTGGTAGTGATTGTCCAACCCAGTCACCGTGTAGTCATATTCGGGGATCGTCACACCGTCGTTGATGCCATCATCCTTGCCTAGCTGAAGACTGGTGAGGGGCGCACTCCCAGTATTGATCAACTTGATCACCGCAAGACCAGCTCCGGCACCTCCCACTCTGCCAAGGGCGATTGGCGAGGTGGTGTTGATGAAGCCACTAACGACCGCGCTGAAAAGTTCGTTACCATCCGGCTGCTCAAGGATCGTCATCTCAGGCGCGACCAGGGGGATGTCGAAGGAAGGATTGACAGGATCGTCCGACAAGATGTGCAGAGTCGCCTCATGATTGGTGGCTGATCCTCCAAGAATATTCACGTTCAGATTTGTGCTTTGACCTGGGGAAACGACAAACGTTTCGGAACCGCTGGCGAAAGCACAACTGTAATCAGCAGCACTCGGACCATCGATCACAGGGTTATGGCCCAGGTTGAGCGCTGCCGTGCCGATGTTCTTGATGGTTAGGACATATAAAACCCGAACGTGAGTTGTATCCAGCAACTCCACAAAGCTAAGTTTGGTGACACCATCCACGAAGGTTGTGGAACCACGCACCACCTGAATTTGAGGGGCGGCGGCCATCAAAGCTGGAGAACCAACGACCAGCAGCACAAGGCTAATCACAAGAGGGTGAGGACGCGTTTTCATAGCATTGCCTGGGGCAGGTCGGTTCATCAACGGCACGAATTGCGCAACACCCGACAGATGCGGCTACGCTTCGTTATATCAAACCACGTCCTAAATTGTTACAGAAAAAATGAACTTTCTCTTTAAAGTCATTCACTTCGACTCGCGGAGCAATTCATGCAAACCACAGGCTGGAGTAGCCGCACCAAGTTCGTATCCCAGGACACCTAACGGATCAGCTTAGGCGTAACGAAATGTGTAAACACACCCTATTTCATCAATGTGGCGCACTGCGGATTTTCATGAATCGAATCCACAGCCCAGCGAGCGCAAGAGTGCCAGCGAACCACCACGGCCACCAGCTCAGGCTGGCAGCAAACACGCGCGGATCTTCAGCAGGCAGATGCAGACGGCCCGCGAGCCAATGGGTGTGCCAGCCGAAGAGTAAAGTCATGACTCCGTAAGCCAGATTCATGGTTAGGCCACGGAAGCTGAGTGCAGTGGCGCGGCGTGAAGAGTCCACCACCGCATTCAAATAGTGTGAGAGGAAGAAGTGCAGGAACCTCATGCCTAGCATCAGCGGCATGATCAAAGCAACACCTGCCCAGCCAGACTGCGGATGCGCGGCACCTTGCAGACTGATGAAGATCACAACGGCAAGCCAGATGAAATTTCGCGCCATGGACCAGCGCTCAGTGCAGCGCTCCATCAGACTGGCGGTGATCAGACCCAGCAGTGAAGCCACCGTGCCGATCACGCCATACCATGCTTCCGAGATGCCGACGAGCCGATAGAAATTACTGGCCACCGTGAGGAAGAGCCGGATGACGCTGTCGAATACCAAGCCCAGGAGGATGACCGAAAAGGCCGCCTGAGTATTCCAGATCCAGCGCCCTGTCTCAACGATGCTTCGATACGATTCGCGAACGCGATCTACCAGTGCCCCTGATGCTGACGCACCTGAAACCGGCACCTCTTTCATGCGCAGACAGACGATGAGGCAGGCGATGCCGGTGAGAAAATTCAGTGCCAGTGGGATCTTCATCGTTAGCGCCCGATCCAGGCCACTAACGCCGAACCAACTTAACAGTGATGACACGCGCGCATGATCGTAGAGCACTGATCCGCTGATGGAGGAAACAATGAAGCCCAGCGCCATCGCCCGACTCAGGCGGCCCATCACCTTTGGCCAAAGTGAAACGCGCTCAGCTTCAGGTAACGAATCATAAGCCAATGCTTCATCGGCACCGCTGGCACAGGCTTCTGCCGCGCCACTGAGGACACGGTTCAGCACGAACAGCCACAACACCGCCTCATGATTACCCACCGGCATGAGGCAGAGCACCGCCATTTCCGCCACCATTAGCCAGCCAGCGATCACCACGAGTCTGCGCCGCCCGAACTGATCGGCGAGCGCCCCTGACGGCACCTCCAGTAAAACAATCGTGATCGCCCAGATCACATTGAGCGCTGCAAACTCGCCAATGCTGAGCCCGAGATCCAAGAATAGGACCGTGAAGATCGGGTAATAGAACCGGCAGTTAAACAGCAGACGGAACCAGATGAAGAGTCGGACATTGAGCGGCATGAGATGTGTTTATGGCATCATACGACTTGCTTTGCCAGCGTGAGAGACCGTGTTTGACAATTGGGCATTCTCTTGGAAGATCGCCTCCATGACAACCGCCTGCGCCATGCATTCAGCCATCTCCTCTTATGGAGAGGGCGTGACGTGGGATCGTGTGGCAGTCATTGCTGCGCAGCGAAATCTCAAGCGCGTCATTCGCCTTCATGGCCCAACCCGCAGTCTGGATTCTTCACGATAAGCGACCCATCCAGTCACTCCACCAAACCCTCTGCGGGCCGGGCTTCTTCGAAAGTTCGGCCCTTTTTCTTTTCCGACCATGACTTCAACTCTCTCAGCTCTACGCGCTTTGCCACGGCCCTTTTGGGTTCTAGTGGGCGCGACCTTTGTGAATCGGTTCGGCCTTTTTGTCTGGCCCTTCCTCACGCTTTACATCACCCGCAGTGGCCACACGGCGGCTGAGGCGAGCTGGGCCGTGGCTGCGTATTCGGCAGGTGGTGTCATTGCGGCAGCGCTTGGTGGCTGGCTCGCTGATCGACTAGGCCGAAACGTGACCCTGGCACTCTCCGCACTTGCCGGTGCGTGCTGCATGATGGCTTTATCACAAGCCACTGACTGGCGCGTGCTCACAGCGCTAGCTTTCGTGACGGCGATTGTTTCAGAAGCGGGATCGCCTGCAGGCAGTGCTCTGCTTCAGGACATTGTGCCACCTTCCCAGCGCGTGCTAGCCTATGCTGTGCAGCGTTTCGCGATCAATCTCGGCTGGTCCTTCGGTCCAGCAGTCGCTGGCTGGCTGGCGGAAAGTTCGTTCTTTTGGTTATTCGTGGTCGATGCCGCAACCTCTGTGTTCTTTGGAATCGTGGCATGGACCTGCCTGCCACGGGGTCAGCGCACTGAGGCGCATCAGGCGGGCTGGTCGCAGGCCTGGGCATCCATCCGGCTAAACAAACCCTTCCTCATTCTAGCAACGACCTGTCTGCTGGTGGCTTGGGTTTTCCGCCAGACCAGCAGCACCTTTCCGCTGCACTTCGATCACAATGGTTTGCCATCCCATTGGATCGGCACCGTGCTGGCACTCAATGGAGTCATGATTTGCGTGCTCGAAGTGCCGCTCGCAGCAGCGACTCGCACGTGGCCAGTGCGGCTCATGCTGGCGCTGGGTTATCTGCTGATGGGCGGCAGCTACCTGCTGCTCATGGGACAGACCACGCTGAGTGCTTTCTTTGCCATGATGATCGTTTTCACGTTGGGCGAAATGTTCGCCTTCTCCCGCCAGCAGGCTTACGCGGCCAGCTTGGCACCAGAGAATATGCGCGGGCGCTATGCTGGTTTTCTCAGCCTGTGCTGGGGCATAGGAGGCATCGTCAGTTCGCTCGGAGCGATGCATCTCTATGGCCTGAATCCCGATGTCGTGTGGGTTGTCACCGCACTTCTCGGCTCATTGGCTGCATTGATGATTCTGCGGAAATGAAGTTCAGATGCAGGACTTCACCAGATCAGCTTCAGCAAAGCGGCGGCGGATGAGTCCTGCACCGACATCTGTTCCTTCCCAGATGCGCTTCATGGCTCGCAGACTGGCCTCGATGGAACGCAGCCGCTCCTTCATCGTGAGGCTCGTGTTGTCGATAGCATCACGGATCTCTCGCATTTCGGTGCGGCGGTCACCTCGCATGTCGGAACCACGATTGAAAACAAGACAGCACAGTGCGCCCTGGACATCTGGCGGCAGGCGCTTGATGCCGGAAAACGCTTTCAATGTGTCTGCCTTGATGACCGGCACCGAGCCACGATTGAAGACTTCTTCACCCTGAGATCGGGTGACTCGAATGTCAGAAAAGCTGTAAGCAATCGCCTTGGCAGGTGCGCCCGTTTTGCCGAGTGCCTTGGCCAATTTCGTGAGCTGCGCGTCACTGAGCCACGGCCCCCAGTCGGAGCGAAACTGGTTGAGCGTTTTGTAGCCAAGATCGTATCCGACTCCCAATGTGATACCAGAGCCGCCACCCGGCCATTTCCCTGGCTGATCAATTCCTTCAAACTCAATGATGAGCGCGAGTGCCTTCTCGGTGAGTTGTACATCACTCGTCTCCGCCACCTCAGCACTCGCCTGATTCAGCACCGCAGCCTGGGGCTCCAAGTAGGTGAGATTAACGAAGCCCTTGTGCGCCTTGCCTTCCAGCATCGTCTCCACCTGCCACCAGAATGGCTCATCAGCATCTGCGATCTTGGTCACCAACTGCCCCTGCGGCAGGCTGGCAATGACGTTGCTGTCCTTGGATGGATCTGGCGTCTTGCGCAGGTTCAGTGTGCTGGGCTTCACACGGTAAAGCTGACTCGTAGCAGCAGCCGCCGCTGGAGTTGCGGGTGAGCTGGCCTTTGCACTGACAGGCGCGGGTGCCACTGCCGGGATGGCAAAATCCTCCACATACTCGGCGGAGACAAATCCAGTCACAGCCACGCCTTCTAGCTCGGTCGTGACGTGCAGCCAGCCAGTTGCAGCAGGCTCACCAGTCGTAATCAGCACTTGGCCGTGAGGCAGACGTGCCACGATGGCCCCACCAGCATTTGCAGCAGCGCGTAGGCGCAGCGGATCAGCGATGACGCGCAGTCCATGCACGACTGCCGCCACAGGCTTGGCCGCGAGTTTAGTAGCAGCCGGCATGTATGGAGAAACACCGCCTTCGGAAATTTCGATCGTCACCTTGTCGCCTGACTTGAGTGCTGCACTCAGCTTTTTAAAGAGCGCTTCAAATGCGGGTTTACTATTGCCGACAAAGTCCACCGATGGTGAGCGTCCTGGCAACAAACAGCCTTCCGTGTCCTCTGGACCATTGCCCGGGTGAATGCGAACGCCCTCGTAATTTGGAACGTCGAGCAGCAGTGGTAACTCTCGCTGAAAGCGTGATGACGATCTCATAAGTGCCTGCCGGGATTGCAGTCTCGCCTTTGATCTTCTCTGGGCGCACTGGGTCTTCGAGAACGAAACATTGATCGACTCCATCGATGCTGAGATTTCCGATGGTGCTGCGGCGAGTGTAGGTCTTGCGATTCAGAGTTAGTTTCATAGCTGCGAGGTTCTTTTGAATGCCGCGCTATCCCATCATAATCACGAATGCCTGTCCAAACGTATTTGGCGCTTGTGGCAGTGTTCAGTCTTCGCACAATCCCGTGCATTCATGATTCGTTTTCAACTCCTCGGTTTTCCTGTCGTCATTCACTGGTTCTTTTGGGTCAACTGCGCCCTACTCGGCGGCGCTCTTGATGCCAGCAGCCCTGAGCGAATGCAGGCGTTGATTGGCTTTCTAATCGTCGCTTGCGTCTCTGTCGTGATTCATGAGCTAGGTCATGCCTTGGCGATGCGACACTACGGTGATCGTCAGGTAAATATCCTGCTCTATGCCTTTGGTGGCCTAGCGCGGGGGAGCCGCTGGCTTTCACGCAATGAAGACATCTTTGTGAGTGCGGCGGGCCCCTTTGCACAGTTAGCCGCAGCCGTCGTCATGTGGTGGCTGCTAGATGCCTGGAAGCCTAGTTCGCCGCTCTTGGGCTACACTCTAAGATCGTTTCAAGAAATCAGCATCTTTTGGGCATTGCTCAATCTTTTGCCGATCATCCCCCTCGATGGGGGACATATCTCACGCGCACTCTTCGGCCCGATGCGGCAAAAAGCCGCGCTGACATTGAGCCTTCTCTGCGCCGGAGGAATGGCTTTTTATGCCATGCAAAAATTTGGAATGATCTCTGTTTTCTTCTTTGGCATGTTCGCCTGGAATAACTACAAAGAACTGCGCGGCGAAGCGCAGGTGCAATGGATGGAAGGACGCTGAGATGTGCCTTCAGAGCGTCATCTGAAGAGCTGTAAGAACGCCCGCCAGATCTTCTGGCAGTGATGCCTCATAGCGCACTCGATTCCCTGACGCGGGATGTTTAAACTCTAGCTGCCGTGCGTGCAGGCACAGTCGTTTGATGCCGAGTTGCTGGCGCAAGCGGCGGTTCATCTCGAAGTCGCCATACACATCATCACCAGCTAGCGGATGCTGTCGCGAGGCTGCCTGCACACGGATCTGATGCGTACGGCCCGTGATCAGTTCGATGTCCATCAGCGTCAGTCTCTGCGCAGCATGATGCCCCTTCACCTCGTAGCGTAATTCAGCATTCGGTGGCCTGCCTTTGAGTGATGTCGTGCGCACGCGGCCAGCGACTCGAGTCGTCGCCAGATGATCCAACCAAGTGTCCTTCGCGGGCAGACTACCACGCACGAGAGCCATGTAGTGCTTCTTCACCGCATCTTCTTCAAACAACGCGCGGCATTTCTCAGCCGTGCCTTCATCCAGCGCAGCGAGCAACACACCGGAGGTATCTTGATCGAGCCGATGAATCAGCCACACTTTACCCGCAGGCCCGTCGAAGCATTTCTGATCGAGATCATACTTGCCTTCAAAGGCAGCGTGATTCTTGGGGTCGAGGCGTGACGAGTTCGGGTGTGAAAGCACGCCTGCAGGCTTGTTCACCAGCACGATGAAACGATCCCGATGCAGGATCGGGCAGGTCGTGATGGCAGGAGCTTCGTCAGTCATAACTGGGCATTTAGCAGTATCCCATCGGCTTGCTACTTCGCATTGCGGAGTTCCTTCGCCTTACCGCCAAAATATGGATAGTGATCCCAGGCGATGAGAAGCAGATATTTCACAAGTCCTAGCTTAATGAACTTAGCGCCAGCCTTGCAAGCACGCCGTTGCGAGCAAGATTCGCGCCCTCATTCGCCATAGGTGGCGAATGTTCTTCCCGTTAGCCAGCGTTCACACACCCATGAAGACCATCTTCCTCACCTGCTTTGTCTTGAGTCTGCTTAACACACTCGCGCTTGCTGATGTGAAGCTGCCTGCACTCTTCACCGACAACCTCGTGCTCCAGCAGGGTAAGCCCGTGGCCATCTGGGGCTTGGCCGCAGCCGATGAAGATGTCAGTGTCAACTTCGCCGGGCAGACGCAGGTCACGCGTGCGGATCTCGATGGCAAATGGCGCGTGTCGCTTGACCCACTCGTGGCCAATGCACAGCCACAAGAGATGACCGTGATCGGCAAGAACACGATCACGTTGAAGAACCTTTTGGTCGGCGAGGTGTGGGTCTGCTCAGGTCAGTCAAACATGCAGTGGACCGTGAGTCAGTCTGGCAATGCAGAGCAGGAGATCGCAGGTGCGAACTTCCCGCAGATCCGCATGTTCAATGTCGAGCGTGTAACTTCGATGACGCCAGCCACGGATGTGAAAGGCACATGGCAGGAGGCCAATCCTGCCAGCGTCGGCCAGTTTTCCGCTGCTGCTTACTTCTTCGGCAGGCATCTGCATCAGGTGCTGAAAGTACCTGTGGGCCTGATCAATACCTCATGGGGCGGCACACGCATCGAAGCCTGGACGAGCCGCGAATCACTGGAGGAGCGACCCTGCGCAGCGCAGATGCTCAGTGATTGGGACGGCACACGCAAAGGCTGGGACGCCACCGCTGAGAACGCCAAGTTTGAAGTCGCCAAAGCTGAATGGCAGGCAGCAGTGAAGAAGATCAACGACGAGAACGTCAAGCTGCCTGCCGACAAGAAAAAGAAAGCGCCGCCTGCGCCACGCCCCTCGGATGATCCGAACAAAACGCCGCAGCATCCCGCCGTGCTATTCAATGCCATGATCGCACCGCTGATCCCGTATGCGATCCAGGGTGCCATCTGGTATCAGGGAGAGTCGAACCAAAAGCGTGCCTTCCAATATCAAGAGCTGCTGCCGAACATGATCAACGATTGGCGCAAACGCTGGAATGACGAGTTCAGCTTCAACATCGTCCAGCTCGCCAATTTCGGAAACGGCCAGCCCGTGACGAAAGAACCCGGTGTCGCCGATCCCTGGGTCGAGCTGCAAGAGGCGCAGTATCTCACCGCCATCACACTGCCGAAAACGGGCCTCGCCGTCATCAATGACATCGGTGAAGAAAAGAACATCCATCCGAAGAACAAACAAGAAGTCGGACGCCGCCTAGCTCTCTGGGCACTGGCAAAAAACTATGGCCGCGCCGACACCGTTTTTAGCGGTCCGATGTTTAAAAACGCAATCACTGAAGGTAACAAAGTGCGCCTTCAATTCGACCATCTCGGCGGCGGACTCAAGACCCGTGATGGTGGCGAGCTGAAGCAATTTCAAATCACCGGCGAAGATAAGAAATGGGTCTGGGCTCAGGCCAAGATTGAGAACAACGAAGTCATCGTCACCAGTGACGCCGTGCCAGCTCCTATCGGCGTCCGCTACGCCTGGGCCGCATGGCCTGAAGGTGCCAACCTCATCAATGCCGAAGGCCTGCCTGCGGGTTGTTTCCGCACAGATGAATTCATTCCTAGCACACTCGGTGTGACATCGCCTTTCCAAGAGGTCCAGAAGGCTGTGGCGAAGTAATCACAGTAGCGTGCTGTCATCCTGACGCTCCAGCTTACCGATCTTCTTTTTGATCGTCTCTAGCTGCACGGTCATCTCGTGCAGAGACTTCAAACTGTCTCCCATCGTCTCCGCATCTTGGAGGTGTGGCAGAGCGGGGTGGATCTTCATCATCTGGAGGGCGATCGCTTTCGCGGCGTCGCGGATCTGCTGGATAGCTTCGGGGCGTGTCATGGTCGGGCAGACTTGCCAGACAGCAGCCGTTGTGCAACTCGGCTTTGAGTTGTTGTCAGGCGCAGGGCTGCCGTTTAAAGAAGCGACCATGGACCTGCGACATCTACGCTACTTTCAGGCCGTCGCGGAGGAGATGAGTTTCTCCCGCGCGGCTAAGCGCCTGCGGATCGCGCAGCCAGCGCTGTCACGCGCCGTGCAGGAACTGGAGCACGAACTCGGCATGAGGCTAATCGACCGTAATCGCCGCACCTTTGCCCTCACACCAGCGGGTTCAGTTTTACTCACCGAGACCGCCGTGATTCTGGAGCGGCTAGAGGAATCCCTGCGCCGAGTGAAGCGCACCGCCCTGGGTGAAGAGGGCGAGCTGCGGCTCGGCTACATCGGCCCGCCGACACAACAATTTCTCGGCAGGCTATTGCATGATTACCGGCAGCGGTTCCCCAAAGTATCCGTGCATCTCGAAGAACGCACGCCTGAGCGCATCTGGGAAATGGTCGCCAAAGGCCGCCTGTCAGTAGCCCTCACACGTCCCCTGCCAGGTCAGGGTGAGCGCGCGTTGAGCACGCTACTACTGCGTAAAGAGCCGCTCGGCATCGTGGTTCCTGCTGGGCATCCTTTAGCCAAAAAGAAGTCCGTGACCTGGAAGTCTCTGGCTCAGGAACCCCTCATCGTTTTAGCCCGACGCGAAGGCGTCGGCCTGCATGACGAAATGCTCGCCGCGTGCCGCACCGCAGGCTTCACGCCGCGCATCGCCTACAGTCCCAGCCTCATGGGCACCGTACTCAGTTATGTCGAAGCCGGTGCCGGACTCGGCATCGCCACCGACAGTGTCGCCGCTGCATCGATGTCGCCTTCACTCCGCTACATCTCCGTCACACCGACATGCACCGTGCCACTCATGATGGTCTGGAATCCCGAAGACGATTCCCCACCCGTGAAGGCCTTCCGTGATCTCATGAGCGAGTGGCTCAAGCAAGGGAAGCTATGGGCTAAGGAGTGAGGGCATTCCGCATAGCTCAATCACCAACCTCAAGACTCAGCTCACGATGCTGGGAATGACGGATACCATCCTGTCAAGAATCGACCCCTACCCCTTTCCTGCTCCCGGGCGGCTGGCGCTCACCGTCACTCTTTTCGTTTTTCAAAAGGTGTATGCTCATGTTTCTCGGTTCGATCCCCAGACCGAGAAAGTATTTGAAGTAATTCGGGAGCGTGACTGGCCTTGGCGGCGATTTCATGAAGACCTACACCATCCCTGTTTCTTATAGTCACATCTGCTCCAGACTTAACGAGTGCGGCAACAATTTCTGGATCACCACCTCGAACAGCCTCGAACAAGACATTTTCGCCATTGGAATCCAAGACATTTGGATTCAAGCCCACATATGTGAATGCTGTTAAAATCAAGAGCTTGGAGCCACCACGAATAACCTCGTGTGGATCCATTCGCTCAATCCGACTAAACTCGATGTCATCAATCAGCCACCTAATTCCACAAACAAAGGAGACACCACATGACAGAATAAGAAACCAAATAAAGATGGGTTTGAATCGCTTCATTGAGATTTAAGTGTCATTGAGGATTTTCTCACGTCGATCTTTGAATTTGATGTCCACCCAGAATGTATTTCGGGAGAACGGGGTCAGCCAACTGGCTGACAAATCGTTGAGCGGATCAGAAGTGTAGCGCATCTGTTTCATTCAAAACAACCTCAGCGCATCAGGCACCTCTGCTAGCTCTTTCTGCGTTCCGTTTCTTCTCTTCAGAAGAAACGGGGCACCTGGGTATTACACATCATCAGCCGCATCATCGGCACCGGCTTTTTTGCCGCGCAGTTTGGCTTCCATGAAGGCGTCGAGATCGCCGTCCATGACGGCTTGGACGCTGCTGGTCTTTTCGCCGGTGCGGTGGTCTTTGACCATCTGGTAGGGCTGGAAAACGTAGCTGCGGATCTGGCTGCCCCAGCCGATGTCGGTCTTCTCACCATACTGACGTGAGATCTCGGCCTGACGCTTGTCTTCTTCGATCTGGTAGAGTTTGGCCTTGAGCATCGCCATGGCTTTGGCGCGGTTCTTGGGCTGAGAGCGCTCTACCTGACAGGCGACGATGACGCCGCTCGGGACGTGGGTGATGCGCACGGCGGTTTCCACCTTGTTCACGTTCTGGCCGCCTTTGCCGCCCGCGCGGTAGGTGTCCACTTTGAGGTCTTCATCACGCACTTCGATGTCGATGTCTTCTTCATTATCGGGCGTGACGTCGATGGACGCAAAAGACGTGTGGCGCTTCTTCGCCGCATCAAAAGGGGAAATGCGCACGAGGCGATGCACGCCGCGCTCGGCCTGGAGAAAGCCATAGGCATTCTCGCCGATGATTTCCAGTGTGGCGGAGCGTGTGCCCACGTCATCGCCTTCTTGATGGTCGATGATTTGGACTTTGTATTTACGGCGCTCACACCAGCGCACAAACATGCGCATGAGCATGTCCGCCCAGTCGCAGGCCTCTGTGCCGCCAGCACCGGAGTGAATGACGAGGAAGGCATTGCCACGATCAAACGGGCCTTTGAGCAGCAGATCGAGTTCGTAGTTGGCGATGGCTTTATTGAGCGCATCAAACTCCGTCTGCACTTCTTTGATGCTCTGCACGTCCCCCTGTTCTTTGGCGAGTTCGATGAGCACGGGAAAGTCTTCGACCCGTGAATCCAGCTCACCCAACGGCGAAATCTGGCGCTTGATGACATTGGCGCGTTCGATGACTTTTTTCGCGGCATTCTGGCTGTCCCAGAAACCGGCGGCGGTCATTTTATGTTCGAGCGCCGACAACTCTTCAGTGAGTCTCGGTAAGTCAAAGATACCTCCGGAGTTCGAGCAGGCGGCCTTTAAGGCTCGCCACGTCAAACGCCTGGAGGTCGGTCAAAACGGACTTGTTGGTCGGTTGCATGAGGCGCGCGCTGTAAGGCCACAGGCAGTCGGATGCAAGGAGATGTTCACATTCACGCCGCTGGATTGATAAACATGTACCCAGCGCTGCGCACGGTGCGGATGTAGCGGGGTTCATGGGCGTCATCACCGAGCTTTTTACGAAGAGCGGCGATGTGGACGTCAATGCTGCGGTCGAAGACTTCGTATTGGCGATCACGCAGGGACTCGATGAGTGCCTCACGCGACTTGATGCGGCCACGAGATTTCATGAGCGAGGTGAGGATGTCGAACTCCACGGGTGTGAGAACAAGCGGCACATCTTTTTGCGTGGCGACACGGGCATCAAGATTCAGGCGCACGGTACCGACGATGATTTCCTTCACTGCGGGTTCGGCTGGCGCGGTATGAGCGAGAGTGGAGCGACGGGTGACAGCACGGATGCGGGCGAGCAGCTCGCGGGTGGAAAAGGTCTTGGGCAAATAGTCGTCGGCACCGATTTCAAGACCGACGATGCGGTCAGCTTCCTCACCGCGTGCGGTGAGCATGAGGATAGGCACGGCGGACTTAGCACGGATGCGTTTCAGCACTTCAAAGCCATCACAGCCGGGCAGCATGACATCGAGAATGATGGCATGCCAAGGCGTGGCGAGTGCGCGTTCGGCTCCCTCTGGCCCCGTGTGAACGATCTCGATGTAATAGCCCAGCGGCACAAGGTAATCACGAATGAGCGCGGCCAGCTTGCGATCATCATCAATGATGAGGATGTGCGTGAGGCCGTCTTGGAAAGCAGGTGGTTCAGGTGGCATGGAGCCAATCATAGAGACAAGTGCGGCAACTGGCAGAGAAGTTTTACACGGCCTTAACAAAATTCACCGCCAACCTTGATCATGCCTTTACACAGATGGCTATCGTGATCCTTGAAATGATCAGCGTATTTGAACCCTCTTTCAGCCTTACTTGGGGCCTCTTGATCAGCGAACCCCTATACTCCTTTCGGACTATTGGCAGCCGCTGTGGGCGCAGCTAAAAATGGCAACCAGCCAGTACATCAACTGCAAGCAAGTCTCACCGCAAATCATGACCAAACCAACGCCAGCCGACTCTGCTGCACTCGACGCCTTTTGTCGCGTGCATTGGCGGCGTCTGCACGGATTCGCCTGTCAGCGTGGTTGCACCCCGCTCGATGCCGAGGACGCGGTGCAGGATCTGTTTCTTAATTTGGCACGTCGGGGGCTGCTCGATGATCTTTTCCTGCGTCCTGAGGAGGCGCAGATAGCCTACCTGTCCATGCGTCTGCGCTGTTTGATACAGAATCGCTGGCGTGACGCGCATCGGCTGCGGCGTGGTGGTCAGGCGGCCCTGCTGTCACTGGATGATGTGCCTGATGCGCCCTGCCGTGAGGCATCCGCGACGAATCATGATCGTGCATGGCTGGCAGGCTGCATCACCGCCGCTATGTCACGCTTGTGCCAGCAAACCCGCGCGCAAACTTGGCAGCAGATCAGTCCTGTCTTGCTGGAAGATATCGACACTCCACAAAGCACTGCTCAGCGTGTGGCGGTGCATCGAGCGCGCAAAAAGCTGCGTGGCCTGGTGAGAGAGGAGATGAATGGCTCCTTCAAAGATTGGAGCGCGGGATTGGTCACACCGAGTGATTCCTCGGCAGCCATCAAGTAAGCCTGCCGGTGATGTAAGACTCGGTGAGTTTATCGGCAGGGTTTCCAAAGATGGTCATGGTGTCATCACACTCGATGACTTTACCTTTGTAAAAGAACGCGGTCTTGTCGGCGATGCGCTTGGCCTGCTCCATGTTGTGAGTAACGATGACAAAGGTGAACTTGCCACGCAGCTGGGCGATGAGATCCTCGATCCGTGCTGTGGCGATGGGATCGAGAGCGGCACATGGCTCGTCCATCAATAATATGCGCGGCTGAAGAGCGACCGCGCGGGCGATGCAGAGTCGCTGCTGCTGACCGCCGGAGAGACCGACGGCGCTTTCATGCAAGCGATCCTTCACTTCGTCCCAAAGAGCTGCGAGACGGAGGCTGCGCTCGGCGGCTTCGGCGAGGTCGTGCTTGTCCTTTACGCCAGCGACTCGCAGTCCATAGACGGCGTTTTCAAAGATGGAGCGCGGGAAGGGATTGTACTTTTGGAACACCATGCCGACGTTTCGCCGCAGGCTGATAACATCGACCTCGGGCGAGTAGAGATTCACGCCGTCGATCTTGATGCTGCCACTGACGACACGCGCGGTTTCGACGAGGTCATTGATGCGGTTGATGGAGCGCAGCAGTGTGCTCTTGCCACAGCCTGATGGGCCGATGAGCGCGGTGATGTCCTCACGGTGGAAGTTCAGATCGATATCGAACAGCACCTGATGGTCGGCATAGGCATAGTTGAACTTTTCCACCTGGATGAAGGTGGCGTCATGATTGGCAGATTGGACGGGCATTTCGGTCATGCTGGTTCAACTGAAGGTGCCGCGCAGATACGACTCGGTGAGCTTCTGGCGCGGGTTGGAAAAGAGGACATCGGTCTCGGCAAACTCGATGATTTTACCCAAATGCAGGAAGGCCGTGTAGTCGGAGACACGCACGGCTTGCTGCATGTTATGGGTGACGATAATGACGGTGAACTCACGCGCGAGCTGATGCATGAGTTCCTCGATCTTTAGAGTGGCGATCGGGTCGAGCGCGGAGCAGGGCTCGTCCATGAGCAACACGTCAGGCTGCGTAGCGATGGCTCGGGCGATGCAGACTCTCTGCTGCTGGCCACCCGAAAGGCTGAGCGCATTTTGATCGAGGCGGTCTTTGAGTTCTTCCCAAAGTGCAGCATGGCGCAGGGCACGCTCCACTGCGTCATCGAGGATGTCCTTTGCTTTCACGCCATGCACTCGCAGACCGTAAGCCACGTTATCGTAGATGGTCTTGGGGAAAGGGTTGGATCTCTGAAAAACCATGCCCACCTGCTTGCGAAGCTGCGTGAGATCCACGTCGTCATCATGGATGTTTTTACCTTTTACCAGCACCTCACCCCGTGTGACTCGGGCACTAGGAACACGGTCATTCATGCGGTTGATGCAGCGTAGCAGCGTGCTCTTGCCACAGCCAGAAGGTCCAATAAGTGCAGTGACGCGGTGATACTCAACCTGGAGGTCGATGCCAAAAAGTGCCTGGCTAGTTCCATAACAAAAGTCCATGTCACGCACCTGGACGACAGGCGGTGGAGCGGGGACTTGGGAGGGAGGCATGACGGTGGAAGAGGGGATGCAGGTCACCAGCGATACTTCGCGCGTAAACGGCGGCGCATCCAGATGGAGGTGGTGGCAAGGGCGGCGACGAGGACGAGGAAAACGAAGACGGAGCCATACTGGGCGCGCTCGGAGTACTCATTTTGCGGGATGCGCGCAGCGAGGGTGTAGATGTGATAGGGCAGCGCCTGGACGGACTCGGTGAAAACACCAAGAAAGCGCTCGACGCTCTGTTCCCAATGGGCAAAAACGCTGGCGTCAGCAGGCAGAGGCAGCATGTCTTTTTGCCAGGGCAGCTTATCTTTAAAAGCCAGCGCGGCAGTGAACATGATGGGGGCGGTTTCACCAGCAGCACGGGCGATACCCAGAATGCTGGAGGTCAAAATACCCGGTGTGGCAAAGGGCAGTACAGCGCGCCAGATCGTCTGCCAGCGTGTGGCTCCGAGCGCCATGCTCGTTTCACGAAAACCCTGTGGCACTGCCTGGAGACACTGCTCACTGGCGGTGATGATGACAGGCAGGATGACGAATGCCAGCGTGAAGCCCCCGGACAAAACGCATGTGTCCCAACCCTGAAAACTCAGTGTCGTGAAGCCGAGCGGGATGGTGAAGATGGAACGATCCAGTGGAGTATTGGTGAAGACTGGCGCAGTCAGAACAAAAGCCCCGAGACCAAACAAACCAAAAACGACTGAGGGCACCCCGGCTAGGTTGAGGATGGCAAGACGCACGAGTTCGATGAACTTACCGTGCTTCGCGTATTCGCTCAAATAGATGGCGCTAGCCACGCCAAGGAATAAGGCCACGCTGACACTGACAAACACTAGCAGCGCGGTGCCAACGATGGGACCGAGGATGCCGCCACCAGAGTAGGAGATGGTTTTTTCCTGACGCAAATTTGCGCCGAGCTGCTTCTTCACGGCATCAGCGCCATTAACGTCTGTCTCGATGATATTGCCCTGATTGTCCTGAACAACATGCAGTGTGGCGGGTAGTTCAGTGAGGAACTTTGTATTCACGAAAGGCCACTCCGAACGGAAAACGACGGGTGACCCTTTGATAAAGATGTGCAGCACGATGGCGACTGTCACGGCGACGACGAACATCGTGCCAGCGCGCAGAAACCAGCGCATGAGCGCCTCCTGTTTCTGGATGCGCGACTTATCTCCGGCGAAGGGATTGGAACTGGATGGGACTGGACTCATGCCTTGAATTTTTCAAAGCGACGCACAAAGGATCGCGCGCACCAATTGATGATAAGTGAGATACTGAAAAGGACGATGCCCACCATGAACAGGGCCTGCCAGTGGGCACTGCCGCGTGACACTTCACCAAGCTCCTGAGCAATGATGCCCGTGAGTGTGTGTGCAGGCTGAAAGACGACACCCAAGCCCGAGCTGAAATCTGGAATGGCGATGCGATTCCCAGCGACTAAAAGCACGACCATTGTCTCACCAATCACACGCCCGAGGCCGAGCAAGATAGCCGCAGCCATGCCTGAGATGGCCGCTGGCACGATGACCAGGAAAACGGTCTGTAGCTTGGTAGCACCGAGCGCATCTGAGGCATCCACATACGATTGCGGGACATTGTTCAGAGCATCTTCAGATAGGCTAAACATCGTTGGCACAGCCATCAGCGCGAGCAGGCAGCCTGCATTAAACATGTTTAACCGCTCCTGAATCGGAAAGCCAGGCAGCCAATTTAGCCAGGGAACTTCACTCACGTCTTTGATCAGATCGCCAAGGACGGAGATGCCAATGAAACCAAGCACGACAGAGGGAATGGCTTGGATGAATTCGATCACCGGCTTGATGATTTCTTTCTCACGATCTGAGGCAAACTGATTGGTGTAAATGGCAGCTGTGACACTCAGCGGCGTAGCGATCAATATGGCGATGATGGAGATAACGAGCGATCCAGTGAGCAGTGGCACGAAGCCAAAGAAGTCCTGCCAGGAGCTATTGGTGATCCAGCCATCACCAAAGAAAAAGGCACGGATGACGGTGAAAATAGAAACAGGTTTATCTGCATTCCATGCCTGAAGCTTAGCGGTCACGCCTTGCATTTCCTTCACATGCACTGGCAGCAGACGATGCACTTCATCAAGCATAGCGGTGGCTTCTGGAGTGCCCCCTGTAGCAGGCAGTTCAGTGGCAGCTTTCTCAGCAGCAGCGGCGTACTCCTTCACTTTCAAATCGAGATCCCCTGCCCTGGAGATCACGGCTTGGATACTTTTGGCATAATTTACAGGCTCAGCCTGGGAGGCTTCAGCTTCTGTGAGTAGATCGGCTTTCTCCTTCGGGTCTTTGGCAGATTTAGCAGCGGCTAGCAAACGCTGACGTCCACTTTCCATGGTGTGAAACTCCACAGCAGCAGCCTTGGTCTCTAAAGCGTGCTCTTTGATTTCATCGAGCACTTCCTGGAGCGATTCAGGTGCCTCTTCAAAGGACTCGGCGGCAGTGACGAGCTTGGCAAACTTAGCTTTGGCTTCTTGGTCCTTCGTCGCAAACTCGGCGCTGAGTTGTTGCAGAATCGGGGGCAGATCACTGACTTCTGGTGTGAGCTTTGAGAGTTCATCACGCAAAAGCGCAGCCTCATCAGCGGTAAAGAGATCCGGCAGAGTCAGTGCAGCGACTGAGTTGGCCGCTGCGGCTGTGAGTTGCTGCTTCAGCGACTCCAGACTCGCAGGCACTGGCGTCTGCTCTAGCTGAGCGCTGAGTGCTTCACGTTGCAGAGCGGTTTCTTCTTCGACGCGGCGCTTGAGAAGAAAGTAGGCGTCACGGCGGTTACGAGACTTCTGGCTGATCGTGTCGAGCGAGCTACCAATGGCTCGACGGAGGCTGCTGGACAGATTTTGATGGGTAGCCAGTGGGCGGTCCACGATGTCACAAAACTCCAGACCAGCGCGTCGATAAATCTCCAGTTCGTGCTTGTAGGTATTCAGGAAATCCGAGCCCTCACGCAGCAGGAAGAGCATGATCAGAATGAGCACGATGATCGTGACACTCGCATTCGATGCAAAGAAGGATCGGATCAATCCCTGGCTCTCGATACCCAGCGTCGTGCTCTTCCTTTTCTTGAGGAGAAGAGTGCCGAGAGAGGGGCGTGCGGATGGTTCGGAGCTTTCCACCAGGGGTCGGTCAGGAGAGTGAATTAGTGAGCCGAAAAAACAAACATCCGGCGAACGAGACCTGTCTCTTTCGCCGGATGTCGCTGACTGTCAATTGCGTGATTACTTAGCTTGCGAAAGAGGCACAAAACCAACCTTCGTCACGATGGCCTCACCGGTGCCACTGAGGCAGAAATCGATGAATGCTTTCGTCGTCCCAGCAGGTTCGCCGCTGGTGTAAAGGAAGGTAGGACGGGAGTATGGGTACTTCTTAACCGTGGCAACGGTTGGGGCGACCCCCTCAATGGTGACAACCTTGACACCTTTAGAAGCTGCATAAGCCAGACCCACATAGCCGATGCCATTGGCGTTCGAGCCTACTTCCGATGCGATTTGCTCATTGCCCGCCATCTTCTGACTGTTGGCACCATACTCGCGCCCCTTCATGGCTAGGCCGATGAAGTCTTTGTAGGTTCCAGATGATGTATTGCGTGTGTAGATCGAGATCGGGCCGGGAGTGCCGCCGACTTCGCTCCAATCTTTGATATCACCGGCGAAGATTTGTAGCACCTGCTTCTTCTTCAGATCACTGACTGGATTGTTCTTGTTCACGACGACGCAAATCATGTCCCAGGCAACTTCGAACTCTGTGAGAGTGACGCCCTTGCTTCGACTGAGCGCACGCTCATCAGCCTTCACTTTGCGACTAGACATACCGATCTCTGCGGTGCCTGAGGCCAGATTGGTGAACGCCGTGGAAGAACCTTCAGCGGCGATGTCGAAGCTTACCTTGCCACCTTGCTTTTTGAAAGCTTCAGCCAATTGAGGAACAAGTTTTGCGCCGAGAGTGTCAGAACCACGGATGCGAAGAGTCGTCTGTGCCTGGAGCGTGGTAACAGCCGTCACAGTGACAAGAAGGGCGAGTAGAGTGAATTTCATGGTGGGATGGATGGTAGTGTAGTGATTGGCGGGTGAGGCCACCCACATTTGTCTGAGAGTGGGCAGAAGGGCAAAAACTGCAATGTGAAGAAATTGTCACAAAGAGATATTCGCGTGTGACAACCGCTTCATGCTAAGAGGCGAAACTGTCACATAGCACTCGCAGCCATGTGACAGCGTGACAATTAATCAGCACAACCAGCCCTGACTCCCATGCTACGCATCAATCCAACGCGCACTCCATGGAGGCTTCTCAGCCTCTTCACCGCCGCCACTGTGGCGCTCAGTCCCAGTATGCCCTTACTCGCCAGCCCAGCCATGGAGCAGCTCTTTGGTATCCTGAAAACCAAGGGATCGCTCACCCAGTCTGAGTATGACATGCTCGTCTCCGCCATGCGCGCTGACGAAGCTAAGACGACATCACCCGCGCCAGCAGCAGCGGCCTCGGGTTCTCTTGAACAGCGCCTCGCCGCACAGGAAACCAAGATCAAGCAGCTCGAATCCGCATTGAGCGGCACAAAAGGCAAAGTCGAGCAACTCACCGCAGCGGCAAAACCAGCCGACTCCATCGCCAGAAAAGTCGAGCATCTCGAAAATGTGCTCATGGGCACCAAAGGCCAGGTCGAGGAACTTTCCAAGATCACCGACAACACGTCTCCCTCTACCATGACCAAGGCGGACATGGATCTACTCTTAGCAGACAAATGGTATGAGCGCATCAAGCTGCGCGGTTACGGCCAGTTCCGCTATGAGTCCGTGCTGAATCAAGATGGCACGCTCAATGTCCCGAACGATTCCTTTGCTAGCGACACCCAAACGCTCGGCGTGCGCCGCGGACGCATGGTACTCAGTGGTGATGTCACCAACCACCTCTACATGTACTTGCAGGCAGACTTCTTCGGCAACGTCATCAATGGCGGCAGTCAGGCCCTCCAGGCGCGCGACTATTACGCTGACATCTCGCTGGACCCAGCTCGTGAGTTCCGTGTCCGCCTTGGTCAATCCAAAGTGCCCTTTGGCTGGTCAAACTTGCAGTCCTCCCAGAATCGTCTGGCCCTGGAGCGCCCAGATGCTCTGAACTCCGTCGCTGAAGGCGAGCGCGATCTCGGCGCCTATCTCATGTGGGCTCCCTATGAAATTCGCAATCGCTTCAAAGACATGGTCAAAATGGGCCTGCGTGGCTCCGGCGACTACGGCGTTGTCGCCCTCGGTGCCTACTCCGGCCAGGGTCTAAACAAAAGCGACGTGAATGGCCAGACACACTACATCGCTCGCGTCGCTTATCCCTTCGAGTTTCCGAATGGACAGTTCCTTGAACTCGGCGTGCAGGCCTACACAGGAAAGTTTGTGCCATCATCCGCCAAAGTCGGTAGCACGGCTGGTGCCCCCACCCCTACGTTCAATGCACGCGGAGTGGATGACCAGCGCGTGGGCATCACGGCCATCCTTTATCCGCAGCCCTTCGGTATCGAAGCTGAATGGAACTGGGGTCAGGGTCCCGTGCTCAGCAAAGACATGAAGACGATCACTTCCGGCGATCTCTCCGGCGGCTACATCCAGGCCAGCTACCGCCATATCTTTGCCAATCAGCAGGAACTCATCCCCTTTGCCCGCTGGCAGACTTATGAAGGTGGTCGTAAATTCGCCACCAATGCGCCGAACAGTAGTGTCGATGAGATCGGTGTCGGCCTGCGCTACATCCCCTACCCCGAGCTGGAGATGACCCTCATGTACACCCACGGCAGCCGCACCAACACGAACACCAGTTCCACAGTGCCCACCGCCAATCACTACAAAGATGTGAACGCCGACTACATCGGCATCCAAGCCCAGATCAATTTCTGATCCTGAGTCGGAGTGCGTGTCGATATTGAGCTCTCTTAAAACCAGAGTTGCGAGTTGATGGTTAAAAGATAATGGACTGAAGGTCGGCTGATGGCTGAATCCAAATGGGTTCAGCGGTCGCCGACCTTCGACTATCCACCCCCTATTCAAGGCTCATGCCATCTCCTGCACTCGAAATCGGAAAAGCGTTTCTCACCGACAATGCCACCAAGCCCGGCGTGATCACCACAGCCAGCGGCCTCCAATATCTCGTGCTCACACCCGGCACCGGCAAAAGCCCAAAGAAGACCGATACGGTCGTGGTGAACTACCGCGGCACGCTCATCAATGGTGTGGAGTTTGACAGCAGCTACCTCGCCGGACGCGAGCCTGCGGAGTTCCCTCTGAACCGTGTGATCAAAGGCTGGACCGAAGGCGTGCAACTCATGCAGGAAGGTGCGAAGTTCCGTTTCTTCATCCCCTCTCACCTCGCCTATGGCACGCGCGGCGCAGGCATCGACATCGGCCCGGATGAGACGCTAATCTTTGAGGTCGAGCTGCTAAAGGTCTGGGAGGATTAGCCGGAGGATAGGCGTTCACGCCTGACAACGGCCTGAGGTCTCTGACCTTCAGTCCGTCTCTGATTCCTGAAGGTCGGAGACCCCAGGCCGTTGTCAGGCCAGAGGCCTAACCTACAGTCCGTCTCCAAGCAGCGCTACGGCGACGGAATCGACGAGTGGCTTGCCGACGCGTGTGAGGCGGATGTGATCGTCCTGCACTTGCAGAAGACCCTCGCTTTGCAGGATCTGCACCATGCGCTGCTCAGGCTCGCGGACGAGGCTCAGCGGCAGGCCGCGTGCGGTCCTTAGTTCCAAGCCAAAGCGCTCGGTGCGGCGCTCATTGGGTGTGAGGTGCTCGCCGGGCTGCGCGGGGTTTTGACCGGACTGAATCAGCTCCAAGTAGCGCGTTGTGTCGGGGATGTTTTGCCAGCGATGGCTCGCCACGGTTGAAAACGCGCTGGGGCCGAGCCCGAGATACTCCTCGCCCATCCAGTAGCTCTCATTGTGCGCGGAGCGGTGGCCAGGGCGGGCGTAATTGCTGATCTCGTAATGCTCGTAGCCAGCCGCCTCCAGCAGATCGAGCGACGTGTGAAAATACTCCGCGTCCCGGCTTTCATCCTCGCGATACTGACCGCGCCGCAAGCGCTCGAAGAACTCGGTGTCCTCCTCGTAGTTCAGGTTGTAGGCGGAGATGTGATCCGGCTTCAGCGAGATCGTGTGCTCCACGGTGCGCTGCCAGGTTTCCAGACTCTGACCGGGGATGGAAAACATCAGGTCCACATTCACACTGCGGAAACCCGCGCCGCGCAGCAGATGGTAGGTTTCCTCAGCATCCGCTGGTGCGTGATCGCGGCCCAGCGTCTTCAGTGTTTGCTCATCCCAGGCCTGAATGCCGAGGCTGATGCGGTCGATCCCCTGCGCTCGCATCATCGCCGCTTTCGATTCCGTGACGGTGCGTGGATTCACTTCACAAGTGAACTCCTTCACCGCCGACAGATCCAGCGTCTCGCGCAGACCCGTGAGCAGTCTTTCGAGATGGGTCTCACTCAGCGCCGTCGGCGTGCCACCTCCGAAATAGACCGTGTCCAGTCGCAGCTCATGCACCGCGCTTTGAAGTCGCGCCTCTGTCAGCACCGCCTCCACAAACTCCGCCATCGGCGTGGCTCCCGGCGTGTGCTTGTAAAAGCTGCAATACGGGCAGACACGATGGCAGAACGGGATGTGGAGATAGAGGTGATGCACTGAGGGAAAGTTTACCGTTGTTGAGGCTCGCGGTGCGAGCGTTGGCAGTAGTTGACGGTTGTTTCGGAAACCACTGGCAGCAACCTCCAACAATGCACGGAGTCAGTACAGATACTCGCATGGAGCGCTGACATTAGAGTGTCGCGGTTGCTAGCGAAGTACTGCTGGTGGAAAAGCCTGCGATACAATATGAGAAGAAGTCGTCAAACATCGGATCCATCCAAAGCACTTGAAATGATCACCAACGAGCCTTGCCCAGATCGCCACTTCATCGCACGTATCTTTGCAGCCATTGGACTCTTTGGTATTCCCTTTGTCTTTGGTGGCGTATCATCGGTTGGTAGAACTTATGCCTCATTTACTCAGGCATCTAGACCCGATGAAATTGGTGCCACTTTTGTATTACTTTTCCTCTCTGTCACGCCAGCCATTCTCTCGACGATTAGGCCTCATCGCACTCTGGTTGTGTTTGCTGCGTACGCACTCGTTCCCTGCGTGCTACTCTCTTTATTCTTGCTCGTCATTCCACCACTCGGATTGGTCGTACTGACACCACACTTTCTTTGGTATCGCTACGTTTACCGACCAATGAAAACTGACGCCTGATACAGCAAGGCATCGGACTCAAATGATTAGCTCTGACCGATTAACTGTTCGGGTAGTGCTCAAAACACGTCGGCACCTATCCTCTGTGAGCGACACGGCGCTTTCTTTCCGCCTTCATCCTTTGCAGCCGCCGAATCCCATGCTACCCGAAGGACACTATGCCCGACCAAGACACTATCCCAAACGTACTCGCTGAACGCTATGCTACCGCCGCCATGCGCGGACTTTGGTCGGGGGCGGGAAAGGTGCGGCTGGAGCGGGATTACTGGATCGCGGTGCTGAAGGGACAGCGGGATCTGGGCATTCCGGTGCCGGATGGCGTGATTGAGGCTTATGAGGCGGTGAAGGACAAGGTCTTCCTCAGCAGCATCATGCAGCGCGAGCGCGTGACTCGGCACGATGTGAAGGCACGCATTGAGGAGTTCTGCGAGCTGGCCGGGCATGAGCACATCCACAAAGGCATGACGAGCCGCGACCTGACGGAGAATGTGGAGCAACTCCAGGTTTTCCGCGCGCTGCTGGAAGTGCAGAAGAAGAGCATCGCGGTGCTGGCGGCCTTTGCCAAACGCGCGGCGGAGACTCGCGACATTCCTTTCACGGCCCGCACTCACAATGTGGCGGCGCAGGCGACGACTTTTGGCAAACGTCTGGCGATGTTTGGTGAAGAGATGCTGATCGGCGTAGAGGCGCTAAATGTGCTGATCAACACCTACCCGGCGCGCGGCCTGAAGGGCGCGGTGGGCACGCGGCTTGATCAGATCACGCTCTTCAATGGCGACACGTCAAAGGCGCGCGCGCTGGAAGATCGGGTGCTGCATCATCTCGGCATCCATGCAGCGCTCGATAGCGTGGGCCAGGTTTATCCGCGCAGTCTCGACATGCAGGTGGTGTCCACGCTGACGCATGTGGCCAGCGGTCCGGGCAGCTTTGCCAAGACACTACGACTCATGGCCGGTCATGAGCTGGCGAGCGAAGGCTTTGCCAAAGGCCAGGTCGGCAGCTCGGCGATGCCGCACAAGATGAACAGCCGCTCCTGCGAGCGCATCAACGGCTTCCACGTCATTCTCAAAGGCTATCTGGCCATGGCCGCAGGTCTGGCCGGCGATCAATGGAACGAAGGCGATGTGTCCTGCTCCGTCGTGCGCCGCGTGATGCTGCCGGATGCTTTCCTGGCGATGGATGGCCTGCTCGAAACCACCCTTACCGTGCTCAGCCAAATGGAGGTCTTCGACGCCGTCGTGGAGCAGGAACTCATGCGCTACCTGCCCTTCCTGCTCACCACCACGGTGCTCATGGAGGCGGTCAAAACCGGCGCGGGCCGCGAAGCCGCTCATGAGGCGATCAAAGAGCATGCCGTGCAGGTGGCGAAGGACATGCGCACCGGCAAAGTCTCTCACAACGATCTCTTCACCCGACTCGGTGCGGATGCTCGACTGGGGCTCAGCGCCGAGGCTTTTGAAAAACTCGTGGAGCAAGGCCGCACCAATATGGGCGATGCACCAGAGCAGGTGGACTACTTCGTGGAGCGCGTGGGCAAACTGGTAGCGACGCATCCCGAAGCAGCCGCGTATCAGCCTGGAGCGATTCTCTGATCGCATTATCTCCATGATTTCCTTCCCCCTCATCATCCGCTACGGAAGCATGGCGTTAGCTGTCGTGGGAGTGATCCAAATGACGCAAGTCTTGCAGGTGATTAGAGCGCAGGAAAACCCAATCCCACCGCCGCCCGTCGCGCCACCCGAGAAGCCTTTTGCCAAAGGCGTGGCTGCCACGGGCATCCTTGAATCGGCGGATGAGAATGTGAGTATCGGCACGCCAATGCCTGGACTAGTGACGAAGGTCACGGTGAAGGTCTGGGACAAAGTGAAGGCAGGCCAGGAACTCATGCAGCTCGATGATCGCGAGCTACAAGCTCAGCTCATCGGTCAAGAGGCGACCATCGCGGTGAATCAGGCGAACCTCGACATCACTCAAGCCCAGCTCGCGAAAGTGCAGGACATGCTGGATCGTCTGAAGTCCGTGACCGATCAGCGTGCGATCACTCAAGACGACCTGCGCAACCGAACCAACGATGTGATCGTTTCCAAGGCCCAAGCCGCACAAGCCAAAGCCCAGCTCGATGCCGCACACTCAGCGGTAAAGCAGACGAAGCTCCTCATAGAGCGCCTCACCGTTCGTGCTCCACGCGATGGCTCGATCCTTCAGGTGAACATCCGCGCTGGCGAATATGCTTCATCCACCAATCGACAAGCTGCCATCACACTCGGTGATGTGGACGTGCTGCAAGTGCGTGCTGATGTGGATGAACAAAACGCCATGTCCGTGCGCGCTGATCAACCCGCGAAAGCCTTTTTGAAAGGCGACAGCAAGACCGCCTACGACCTCGAATTCGTCCGCATCGACCCATTTGTGATCCCCAAACAATCACTGACCGGTGCAAGCACCGAGCGTGTGGACACGCGCGTGCTGCAAGTGATCTACCGACTCAAAGTGCCTGAGAAAAAGACACTCTATGTCGGCCAGCAGGTCGATGTTTTTATCGGGGAAAAGTAGATTTGACTGGCAGTCGAATCTCCGTGGCTTCGATTGCCATTCGAAGCTACTTCAACCGATGAATCGTGGCGTGGACGCTTCGGGTGAAGGCTTTGCCATCCGCACCTTTCAGCGTGCATTGGAGTTCCAGACCGCGTGTGGGGGCCAGATCGGGGAAAGTCAGGATCACGGTGCGAGCATCTTCGGCGAGCACGGCTTGGGTGATCGGTAGCGTGCGCTCGTGGAGGTGTTTGGAGCCGTAGTTGGCGCTGCGTGAAAGGTCCCAGACTTTCAGCGTGTGATGAGTGAGATCTTCGGCACTGGCTTTGTCGAGTGCATCGCTAAATGTGACGGTGATGCTGCCGTTGGCGGTCTTCCAGCCGATAGGCAGATTCATCGGCGATGACGTGCGGCGCACGCGGTAGATGCCGCCATCCTGGATCTTGTTGCTGGCCCACACGGCCATGCCGCAGGTGAAAAGTTCGCCCGTGGTGGGATGGAAGCGACCACGCATGGCTCCGGTCGGAAAATCGGGCAGAGGCAGCGCCACGGCGGCTCCTTGCGCGGGATCAGACTCGTCTTGCAAGATCAGATTCATGCGGCCCATGCCGTAGCTGATATCGATGAGTTTGTTTTGCAGCGGTGCCCATGATGTCGGTGTCACGCGGACGAGTTCGCCGGGGCTGCGATCGAACTCATTGGTTAGCCAAACAAGCGGCTGCTGCATGGCCGTGTCTGCTTTGTCATCAGGCGGACCGTAGGACCACATGTTACCATAGAACTGGCCTTCGCGGACGAGGTTGATGCGGTTCTTCGGTGTCCAGTGGCCTTCCTGATCGGTGACATAAAAGGTGCCGTCATCATTCACGCTCACACCATTGGCAGCGCGGAAGCCATTAGCCACGATGGTCGTCTTTGAGCCATCTTTGCTCACGCGAAGCAAGGTGCCGTGCTGAGGCACGAGCGGTGGCTTGGCATGGCGGGCGGACTTGGCATAATAAAAGTCGCCAGCAGCATCGGTCTGCAATCCCATGGCGAATTCATGGAAGTGCTCGGTGACTTGATGATCGCTGTTGAAGCACTCGTAGAAATCGGTTTCACCATCGCCATTAATATCACGCAGCTTCACTAGCTGATCGCGGCAGGTGATGTGGATGATGCCATCGACTATTTTCAACCCAAGAGGCTGATTCAAGCCGGAGCCAATGCGCTTCCACGTCAGCTTGCCAGCGGGGTCGAGGATGCCCTCGACGATCCACACATCACCCATCCAGGTGCAGAGAGCGAGCCGGTTGCCATCGGCAAAAAAGTCGAGTCCGCCGATTCTCCACTGCGTCTGCCATGGGTTCGTAGAGTTCTCAGGAAAGGCCAATGTGTCATAGGTTAGGCCATCGCCATTCACCGCGGCCGCCACCTGGGAGGCCAAAACATTCGGCCAACGCGATGTGCCACCTTGGGTCAGCGCTGCTAACTCTGTGGGTGGAGCAATGGGCTTCAAACTCGGCTCTGCCTTTAAGCTCGATGCGATGCGCACCACCACACGCTCAGACTCTTTGCGGGCTGGAATCCGCAGCACTTGAAAGCCATTCGCCTTCACGATTTGTGACACACTTTGGCCACTGCTTGTCACGATTGGTTTCTCATCCGCCACACGCATTTCCAACGCTGTTTCGCATGGGCCAATTTCGAGTGTTCGGGTGAAAACAAGCTTCCCTTCCAGCATCTCACATCCTGGCGACTCCAGCACCTCTGCCGCGCCGACGTTGTAACTCAGGATGCTGCGATCACCCTGCTGATGCAGACCTTTGAAACGCACCCACTCACGCGGTAGCGGCCCATACGGATTCTTGTCAGTCGCAATGAAACGCACCTCTTCATAGCCGCCCGTTGCTGGATTTGCCCAGCCTGCTGCATTAGGATTCACGAAGGCCTTCTCACCGACGATCTTCGTATGCGTGCCATGGGAGCCATCAAAGGCGATGCCGCGCCAATCGACAAATTGATCGCCCGCCCATGCCGCAGCCACTCGCATCGTATCGTAGTCGTAAAGCATCCAGGCCTTGCCTTTGCTCACGCCGCCTGCGCCTTCATCCAAACGCACGGCGATACCTTTATACGCGATGTTTCCAGGCGCAGCCTCAAGCGTCCACATCAGCGCGGGGCCAAAGTCCATGCGCAGATACTTCGGCCCTTTTTGAAACTCCTTCATCTCCGCCGTCTCGACGAACTCGCCCTGCGGTTTCGGCAGCTTCGCGAGATAAGCCTTTGTTACCGGAGCATAAGCTGCCGGGTTGGTCGGCTTCACGTATTCCTCACGCACAAAATACGCCACGTCATACTTCTGCACCGGCGTCAGCATCGTCCACGGTGGCATCAGCCCGAGGCCTGTCGTGAGCGTGCGGTAGATGCCGTGCAGATCACCACCATTCTTAAATGGCTCTTTCCAAAACGCCCGCGACAGGGGCAGCGAACCCGCCTTCTCTGGCGTGCCATGGCAGGCGATGCACAGCGTCTTATAGAGTGTCTCTCCGCGCTTCATCGCTTCAGCATCCAGTGCCTTGATTAGCTTCACATGATCGACTGCCAGTTCAGCAGGTGATGGAGGAAGAGGGATCGGTGTTTGCGCCTGTGAAAACGAAGTCAGCAGGCAGCAGGCGATGGTGAAAGTGATGAATCGTGGCATGAGATAGGAGAAAGAGATTTAGCGTGATAATAGGTCTGCGGGCTAGAACTTTGGACAATGAATTGGCTCCTAACTGGAGTCCCCCTTTTTCAGTAGCTCCCGAAATACTGCCGCGCTCGGCGATGCCGTGTGTCCTGATCGACTCAGCAGCGCCACCTGACGCTCCACCGGAGTGTCTCGCAAGCGCACGACGGTGCATCCAGCGGTGGGATGGCGAGTAGCGAGTTGAGGGAGAATGGCGATGCCCAATCCCGCAGCCACGAGCGAGCGAATCGTTTCCAACTCGCTACTCTCACAGGCGATGCGTGGCTCGAAACCTGCGGCGCGGCAGGCCGTGAGCGCCGTATCGCGGGCGCGGCCTTTGTAGAGGATGAAAGGCTCGTCAGCGAGCTTGGCGAGGCTGACGGTCTTTTGTTTGGCGACGGGATGTGTCCTCGCGACAAGTGCCACGAATGGCTCGGTGAATAGCGGATGCTCATCAAAGCTGCCGCTGGTGGTGGGCAGTTGCACGATGCCGAACTCAACACGCCCACTCTCCACCCACTGCGCCACCGCTTCTGATGTACCTTCAAAGAGCGCCAGTTCGACCAGTGGATGCAGCTTGCGAAAAGCAGCAATGGCCGCAGGCAGCAAACAAGCACTGACCGATGGAATAGCACCGATGGTCAGCCGACCACCACGCAGGCCGATGAGGTCACGCACGGCCCGCTTTGCCGCATCCGCGCGCTCGATCAAAGCCTCAGCGTGTTGGCGCAGGGTTTCGCCAGCAGCGGTCAGCACCGTCTCACGGCGACCACGATTGAAAAGCTTCGCTCCAAGCTCGGTTTCCAGCTTGCGGATCTGCTCACTCAGCGCGGCTTGCGCGAGATGGAGATGCGCTGCTGCGCGAGTGAAGTTACGCTGACGAGCGGCTTCGAGGAAGTATTCGAGCTGGTAGAGTTCCATCGGTATTCCCGCTGATGATGATCGGAAAGAACTGATTTACCAGCGGTAAGAACTTGTCACTTATAGTCACTCATGAGCCGACTTTGCGTCCACACCATCACCACCAAGCCACTGAATCTCGATCAATGCCTCGTGGAATTCCCGAAGCGCGGCGTGAGTGGCATCACGATTTGGCGGCAAGCGCTGGAAGGTCGCGATCTCGCCACAGTGAAGCGCCAGATAGCGGACTCGGGCATGGATGTCGTGAGCCTGTGTCGCGGTGGCTTTTTCCCATCCGCCTCTGCAGCAGGTCGTCAGGCAGCGATTGATGACAATCTCCTCGCCATCGAGCAAGCCCACGCCATCGGCGCTCCGCTGATCGTTTTAGTCTGCGGCGCGGTTCCTGGACAAAGCCTCGTCGAATCGCGCAAACAAATCGCCGATGGCATCGCCGCCGTTTTGCCAGCAGCAGAGCAGGCAGGGGTGAAACTCGCCATCGAGCCGCTGCATCCGATGTATGCCGATGACCGCAGCGCCGTGAACACCATGCGCCAGTCACATGAGATTTGCGATGCGCTCGGCTCACCGAAAATGCTCGGCATCGCTGTGGATGTCTATCACGTCTGGTGGGACCCCGAGTTGAAGGAGCAGATCGACCTCGCAGGCCGCACCGGTCGCCTGCATGCCTTCCACATCTGCGATTGGAAAACTCCGACCACCGACCTCCTCAACGATCGTGGCCTCATGGGTGAAGGCTGCATCAACATCCGCGAAATCAGCGACTGGGTGGACGCCGCCGGCTTCGCCGGCCACCGCGAAGTGGAGATCTTCTCGAATAAGTGGTGGGCCACCGATCAGAACGTCTTCCTTGATGAGATAGCCTCCAGCTACACGAGGCTCTACACCACGTCAGTTGGGTGACTTCTCAGTGCAGCAGCCTGCGCACGAATGGCTTCACGTTTGGTTTCATCGAGTCGTGTGAGGTTCCTCACCTGCATGGCCATGCGTTGATTTTTGCGCATGGCGGGTTCGTGTTGCAGGAGGAAGTCCCAGTAGAGTGTGGTGAAGGGGCAGGCGCTGGGGCCGGTGCTTTCGGCGGGATCGAAGCGGCAACCAGAGCAGTAGTTACTCATGCGCTGGATGTATTTGCCGGTGGCGATGTAGGGCTTGCTGGCCATGAGGCCACCATCGGCGTGCTGGGACATGCCGAGCGTGTTCGGCAGTTCCACCCACTCGACGGCATCGACATAGACGGCGAGATACCACTCATGGACCTCACGCGGACGCACGCCGAACATCAGGGCATAAAGCCCCGTCACCATGAGCCGCTGAATATGATGCGCATGGCCTAGTCGTAATGTTTGACCCAGAGCATCTCTGAGACAGGCCATGTCGGTTTCGCCAGTCCAATAAAAGGCGGGCAGGGGCTGGTCTGCGCCGAGTGCATTCAACTCCACATAGCCAGGCATGTTTTGCCAGTAAATGCCGCGCACATACTCACGCCATCCGAGGATCTGGCGAATGAAACCCTCCACACCCGCAAGTGGTGCGCGACCTTCTTTCCATGCGGTTTCTGCTGCGGCAATGACATGCCTCGGATCGAGCAGTTTGAGGTTCATGGCGGCGCTGAGTCGGGAGTGAAAAAGCCATGGCTCTGCGGTCCACATGGCGTCCTGCCAGTCGCCAAATTCCGCGAGGCGGTGAGTGATGAAATCCTCCAGAGCAAGCGCCGCGTCTGCCTGTGTGACAGGCCAGTCGAACGCAGTGAGATCACCAGGATGACTGGCGAATCGCTCATTCACGACGGCGATCACTTCTTTCGTGATGGCATCCGGCTCAAATCGACGCGGCGGCAGATGAATTGGCGGCCCTTCCTTACCAAAGCTCTTGCGGTTCTCGCTGTCAAAGTTCCATGCGCCGCCCTCGGGCTTGCCTTTCTCCATGAGCACGTCATGACGCAGCCTCATTTCGCGATAGAAGAACTCCATGCGCATTTGCTTTCGGCCTTCTGCATGGGCGGCAAACTGAGCATGGCTGCATAGGAAGTGCCGATCTTCCCGCACTTCCAAAGTGATGGCGTGGGAGTCAGCCGCAGCTTGTATCTCCTCACGCACAGCCCACTCGCCAGGCTCCACGATGATCCATTTTTTGGGACGCAATCGTTGCGTGGATTCAGCGAGAGCTGCGGTGAAGGTCTCTGCGCTGCTACTCTTAGAGGGTCCGCTGCTGGCACGCCACTCGCCGCCTGTAGCGGTAAGCTCACGGTAATAGACCTTCCATCCTTGCGACCTCAGCGCCTCGCGAAAGTGCCGCATCGCAGAAAGGAAGACGGCGGTGCGCGGCTTGCTGCTCCAGACCTTGGTGCTCTCATGAGTCACTTCCGCCATCCAGATGGCATCAAGATTTGGGTCGAACCCATCAAACGCGGCGGAGTCCTCATTGAGTTGGTCGCCGAGAATGAGGATGAGGTTTCGCATGAGTATCAAAGGGTCAATGAACCGACCATAGTCCTGTACGACTTAATAGGATGATCGGATGGCAAATTGAGTGACGCATCTCAAGCTGCACGGCCCACGTTATTGGATATCAGAAATCCCCCATGAAACCAACTCAACTGAAACTGCTTACCAAAACCTGCTTCGCCCTCAGCTTTGCTGTTGTCGCCTTTTAGTAAGGCATTTAGGCCTTCTTTTTCATGCTTTCTCTTGGGCCAATGACCCGCGCTGATGCCCTGGAATCGTGGAATGCGTTTCTTCCGAGAGTGCAGGCTTATGCGAACGCTAGAAATCATGTTGAGGTGGCGCACCTCAATGTGTCGCGACTGAGCGCCGCCATTCGTTTCAGGCTGCTGCTTGAGGACGAGATCATTGAGCAGACCCTAGCGCTTCACTCTCTTCCTGCGGTGGAAAAATGGCTTCAGGAAGTATGCTGGCGTCGTTACTGGAAGGGCTGGCTGGAGATGCGGCCCAGTGTTTGGACGCATTGGCGGCAGCGCGTGACCTTGCTGCGGAAGACGCTGCCCACAGAGACTCTGGCGCGTGTCGAAGCCGTGGCTGCTGGGGAGAGCGGCGTGGCCTGCATGGATGCCATGGCGCGTGAGTTGACGGAGACGGGCTATCTTCACAATCATGCTCGCATGTGGTGGGCCAGCTTTTGGATTCATGTCGAGCGCTTGCCCTGGGAACTGGGCGCGGATTTTTTCTTCCGGCATCTGCTCGATGCTGATCCTGCGAGCAACACACTCTCCTGGCGCTGGGTCGCGGGCTTGCAGACACCTGGCAAAACCTACATCGTGCGACTTTCAAACATCGAAAAATACGCGCCGCACTATCTCACCGACAATACTGCGGACAGTGACCGCATCGCCGATGGCGTAGTGATGGCGGTGGCGGTCGAAGGGACGGTTGCAGTGCAAAAAAAAGCGCTGCCGATGCATGCGACGAGTCTTTCGGAAACCAAAGAACGCACAGGACTATGGCTGCATCCCGACGACCTCACCCCAGAACTGGGGCCGCTAGCTTCGGTCGCTCCAGTGAGCATCGCAGCGTGCATCAGCGATCACGTTTATCACGAGACATATCATCTCAGCTCTCAACGCATGGCCTCGCTGCACACCGTTCTGAGCGATGGCTTGGCGAGAGCCTCGAGTCACTTTGGCTGCGCCTCAGTCGCGGTGACAGCGGATGATCCAGTGCAGGGGATTTGCGATTGGGCCGTGGAGCATCGACTGGGCGAGATCGTCGCCTTTGCGCCCATGGTCGGTCCCATCCATGACATGCTGCCAAGGCTCACGCAGCAGCTCGGATCGCTCGGTATTCGTCTCACCCTCGTCCGAAGAGAATCGGACGACATCGCCTTCTCGTTTGCCTCAGCCGGATTTTTTCCCTTCTGGCAAAAGATGAGCCGCCACCTCAGCCAACTCCATGCTCCATGAAAGTGATCTACACACCCGAACAAGTTTCCAGCATCATTCGTTACGCCTGGGAGGACCGCACCACCTTTGAGGAAATCAAAGAGCGCACTGGCCTCGCAGAAAATCAGGTCATTGAGATCATGCGGCGTGAGTTAAAACCGTCGAGTTTCCGCATGTGGCGAAAGCGAGTCAGTGGCAGAGTCACCAAGCATCGACGCCTGCTGGAGCAGCGTCTGAAAGGCCCCCCTCACCGCTGAATAATATCATGACAAAACCGATGGAACGAAACACCGAACTACTCGTCATTGGAGCTGGAATGTCGGGGCTTTGTGCAGCAGCAGCCGCACAGAAAGCGGGGAGCAAAGTCGTGGTGATCGATAAGGGGCGTGGTATCGGCGGTCGCATGGCCACAAGGCGTATCGGCGAAGCTACCTTTGATCATGGAGCGCAGTTCGTGACGGCACGGGATCCTCGTTTTGCGGCGTTGTTAGAAGAAGCTCGTGCCGCAGGTGCCGCCACCGAGTGGTGCAAAGGTTTTTCGGGCAATCCAGATGGGCATCCTCGCTGGCGCGGAACTCCTGGTATGACGGCTTTGGCCAGATATTTGGCGCTCGGTTTGGAAGTCTTCCAGGAGCGGCAAGTCACGGCTCTGCGACTCAGCGAGGGTCATTGGAATGCGGAGATGGCTGATGGAGAAACTTGGTCCGCCAGTGCGGTCATCCTCACGGCACCCGTTCCGCAATCGCTCGTGCTTTTGGACAAAGGCGGCGTCACGCTTTCGGCTGAAATGATGCAGCGTCTCTCAGCCATCGAATACGAGCGCTGCCTCGCCGTGATGGCTGTGCTTGATGGCCCATCGGGGCTGGCTGCTCCTGGTGGTTTTGCGCCAGAAAGCGGTCCCATTGCCTGGATCGCGGACAATCAACTTAAGGGTGTCTCAGCGGAGCCTGCGATCACTTTGCATGCCACGCATGAGTTCAGCCTCGCTCATTGGGACAAGGATCGTGAAGAGACTGCACGCTTGCTGTTAGACGCTGCTGCCCCGTGGCTGAGTGCTGGCGTCAAAACATCTCAAGTGCATGGCTGGCGCCTCAGCAAACCCATGCAAGTGGATGCTCAACCATGCGCAATCATCAGCAGCGAGCCGCCACTGATTCTCGCTGGCGATTCCTTCTGCGGATCACGTGTGGAGGGCGCTGCGCTCTCCGGGTGGGCCGCAGCAGAAGCCGTGCTGGCATCAGACCTTCACTAACAACACCATGACGACCCAATCCCCATCTCCACACTGGATGCGCTCCGTGCTACTCGCCGCTGGACTCTACAACATTCTCTGGGGTGCCTTTGCCGTGCTTTTTCCTGGGGCTATTTTTAGCTGGCTGGATATGCCGCAACCAAACTACCCGCAGTTCTGGCAATGCATCGGCATGATTGTTGGAGTCTATGGCATCGGTTATGCCATCGCTGCGTTTGATCCCGTGCGTCACTGGCCCATCGTTCTTGTGGGCTTTCTGGGGAAGGTCATGGGGCCTCTCGGCATGGTGCAGGCTCTTTGGACGGGTCAGTTGCCGTGGGGTTTTGCGCTGAACTGTGTCACCAATGATTTGATTTGGTGGGCGCCCTTCGCTCTCATTTTGAAACACGCCTGGGTCAAGTATCAGGCCGAGGGCGATGATGCCGACCTGCCAGCCGAATCCACTCTGCTGGCCGAGGCGCAAACCACCAGCGGCATGAGTCTCGCGGCACTCTCGCAACAGCAACCGGTGCTCCTCGTTTTCCTGCGTCACTCGGGTTGCACCTTCTGCCGGGAAGCGCTGGCAGACCTTTCGGTCGTGCGTGCAAAGATCGAGAAAAACGGAACCAAACTCGCCCTCGTCCACATGGGCACCGCAGAGTCATTCGCGGCCTTCACCGCCACTTATGGACTCAGTGATGTGCCCGCCGTTTCAGACCCTGAGCGGCGTCTGTATCGCGGACTTGGCCTTCGACGAGGCAAGCTCGCGCAATTGCTCGGCTTCAGTGTTTGGTGGCGTGGCACGAAGTCCTTCTTCGCGGGTCATCATCCAGGTGCCCTGGAAGGTGATGGCACTCAGATGCCTGGTGTTTTCCTCCTTCAAAACGGTCGCGTCGTGCGCCGTTTCATCCATGACAATGCCGCGCAGCGTCCTGACTACGCCGCGATCAGCCAAGTGCCAGCATGATCATGAACCTGCTCGTCACATCTCACCATGCAGCGACGTGGGCGCTTGTCGGCTTGATCTGGGTCGTTCAACTCGCGCAATACCCGTTGTTCGCGCAGGTCGGGCGCGAGGCGTTTGTGGCTTACCATCAGCGCTACACGCGGCAGATCACATGGGTCGTAGCGCCGCTCATGTTTGCTGAAATAGGCACCGCAGCGTGGCTTGTCATCGCGGGTTCTCGTGATCCATGGCTGCTGGCAAGTCTTGTGCCTCTCGCCTTCAATTGGATCTCCACTTGGCTCGTGCAAATCCCCCTGCACGACAAGCTCGCCGCAGGCTTCGATGCTCACGCCCATGCTCGCCTTGTCGCGACCAACTGGTGGCGCACCGCAGCATGGACTCTCAGGGGCCTTTGCCTGCTCATGAGTCGCTGCTAAGGGCCGGCCTTGTTCCGCCGACAGCGTTCGCTGCAAAACTTCACCTCTTCCCAAACGCGCTCCCACTTTTTGCGCCAAGTAAAAGGCCGTCCGCAGATCACGCAGACCTTTGCAGGCAGGTTTTGTTTCTTCACGCCTTTCATGGCGCTTCGTCTTGGTTCATGCGGTGCAGCGACTCCAGATAAGCATTCTTCGGCGCAGGTTTCGCTGGGCGTTCGTCCGTCTCTAACATGCCCTGCATCCGCGCTGCGCTCTCGGCAATAAGGCCAGCGATCAGCGGCGCTTCAGGCAGATTCTTCCAATACTTCTTCGGCATCTCCGACTGCATGGCGCTGATTTTGACACGTGCCGGATTGAAGATGTTGCGGTAATAAGTGCGCCACAGATCATCCAGTGCGTCCTCATCTGGAGCACTGCTGCGGGCCACTCCAGCGGTGAAGTGCAATCGCTTGCCATCCCAGTGCGCACATTCATACGGCGTCAGGATGGACCAGTCCATGCCAGCGAATCGTTTCTCAAAAAACGGCACAGCCAACCGCACGATGCGGTGATCCGGCTCAAACCACGCCACGAACTGCTCGCGGCCCGTCGCACTGTCCACGCCGACCAAGCGGAAGCGAACAAAGGCATGCATCTTGTGAATGTCGCGCCCCACGGCCTTGCACCAGTCCTGCACCTGTCGCACATCGCGGTCCGTGGCAATGGAAAGCAAATGCCGCTCCCCGCTCAGAGTCAGGCGCCAAAGCACGCGATAGAGAAGCGCCCAGCGCCGCGCATCCGTGTGCGCCGCAGCGCTCCGCGCCATGTCCATGAAAGCAGGCGGCACTTTGATCGCATTTGAGACTTGCGCGTTCGCGTCTGGTGCTTCGTTAGCGAAGAGTGAAGCCTCCTGTGGATCATGCGTCCACAGCACTTCATCAGGATGCACCGCTTGCGTGAGCATCTGCCGCGCCGCAGTGCGCCACGCCTCATATTCAGGCTCGATGACGACGGTGCGCATGGCTCAAATCTCTCCAGATCTTGCCGAGATGAAGTCGCTCTCAGTCGGTTTAGGCGGTGCGTCAAAGCTCAGCTCCAGTTGCTCAGGCGGCGGCAAAAATCGCGCCCGCAGCGAGTCGCTATCCAACCCCATCTTCGCAGAGTGATGATCCACCGTGATGATAAATGGCAGCAGCTTCTTCATCTGCAATCGCAGTCGAATCAGGTCTGCCAGACGCAACCGCGTGTAGCGCCTGGCACTCAAGATGCGCTCCACATTGCGCACTCCGAGTCCGGGAATGCGCAGTAGCATTTCACGCGGAGCCTTGTTCACATCGACAGGGAAAGTCTCGCGATTTCGCAGTGCCCACGAGAGCTTGGGGTCCAGCGCCAAGTCGAGATTGGGCGCAGCAGCGGAGGCGATTTCCTCCACTTTGAACTCATAAAAACGCAGCAACCAATCCGCCTGATATAGCCGATGCTCGCGGATCAGCGGCGGTGCTTTTAGCGGTAGAATCGATGATGGCTCGGGGATCGGACTGAAGGCCGAGTAATAAACCCGCTTCAACCGGTGAGCCGTGTAGAGCTTGTCCGCACAGCCCAGGATCACCGCGTCCGTCGAGGCATCCGCGCCCACCAGCATCTGTGTGCTTTGTCCCGTCGCAAAGGGCGGCGGCTTCGGCGCATCAGGCTTACGCTTCTCCGCATGGCGCTCGTCGATTTTTCCACGGATGTGCCCCATGGCCTCCTCCGTGCGGGCCAGACTCTTTTCAGGCGCGAGCGTCGTCAAACCCTGCTGCGTTGGCAGTTCGATGTTAATGCTGATCCGGTCTGCGTAGCGCCCCGCCAGCGCGATGAGAGCCTGCGAGGCCTCAGGGATGGTCTTCAGGTGAATGTAGCCGCGGAAGTGATGCTCCTCGCGTAACTTCCGTGCGACTTCAATCACCAGCTCCATCGTGTGATCCGCACTGCGAATGATCCCGCTACTCAGAAATAGTCCCTCGATGTAGTTCCGCTTATAAAAGTCCAACGTCAGTTGCACCACCTCATCCGGCGTGAACCGCGCTCGGATCACATTGCTGGAGCGGCGGTTGATGCAGTAGTGGCAATCATAGAGGCAGGCATTCGTCATCAGCACCTTCAGCAGCGACACACAGCGCCCATCCGGCGTGTAGGAATGACAAATCCCCGATCCGCCCGTGGACCCCACGCCCGTGCTGCCACGCGAGTCCTTCCTGGCCGCGCCACTGCTAGCGCACGAAGCATCATACTTCGCCGCGTCAGCAAGGATTTCGAGTTTGCGTGTGATGTCCATTACGAGGGCTGCGTGCCTGCTTTGAGAGCTGCCCACTTCCGAGTGCGATAGTGCCGATATTTGAACAACACTGTGAGATAAAGCCGCACACCCGTCTCGGAAACGAGCCCGCCCCACCACGACCGCCCCCATTGATAAGTCACCTTGTCATGCATCACGCAGTTACCCGCCTCCTGCTCCTCAAAGCGATGCTCATGAACAAAAAGGGCGAACGGTCCCTTCACGATTTCATCCACCAGCAGATGCGGGCGTTGCACCGTCTTCCAGCGGCAAGTCCAGCGCATCGGAATGACCCAGAAGTCACGACAATGCAGCTCAATCATGCGGCCTTCTTCAGCCGGGCCATCGGTTTTCAAAGAAACAAGCGTCAACGTCGGCGGCATCACTTCAGTGAGATTGTGCGGATCGCTGTGGAAGTCGAACATCGTCTCTGCGCTGGCGGCGAGTGGGGTGCTGGTGTGGAAGATCGAAGACATGATTGTGTGAGCTAGGTCTTTGCAAGGGTCACATCCGCCGTTCTTTTGCCAACGTGACGGGTCGATTGAGTGTTAGTAGATGGAGCATCTTTCGCTGCTCATACGAATTCGGGAGAAACCCAGATGTTGATTATTTCTCGCCGCCTTTCAGCGACACGCACCAGAAAGCGTTCGCTTTGAGGGGGCCTTGGGCCGAGTGCTCCTGGTCACTTTTGTAGCATGATAAAGTCCCAACATCTTCGCCCTCTCCATCTTTGATGATCCCCAAGCATGTCCTCATTCTCGGCGGCGGGTTTGCCGGTCTCGAATGTGCCAAAAGGCTGCGCAGTGAAACCATCCGCGTCACACTCGTTGATCGGTGGAATCACCACCTCTTTCAGCCACTGCTCTATCAAGTGGCCTCTGGAGCACTGGCCATGGCGGAAATCGCCCAACCCCTGCGCAGCATCCTGTCGGACCAAAAGAACGTAACCACGATCATGGGCGATGTGGTGCACATCGACCTCCCGGCCAAACAGGTGCTGCTCAAAGATCGTGTGATCGGTTACGATTTTCTTGTCATCGCTCTTGGTGCCAAAACCAGCTTCTTTGGTCACAACGACTGGGCACAGCACACACTCGGCCTCAAAAGCCTCGACGACGCGATGGCGATCCGAAAAAAGGTGCTGCTTGCCTTTGAGAAGGCGGAATCCACCGTCGATTCGGCAGAAACCGAGAAGCTTCTCACGATGGTCGTCGTCGGTGGTGGACCGACCGGTGTGGAGATGGCTGGCTCGCTGGCGGAACTCTCGCGCGTCGTTCTCAAAGAAGACTTTCGCCATATCGACCCCACGCAGGCCAGAGTCCATCTCATTGAAGCTGGGCCTAAATTACTGCCGATGTTTCCGGGCGGTCTTCCCGATTACACACGAGAGCGATTGACGACCATGGGCGTAACCGTGCACTTGAATTGCCCCGTCAAAGAAGTCGGCGACGGTTACGTCATCGCCGGCGATCAGCGCATCGAAAGTAGCATCATCATTTGGGGCGCGGGTGTGGAGGCAAGCGAGGTGACACGCACTCTGGCCGGCATTCCACTGGATCGCGGTGGCCGCATCGAGGTCTGCCCTGATCTGAGCCTCCCTGGATATCCCGAGGTCTTCGCAGCTGGCGACATCGCAGCCCTGACGGACAAAAACGGTGTCAAAGTGCCGGGCGTCTCTCCAGCCGCGATCCAGATGGGTAGTTTCATCGCTCACAGCATTCAAAACGAACGCGCCGACAGTGTACGCCCCGCCTTCGGCTATTGGGACAAGGGCAGCATGGCCACCATTGGCCGCAGCGCCGCTGTCGTCAGCTTTGCGGGCATCCAGATGCGAGGATTCATTGCTTGGTTGATGTGGCTCTTTGTGCACCTCGTTTTCCTCATGAACATGCGCAACCGCGTCTCCGTCTTCTTGCACTGGGTGTGGTCCTACTTCACCTGGCAGCGCGGCGCACGTGTCATTCAGTCGTCGCGTGATCCTTGACTGCGGACAAGGGCCTCGTTTTGAAATCTGACTCCATCTTTAGCCAAGGTCACTCGTCGGGCTTGGAGCAGATTTGCCAGAGAAGATGATTCGTTCCTTGCGACTGCCTGCAAGGGCGGGTAAATGAGGACGAGCTGAGCTTCAATGTGTCAGCACTCTTTGCCGCCATGGAATACGTCATCATTATTTTAAAATTGGTTGTGGGTTTAGGAATACTTAACGTCTGGCTGCTGAGAGCAAACCGGGCGACGGCGTATCGTGGTGGGAATTCAAAGACCATGCGCGAGGAGTTCGCCACGTATGGACTGCCATACTGGTTCATGTGCGTGGTCGGTGTGCTCAAGGTAACGCTAGCGGTCGCTTTGCTGGCTTCCATCTGGTTCCAGAGCCTGTCACAGCCTGCGGCGATCGGCATGGGGTTGCTCATGCTAGGAGCCTTCATCATGCATCTCAAAGTGAAGGACCCGATCTCGAAAGCCCTGCCCTCAATCGTCGTGTTTGTCATGTGCGTCGCGATTGCACTGCTCTAGTCGCCGATCAGTTCTCTCAGAACGCGGCAAAACACAGGTAGGCATTCAGCAGCAAATAGAACAAGGCCGGCGTAGTCTGGAGCGAGCTGTCTTTGATTCGGATTCGGACCCCGACCGCGACCAGCATCATCAGCGCAAGTCCAGCCGCGGCTGATCGCCCCATCCAGGGCTGGCTCAGGCCAGCCACCAAACCGAGTGATGCGACTATTTGCAGTGCACCGACTAAAATGCGCTGAGATCCAAGACGGTAACGCTCGAACTCCTGATTCATCCGGGCGGAAAAAAAGCAAGCGGTGCCGTATCCAAAAAAAGACAGAGCGGAAAAGAGGATGAGAGAAAAGTTCAGGTGCAAGGATAGAACAACTCTGTGCCAGCGCATCACCTTTCACGTGGCTTTGACTACACTTCTAGGCGCCGCGTCGACAAAAGCGCGATGAAATTTAAGCAACAGCATGACGCCCACCCAAGGGCATTTGGTCGCTTCCTTATCATCACTATTTCCGTCCATAATCATCGGAAAGCACTGATTTACCAGCCGTATGGTCTGGGTTCTAATAGCAGACTTTCCTCCAACTATGAAAACACAACGAATCGGCATCATCATGAACGGCGTCACAGGACGCATGGGCACTAATCAGCATCTCATTCGCTCCATCAATGCGATCAGGGATCAAGGTGGCGTGAAGGTCGGTGATGATTTGATTTTGGTGCCGGACCCGATTTTGACGGGGCGCAATCATGACAAGCTGGCTGCGCTGGCGGCTCGCACGGGCGTGACTCGGTTCACGACGGATGTGGATGCGGCTTTGGCGAACCCTGAAGATGAGATCTTCTTTGATGCGTCAGGCACCTTACAGCGCGCGGGCTTTATCGAGAGGGCGGTAAAGGCGAAGAAGGCGATTTATTGTGAGAAGCCGACGGCGGTGGAATCGGCGGAGGCGCTGCGATTGGCGAAGCTCTGCGAAGACGCGGGCGTGAAGAATGGCGTGGTGCAGGACAAGCTTTGGCTCTCGGGCATCCGCAAGTTCCGCCTGTTGCGCGATCAGGGATTCTTTGGTCGCATTCTGAGTGTGCGTGGCGAGTTCGGCTACTGGGTCTTCACGGGTGAAGATGGCGACCAGCCTGCGCAGCGTCCGTCATGGAACTACCGCAAGGAGGACGGCGGCGGCATCATCGTGGATATGCTGTGCCACTGGCGCTATGTGATCGACGATCTCTTTGGTAAAGTGAAGGCAGTAAGCTGCCTTGGAGCCACGCACTTGCCAAAACGCATCGACGAAAAAGGCAACGCCTATCCTGCCACCAGCGATGATGCCTGCTATGCCACGTTCGAGTGTGAAGGCGGTGTGGTATGCCAGTTCAACAGCTCTTGGACCGTGCGAGTGCGTCGGGATGATCTGCTGACGATGCAGGTCGATGGCACGCACGGCAGCGCCATCGTGGGTCTGCGGAAATGCTGGGTGCAAGCCGCAGGCACCACGCCACGTCCGACGTGGAACCCTGACATTGACCAGCCGATCAACTTCTTCGACGGCTGGCAGGAAGTGCCGAATACCACGACCTACGACAACGCTTTCAAAATCCAGTGGGAGGCGTTCTTGAAGCACGTTGCCGTTGGAACGCCATTCCCATGGACGCTGCGCGAAGGTGCTAAGGGCGTTCAACTGGCGGAACTTGGTCTGCAAAGCTGGGAGCAGCGCAAGTGGCTGCCCGTGGAGCCTCTAGTGTAGCATAGGCTTTCTAGCCTGTGTTTATCGACCCTCAAAAGCCCAGCCTAGAAAGGCTAGGCTACAAACTTAACGCTTCCCATGAAATCACTCATCTCAAAACCCGAAGACCTCTCTCCGAACACCTCTTGGCTCGATACCAAGTGGGCCTGGACAGGCGAAGAAGAACTCATCGATCACACAAGCAAGCCGCGTCTCTGTGCTGCTGCGTTGCTGCCGTTCCGTGATCAAAAAGCGGACTGGGACGGCTTCATCGCTAGCATCCGCTGGATGCTGGCGACGGCGGACCACTATGGCGTGGAGTTTGTGCCGGTGCTGAACGCAGACACGGGTTACATCTTCGACATGGATGACACGCAGTATGCCGAGGTGCTGCGGCGCTTTCGTGCGGAGTTTCCGACCATGAAGTTCGTCGCTGGCGTGACCGCTCGCGGTTCTCAAGATGACACGAGCTTCAAGGCTGAGCGGTATCGTCCGCTGATCGACATCGTCCAGCAGCATGATAACTGCGAGGTGATGCTCATGACGTCGAAGTGGCTCAGTGCGCTCGATCCTGAGCCTTGCCGTGATGCCTACTACGAGATCGCGGAGTGGTTGATTCGTCCGGGCATCGTTCATTCGCTGGAGCCTGCTTTCGTGCCGTGGGCGCGGCCATTTGGACCTTGGTTGCTGCATCAACTCGCGATTCATCCGAAGTTCGTCGGTGGCAAAATCAGCACGCTGGACGAGCCGCACTTCCTTTACTGGGCGGCGATGTGTCGCGACCTCGGTCTCGATTTCGCTCCGCACAGTGGTGATGATTTTGGTATCGCCACCGCGATCAAACTGGGCCTGCCCTTGCTCATCGGAGCCGCAGTCAGCGGTGCGCCGCTGATCTGTGCCGCAAAGGACATGTGGCTCAATGACAACTCACCGCAGAAGAAGTTTACGACTGGCACGGGTCGCTTCGACACTCGGGTCTATAAGGTCTTCGAGGCCTTCCAGTCTCTGGAAGATCAAGTCTTCCGCCTGGATGCGAACATGAGCGCCTCGGCCTACAAGCACAGCACCGCTCACGTCCTTCACAATCTCGGCATCATCGCCACACCCGAGGCTCATCCCGCCTGCAAGGATCTGCGCGGAGCCGATGAAGCTTCACGCATGGCCGAGGCTCTGCGCCGTCCGAAGCGTGTGGCTGAGAGGTTGGGGATTCAGTTTTGAGCGCTCAATCATGAAAGGCATCAGTGATTGGGTCGTTGCCATCGGGCATTTTAAACTCACCCACATGAAACGCCGACTCTTCACTTTCCTGACGCTTATCTTCACGGCCTTTGCACACGGCGCGGAGACGAGGCCCAATGTCGTGCTCATCATGATTGATGACTTCGGTTACGAGTGTGTGACTGCCAATGGCGGTGAAAGCTACAAGACACCGGTGATGGATCAGCTCGCTGCGACGGGTGTGCGCTTTGAGCAAGTGCATGTGCAGCCGCTTTGCACGCCGACGCGTGCGGCTTTGATGACGGGCAGGATCAATAAGAACAACTACACGCACTTTGGCCATCTTGATCCATCGCAGAAGACGTTTGGGAATCTGCTCAAAGACGCAGGCTATGCGACCTGCATCACGGGCAAGTGGCAGCTCGACAACAGCCTGGAAGGTCCAGCGCATTTTGGGTTTGAAGAGTATTGCCTCTGGCAGGTCGTGCGTCGTCCTGGGCGCTACAAGAACCCTGGACTGGAGATCAACGGCAAAGAGTTAGACTACTCGAAGAACGAATACGGTCCCGATCTCGTTAGCGACTACGCACTCGATTTCATCCAGCGCCAGGAGGAGAAGTCCTTCTTCCTCTACTATCCGATGATGCTCACGCACTCGCCATATGATGCGACGCCGGATAGTGCTGATTACCTGGAAAAGAAGGAGAACAAAAAGCAGGGCAGTCATTTCGCAGACATGGTCGCCTACACGGACAAGTTGATCGGCAAATTGATCACCAAGCTGGAAGAACTGAAGCTGCGTGATAATACGCTGGTGCTGATTCTTGGCGACAATGGAACAGGCAAAGGTACGCCTTCACGCTTCCAGGGACGCGATGTCGTTGGCGGCAAAAGCACGAGCACGATGTGGGGCACGCGAGTTCCAGGCATCGGTAACTGGCCGGGTCACTCCGCTAGCGGCAAAGTGTGCAGTGACATGATCGATCCCACTGACTTTCTCCCGACTATCTGTGAGGCCACGAGTGTGAAGGTGCCAGATGAGTTAAAGATCGATGGTCGCAGCTTCCTTCCGCAACTTCGCGGTGAAAAAGGTACTCCACGCGATGCGCATTACCTTTGGTATAACCCAAGCGGTGGCCCGACGGCGAAGTTCGAGTTCGCACACGACGCCAACTACAAGCTCTACGCCGATGGTAAGTTCTTCAACGTGGCCAAGGATGATCTCGAAAAGACTGCGCTTGACGATGCAACTCTCGATGACTCGGCCAAATCTGCGAAGGCCAAACTCCAGGCGCTGCTCAAACAGCACGACGGCCCACGCGATGACATCTTCGTGAAGCAAGGCCAGGCTTTCGGCGGCGAGACGGGCGAAGACGCGAAGGGCAAAAAGGTCACGAAGAAAAAGGGAGCCAAGCCTGATGCCAAAGCCGCGAAAGACCCGCGCTTCACAAGGTTCTCCGAGCGCGATGCCAATCATGATGGCAAGGTCACCTTCGATGAGTTCTTGTCTTCAGCATCCTCCAAAGACTCGGCTAAGGAACGCTTCGAGATGTTCGACGCGAATAAGGATGGCTTCATGACGCTCGAAGAGTTTCTCAAGCAAGGGGCGAAGTAGCAGAGTTGCCTTCCGGTAAGAAGTTTCTTTTCGAGCGAGCGTTGGAATGCAGATTGATTGCTGGACGCTGAGCAAATCACACGTCATCCCTTTGTTCATGAAATCACTTTTTGTCGCCTTCATCACCCTCTGCGCCTCTTTCTCCGCAACTGCTGCGGATGAAGCGAAATGGATTCCACTTTTTAATGGTAAGGACCTAACTGGATGGACGATCAAAATCGCCAAGCGCCCGCTGGGAGAGAACTTTGCGAAAACTTTTCGTGTCGAGGACGGCATCTTGAAGGTGAGCTACGATGGCTACGACAAGTTTGATCAGCAGTATGGGCACCTCTTCACTAACATTGCCTACTCGCACTACATCCTCCGCATGGAGTATCGGTTCACTGGCAAGATGATGCTAGACGCGCCGAGCTATGTGAACCTTAACAGCGGAGTGATGCTTCATGCGCAGCCACCGCAAAGCATGCGCTTCGATCAGGGCTTCCCTGCAAGTCTGGAGATGCAGTTCCTGGCTGATGAGGGCAAAGGCGAGCGCTCCACGGCTAATCTTTGCACCCCTGGCACTCATGTGGAGATGGGCGGGCAATTGATCACCAAGCACATCGTCAAATCCAACGCGCCGACATTTCCACCGGAAGAGTGGGTGCGCGCGGAAGTCGAGGTGCGTGGTAATGACGAGATCATTCACCGCATCAACGGCGTGGATGTGCTGCGCTACCAGCGCCCACAACTCGACCCAAAGAACAACAACGCACCAGCGACTGATCTACTCGAAGCGGGTGGCAATCTCATGCTCAGCTATGGCCACATCGCACTTCAAGCAGAAGGCCAGCCTGTATGGTTTCGAAAGATCGAACTAATGTCGCTCGAGAAGAAGTGAATGAGTCATTACGCAATAAATCACACCCAAGTCGTGTGAGCGGTGTTGGAGAAGGCCAGTATGAAAGCCAGCCTCCGTCTTGCCTTTGTGACTCTCATTATGGGAGCCTCGATTCTGTTCAGTCAATCGGGTGAAGCGCCTGTTGATTTCAACAAAGCCCGTCAACTGTTCGAAAAAAGAAATAGCGGCACATCCCTGACGCCCGAAGAGAGCGCTTACATTGAGCGTGCGCAGGCAGCACGTCAGCGCGGCAAAACCCCGGCCAATCAGCGCAAGGCCCCTGAATCGCTCAAGCCTCTCTGCGACATGACTGCTGACGACAGATATGAAGGCGAAGATGGCGGGCTCTATGGCAAGGGCAGTAATGAACCATCCGATGCCCTCAAGAAGTCTGCTGCAGCAGCACTCGCGCTGATCAAGCCGCTCGATGCCGGGGGCAAACCTGCTGACAGCGGCAACATCGTGTTTGTTTCCATCAGCATGTCGAATGCGACGATGGAGTTCTCGACATTCAAACGCATTGCCGATACCGACGAGCGCAAATCTGGCAAGCTCACCATCGTCGATTGCGCGCAGGGAGGACAGGCAATGGCTCAGTGGGTGCCTGAAGATGGCCGCCCATGGCAGGAGGCGATGAAGCGAATTGAGCAAGCAGGTGTTACGCCTCAGCAAGTTCAAGTGGCGTGGATCAAGCTGGCCAACATGGGGCCTTCTGGCTCAATGGTTGAGCATCTCACCAAGCTCGAAGCTGACACGACCGCAGTGATCAAAAATGCCAAGAAGCGCTTCCCCAATCTGCGCATCGCCTACCTCGGCAGTCGCATCTGGGCAGGCAATGCTACCGGCGGACTCAATCCCGAACCTTATGCGTATGAGGGAGCCTTTGCTGTGCGCCATCTCATCCAAAAACAGAACCATGATGAAGCCCCGCTCTTGCTGTGGGGCCCCTACCTCTGGGCTGAAGGTGAGAAAGGCCGCAAGCAAGATGACGTCAAGTATCTCAAAGACGACTTCGCTGGCGACGGCACGCACCCAAGCCGCAGTGGCCAAGAAAAAGTGGCCAGCCAATTGCTCGACTTTTTCACCACAAATCCATTGGCAAAAAGTTGGTTCGCGAAGTGATTTCATCCACACACTTATTCGAGACTCAAGAGATGAGCCTTTTGTCCTGTCGGTAGAGTGATCTGGTCACCCACTCCCCTGCCCCGGAGCTGGACGCCGAGGGGTGAGGCGAGTGTGATGACCATGATTTCGTGGCCATCGACGACGATTTCGATTCCGCCCTCAGCGGGTCCGATGAAGTAGTGATCGACATTACCTGACATCTCCAAACTGATCAGCGAGCCGATCTGCACGGCGCTGGTGGCGGCTGATTGCAAGGCACGGAAGCCGCGCAAAGCTGCCTGCAATTCCTCCACACGCTGGGCCTGACCACGAGCGACGTACGAGGCCTCTAGTGTGCGGGTGTCGTACTTGTTCTCAGCTTTACTGTCAGGATCAGTGGCGGCGGCGAAGGAGGCGCGGGCACCGCGCATGAGGGCTTCCAGCTCACTTTCGAGACGAGTGAGGATGGCAAGAAGGACGGCTGACTTTTGCATGAGCATGTGGACTGGCTTTCCATTTGCACGGTTGGCGCAGCTTTCCACACTTCATCGTCATGCATCGACATCTTCTTCACCTCGCACTTCTTGTTTTTTCTTTGTTCATCAGTTCATGCCAAACTGGCGGCGGTGGAGCTGGCGACCCGAGGCAGCTTGAGTATCGACGGCTCGCCATCGCGTCGGAAACACCAGGAGATTACTACGTGGGCCGTCGCTTCCACATCGCTCGCACTCACTTCTGGGGCTATGTGCGGCGCCCAGGAGAGAGCTGGGACAAATCTCGTCTTGTAGTGATCAATGAGAAGTTTAAAAGGCAACCAGATCGCCTTCCTGAAATCCCATCAGGCGATGGACCCGCTTATGGTAGCGATCATAACACGGAGTACCGTCTCTGGGGCTACTACTCAGGCCGTAAAGCCTATGATCCGAACAGCAATCTCCAGCTTCCAGAGTTCGTTCTTCAACGCTACGAAGTGAAAAATCAATCTCCCGGATGGCTATTCAAACCCAATGAAAAATTCAGCGGTCAGCAATTGCTGCGTGGTGAACCTGGCGCAACGCCTGGAAAAAGAAACTGAGGTGTAAACTCCATGAAACGCTGGCGCATCGCAGGGATTAATTTCGATCACTTTCACATGGGAGATCTGCTGCGGCAGACCTTTGAGCATCCAGCGGCGGAGATCGTCGGCATCAGCGATGAGCAACCGGAACGCATGGTGAATTCGGCCAAGAATTTTGGACTCAGCGAAGCACAAGTTTTCACAGACTATCGTGCCTGTCTGGAGCAGACGAAACCGGACATCGTAGTTCTCTGCCCTGCGGCGTCCAAGCATGGCGAGTGGGTTTCCAAAGTGGCACCGTATGGCACGCACATCTTGATGGAGAAACCCTTCGCGGGTTCCGTGGCCGAAGCTGACTCCATGGTCGCGGCCATGAAACCCACCGGCAAGACCTTGGCCGTGAACTGGCCGCTGGTGTGGGATGCAGGGCAGCAGACAGCACATCGTTTGATCCAGGAAGGACTGATCGGCAAGGCACTGGAGTTTCAGCACTGCGGTGGTAATCGCGGGCCGCTCTATCACGGGGCGGACAAGATCGAACATGAACCCACGGCTGAGGATAAAGCGGCGAGTTGGTTTTATAGCAAGGCCCAGGGCGGCGGCGCGCTGCTCGACTACATGGGCTACGGCACCACGCTGGGCACCTGGCATCTTGGTGGGCAAGTGCCGCTCGAAGTGACCTGCACCTCCTATGTCACTGCGGGCTTAGAGGTGGATGAACACAGCATCGCTGTGATCCGCTACGCGCATGGCTTGAGCCGCAGTGAGACTCGCTGGGGCACCTTCACCGATCCGTGGACGCTGCAACCGCAGCCCAAGTGCGGCTTTGTCATTCGTGGCAACGATGGCACGATCTCTTGCTACGATTATGAAAAGACGATCCGAGTGCAGACCCGTGCGCGACCCGAGGGCTTTGACGTGCCAGTGGATATGATCTCGTCACCGAATCGCAATCCAATCGAGCATCTGATCCATCATCTGGAAACAGGCACACCTTTGATCGGTCCGCTGACGCTGGAGATCAGCCGCATCGGTCAGCAGATTGTGGACACAGCTTTCCTGAGTGCTCAGGCAAAGATGACGCTGCCGCTGGTGGCCTGAGTTGCTGATTGCAAAGCCAGAGCGCCCTGTGCATGTCAGGGCATGAAATTTACAGACGGCAAACATCGTCAGACACGCACCATCAGCGGCCAGCAAGTGGCCCCGCGCAAGAGCATGGGGCAGAACTTCCTCGTCGATGAATCCGTGGCGCAGTGGATCGCTGATCAGATCGAGCCTGATGGCGCGGCCTTCGTCGTCGAGCCTGGGCCGGGCCTCGGAGCCATGACCAAGCATCTGGTCGGCAGGCCAAAGCATTTGATGCTGATCGAGAAGGACAACGCGCTCGCACCAGAATTGCAGAAACGTTTCGCCAGTCGCAAGGACATGACCGTGCTGCATGATGACGCGACTCAAATCGATGTGCGCGAATGGTATCGCCATGGCGATGTGCGTGTCATTGGCAACCTGCCCTACTCGGTCGGTGGTGAGATCATGAAGCGCCTGCTGAATCAGCCAACTCCGGTGACCAAGGCTGTCTTCATGCTGCAAAAAGAAGTCTGCATCCGCCTCGCTGCTAAAGTGGGCAAAGATGGTTATGGGGCACTGTCAGTGCTCGTGCAGCGTGACTGGGATGTGGAGCTTCTGCGCATCATCCCGCCAGAGGTCTTCCAGCCGAAACCCAAGGTGGACAGTGCCATCGTGCGCTTCACGCCGCGTGATCCGAGCAGCTTGCCAGTGTGTGATCGTCGCCAGTTTGAGAGGCTCGTCAGGCTCGGCTTCAGCCAGCGAAGGAAACAGATGAAGAACCTTTTACCCGAAGCCCCCGGCGGCTGGCAGGCGCTGGTCGATCATCTGCAAATGCCCGCCACTTTACGAGCCGAAGAACTCAGCGTGGAGCAGTGGGTCAATCTTTCCCGCTGGTATGAACAGCGCACCAGCGCGGACGCAGGTCAAAAATCGAGTGAGCTGTTTGATGTGGTCAATGAGCGCAATGAAGTCACCGGCCAACTCACGCGTGGAGAAGTCCACGCCAAAGGCCTGCTGCACCGTGCGGTGCATGTGTTTGTCGTGAACACTCGCGGCGAGGTCTATCTCCAAAAGCGCTCACATTTAAAGGATGTGTCCCCCCTCAAATGGGATAGCAGCGCAGCGGGTCATCTCGATGTCGGAGAAAGCTACGCCGCCTGCGCCATCCGCGAAACAAGCGAGGAGGTCGGCATCGAAATCACCGACACTGAACTCGCCGCGCAGCTACCGGCGGGAAAACACACCGACTTTGAGTTCGTCGAGCTTCACATCGCCCGTCACAACGGCCCGATGAAGCCGCTGCCTGAAGAAGTCGCCTGCGGTGAGTGGTTCAAGCCGGAAACCATTACCGAATGGGTACAGGCGAGGCCCCAGGATTTCGCCAAGGGCTTTGTGAGTTGCTGGAAGGCTTGGATCGCAGCGTAGGGTTACTCCACGGTCACGCTCTTGGCTAAATTGCGCGGCTTGTCCACGTCACAGCCACGAGCCACAGCGATGTAGTAAGAGAGCATTTGCAACGGGATGACGGTGAGTAGCGGGCTGAGATAGGAAGGGCAATCGGGGACGTAGATCACATCTTCCGTTAGGCGCTCCAGCTCGGTGCGGCCTTCGGTGGTGACGGCGATGACGGGGCCTTTGCGAGCGAGTACTTCTTCGATGTTGCTGACGTTCTTATCAAAGACGGCATCGTCGGGTGCGATGAAGACAGACGGCATGTCGGGCTTCACGAGGGCGATGATGCCGTGCTTCAGCTCAGCGCTCGGATGACCGCTGGCGTAGATGTAGCTGATCTCTTTCATCTTCAGCGCACCTTCCATGGCCACCGGGTAGTTGGCTTGGCGTCCCATAAAGAGCATGCCTTCAGCATTCACATGCTTCTCGGCGATGGCTTTGATGCGATCTGTCTGCTTGAGGATGCTGGCGATTTTGTCGGGGATGGCTTCGAGTTCGTCGATCATCTCCAGGCCGTCAGCACTGCTTAGGTGATGAATACGGCCAAACAACATGCCGAGCATGGTCACCATCATCACTGAAGATGTGAAGGTCTTCGTGGCAGCAACACCGATCTCAGGGCCAGCGTGGATATAGCAGCCGCCATCGCTTTCACGGGCAATGGTACTGCCGATACTGTTGACGATGCCAAGACAGCGAATGCCTTTGCGCCGAGCTTCACGGAGCGCAGCAAGCGTGTCGATGGTTTCACCGCTCTGGCTCAAAACAAACTGCAAGGTGTTCTTGTCAGTCGGGACATTGCGATAGCGGAACTCGGACGCGAACTCCACCTCAGTGGGGATTCGAGCCAGCGTCTCGATCACATACTCGCCCACCATGGCGGCATGGAAGGCTGTGCCGCAGCCGCTGAGGATGATGCGGTCGATGCCGCGCAGTTCCTGCGGCGTCATGTTCAGACCACCGAGAACAGTCGTACCATCGTCACGGGAAAGCCTACCACGCATGGCATTGCGCAGAGATTGCGGCTGCTCAAAGATTTCCTTGAGCATGAAATGCGGGTATTCACCTTTTTCGGTATCTTCAGCGGTGAATTCGACACGGCTGACTTTCACATGCGCTGCACCGCCAGCCATACTGGTGACATCATAGCGATCCGTGCTCAGACTGACGAGGTCGTGATCATTGAGGTAAACGACATCACGCGTGTGAGCAACGATGGCGGAGACATCGCTGGCGAGGAAATGCTCACCCACGCCAAGACCGACGACGAGCGGACTTCCGAGACGTGCGCCGATGATGAGTCCTGGAACGTCGGCATGCATCAAAGCAATCCCATAAGTTCCTTTTACCTTTGCCAGCGCGGCCTGAAGAGACTGGCGCAGACGAGTCGGGCCATCCGTTTCATCTGACGCTTCAAAGTAACGACCGACCATATGAGCCAGCACTTCAGTGTCGGTTTGCGACTCAAAGGTGTCTCCCTGCGCGAGGAGTTGGTCTCGCAGTATTTGGTAGTTCTCGATCACGCCATTGTGGACCAGCACGAGCTTGCCGCTCTGGTCGCGATGCGGGTGAGCATTTTCATCTGTAGGAGCGCCATGCGTGGCCCAGCGAGTATGGGAAATTCCGATTTCACCCGTCGGATTCAGTTCGGCCACTGCCAGACGGAGATTGTCGATACGGCCTGCACGTTTGATGATTTTAACCGTATTGCCGCCGTTCAGGAGCGCGATGCCCGCTGAGTCATAGCCGCGATATTCCAGCCTGCTCAGCCCATCCAAAAGGATCGGGCTGGCCTGCCGCTTGCCGATGTAACCTACAATGCCGCACATATTTTTTTTGACCGCCAACTCAGCGAGTCGGAACTCTAAACTCTAGAATCCACCCCCGCCAGTGAAAGGGTGTTTTTGCTGTAATTCGCTTTCGGAGAAACAAAAAGCCCCGGCAGAGAGATCTCCACCGGGGCTAGGTGACAAACAAATCAGGCCAGCTCCGCCAGCTTGGCTTTGATGGCGATGAAGTTCGGCAGATCGCCGGGGCTTTCGAGCACTTCAGCATATTGGATCACACCCGCTTTATCGATGATAAAAGCAGAGCGCTTTGGCACACCACCCATGATCAAGTTCTTGGCTGGAAGAAACGCATCATAAGCGACTCCATACGCAGCAGTGATTTTGTGGTCGTAGTCGCTCAGAAGTTGTAGCGTGATACCTTCTTTCTCAGCCCAGGCTTTTTGTGCGAAAGGATTATCACCGCTGATACCAACGACCTTTGCACTCAGCGCAGTGTATTCATTGATGCCATTGGAGATCTCGCAGAACTCTTGCGTGCAGACCCCGGTGAATGCCATGGGCACAAAGAGCAACAGAATGCTCGACTGACCGATGTGCTCCGAGAGTTTGAAGAGTTCGGGGCCATTGGCTCCGAGGGTGGTGACGGTGAAATCAGGGGCAGTATTGCCAACAGTAAGTGCCATGAGATGTATTTATTGAGTTTGGTTCATTCCGCAGAGTGCGGACACCATCAAAGACTGAGCTTCGCCCTCGGTCAATCTCAGGTTGGCTGTTCTATCACGCCGAATATCAAAGGAAGCCTGCGCCGCATTCCACTCAGTTGGACGGTGCTTGGGATGAAAGCCAGACCGTAGGGCGAACCGGCTCAAACTCTTCATTCATGTAAGGGAGAGAGAAGCATGTCGATGTGACTCATTTTGCTTCATCGATGTAGGGTTCCTCAATCGCCCTCGTTGGCCTGCCTCGAATATATTTTGAGCAGTGGATCGTTCAACCAGCTTCATTGAGCATTATTTTCATAAATAAGAGCCTTTTCATTACTATCTTGGTCGAACTCCAAGTTCTGACAATCGCGATACAATTCTTCATATTGCGATTGATACACTCATAAAGTGTTCATTCACATCATTTTGTATCACTTCCAATTCATTATTGGGCACGCCTGCCTTGTTATTGCTATTTCAATATTGAGACAGCTTTATTACAGATTTTATACAAATGTCTGTTTTATAAA
>CAZOVY010000026.1:0-62653 GCA_964583255.1 uncultured Prosthecobacter sp.
TCTACCGCACCTACAAAGAAGGCACCATCCTGCCCGCCGACTGCACCGCACTCGTTTGGGGTCAGCCGCTCATGGGCCGCAAGCACGACGACGCCCCGAACCCAAAACTGGAGCCGCTACCCGTCGCGTGGTTCAAAAACTGGCAGACCAGCAGCAGTAAAAGCGCCCGCGTGTTTCATTCCACCATGGGCAGCGCCCACGACCTCGAAAACGCGGGCCTGCGCCGCCTCATCATCAACGCCGCCTATTGGAGCATGGGTATGGAATCCGCCATCAATCCTGCAAGCAGCATGGACATCGTCGGCAGCTACCAACCGCTCGAAAGCGGCTTCAATTACAAGGAACTCGGCGTCATGCCGAAGCCGGTATCGGCTTATAAATAGCCGGTCAGCGGTGCCTTCACCCCTCAATCATACACTGCCACTGCCGGGGGCGGCCTAGATCCTTGCCTCAAGGCACAAGCTTTGTGTCCCAGATCCAAAGCGGGGTGACGGCTCCGGCTTCGACCCAGCCGCGTAGGTTTTCGGGCTGGCTGGGGATTTCGACGTAGAGCCAGGTGCCGCGTTTTTCGAGGGTGCGGATTTGACTGCCGGGAGGCAGGGGAATGACGCTGCCGCTGGTGACGGTAGCGGCAGTGTAGGAACTCACGTCGGGCTGGGTGACGATGCTGATGCCATCGACACGATCCGCACTCTCGGGGCGCAGTGCGGCAAAAGCGGAGGCAGGCAAGAGAATGAGCACACCAACTACAGCAACGATGACAGGCCAAGCGGCAGTACGCTGGCCACTGAAGACACGCCAAGCGAGGGCGAGAAAGATCATCCAAAGTCCAGTCGCGGCGAGAATGAGCCATTCATTGAGCGTGAGCCAAGTGCTGGCTGCGGTGAAGGGTGAGGAATCACCGAAGGTCAGGTAACGCGAACGCTCAAAGAGATGACGAAGATTTTGCCGAAGCTCGGGTGTGCGGCCATCTAGAAGCTGTGCGCGCTGATACCAGAGGGCGGCGCGACCCAGATCTTTCTGGCGATAGCGAGCATGACCGATGACTTCAAAGACTTCAGCGCTGAGCTGGGGTGGGTTCTTTTTCGTCAGTGATTCAGCGAGGTATTGAGCTTTGGTGAAGTTGCCCTTTTCCAATTCACTAATGGCATCACGATAGACTTCATCCGGAGTGGCAGCAGGTTTTGTGTCCGCAGCCTGGGCGCTGGCAAGGCAGAGCAAAGCGAGGGCGATGACGCTGAGTTTAGCCAAAGCATTCCGAAGCAGATCAGACAATGTTTGCTGCATAGCGCGGCGTTCAGAGGTGCTAAGCGGAGCAGCAGGCGTGGCAGTGAAATTGGTGTGAGTGTAGCGGTCGAGGATGGCTTTGACGGAAGGGTCTTTGAGCGACGCATCTGTCTGTGAGGTCTGGATGAACTGGGCGGCGCGACGCAGGAACTCATGATCGTCTGTGCTCGAATCTTCGACCCCACTCCAAGCAGCGCGTAGCTCACCTGCCCTGCCTGCATTCCGCTCTTCACGGCGACGGCGCGTGAAGGCCAGCAAACCGGCGAGTGCGAACAGTCCAACTGGCACGGCCTGCGCGGTCCAAAAAGCTTTGTTCGTCAGCAGCACCATGCCTGTCGGGCTGATCCAGCGGGATGTGGCTGAAGGATTCACCAAGATGTCGGTGATGTCTGCCTGTGGATCGACGACGGGCGGCGGCAAATCAGCCACCACGGTGGTGCCACCAGCAGCAGATTCAGTCGCGGCTGTGACTGGCGCAGGCCGCATGTTTAGAGGAATGGGCTGACTGCGCAGAGTGACGTATTTTTTCTCGGCTGGGCTGAAGTAATTCAACTCAAACGGCGGCACCGTGGGATGCACAGCCTCTGGCACCATGACCTGAGAATAACCAACCTTGCGTTCCAGAGTGGGCGTTTGGTTTTGGTCCAACTGACCCTCGATGTTGTAGCGCTTTGCGGGATACATTTTCCATCCACCGCTGGAGACGAGAGACGGCGTGGTGAGTGCATCAAAATTACCAGCACCCGTGACGGCTAGCTCGACAGAGATGGGATCACCCACCGTGAGATCAGTCGGCGTGGCGGTGGCTGTCATCTGGAATTCACCCACGGCTCCGCTGAAGTTAGCGGGCTTACCCTCGGCGGGTAGTGGCAGGACTTTCAAAGTCACCTGTTGGCTTTTGACAACCAACTTGCGTGGCTCGGACGCACCACCAAAGAAGCCCTGGGGGAATCCGGGCGGGAACATCTGACGCTGCTGCTGACCTTCCATCGGCACCTCGACCAGGAGTTCAAGTGTGGCTGGCCCGACTTTCAAATCGCCGATGCGGAGTGAGGACAGAGTGCTGCGAAAAGTCAGCACGTAGTACCCAACACCGTCGATCACCGTGCTTGTTTGCTCATTCGTCTGCGGGAAGCGTGAGATGGCGAAATCACTCTTCGCGATCTCGATGAGTCCGAGCCGACGAAGCTGTGTCTGGCGTGGCACATAGAGACTGCAATTCACTGGCACGACCTCTCCCTGATAGATCTCTTTTTTGCCGAGTTCGATCTGGAGAATGGGGGCGTTTTTATCCTCGGCAGCTTGGCCACCATTGGCGTTTGGGAAGGCGGCTCCGCCCTGCTCGACTGTCAGTTTGACCTCATTGGTGGCGACCGGTTGGCCATCCACCACGATGGTCTGGGTCGGGATCACAAACTCACCCGGCTCACTAGCGCTGATGCCCCAGGAAAGCTGAAGTGACACACTCTGCCTGCCGTTCACAATGCTGAGCTGTTGAGAGGTGGACACAGCGCTCGTCTGCCCAATTTGAAGTGGGAAACGCAGGTTCGGCAAGCTCTGCACCTGACCGTCTTGAACGGTGATCACATAGTTGATCGTCTGGTTCGGGCGAGCCTTTTCAGGCTGCACATAGGCACGCACGGTGGCTGCTTGAGCGATGCTGAACACTAAAAACAGAAGACTGAAAACTAAAAACTTCATGCGGTCGTGGGTTGCTAGTGGGTTACCAATCCTTGCCATTCACCGGCGCATCTCGAGGACGCACGAGCATGGCTTTCTTTTGATCATCGGCATAAGTGCGGAGGAATGAGCGAGCTTCATTGCGGCTGAATCCGGTGGCGTCATTTTCTTGGTTTTCGGCATTCTCGGCTTCGCGTTGCTCACGGCGTTCGCGGGCTTCTTGGCTCTCTTGATCACCTTCTTTTCCGGCTTGGAGCTTGCCTTCTTGATCCTTGTCTTTGTCGCCGCCCTTGCCCTCCTCACCTTCTTTGTCCTCTTTTTTACCAAGGCTTTCTTTGCGTGATTTTTCTTCATCTTCGCCGTCTCCGTCGCCTTCTTGGTCGCCGTCCTCACCTTCGCCTTTGTCGCCTTTTTCACCCTTCTTGCCCTTGTCGCCTTTTTTACCTTTGTCGCCCTTCTTGCCGTCTTTGCCTTCTTGCTCGTCCATTTTCTTCTGGAGTTCATCGAGACGCTTCTTCACGAAGTCACGGTTCTCCTTCACCTCCTTATTTTCAGGCTCGATTTTCAGCGCGGCATCAAAGTGCTTCACACTATCACGCCAGGCTTTGAGTGAAAACTTAGGCTGCTTTGCAAAGGCGCGATCACCCTGGTCATAGAGGCTATGGGCGATGCCGCGATGCGCATGGTTTTGCACTCCCTGATCCTCAGACTCAAGTGCCTGGCTAAAGCCATCGATAGCGCGGTCATAGTCTTTGAGTTGATGCGCCGAGCTACCATAGCCGAAGGCAAGCTGCTGCTGTTGCGGGGCAGATGATGTTTGCTTAATCTGCTCCTCATAGAGCTTCTCCGCCTGATCAAACTCGCCGTCTTTATAGGCTTGATGCGCTTGCTGGGAGTCAGGCTGCTTTGAGCCGAAGATCGATCCCAAAAAAGTGTCATCAGCCTGAGCACCGGGAGTCAGGAAACTCAAGACCAGGAGAGCGAGTGCGGGTTTGTAGGTTTTCATGCGAGATATAGGATGAATGAGCCAGGCGAAGATGAGTAGCAGCATACCCATAGACAACGGCCAATAATAACGCTCAATCGGTTTCACAAGTTCCTTGGCTGCGTTGGTTTGTGCCTGAAGGGCTGAAAGCAGATCCTTGACCACTGAAACGGCGAGCGGCTGGGAACCGAGCTTCATGTAACGACCGCGTGTGGCGGTGGCGATCTCTTGCAGCACTTTTGGCTCCAGCCGCGTCTTCACCACATTGCCCTGCTGATCACGAATGAACTCACCTGCACGCTCTGGATCAAGATCGGGGATGAGCGCTCCCGCCTCAGTGCCGACGCCGACGGTGAGCACGAGCACGTTCTTCTGCGCGGCCTGTTTCGAGTACTCGGTGATCTGGATGTCTGGCTCACCGCCATCACTAAAAAGGATGAGGCCGTGATTCTTGGCAGGACTTTTTTCAAAGGTCTCCATGGCCAATTTCAGAGCGCGCCCGATCTCACTACCACCACGCGGCACTGCGGTGAAGTCGAGCGACTGAATAGCCTCAATCACCGCATCGTGATCCGTGGTAAGCGGCGCCTGAAGGTAAGCATTCCCTGCATACGCGATCAATCCGACACGATCATTCTTGAGCGAGGCCAGCACGTCTTGAGCGGCAAGCTTGGCGCGCGTGATGCGGTCTGGCACGATGTCGTTCGCCAACATGGAGCGGGAGGTGTCGATGGCGATGATGACATTACGCCCGGACTCCTGTTGGACGATTTTATCCTCACCCCAGCGCGGTCTAGCTAGCGCCACGATGAAGCAGGCGAACGCGAGAATTTGCAGCGTGAAGATGACCCATGAGCGTGAGGTGGAGACGCCCGAGATGAGCATGTCACGAAGTCGGGGCGAGGTGAACAAAGCCTGAGTCTTCCGAGCGCGCCAGTCTGCCCACAGCTTCAGCGCCGCCAAGAACGGCAGCACGAAGAGATAGTAGAGGAGCTTCGGAGCGAGGAAAGTCATGGCGGCAAGAGGTCAGGTGGCAACAGCCATCGGGGAGGCATTGAGCAGTGTGAACCGCAGCAACAAGGCCAGTCCGAGCAGAGCAGCGGCGGCAGTGAGTGGGTAGAAGAAAAGTTCCTCGGTCTCGGTGATATTGCGGCGCTTGATCTCTTTCTTTTCGAGCTTGTTGATGGTGTCGAAGATGTCCTGCAAAGCACTCAGATCCTGAGCCATGTAGAAGCTGCCATTGCCGATGCGGGCGACTTCTTGGAGCGTGCCCTCATCGAACTCCTGCCGACCACTTGTAATGACTCGTCCGTTTGGCAGCGGGATCATGTGAACTCCAGGTGTGCCGATGGCGATGGTATAAATTTTTTGTCCGAGTGTGGCCGCGAGCTTTGCAGAATCCTGAGGGCTGAGCTTGCCGCTGTTGTTGGCGCCATCCGTCAGCAGGATGATGACTTTGCTCGGGACTGTTTCTTTATCCAACCGACGGGAAGCAGCCGCCAGACCTGAGCCGATGGCGGTGCCATCTTCCATGACACCTGTTTGCACACGATCAAGATTTGCCTCAAGCCACTCGCGCTGAAGCGTGAGTGGGCAAGGCTGATAGGGCGCTCCGGCAAAAGCGACAATGCCGATGCGGTCATTGGTACGACCGCGAATGAAGTCACGCATGACTCGCTTGGCCGCTGTGATGCGATTCACGGGACTGCCGCCGATGTAGAAGTCCTCAATCAACATGGAGAGAGAAACATCCACGCAGAGACAGATGGCGATGCCCTCTGTGTTATCTTCATCATGCGAGATGACTTTCTGCGGGCGAGCCAGAGCAAAGATGGCGGCAGCGAGGCTGAGCAGCACGAGCCCCATGGTGAAACCACCGCGCGCAGACTTGGCCGGAGTGCCGAGATCACTCAGCAGGAATGTGGTTGAAAACGCAATCGTGGGAGCCTTACCCAACCTGCCGCGCCACCAAGCCATGAGTGGCAGCGCGAGCAGTAGAAGCAGCCACTCGGGATGAGCAAAGATAGTGTCGCGAAGAAATGGAATGCTCATAGGCGGTCTTCCTCCAAGGATTCAATGGCCTTTTGCACGAGCGCTGAGGCTTCACTTGAGTTTGCAGGCACAGGCGCAAAAGCGAGTTGGTCCCAAACATTTGCCAACGCCGCATAGCGAGTCAGACGCAGAGAGGTGGCCGGGATGCCACCACGCTGAAACAACTCCTGCGAAGTACGGAAGGGCGCTGGTATTTTGTAGCGCTCCAAGAAGTAAACACGCAGCGTTTCTGAAACCGCAGCAGCCGTTTCGGAAGGTGGCTTTTGAGAGGCTTCAGCGAGGATGTCTCGCAGACGATTCATCGCTGTCTGCCAGGGTTTCTTCAACAGTGGCGGACTGGCTTTCGCAGGGCGGAAAAGCATCCACAAGATGAGAGCCAGCAGGGAGATAACTAAAATGGCAGCGGCAGCATAAACCCACCAACTAGGACTCGCTGTAATTAATGTCGGATCAGGCAGTTCTGGATGCGGCAGAGGCTGAAGCGGCTGTGCCTCTGGCTGCTGTGCTTGTGCGATGAAAATGGCTAACAGGCTCATTAGCGCTTCCTCCTTTTGCGTGAGCGAAAATAGGCTTTCAAGGCAGGCACGTAGTCGTCGTCTGTGCGCACGTCGAGCCGCTCCACAGCATTTTTTCTCAGCATGCGGTTGAGCGAATCCTGCCGTTCACTGATCCGTTCCGCATACTGACGCCGCACGGCAGGATGTGAGGTATTAACGATGTGCTGCTCACCCGTTTCTGGATCTTCCAGACAGACTCGACCGGCATTGGGCAGCTCCCACTCACGTGGATCGGTGATCTGTGCTGCCACGACATCATGCTTGGCAGCAAGAGAGCGCAAACTCTTCTCCCACGCATCATTCGTGGTGAAGAAGTCGGACACGACCACGACTAACGCACGATGAGCGACACGCTCAAGAGCAAGGTCCAAAGCTGGTGCCAGATCCGTGCGGCGACTCTTCGGCTGCATGTTTAAAATGTCACGCAAGCAGCGCAACGCATGGGTACCGCCCTTTCGCGCTGGCAGATAGTGCTCCACCTTATCGGAGACGAGAATGAGTCCGACTTTGTCCTGATTCTGCACGGCGCTAAAGGCAAATACGGCGGCGACCTCTGCGGCACGCTCACGCTTGCTATCTTCCTGACTTCCATAGTCGCCGGAGCCGCTGACATCGACGACAAGCATCACTGTCAGCTCACGCTCTTCGATGTACTTGCGCACAAACGGCTCGTCCATGCGCGCCGTCACATTCCAGTCCAAAAAGCGCACGTCATCCCCAGGCTGATACTCACGGAAGTCATCAAACTCGATCCCCTGCCCTTTGAATCGTGAGTGATAAGCGCCACCCAGCGTCTCCTTCACCATGCCACGCGTGATCAGCTCGATGCGCCTCACTCGCTTGAGGATGCGCTTGAGACGTTCGTCGTCGTTGGAAATTGATGCGGGCATGCAAATGGCGATCCGAGCTTGGTTTCAAATATGCGCAGCGGTTTGTCAGATAGAAAGCCGTGAGCAACGAACCGAGAACAGTTTATGGCACCGGCAGCTTGTCGAGCAGTTGCTTGATCACGTCTTCACTGGTCACGCCTTCGGCTTCAGCTTCATAGCTCAAAAGAATACGATGACGGAGGATGTCGGGGGCAAGATCTTTAATGTCCTGCGGGGTCACAAAGTTACGACCAGCGAGGAAGGCGAGGGCCTTGGAAGCGAGCGCGAGATTGATCGTGCCACGCGGGGATGCACCACAGCGAATGAGCAACTTCAAGTGCGGTGCCACGACCTCTGGATTACGCGTGGCATGAATGATGGCCACAATGTAGTCTCGGATCTTTTCATCAATGTAGATGCTGTTCACGATGCCTCGGCTGGCGACGATGTCCGCAGCCTGAGTGATCTGATTCACATCTAATTTAGGCGCGCTGGTCGCCATGGCGTCGAGCACTTGGCGCTCTTCAGATGGCGTCGGATAAATGACGCGTACTTTAAATAGAAACCGGTCAAGCTGAGCTTCAGGCAGTGTGTAGGTGCCTTCTTGATCGATCGGATTCTGCGTGGCCAGTACCATGAAGGGGTCTGGCAGTTTGTAGCTCTTGTCACCGATGGTAACCTGGCGCTCCTGCATGGCTTCGAGCAGCGCGCTCTGCACCTTAGCTGGAGCACGGTTGATTTCATCAGCCAGAACTAGATTGGCAAAGACGGGTCCGAGTCGCGGAGTAAAAGTCCCCTCCTTCGGGTGATACACCATGGTGCCCACGACATCAGCAGGCAGCAGATCGGGCGTGAATTGGATGCGCTTAAACTCGGCGTGAAGGGCACTGGAAAGAGTGCGTACCGCGAGCGTTTTAGCTAATCCAGGAACACCTTCGAGGAGCACGTGACCATTGGTCAGCAAAGCGACCAACAAGCGATCAACGAGTTCGGTCTGGCCGATGAGGACTCGGGCAATTTCTGCACGAAGCGGCAGCACCCAGGAGGCGGATTTAGCGATGGTTTCCTGATCAGGGACGGCGGGGGAGGAGACGACGGATTCAGACATGCGGCGGGAAAGGTCAATGGGGCGAGCGTGAGAGTCAAGACTGGACCCACATGTTCAAAACGTCGCCCAAGACTTCCTGCTACATAAGAAATCCAAAAAACATCTTTCCAGGCTCAGCGTTGACGACGCTGATCGGAGGGCAAGCCTCCACCAAAGCGGCCCGAGTCCGCAGGGGCCGAGAATGAACTGGCTGCCTGCACGATGGGGCTACTGCGCTCCGAGCGTCCACTTGGTGCCGGTGCTGAGGGAGCCTGATAGCTGCGACTCGGAGCCGATGGAGCGGGGCGCGGGGCAGGCGCACTGAAGGTCGGACGAGACAAGGTGCGCGGTGCTGAAAAAGTCGGTGTTGGCGGCGGAGTGCTAAAGACACTGTTGCCACGGAATGTCGATGGCCGTGTCACCTGTGAGGCATAGCGCTGCGTGGATGAAACGGGCTGCTGGTATGAACTGTGTCCGTAATGCTGCGCGCTGTTATTATGATAGTGCGAGTTACCGTAGCTCGGGCGGGCGCATTGATTGCCCCATCCGCTGCCGCCAAAGAATGACAGGCTGGTGAATGCTGGCGTGTAGAGAGGTGCGCCGTAGCCCCCGCCGTAATTCGACCCGTAATAGCCATTATCATAGTCTCCGTCATCGTAGTAGCCTCCGCTGTAACCGCCGCCGCTGTAGCCACCACCGGGGTAGCCGTAAGGGTCAACGACACAGGAGGAAAGAGACAAACCGCAGATAGCGGCACAACCCAAAGCGCGAAGCATGTTTTTCATAGTGGTGCGCTCTCTGACTAGCACAGGCTTGCGGCTATTCAGAATATTTTTACTCGAAACCTTTGAAGAACTTCAAGGCCGTCTCAGTGGTCACTCGCGCGACCTCTTCCGCACTCTGCGTGCGCATCAGTGCAATAGCGCGCGCCGTATCGGCCACATAGGCAGGCTCACAGCGCTGACCACGATGCGGCATCGGCGCGAGATAGGGCGCATCAGTCTCGATCATGTATTGGTCATCAGGCACCTCACGCGCCGTCTCGCCTGCTGGACCTGGCTTTTTAAAAGTCACGATGCCCGTGAAGGAAATTAGATGTCCCGCTTCAAGCAATGGCCGAGCCTGCTCAAGCGTGCCTGTGTAGCAGTGGAAGACACCGCGCAAACGCCCACCGTAGGGCATGACGATGGCGACCAGATCGTCCCAACTGTCGCGATTATGCAGCACGACATTCAAGCCCAACTCACAGGCCAAATCGAGCTGAAGGCGCAGGCACTTCGCTTGATGCGCTTTCCATCCACTGAGATCGAAACCCTCCGGCGGCGGATGAAAGTAATCGAGTCCGATTTCTCCGATGGCGGCCACCTTCGGATGCCCTGCCAGCACGCGCAGTTCATCAATCCAAGACACACCAGAAACCGTGTCCACATCACAAGGATGAATGCCAACTGCGACACGCACCGCCGTTTCCTTCTCAGCAATGGCTAGACACTTGCGCGCATTAATCAGATCTGTCGCTGGCACCATCATTCGCGTCACTTCAGCAGCACGGGCACGCGCAAGCACGTCTTGAAGGTCGGAATCAAATTTATGGCTACCAAGGTGGGTGTGGGTGTCGAAGAACATGCGTCATCCAAAGGTTACGCCAGCACCTTCTTCACCAGATTCCCAGCGATGCCGGTGAGCCGGACATCGAGTCCCTGGAACTTCACCGTGAGACGTTTGTGGTCGATGCCGAGCAGATGCAGCATCGTGGCATGGAGATCATGAACGTGGACGATGTCTTCCACCGAGCGGTAGCCGAGTTCATCCGTCGCGCCATAGCTGAAGCCTGGCTTCACTCCACCACCTGCCATGAATACATTGAAGGCTAGGATGTGGTGATCACGACCCGTTCCCTGCCCCATCGGCGTGCGGCCAAACTCGCCGCCCCAAAGAATCAACGTGTCCTCCAACATGCCGCGTTGTTTGAGGTCATTGATGAGAGCTGCGGTAGCACGATCCACGTCAGCAGCAGCGGCTTTCATGCCATCGACAATGCCACTGTGATGATCCCACGCGCGGTGATAAAGCTGAATCATGCGCGTGCCCCGCTCCGCCATGCGGCGCGCGAGCAGGCAGTTCGAAGCAAAACTGCCGTCACCCGGTTGCTTCACACCATACATGTCGAGGATGTGCTGCGGCTCACTCTTCATATCGATCAAATCCGGCACGCTCGACTGCATTTTAAAAGCCATCTCATATTGTGAGATGCGAGTCTGAATCTCAGGATCAAGTTTCTCCTCTGCCAAGATTCCGTTCAGTCGCTTGACCTCATCAACGACCTGTCGCTGCATGCTTTGGCAAACGCCATCTGGACTACCCAGATAATGCACCGGCTGCCCCTTAGATTGAAACTGGATGCCTTGATACTTACTCGGCAGCACGCCCGCCGACCACTGACGTGCGGACACCGGTTGCTGACCTGTTTTACCCGCTGAAGTCAGCACCACAAAGCCCGGCAAATCACTCGTCTCACAGCCGAGGCCATAGAGCAGCCATGACCCCATGCTGGGGCGGCCCTTGATGATGCTGCCCGTGTTCATGAAAGCGTGCGCCGTGTCATGATTGATCTGCTCCGTCTTCATGGAGCGGATGATGCACAGGTCATCTGCCACGCTGCCGAGATGTGGAAATAGCTTCGAAATCTCCTGGCCACTTTGACCCCATTTCTTGAACTCACAAAAGGCTCCACGCGCCTTCAATTCCGCGCCCTGTAGCTGAGCGAGTTGCTGACCCTTGGTGAAGGATTCAGGGAATGCTTTACCATCCAACTCCTTCAATTTCGGCTTCCAATCAAAGGTCTCCAGATGCGATGGCCCACCTGCCATGCAGAGGAAAATGACGCGCTTCGCCTTCACGGGCAAATGCGGCTTGAGCATGGCTCCAGCGATGCCGCCCTGAGCCTCCTGCATCAGCGAAGCCAAAGCCATCCCACCCAGTCCATAAGCCGACTGAGAGAGAAAGGTGCGGCGATTAACGCTGAGGGCATGAGCTGTAGGATCGAGCGGTGGCATGATGAAAGAGTACGCGGCTGAAGGCACAGCTTGTCAATGAACAGGAGCACGCGCCTGAATGAGTTTCTACTTCCGAGCCTTGGTGGCGATGGCTTTGTAGTAGCTCTCGATGGCAGCGCGGTATTCAGGAGCGGCCTCACTGCGTGTAGCTTCGCTGAGGTCTTCGGCCATTTTGCTGGGCAGGTGCCCCCAGTCACCGTTCACAAGGATCATCTCAGCTCCGAGCACACCGTCTTTGAGCGTGGCTTGGAGATTGCCTCCCTCGTTCTGGCTGGGAGCCTGCGATTGATTCTGGCCAGGCTTTTGATTCTGCGCCATCTGCTGGCCCGGTTGCTGAGAGCCTGGGGTCTGCCCCTGATTGCGCTGATCAGCCATCTGCTGCTGCTGACTCTGCTGAGCCTGAGACAAACTCTGCTGGGCGGATTGCTGCCCTTGCTTTCCCTGCTGTTGTTGCTGCTGGTCCTGTTGGCCTTGTTGAGGCTGCTGACTGCTTTGCTGAGGATGCAAAGTGGCATCAAGCTGATCTAGAGCCTGAGCAAGTAAAGCTGACTGCACCTGCGCGAATGGATTCGCCAGCATCGCAGGCGGTGTGGCAGCAGCGGTGGCTTCGGCAGATTTTGCGGCCTGGGCAGCGGCAGCTTGAGCCTCATTGCCGACAGGTTTTTGCGGCTGACCAGGTTGGCCTTTGGCGGACTGAGCTTGCTGTTGAAGTTGGTTGCTGGCCTGAGCCGTTTGTTGCGCGGCTTCTTCCTGACCGAGGCGCTGCTGATGGCGTGAGACGCGGGCGAGATCGTTCGCGGCTTTATCAGCAGCCAATCCAATATTGCTCGGCTGCTGGGCCTCAGCGGTGACGGCCTGTTCGCTGCTCTGCGCCGTCTGTTTGGAGATCTCGGCGAGCGCTTTTTGCATGGAAGGATTCTTGGGCAATTCCTTCTCCAACTCTGCGAGCACTTTGCCTGGATCTTGCGTGGCATCCTGCGCCATTTGGGCGAGCTTCTGGGCGCGGTCGTAAGCCTCATCCAGCGGCTCTTTGGCACCAATTTCCTGCTCCATCTTTTCGGCGGCAGCGATTTCCTGCTCGCTGAGCTCCTGCCCTTGCTCAGCCTTCGCCATATTCTGTGCGAGCTGATCAAGCGCCTGCGCCGTTTGCTGCTGTGCCTGAGCGGCTTGATTCAAATTTTTTGCCTGTGGCTGGCTCTGCTGGGCCTGCTGGGCCTGTTGCAAATTTTGGGCAATCTGCGGTGCCTTTTGCTGCATCTGGGCGAGTGCTCCATCTGCGGTACGCGCCATCTGGCGTTGCTGATCTTTTTGCAGATCAGCGGCGTTGGCTTCCTGACGAAGCGCAGCTTGCAGTGAACTCATCTTCTCAGCGTTCTCAGCAGCTTCGGTCTGCAAAGTGGCGGCTTTTTCGGCGACTTCGGCGACGGGTTTGGCAGCCTCAGCTTCCTTTGCAGCAGACTTGGTTTGCTCCAGAGTTTTCTTCAAATCCTGCGCGACCGCTTTCATCATGTCACTAACCTGAGGGGTGAGTTCGGCGAGTGACTCACGAGCAGCCTCACCCTGCGCAGCGATTTGCTGGGCGACTTCATTGACCTTTTGCCGAGCCTGCTCAGTCGCCTGCTTGGCGGGTTCTTGATTTAGCGGCTGATTCGCAGGTTGTGTAGCGGCCTGACGGGCTAGGTTCTGCAATTGCTCAGCCGCATTGCGAGTCTGATCAGCCGCTTGTTGCGCACTGGTTGCCATCTGCTGATCCGGCTTGCTCATGCGGCGCAGAGCTTCCGGTAATTGCTTCAAGGCTTCAGCCGCAGCGCGTGCCTGCTCGGCTGGACGAGTCGGTGTGGCAGACTTGGTGGGATCGCTGTCAAAAGCGGCTTCTTCGATGGCCTTCATCGCCGTTTGGGCGAGGGCATCAGCCTCGAGCGCGCGGACAGCGTTGCTGAGTTGCTCAGCTTTGGCTTGGACCTGCGCAGCGGCTTCAGGCGTTTTTGTCTCGGCGACTTCACGCGCTAGTTTATCGGCAGCGCGACTAGCACGATTGGTATCAAGCGCGGCTTGATCGTTACTCATCGTATTCTGTTCACGCAGCACCGCCTGCTCTTCGAGTTGCTTGGCGGCGCTCGCGAGTTCTTTGACGGCTTTCTCGGGAGCCTTCAATCCATCACGATCTTCACGCTCGCGCTTCTTCGGATCTTTAGCCTCAGCAGTGGCTTGATTCAAAGCGGCCTTAGCTTCCTGCAAAGCGACAACGGCGGGATTCTCCTGCCGAGCGATTTGCTCGCGCAGTTGATTTGATTTTGCGGCAGCACTTTCAGCAATGCCACTAGCGGCATCAGCAGCGCGGGCAAGGCGCTGACGGAGGTTGTCGGAAGCACCATAGAGATGCTCGGGACTCTTGGCCTGATCAGGCTTGTCGAGGCTGGCTTCAAGGTCGGCCCGTGCCTCACCGATCTGCTTCTGATGTTCCTTGAGCGTGTTCTGCTGACCGCCATCGACGAGTGGCTTCAGAGTCTCCATCTGCTGACGCAAAATCTCACTCGACGCCATTGATGCGCGCTGTTGCTCCTGCCATTTGGGACGCTGTGTCGCATCGCGATTCGCAGGTAAAGATTGATCCGTGAGTAGTGCCTCCTGACGTGATAACTGCTGCGCCTGCTGGGCGACGAGACGTGCATTGTCCTCAGCGGCAAAGGCACGCGCGGCGCTGGCGATGGTGTCTGCGTCGGCTTGAGCTTCACTAGCATCACGCTTGAGCGGCTCAGTTTTTTCCAGATCACCAGTGATGGCTTTCTGCATCTCTTTCAATGCATCACTACGCATGTGCGCGAGGCGCTCGCCGAGAAGCTGGGTCTCCAAGACATCGAGATGTGTTGGCGCGGTACGGGCGGTTTCTTGCAGCGCCTTCCAGAGATCATCTGCTTTGGCCGTGACCTTTTCGAGTCCGCTCTGAGCAAGGGCTAGCGCGTCCTTGGCATCACGTTCGGCTTCTGGATTTTTGGACTGAGCCTTCTCGGTCTTGCGGACTTGCTCGATGTTCTTGCGCAGCTCTTTCGCGTCCTCAGCGAGAGTCTCTGCATGCTGGGCGAAGCGCCGTGTCTGCGCGGCCCACTGGCGTTGTTCGGGGCTGACTGTTAGCTCGAGAATGATGACACGCAGCGGCTGTGTTTCGGTTCGCTGGCCCTTGAGATCGATGGCGATGAGTTTGACCATCACGGTGTCGCCGGCTTTCACCTGCATCGGGGCGAGTGCGAGCAGCGTCTGGATCTGAGCTTCCTTACCCGTTTTACCAGAGACTTCTTTTTCGCTCCACTTTGCGGCATTGATGGAGTGTGCGAGCAGCACGCTTGCGAGGCCCACATCATCACCAGCAAGACCACTGAGACGCACGGCTTCATCAGCGAGGAGTTCGATCTGGTCGATGGGTTCAATGATCTGTACGACTGGCGGAAGATCAGGAATAGAAATGACTGACCAAGGCGATGATTCATCATTGGTAAAGCCAGTCTCCTTAGCAGTGAGGGCCATCTGCCAGGATTCGACGTCTGCTTTCACTTCAAGTGCCGCGCTCACACCGCCATCTGTGGCGATCTGCGCGGGCAGGGCTTCAGGATGATCGGCATGGTCGGGATTGATCAGCAGACTGGCTTTGGAGATGGGTTGGTTGAGCTTTAGTGTGAGCTTAACAATGCTGCCCTCAAGCGCTTCGATGTCGCCCTGATCATCGGTAACTTTGATTTCAGACAAGCCACTGTAGGCAGGAGGGACGACGGTTTTGACAAACTCGATCACTCGTGGCCGTGCACGAGCACTCAGTGTAAACCACGAACTGATTGCATCAGCGGCGACGATGCGATAGCGTAGATCACTCTGGCCAATGGCGACGACGCTCTGGTATCGACTACCAGTCGAGAGACGCATATCAGCTAGACGCGATTTGGCGTCGCCTGCTTGAGTCTCGATCTGTACGCGATCAGGTTTGGGTCCGATGATGTCGGCGATCACTTCCATCTCAGAAGCAAATGGCACGAGCGTGTCCGCTGGCGTCGGCGCGGCGATGACGATCTCCACGCTTGAGGGACGAGCCAAGTTAGCGAAAGGGATCGCGGCACGGGCGAGAAAACCCGGCAGATGCAGCATCGAGACGAAGCTGAGTGCAATGATCAGCGCCAGCACGAAGCCGAAGCCCATGATCCAGGGTTTCAAAGAGCGCAGCGGAAGCGCGCTGCTGAGTGATATTTTTTGAACCTCAGCGGCGACATCGTCTTGAAGACGAGCACGAAACTCTTCGGACTCGGAGCCGTGGCCTTCAGCTAACTCAACGGCTGACAGCATGCGCTCCCGCATAGCAGGCACGGCGCTTTCCAGAAGTCGTGCAGCGCCGGATGACTCACGTGCTTCGGAAATGAAACGCCACGCCACTTTCCAACCAACAAAAGCGGCACCTGCGTACGCGGCCAAAGAAAACCAAGGGCGAATCGACTCAGGCATGAACCAAGCACGATCCAGCAAAGCGATGGCGAGAAGCGCCAACAAAGCCACCGTGCCAAGAGCGAGTGCCGCACGCCATTTGAGTAACTTTTGACGGCGTTGGCGGAAGGCAATGAGAGCTTCCAGTGTGGCTGGGCGGAGGGCGATGTTCATTCAGAGCAGAGTAGCCCGCAGACAACGTGCCGCAATGCGCGGTTCTTCTGAGCCACGGCGAGAATTCAGCTTGCTGGCGTATGATGGTTACTTAGCGGGAGCCAAAGCCTGCTGAATCTCCTGCACCACCTTTTGCGCCAGATACTCGGAACCGATGTCGAGATAATGTACGTCCTTCGGCTTCTGCATCTCGGCGAGCTTGGGCGTGATCCAGGCGTTGAGATCATTGATAGCGACATCGTTTTCGGTCATGACCTTGGTCGCGATTTGATTGTAGTCAGACACTTCACCAAACTTGCGCGCCGGCACGAGATCGCCCTGAGGGATTGGAGTGGTGGTGGCCCAGATGAGTTTGGCACCAGTCTTCTTCATGCGTGTGACGAGCGTGCGTAGATTGGCTTCATAATCAGCGGCTTCGACCTGGCGCTTACCGTCAGGCATGAATTTCAAATCATGGATGCCCCAGTTGAAATGGATGACGTCCCACTTGCCGGTGCCGAGCCACTTTTCGATGTTGGCGATGCCGTTCTTTGTGGGACCACCATTCTGCGGGATGCGATGGACGTTGGCTTTGCCGTCGAGTTTTTGTCTGACCGAAAGCGTGTAGCCGATGGAGATGGAATCACCAATGATGAGCACGCGCGGCAGGCCGGGCTCATCTACAATGGGAGCGAGCGCAGGACTAGCGACGCGCTTCTTTGGAGCCTCCGCCTTTTGGGCATGGAGGAGGCTGATGAATGACGAAAGGCAGAGGATGGTGAGGCCGAGTCGGGAGCGCATGAGAGTGGTAAGGTTGAAGGCGCGGACATCAACGCAGGCCAAGCACCGCAACTCTCCTTAAAATCAACTTGCGATAAAGTGCATAGACGGCAAAGTCCCCGCTCGCCGCTTTCGGGTTGCGATAAATGGACAGATGCCAGAGTGGTCGATCGGGCTCGCCTGGAAAGCGTGTGTACCCTAATCCGGTACCGAGGGTTCGAATCCCTCTCTGTCCGCCACCTCTCAGTGGCTCCGTGGTTTTTCAAATGTCATTCAACTTCATGTCAGCAAAAGCGCGATTGAACTATCTTGTTCTAACGACTGACTGAGTTATCATTCCCACATGAGTGTCAGCTTCGAACATTTACCCGGCCTTAGCGCACTCGTTGATGACGTGTCGTATGATCCAACGCGCCCGGCACCACCTGACAGGCCACATCCATTCGTTTACCATGTCTCCATTCACAATGGCTCTGCAGAGACCGTGAACATCTTTGGTCGTAAATGGATCGTGCGTGATACCGATGGTGACACGCTTGTCGTGGAAGGTGATGGCGTGGTGGGACAGTTCCCGCGTCTCGAACCCGGCCAGACCTTCAGCTACAACTCGTATCACGTCATCAAAGCAGAGAGCACTGCGACAGGTTCGTTTTTCGGAACGACTCAGCAGGGTCGTCCAGTGTGTGTGCGAATCCCACGCTTCGAGATGCATCCTCCGATGCTCGCTTGATGTCGATACCATCGAAATGAACTCTGCCAGTGGTGCTCTAAAACAAGAGACCCTCTGGCATGCGAAGCCAGAGGGTCTTGTTTGGCGATCCAGCAACCAACAACAGTGAGGACCGATGGCACGAAAGTTTAAGCCGAGAGGCTGCAACAACGTGGCCCGCCCGAGAATGAACTCGCTTGGACAGGCGGAGACTAAAAAGTTTTGAGGCACTCGTCAACACCGGGGGGTTAATTTTGCAAAATGAGAGGTTATTCTCATTTATGAAACCCATTTTCACCCGAAAAACTCTGATAATTTTAGAAGAAACCGCCTTGACAGCATTGTGGAGAACTAACTGTTCATGTGAATAAGCCCAACAACTAAGGGCATCCTAGCCTTATTTCTGAGACATTCTGAGTCGAAAGATGGAGGGCACCCACATCGTTTCAAACGCTGCCTCAATCCGCTCATGCGGCAGTGCGCGCGACGATGGTCTGACAAAGCCATTGAGCAAGCGACTGCAGCGTGAATGTTAGAGGCCTACCCCTCGACCCAAAGTTCATCTCATGGAATTCCAACAACCTCTGCGTTATGCCACCGGTATTGCGCTCGCTCTTCTAGCAGTCAGCAGCCCCTTATCAGCCAACGATTGGACCAACTGGCGTGGACCACTTCAAAATGGCGTCAGTCTCGAACATTACGCAGGAGCCGGTAAGCTGGCTGAAACACCAGCTTGGACTTATGATGCGCGCAGCCGAGGCACGCCAGTGATCGTGGATGGCAAAGTGGTTTTGTGGGGCTACCGCGGTGAGACCACAGATCTGATCGAACTCCTCACGGTGCTGGATGCAAAGACCGGTAAGAAGCTCTGGGAAGTAGAGATCGCCGACTATCTGAGTGATTCCATTTACAACCGATACTCCATTGGCGCACCCACAGTGGACCCTGAGACGAAGCGTATCTACCTCGTCAGCAATGCGGGCCGTTTTGTTTGCTACGAGCTTGATGGAAAGAAGGTCTTCGAGATGCCGCTTATGGAAGATCTTGGACGCATGACTTTCCCGAACTCACGCGTCGGCAGCCCAATCATCGAGGGCGATATCGTGATCATTCACTTCATCTTCTCGAACTGGGGTGCCGATGGACCTGCGGCTGACCGAGTCTATGGCTTTGATAAAAAGAGTGGCGAACTCGTCTGGTGGAGCCTGCCCGGCGTGAGTCCTCCAGTTGATAGCTCCTTCTCCACCCCAGTCGTGGAGACACGCGATGGCAAACGCGTGCTCTATTTCACCACCGGCTGCGGCAATCTGGTGTGCGTGAACGCGCGTAGCGGCAAGCCTTACTGGAGAATGCCCCTTTGCAAAAACGGCATGAACCCCAGTGTCGTGCTGCATAAAGGAAATGTGATCGCCATCCACGGTGATGAAAACATCGACACCTCCGAGAAGGGTCGCATGAGCGCCATCAAGCTGCCAGAAAAGCTCACCGCAGCAGCTCCTGGCACCGAGACAACGATCCTGGAAGCGAGTGCTGAAACTTGGCGCAATCCCATTGGTGCCACGAGCAGTTCGCCTGTCCTTGTCGGCGATACGATTTATCAGCTCACAGACGGAGGTGAGCTCTACGCCATCGACGCCAACAGCGGTAAAGACCTCTGGAAGAAGAAGCTCAGTAACGCCAACTTGCACTCCTCCCCTTTGTATGTCGATGGCCTGCTCTATTGCCCGATGATGGAAGGCAAACTCGTCGTTGTAAAGCCCAGCGCGACAGATGCTGAAATCGTCCAGGAGATCAAACTTGATGGTGGCAACTCCGCCCAATGCCTCGGCGCTCCGGTCGTTTGTGATGGCACACTTTATGTGACCACTACCGAGAAGTTCTACGCCTTCCCGATTCCGAACAGCGGCATCAAAATCGATGCCGCACCCGTGGCTAAAATCCCAGCCGCAGGCAAAGCTGTGGCTCTTCAGATCATCCCGGCTGAAACCGTCATCATGCGCGGTAACAAACAGGCCTTTCGCATTCGCAGCGTCGATGCCAATGGCATGGTCGTCAGCGACAAAGTCGAAGGCGTGAAGTGGGAAAGCTTCATCCCACCAACCGCTAAGGTGAAGGCCACCATGGACGCCAGCTTCAACGAGGCGGGTGAACTCGTCGTCGCTGCTGATGCGAAAATCAGCGCCGGTGCCTGGAAGGCCACCTCCGCCGATGGTTTGACCGGCACAATCCGCGGCCGAGGCCTCAAAGGACTGCCGATCACCGAAGACTTCGAAGGCTACAACCTCACCGAAGAGTTCGCCGCCGATCCCGCCAACCCAGCCTATAAGTTCGCTTACCCGCCGCTGCCCTGGATCGGTGCGCGCTTCAAATTCCAGGTCATGGAAAAAGACGGCAACAAGGTCTTCGGCAAGAGTTTCGACCGCCTCCTCTTCCAGCGCGGCACCGTCTTCGTCGCTCCGTCCACGCTTTCAAACTACACCATGCAGGCCGACGTCATGACAGATGGCAATGCCCGATCAAAAGCAGATCTCGGCCTGATCAATCAGCGCTACCTCATCTGCATGCGTGGCAATGCAGGCAAACTAGAGATCAGTTCCAACCTCGAGCGCCTCGCCCAAGCCGCCATCTTTAAAGTGAGCGCCAACACCTGGTACACGCTGAAAACACGCGTCGATGTCGCTGCCGATGGCAGTGGCGTAGTGAAGGGCAAAGTCTGGCCCAAAGACCAGCCCGAGCCCGAAGTTTGGACCATCGAAGCCAAAGTCGCCAAAGCCCACACTCAAGGCAGCCCCGGCATCTTCGGCTTCACGCCGATGAACCAGAAGCGCGTCTTCCTCGACAACCTCAGCATCACCGAGAATAAATAATTTAAACACCAGCCTTTTCCAATGAAGCCAACAAACACCCTCCTCCTAGCGTTGCTCAGTGCCGCTTCCATCCACGCAGCCGATCTACCCGAATGGGGTGGAGGCCAAAGCCGAAACATGGTCTCTTCTGAAAAGGGGCTGCCCATGGAAATCGATCCCGGCAAAAAGTACGGCCCCAAAGCAGCGCCGAAGATCGCTGGTCGTCTCCGTCCGAACGCTGAAGAAGCTAATGCAGGCCCTGGCGCAGAAGACATCGACATGTCCACCACCAAAAACTGCCTTTGGGTGGCCAAACTTGGCTCCCAGACCTATGGCACACCCATGATCGCCAGCGGTCAGGTCTATGTCGGCACAAACAACGAATCCCCCCGCAACGACAAGCACATCGGCGACCGCGGCATTGTCATGGTCTTCGATGAATACACCGGCCAGTTCAAATGGCAGATGGTTTCCCCCAAGATGGGTTCCGGTAAAGTGAACGACTGGGAGTATCTCGGCGTCTGCGCCAGCCCCACCATCGTCGGCGACAAAGCCTATGTTCCAGGCAACCGCTGCCAGATCATATGCATGGACGTCAACGGCATGTCCAATGGCAACCAAGGCATGCAGGATGAGGCCGCCTTCATGGCTGCCCCGGACAAAGACGGCAAACCCGTCCCTGTCGAACCTGGGAAAACCGATGCCGACATCCTTTGGGTGTATGACATGTACAAAGAGCTCGGTGTTTTCCAGCACAACGCCACCGCTGGTTATCCGCTGATCATTGGTGACAAACTCTTCGCCCCAACCTGCAACGGCGTGGACTGGACGCACTCCAACATTCCTTCGCCCCAGGCTCCTAGCTTCATCATGCTGAATGCCAACGACGGCACCCTCCTCGGTGAAATGGATCACGTCGCCTCCGAGCGAGTCCTCCACTGCTCATGGTCCAGCCCGACACTCGGCCTGATCGATGGCAAACAGCAGATCATCTTTGGCGCAGGCGACGGCTGGGTCTATTCCATGGCCCCCGAGACTGAGAAGAAAGATGACTTTGACATCCTCAAAGAATTCTGGCGTTACGACGCCAACCCACCCGAGTATCGCAAGAACTCCGCTGGTGAGCCCATCAAGTACGTTGAATACGACGGCCCGAGTGAGATCATCGGCACCACCGTCTTCCATGACGGCCTCGTTTATGTGAATATTGGACAGGACCCCGAGCACGGCGAAGGCGTCGGCATGTTGAGCTGCATCGACCCAAAACAGACCGGCGATCTCTCCGGCAAAGCCCTCTGGACCTTCAAAGGCATCGAGCGCTCCATCTCAACGCCTGCCGTGAAAGACGGCCTCGTCTATACCGCTGACTACACAGGCCGCGTCTTCTGCCTCGATGCCAAGACCGGTAAAGAATACTGGAAGTTCGACACCAAAGGCCACATCTGGTCCAGCCCGCTCGTCGCTGATGGTAAAGTCTGGATCGGCAACGAAGAAGGTGAACTCTTCATCCTCGCTGAAGGCAAGGAACTGAAGGAGATCAAAACCATCGAGTTCCCCTCCCCTCTGCTCAGCAGCGTCGTCGCCGCGAATGGCTGCATCTACATCACTACCCACACGCATCTCTACTGCTTCAAAGAAGGTGCCAAGCCAGTGAATCCATAAACGGTTTCAAACCACTTTTTGCTTTAGCGGGCCGGGATCAATTCCCGGCCCGCTTTTCGTTAGAGAGGGCCGATTCAATCCGCAACAAGTTCGTCCCACGACTTCAATCCCGTGACTGGCAGTAAAGCAGCCGCAGCTTCCTTCCAGGCTGGTGTCCCAGCTTTCAAGAAGAGATCCCAAATCTGCTTTTTGCTATGCGGCTCAGAGATCGTATTCGGTGCATTCCTCCATAGCCCAAGGCGCAATCCACCCTCCTGGGCATGATCCACATGACGGTGATAAATGAAGGCATCCACCAATGGCAAGCGCTGACATTTCTCCCAGGCATAGACATAGGCGGCGGCTTGAAGAGATTCACCCTCAGGCTTTAGCAGCGTGTGAAAACCCTGCTCAGAAAGAATGATGCGCCGTGGCTGCCCCTGCCACAGAAGCTCGGGTTGTTTGAGATGATGACTGAGGACTTCCAAGTTCTTAAAGGTCACTTTTGGCGTCGCTTCACTGCTGCTAACAGCCTTGTCCGCCCAGGCGCGCGGATTGCCCAGATCTTCGGGATAAGGATGCCAGGCCACATGCCAATCGAGATCCCCCCGCTCACGCACTTTCTTGGCAAAAGTGTCTAAAAAATCTCGTCCTGGGGTAGCTTCTTCAGCGCTGATGCCATTCATCGAGATCGACCAGTGATGATCAAAAGGAATGTACAGTCGCGCATTCGCAGAAGCTCGGCGCACTGACTCATGCATGATACGAAACGCCTTCTCATACTCATTAACCGCCTCAGCCATGGGCTTGCGACCAAGATTGTACCAGAGCCAGTGCGAGTTCACTTCGTTACCGACGATCCAGCCCCAAACCCGCCCATTCTCAGGATGCGCACCACTCCAGCGCTCGGCCATTTCTTCAGAAACAGCACGCAGCCAAGCGAGTCCAGTGGGTGTCTTGGTATTGAATGCCCCGATGCTGTATTTGTAATCAGCGCGCGCATCGGGATGAATGGCAATCGCATCCACCTCTGGCTTCTTGGATGGATAAGAAAGCACGATGGCATAGACCAACACGCCGCGATCTGAGAGTGGCTTGATCTGCCGATCCAGGGACTTCAGGTAGCTTTCATTGAAGCTGAAAACCTGCCCATCCACCGTGCGCGTTGGGCTACCCGGTTTCTTTTGAAGATCCAAAAGTGACGTGATGTTGATGTTGATGCCCGCATGATGAATGCCCAACGCCAAGGCATCATCCACCATCTGCACTTGCAGTCCTTTGATCGAGGGAGGCTTCGGAAAAGGGTCGGCATTGGGTGCTGCTGAAAGCAATGCTGGGCCAGAGAGCAGAAGAGCAAGGGAGATGAGGAAGAGTAAGTAACGCATGACTGGATGAAATGAAAAGCTGCTGCTGATGGATCTACATTTGCATTAAAAAAGCCCCGCCTGCGAAGACGGGGCTTTTTGAAAAACCAATTTGAACCAGCCAGCGATTAACGCTTGGAGAACTGGAAGCGCTTGCGGGCACCTGGGCGACCTGGCTTCTTACGTTCTTTAGCACGGGAGTCACGGGTCAGAAGGCCAGCCTTCTTCAGCGTGCCGCGCAATTCTGGATTCACGGCTATCAGAGCACGGGAGATACCGAGCTTCACTGCACCGACCTGACCAGTGACACCACCGCCACAGGCGTTGACCTTGAAGTCATAGATCTGACGTGTGTTCGTCAGAGCCAAGGGAGTCAGGACCTGATTTTGCAAAGCAACCGTCGGGAAGTACTCCTCGAAGTCGCGACCATTGACCGTGATGGAACCGGAACCTGCGAGAATGTGAACGCGGGCGATGGCGGTCTTGCGGCGGCCAGTAGAATTGTTGAGGGGCTTGGGATTGCTCATGAACTTAGATCAGGGAAAACTTGGAATTAAGCGACAACGAAAGGCTGTGGATTCTGAGCCACGTGCGGATGGTCTGCACCCACATAAACTTTCAGCTTGGTAACGATCGCATCACCCAAACGATTGTGCGGGACCATGCCTTTCACAGCGCGATGCACGAGCAACTCAGGACGGCGTTGACGAACTTTTTCAGCGGTCTCCACTTTCTGGTTACCGATGTAGCCACCTCTCTTGCTGGTGTAAATTTTCTGCTGCTCTTTCTTGCCAGTCAGACGCACTTGCTCAGCATTGATCACCACGACGAAATCGCCGGTATCAACATGAGGGGTGAATGTTGGCCGAGTCTTACCACGGATAAGATTGGCAGCAGCCACGGCGACTTGGCCGAGGACCTGATCCTTGGCATCAATGATCCACCACTGGCGGTTCATGTCTTGGGCTTTGGCAGAGAATGTCTTCATAAGGTTCTTTGAGAGTAGCACCCGATGAACGTCATCGAGCGCGGGAAAAGAAGGGCCGCGAGAATAGAAGTCTCAGCCAAGGTGTCAAACGGAAACTAGAGTTATTCACAGCTCTTTTGAGGTTAATTTGAAGTGCTGCGGCGACTCAGACAAAGATCGACCCGACTCATATCACAATCAGACGCTGCAAACGAGTGAAGAGGAGTGAGCACTGAATCTGCTCGGCGGCCAGTCCGGTGAGCTTCATGATCGCCGTGCGATACAAGGCGATCTGTGGCGCATAGCCCGCTAGCTTCTCCTCCAGAGCTTCATCTGAGTCCACGTCATCGGTTTTAAAATCAATGATCCAGGCGCTGAGGTAGTGGCCGCTTGAGTCACGCTCCAAATGCACACGATCAAAAATGCCAGACACCCATTCACCATCCATCACGAGATCAAATGGCCGCTCACGCCAGAGCTGCGTCTGCGGCCCAGGCTGCTGAAAAACATTTGATCCAAGCACGGAGCACACCATGCGAAAAGCCAAGCTCTCCGGCGTGGTGGAGTCGGCGCTGAGATCATCTTGCGTGAGCAGACCTTTAATTAGCCAGCGCTGCGTCAAAGTGTCCAAAGGCTCAGCCCAGGCGACTTCGGCAAAAAGTTCATGCACACGGGTGCCGAGTCGGCGTCCAGGCTCGCGGCCTGCACTGAAGAGCACACTGCCTTTGACCTTAAAACTCTCCTCACCCGAGGGAGTCCGGCGACGCGCTATCGGCTGCGTTTCCTGCAACAATGGACCAAGCGGCGCTGAGATTGCGATGACCGGCGGGAGCGTCTCCGCCTGACGTTGCTCGGGCAGATACCAACCGGCATCACCGGTCTCCCATTCAATGTTCCACGAGTCCCCAGCCACTGGCGAAGCACCGAGCGTGGATCGTAGCAGGACAGACTCTTTAATAGCAGATGGTTTTTGCGCGGCAGGCTCAGCGATCAAATACAGGCCACGCTTGGCGCGAGTCATGGCCACATAGAGACGACAAAGCGACTCGAAAGCACCGCGCCGTTTCGCTTCTTTCAGCTCCGCGCCGAGCGTGTCATCGAGTTCGGCATAGACTCGCAGCGGTGTTTGCAGAACCCAGCGCACACCCTCACGATCTCGACTGATCATGAGATCATCTCGACGCAGCTTATCCATCGAGTCACCATCCAGATCAGGCAGGATCACGATGTCAAACTCCAGCCCCTTCGCCGCATGAACGGTCATTACTTGGATCGCATTCTGTGAGCCACGCACACGCAGAGGATACTCACGCGCAGTGCGAATGAAGACATCCAGATCACGACTACCCGTCACATCGAACTCCATCGCGATGTCGGTCATCTGCGTGAGTCGGCGTTTGTGAAATTCATCCAGTTCAGGCAAAGCGGCGTGAATGATAGGAACCCACTCCTGCATGAACGCGGTGAATCCCTGCTCCTGCACGAGACGCTGCACATTCGCGATGCGATACCGCCACGACTTTTCATCAGCCGTCAACTCAGGCCATAGCGGCGTCATTTTCAAATGCTCCAAAGCCTGCGGGTCCGAGGGATGCACCGCGAGTTGCAGCACGGACAGCAACGCCAAAGTCACCGCATTGTCCGTGCACGGGCGCTGCCGAGATTCACACACCACCTCCATGCTTGTGAGATGGCGTAGTTGCTCAGTCATCTCCGTGGCGTCATTGTTTTGGCGCACTAAAACCGCACAGGAAAGCCCACGCTTCAGCGGCTCCATCTCACGCAGCAACTTCGCCGCCACATGGACTGCGCCTTCTTGATCATCGCCCCCGGACTTGAGCGGTGAAAGTAATGCCGCATGACCCACCAGCGCCTTTTGGCTAGCCAGATGCTCTTGAAAAGAGAAGCCCTTTAGACTGCCTTCTGGGAGCAGCGACTCGATGACCACCCGATTGCCAAACACACCATTCACCGCATCTAAAACCGCAGGCGCACTGCGATATGACACGCTCAGCGGCTGCTGATGCAGACCACGCGGCCCAGCCTCTGGGTAAGCACGCAATACGTCATCAAACAAATCCGGCTCCGCCTGACGCCAGAGATAGATCGACTGCTTCGGATCACCCACGGCAAAGAAGCTGCGGTGGCCCTCAGTGTCTTGGATCACCTCATCCACCAAATCTCCGATCACCTTCCATTGTGTGCGGCTGGTATCCTGAAACTCGTCGAGCAACCAATGATCATGCCTACCGTCCATACGATACCAGAGATCACCGTTGCCACCGAGCCAAGGCGAGTCCTCACGCACCGCATTGGCGAGCAGTCTCTGCACATCGGCAAAGGAAAGCCGGCCACGAGCACGCACCCGCTCAGCATACTGAGCTGCCAGCATCGCCGTCACAGCGGCGAGTCCGCGCGTGCGCTCTGCACGCACCAGAAACTCACGCAGCATCAGTGCTTCAGCGAGTCCGCGCAGCGCACGCGCTGGCGCGCCATCGAGCGGCAGCTTCTTGCGCATCCACATCAGCTCACCTCGATCATTTTGAATTTCGGGCCATTGCTCGGCCAGCTTTTCCAGCAGCTCCTTCACACGCTTTGGCAGCGTCATTCCGGGCGTTGTTTCGAGCACCGCTTGCAGTGTTTCTTCCAGCAGTGTTTGCCCAGGCTCATGCGGCGGTATGAAATGTTGACGCACCTCCGCCACCACATCCGCGATGGCTATGACCGCAGGCAATCCGTCTGGCCAGATGGCGCGAATTTCACCCCAGCCTCTGAGTCTTTCGTCATTCGACATCCCCTTCCCTGAGTCCTCCCAGCGCATCACACCATCCGCCGCCCACTTCTGCATGGTCGCGTCCACCGTCTTCTCACCTGCGCCAAAAGTTGCCTGCTTGTAGGCTTCCGTCAGCAGATGCAGCGCCGCCCGATCTTCACTTGAGTAAAGATGATCCAAGAGTGCTTCCAGCGCTTCATCAAGCGCCTGCTTAGCCTCATCTTCCTGCATCACGCGCGCACCCGCAGGCAATCCGAGTTCCAGCGGAAAACAGCGCGTCATACCAGCAAAAAAACTGTCCAGCGTGCCCAACCGCAAACGATGCAGACGCCGAGTCACGCGCCGAAGCAGCAGCGCATAGTCAGTGCCCGCAGGCACAGGCGGTTCGACATCTTTAAAGAAACCCAACGCGCTTTCAGGATGCTCGGCCAGTTCCGCCAGTCGGCGCAGGATACGATTGAAGAACTCCCCTGCCGCCTTGCGTGTGAACGTCATCGCCGCGATACCTTCCGGCTCGGCACCGAGCGTGAGTAAGTGCGCATAACGCCGAGCCAACTGATACGTCTTCCCCGATCCCGCCGCGGCGCTGATCATGAGATGCTTGAGGCTGGATTCGGTGACAGGCATGGAGGACACCGTGACAGCTCTCAGCCGCACTTCCAGACTTACTGCCGCACCTCTTTGATAAACTTGTCAGGCGCAGCATCAAAGGCAGCCTTGCTGGCAGTATCAGCAAAAGCAACGGGACGCGCGTAAGTGACCTTTTTCGAGCCATCCACCTTCTTCTTGCTCATCGGGCACTGACCATTCATGGCCGTGAGGATGGAGTTGAGATAGCTTTTAGGGTTGGCTTTGAACTGACTCACGCAGCGGTCACAACAGACATTCACCGTCTTGCTGTAATTGCTAGTGATGGCTGGATTGGCAGACTTTCCAGAGATCGGGCAGACGGTGTTCAGCGATTCAGCCGCCGATGCGACCGTCGAGATGAAGGCAACAGCCAGAAAAGTGAGGAAGGATTTCATGACAGCCGTATTTTACCGAAACGCGCCCATTTTCGCAACTCAAACTTCAGACCATACACACAGCAAAAGTCGGCCAAATGGGCCAGTGCGTCACAGGTTGCCACACTGATAGGATGACCTAAACTCGTCACATGCAGCCTGATCTTCCCGATCACATCATCATCGACGAAATCCTCCCGCCCGAAATGCGGACCTTCCACAAGGATGCCAAAGGCAAGCCTGTAGAATCTGATGTGGCGCAGTTTCTCGCCAAGTGGCTGGACAACTGGCTGCGCATCCCTGGCACGGATTTTAAAATCGGACTCGATCCCCTGCTCTCACTCATTCCAGGCTTCGGCAGCACCATCGCCTCGGGTGGTGGACTCATCATCCTGATCGAAGCCGTGCGCAGTCGTGTCAGCGTGCCCGTCCTCCTGCGCATGGCGGGGAACATGCTGATGAACACGCTCTTCGATTTTGTCCCCGCACTCGGCCCTGTGGCTAGCGCCTTCTTTAAATCCAACTCCCGCAATCTACGCCTCCTCCAGGACTGGCAGGCTGGGCAGCATGATCTCGTCAAACGCAGCACTTGGCGGCTTTTCGGCGTGCTCGGATTGATCGTCGTCGCCCTCATCGGCATACTGTTTGGACTATTCGCACTCTACGTCTGGCTACTGACCCATCTTTTCCACGCCTGAGTTTAGTCGCAACTTGTCCGGCAATCCTGCGTTCTACAGCGCCCTCTCACATGTCTTTCCACTCGCTTTCAGATGTCCTTTCCCAAGCCGCTAAACAAGCCGGTTGCCGTGATCAGTCGAGACTCCGCCACGCGCTGGAAGAAGCCGGAGACAAACGCCAGCCACTGATCGAGGCACTGCTCGACGCCAATGTGGTCGATGAAGAAAGCTTCTTCACCCAGCTCGCCACGATGCTGAAGATGCCTTTTGCCAAAGATGAAGGCGAGGCCCAAGACGGCCTACACAATCGCTTCCCAGCCAAGCTCGCGCTGCGCCACCGCATCTATCCGACACACGTCAGCGCCGTCGAGGCCACCGTTCTTACCTACAATCCCTTTGATCTAAGCGCACGTCAGGCCGTGGGACAGGAACTGCGCAAACGTGTCCACTGGCAGGTCGCCAGCCGTCACCGCATCCTCGAAGCCCTGCATCAGGGTTATGGCGTCGGCGCAGAGAATTTCGAAGAGCTGCTCGAAGGCCGCGAAGGCGCCGATCAGGACGATGATTTGAAACAGGAAGTCAACGTGCTCGACGAGGCCGACGAAGAAGCCACCGTGCTGAATTTCGTGAATCAAATCTTCCGCGAAGGCCTCAAGGAACGCGCCACCGACATCCACGTCGAGCCGCTAGAGCGTGACCTGCGCATCCGTTATCGAGTCGATGGCAAGCTGATCGAAGTACCCGTGCCGCCGAACATGCGCGTGCTGCAAAACTCACTCATCTCGCGTTTGAAAATCATGGCGCATCTCGACATCGCCGAGCGCCGACTGCCGCAGGATGGGCGCATCAATCTTGAACTCGATGGCGAGCCCATCGACGTCCGTGTCGCCACCATCCCCAGCGTCAATGGCGAGTCCGTCGCGCTACGTTTGCTCACACGGAAAAAGTTCGACATGGGAGCCATCGGCCTCGATCCCGATACCGAGGCCAAGTTCCGTAAACTGCTCGCCGCGCCGAACGGCATCATCCTCATCACCGGCCCGACCGGCTCAGGCAAGAGCACCACGCTCTACACTTTATTAAAAGAGCTGAACACTAAGGAACGCCGCATCGTCACCATCGAAGATCCGGTAGAAAACAAGCTCGACGGCATCATACAAATCGCTGTGAAGCCCGAGATCGATCTCACCTTCGCTGCCGGACTGCGCAGCATTTTGCGCGGCGACCCGAACGTCATCATGGTCGGTGAAATGCGCGATCAAGAGACCGTCGAAATCGCCATCCGTGGTGCACTCACTGGACACTTAGTTTTCTCCACCCTGCACACGAACGACGCCGTCGGCGGCATCTCCCGATTGCTCGACATGGGCATCGAGCCCTTCATGGTCTCCTCATCCGTGCGCGCCTTCCAGGCCCAGCGCCTTGTCCGCACCCTGTGTCCGCATTGCAAAGAGCCCGCGCACCATGAGGAAAGCTATCTCAAAGCCTGCGGTTTCCCCCTGGAGTGGAAGGACAAACTCTTCCGTCCAGTCGGCTGCCGCTCCTGCCGCAATACCGGCTTCACCGGCAGACTTGCCATCATGGAAATCTGCCTCATGACCGAGGCCCTCCAGGAGAAGATCAACATGCGCGCCACCGTCATGGAACTCAAAGCCCAAGCCCTCAAAGACGGCATGATCCCCATGCGCTTCTACGGCTTCCGCAAAGCCAGCGAAGGCATCACCACACTCGATGAAGTCATGACCGTGACGGCAGCGAGTGAGTGAGACGCTGGGGTATAGCTCTCTTGAGCTATCATTGGCCAAGGGTCTCCAGACCTTCATCTGCGGCTGTCGCTTTAAGAATCACCAAGATCTCAGACTCAAGGCCCGAAGGCCCCAAGCCGACTCCGAGATCGATCCAGCGCAGATGCGCAGCCAACTGAATTGGCTGAAGGCGCTGATTGATGCTGTGTTTGCTGGACCCGCACAGGGATTGTGCGGACCACTTTCAGTCTGCCAGACTTGTGTTGTCCATTGCCTGCGTGGCACAGGCCGCGCATGATGGGCGTATTCAGCTCATGACTCTGTTTCACTTCATCCTCTCTTCCGCACGCCACTACTGGCGCGGACATCTCGGGTTGCTACTCGGTGCTTTTTTGTCTTCCGCGATTCTTAGCGGCTCGCTCCTCGTGGGTGATTCGGTGCGGGCGAGCTTGCGGCGTGTGGCTGAATTGAGACTGGGCAAAGTCGTGTCGGGCGTGCTCGGCGGTGACCGCTGGTTCACGGAGAAACTGGCGCAGCAGGTGCAGAGTGCGCCGGTGATCATGGCCACAGGTTCCGCCAGCGCGGCGAATGGCAAGGTGCGGGTGAATGGCGCGCAGGTGCTCGGGGTCGATGCTACTTTTTGGAAACTGAGTGCGAGAGGCAAAGCGGTCACGTTGGAAAAGTCGGACATCGCTTTGAATGAACCGCTGGCCCGAAAGCTGAATGCCAAGGTCGGTGACACCGTGCTGGTGCGCATGGAGCGGCCGAGCGCGATCTCGCGCGATGCACCTCTCTCTGGCAGCACGAATCAAGACATCTCATTGCGGCGGAAAGTCGGTGCGATTGTGAGTGCCGAGGACTTTGGCGCGTTTCAACTCATCGCCTCACAGATCACGCCGGACTCGGTGTTTGTGAATCTGGCGGATTTGCAGACGCAGCTTGAGATGGATGGGAAGGTGAACGCGGCGCTGAATGCCGAAGCGCGAATGACGAATGACGAATGGGAGAGGGCGAAGACGCTCGAGGACTTTGGCCTCAAGCTCACACGAGTGACTGGAGCGCGGAAGGAGTGGGAGATAAGCACGGGGCGCGTGTTTCTTGACGAAAGTCTCGCCACGAAACTGCTGGCGCGTGAGGGCAGCTATGGCGTGCTGACGTATCTGGTGAATGGGCTGAAGTCCGCCACAGGTGGCACGCCGTATTCGATGATCACGGCCACGGATCGCATGGCAGGTAACAAGGATGGCATCGTGATCAGCCAATGGCTGGCGGAGGATCATGGGTTGAAGATCGGTGATAAGCTGGAAATCTTTTACTTCGTGGTTGGACTGGGACGTGAGCTGAAACAGCAGACGGCCAGCTTCACGGTGAGAGGCATTTTGCCGATGACGGACCCCGAGGTGACGCGCGCGTGGACGCCGGAGTTTCCAGGTGTGTCGGACGTGGATAACTGCCGCGACTGGGAGCCGGGCATCCCGATGGACATGAAGGCGATCCGCGACAAGGACGAGAAGTATTGGGACGATTACAAAGGCACGCCGAAGGGTTTTATCAGCCTCGCTGCGGGACAGAAGCTCTGGTCGAATCGCTTTGGTCAGTTCACCGCGATTCGCTTTGCTGACAGCGGGCAGGATGAGGCCACGCTGAGGAATGATCTGCTCAGCACGCTGCGGCTTTCAGACACCGGACTCGTGCCACGCCATTTCAAAAAGGATGCGGATGCGGCGGCAAAAGGCAGCGTGGATTTCGGCGGCTTGTTCATCGGCTTGAGCTTGTTCTTGATCGCGGCGGCGCTGGTGTTTGCCGCGCTGTTGTTCTTGTTCACGCTGGAGCGCCGCGCTTCGCAGGTCGGTTTGCTCATGGCACTTGGCTGGACAGCAAAGATGGTTCGGCGCGCTTTGCTCGGTGAAGCGGGCGTGATCGCCGTGGTGGGCAGTGTGCTGGGTTTATTTGGCGGCAGTGTTTATACCAAGCTGGCAATGCGTGGTCTCAGTGGAGCGTGGTCGGGTGCATCACAGGGATTGCCACTGGTGTATGAGGCGAGCGCTGGAACCATGATCGGCGCGGGGATCGGCTCGGTGGTCGTGGTGCTGCTGACGCTGTGGTGGGCAGGTCGTAAAATGTTCCGCGCGCAGCCGCGTGATTTACTGGGTGCCTGGAGCACGGATGAATCAAGCGCTGGCAAAGGCAAAACGAAACGTGTCTGGCTGCCTGTGTTGTTGATACTCGTCGCTATCGGCCTCGTCTTTGCCGCGAAGTCGGCGAAGGCACCGGAAGCGGTGGCTGGCATGTTCTTTGGCAGCGGCATGATGCTCATGATCGCAGGCCTGATGCTGGCCGGTCGCTGGTTGCGGCGTGATGGCCGAGAGCTAGCACAGTCGCTCTGGCAGATCGGCACGCGGAATGTTTCGCGCCGCCCATCACGCAGTCTGGCGGTGATCGGCATGATGGCGGGCGGGATATTCATGGTCACAGCGGTGAATGCCTTTCGCATGAGCGCGGGCGATGTCACGCTGCGCACTTCAGGCACCGGAGGCTTTGCGCTGATCGGTGAATCGTCGCTGTCTATCTATGAAGACCTCAACAGCAAGGCCGGTATCGAAGCTTTTGGTCTGGATGAGAAGCTGATGGCTGGCGTGAAGGTCGTGCCCTTCCGCGTCAAAGAAGGGGATGACGCGAGCTGCCTGAATCTGAACCGCGCGCAGAAGCCCGTGTTGGTGGGTGTGAATCCGGTGCTGCTCGCCGAGCGTTTCCGACTGGCCGGTGGGAAAGGATGGGAGTCGTTGATGCCCTATGTCTTCGATAAAACATTCAAGCCTGAAGGTGTCACTGAGCAGGTCTTACGTCCTCTAGATCCAGAGCATGGGGCGAATGTGGCTCTCGCCGATCAAGCTACGGCGATGTGGGGCCTCGGCAAAGGCGTGGGCGATACAGTGGACTACCAGGACTCGTCGGGTCAGCCCTTCAAAGTCAAACTGAGCGGCCTGCTCGCAGGATCGGTGCTGCAAGGCAAGATGGTGACGAGTGAGTCCGCCTTTCTCAAAACCTATCCCGACGCTGCGGGCTATCGCTTCTTCCTCATCGACGCGCCTGCTGACAAAGTGGAAGAGGTCAGCGCGCATCTCACCCGCCAGCTTGAGCAGCGCGGTCTGGCGCTGGAGCCAGCGAAGCAGCGCTTGGAAACTTTCCTCAGCGTGCAGAACACTTACATCGGCATCTTCACCATCCTCGGTGGGCTGGGCGTGCTGCTCGGCACAGCGGGACTCGGCGTGCTGGTCGCACGTCATGTCTTGGAGCGGCGTGGTGAGCTGGGCTTGATGCAGGCGCTGGGTTTCCTACCGTGTGCTTTAAGAAAGCTCGTGCTGGGCGAGCATGTGGCGCTGCTGGTCAGCGGCCTGCTGCTCGGTGTCGGCTGTGCGCTGATTGCCGTGTGGCCCAGTGTCACGCAAGGCGGCGGTGATTTGCCGGTGGCCTTCCTCGGCACCTTGCTGGCCGGCGTGCTGGTCTTTGGCGTCGTCGTCTGCTGGATCGCGGTGTCATCGGCAGTGCGCGGGCGCCTGCTGGATTCGATCCGGCGGGAGTGACGGGTCTGCTTTCATCTCTCTCATGCAGCCTTTTCATGCTCATGAAGTGAGGAGCCTGCACTCACGGGTTGCAGCTCGGCATTGAACATGCTTCTTGGCAGACATCCCATGAGCACCACCACCTCCCTTTGGCCACGTTTTCAGAAGTACTTCGTCCGCTACTCGCAGCTCGGCTTCGCGATCGACATCAGCCGCATGTCCTTTGAAGACAGCCTGTTCGACTCGATGGCTCCTTCGATTGAAAAGGCCTTCACGGCGATGAAGGAACTTGAGGCGGGTGCCATCGCCAATCCTGACGAGGGGCGCATGGTCGGGCACTATTGGCTGCGCAACTCGGCGCTGGCTCCGGCGGAACTGCGCGCGGAGATCGATGTGGGACTGGAGGACATCTTGAAGTTCGCGGCGGATGTCCACAGCGGCGCGGTGAAGGCTGTGAACGGACAGAAGTTCACTCGCGTGCTTGTCGTCGGCATCGGAGGTTCGGCTCTGGGGCCACAGCTCGTGGCGCAGGCCATCGCTCCGGCGGTGCCGCTGCTGGAGATCAGCTTCTTTGATAACACCGACCCTGATGGCATGGACCGCGTGGTGGCGCAGATCGGTGCGGAATTAGCGACAACGATCACGCTTGTGATCTCGAAGTCAGGCGGCACCAAAGAAACACGCAACGGAATGCTGGAAGCCGCCGCCGCTTACAAGGCTCTGGGTCTGGACTTCACCAAATATGCCGTGGCTGTGACCGGTGTGGGCAGTGATCTTGATAAATATGCCATTGCGAATGGTTGGTTGGCGCGCTTCCCGATGTGGGATTGGGTCGGCGGACGCACCAGCGTGATGAGTGCAGTGGGCACACTCGCTGCCGCCCTGCAAGGCGTTGACGTGCGCGGCTTCCTGGCTGGTGCAGCCGCGATGGATGCTGAGACGCGCACGCGCCCGGCACGCGAAAATGCTGCCATGCTGCTATCGCTCATGTGGTTCAGCGCAGGAAAAGGCAAGGGCGCGAAGGACATGGTCGTGCTGCCTTACAAGGACCGGCTCGTGCTTTTCAGCAAATACCTCCAGCAACTCGTCATGGAGTCGCTCGGCAAGGAGCATGATCTCGATGGCAACTTGGTGAATCAGGGTATCGCCGTTTATGGCAACAAAGGCAGCACCGATCAGCACGCCTATGTGCAGCAACTCCGTGATGGCGTGAACAATTTCTTTGCCACCTTCATCGAGGTGCGCAAGTCACGCGACACAGCGGGCTTTGAGGTCGAACCCGGCTACACGAGCGGCGATTATTTGCAGGGATTCCTGCGCGGCACACGCACAGCGCTGGCTGACAAAGGCCGTGAGTCGGTGACGCTGACCGTCAGTGAGGTCAGTGCTTTCAGCCTCGGAATGCTCGTGGGCTTGTTCGAGCGCGCGGTCGGCTTTTACGCCACGCTGGTGAATGTGAATGCTTATCATCAGCCCGGTGTCGAGGCCGGTAAAAAGGCAGCGACAGATTTCCTGAAGCAGATGTCCGCCGTGCTCGTCGCCCTTCCTGCCAGTGGTGTCGGAATCACAGCTGAGGCCTTAGCTGCTCTGGTCGGTGTGGATGCTGAGGACGCATGGCACATGCTCAGTCATCTGGCTGCGAATGGTCTGGTGAATCTCACTATTGAGGGCGGCACGCCAGCAGAGGATTGTTTCATGCGTGCTCACTAGAATCCGTGATTGCCATTTTCATCTCTGCGTTCTAAGACAGAGGGCGCTCAGTTAAGCGTAGCCAACAATGGACGAACGTTTTCCACTCCAATACCAGATTGCATGCATCGTGCTGACGGCCCTTTTTGTGTGGTCGTTTAGCGTCGCACGCGAGCCTCGGCAGTGGCGGCGTCTTTACCAATCCACCTTTTCCAAAGCGACTGATTTCTCGGTGAACAAGAACAAGGTCATCGACGAAAGCCTGAAAAAGTGGGGCATTCTCATCGCTATGGCTATTCTTGTCGTGGATGTGGCCTGTTTCGTTGCTGGTGTCACCTACCGGGGTAGGATGGCTACCCAACGCATGTCTCCTGATGATTGGTACCACCTTAACGAGCAGAATAAGATTCAAGGCTCTTCTCCTGGGGCATCTGGGCGTGCCAATCTACCGTGATCACAGGAGGCATCAGTTCTATCAAACTTATGCCTTCCAATTTTAGCTTCATCGGTGTTCTTGGCCTCGTAGCTTTCATCGCACTCGCTTGGGCGATCTCAGAAAACCGCCGTCGCTTCCCTTGGCGCACGGTGAGCGCCGGCTTGGCGCTGCAATTCATCCTTGCCTGGCTGGTTCTACGAACGGGCACTGGTGCGTGGTTTTTTAGCAGGCTGGATGCTGCCTTCAACCGGGTGCTCGGCTTTGCCAATGAAGGAGTCTCCATGGTCTTCGGTCCGCTGGCGAATCACGATCTGCTCTCAGCGAAATGGGGGCCTGACAACGCCTTCCTTTTTGCCGTGACCGTGACCGGCACCATCGTGCTCGTATCGGCCTTGTCCTCGCTGCTGTATCACTATGGCATTCTACAAATCATCGTGCGGGGAGTCGCCTGGATCATGCAGCGGCTCATGGGCACCAGCGGCAGTGAAAGCCTGGCGGCTGCGGCCAATATCTTCATGGGGCAGACGGAGGCGCCGCTGGTGATCAAGCCCTACCTCGCCACCATGACGCGCAGTGAGTTGCTGGCCCTGATGATCGGCGGCATGGCCAGCATCGCCGGCGGTGTGCTGGCCGCCTATGTCGCCTTTGGCATTTCCGCCGGGCATTTGCTCACCGCCTCTGTCATGAGCGCCCCGGCCTCGCTGATGCTGGCAAAGATTCTCCTGCCGGAAACAGAGATCAGCGACACAGCCGAAGGCGCGCAGCGCCAGATCGAACGCGAGACCGTGAATGGCGTTGATGCGATTTGTCATGGTGCTAGTGACGGCATGAAACTCGCCATCAATGTCATGGCCATGCTCATCGCCTTTGTCGCCATCGTCGCTTTGGCGAACTACACACTTTCAGTCGGCCTGCGTGGTTTCGGCATCAGCGAGGCCAGGCCGCTTCAGACGCTGCTTGGCTGGGTGAATGCACCTTTCGCCTGGCTCATGGGCGTGCCGTGGCAGGACTGTCCGACCATCGGCAGCATTCTCGGAGAGCGCATCGTGCTCAATGAATTCATCGGCTATCTCAGCCTCAGCAAGGCGGAAGGTCTCCAACCACGGAGTGTCACCATCGCCACCTATGCGCTGTGCGGCTTCGCGAATTTTGCCAGCATCGCCATCCAGATCGGCGGCATTGGCGCACTGGCAGAAAACAGGCGGCAGGATCTTGCCCGCCTCGGTTTCAAGGCCATGATCGGCGGCCTGCTTGCCTGCTATTGCACCGCCTGTATCGTCGGACTTCTGGGGCGGTGAGCTACTCCTCCTTCTGCCCGTTCCCCAGCAAGTTCGCGCTGACCTGATTCTCCGCGCTCTTCACCATCAACAGGGACGGTTCCTTGCTCCGCTTGTCTTCGGGACGGTCATCGCGGATGAGATTGTTGGCGATCAAGCTGTGCTTCACATCTTCCAAGCGAATGCCAGCGCCGTCGGAGTCGAGGATTTGGTTTTGAGCAATGATGAGCCGACTGCCGCCCGTGACATCCACCGCCGCACGCTGACGCCAGACGCCGGAGATCACGTTGCCGGTGAGTGAGCTGTCCGTGCAGTTTGTTAGCACAATGCCGTTGTTCTCCGCGTCCAGAAAACCGTTCACGGCATAGCGCGGGTTACGGTCGAAGTTGTTGCTGCTGATGACGAGATGCTCGCAGTTCACTGCCAGCAGATCATGCTCAAAACCTTCCCAGAAGGTATTGCCCGTGATCGTGACACCGCGTGATTCACGCACTTCGATGTTCACCCGCACGTCACTGAAGACATTGCCGGTGATGGTCACATTGCCCTCACGAGTCGTCGCTCGTCCGACACGGCGCTCCAGGCTGGGGTCCGTGCCCGCACCGTTGATGCGGATGTTCGCCGAGCCAGGCGCTTTACTCGTGTGCTGGAGTGTGCAGCCGGTGATCGCCACTTCACCAATGGAGCCATCGGTGGAGGTAAGCTCGACATTTGCCGACGGCGGACCTTTCTCGGAATGATTGCCCTCGATGTCGCAGGTGCCGATGTGCAGGTTCCGCACATTGCCTCCGCGCGACACGATGCCGCCGCCGCCATTGTAGCTGATGTGGCAGCCGATGACGTTGATCTGGTGCAGGTTCAGTTGATCCAAAAAGATGCCGATGCCGCTGTTCTCATAGAAGTGGCAGTCGGCGATGAGAACGTTGCGATTGCGCGTGGTGAGATGCACAGCATGGCGGCACTTGCGCACGACCACACGAGTCAGCGTGAGCTGCATCGTGCCCACGGCTTCGATGCCATCCGCCTCGGCATGTTCACCCACGATCTCGATGCCGCTGACCATGGGTGTCCGCTCTTTCTCCCACACTGGCGGTTTAAAACTGCTCGGTGCCGCACTGCCCTCGTGGCTGCCTTTGAAAAAGAAGGCGGGTCCGGCTCCTACCATGACGATGCGAGCTGTGCCATCACCCGACAGCGCAGCGAAACCGGTCTCACTCAGCGGTATGTTCACCGTGCGCGTCAGCCTATAAGTCCCTTTGGGGAAAAGCAGACTGCCATGAGAAAGCACCGCTTTTTCAATCGCCGCCGTGTCATCCGTCTGACCATCACCCGTGGCACCGAGAGTGAGGACGCTGGTCTGCGCGGTGGCTGTGAGGGCTAGAGCAAGCAGGGAGAAACAAAGCGTGGTTGGAGACATCCACCGGATACGCGGGCGCGGTTGAAATTCATTCGAACGAAGATGCTTGCGTGGACTGTCTGAGTATCGCCGTATCCTACCACCATGAAACCTTTCTTGATCTCCCTGCTCTCCGCCATCGCCCCGCTGCTCACGGCAGGCATCGTTGAAAAGCCCGTCGAGTACACCGTCGGTGATGTGACCTGCGAGGGCTGGGCCGCCTACGATGACGCCACCACATCAAAGCGCCCATCCGTCCTCATCGTGCATCAGTGGACCGGCGTCAGTGACAATGAAAAGATGCGCGCGCGGATGTTGGCTGAACTGGGTTACAACGTCCTCGTCGCCGATGTGTATGGGAAAGGCGTGCGCCCCCAGCCGCCTGCCTCGGGTCAGGAAGCGGGCAAGTATAAAAAGGATCGCGCGCTGCTCCGCGATCGCCTGAAGGCGGCGCTCAGCGTGCTGGTGAAAGACAGCCGCACGGATACCTCTCGCGTGGCCTGCATCGGCTACTGCTTCGGCGGCACCGCAGCTATCGAGCTGGCGCGCAGTGGAGCGATTTTAAAAGGCGTGGTCAGTTTTCATGGCGGACTCGACAGCCCCACGCCTGCCGATGGCAAGAACATTAAGGGCAAGGTGCTCGCTCTCCACGGTGCGGACGATCCCTTCGTGCCTGCCGCCGACATCGCCGCCTTTGAACAGGAAATGAAGGACGCCGGTGTGGATTACAAGCTCGTCCAGTATCCAGGTGCCGTTCATGCCTTCACTCAGAAAGCTGCTGGCAATGACAACTCCAAAGGCGCGGCTTACAACGAAGCCGCCGATAAGGCTTCATGGGATGAGATGAAGACCTTCTTCAGCAAACTCTTCGCCAATTGATTCATGAAGCCTCTCGTTATCGCCATAAGTTGGAGCCTGATGCTCGGCGCGGTGGCATGGGCTGAAATCAAAGACGGCACGCTGACGCCTGCCGCTACGGGAACGGACTTCATTCGCTTCGTCGAGGAGGATGATGGATCTTCGCTGCAAACGGGCATTGCCAGTTATGCTTCGCCGACGGGTGTCATCGTTGATCTCGTGGGCGCGGTGCACATCGCTGACAAAAAGTACTTCGATGCACTGAATGCCCGCTTCAAAACTTACGACGCCGTGCTTTATGAACTCGTCGGACGTCCCGTCGAGCAGCGTCAGGAAATGAAAGTCGCCGATGGTGCATCAAAGCTGCAATGGCTCGGTCAGATGCAGGAGACCATGCGCACCAAGCTCGCGCTCGAAAGCCAGCTCCAATGCATCGACTACAAGGCTAAAAACTTTGTCCATGCCGACATGAGTACCGAGGGTTTCTTTGACTCGCAGAAGGACAAGAAGGAAACTTTTTTCTCCCTCTGGATGAAAGCCGCCATCGCCCAAACTTTAACGGCTGATCCCGAGAAGAAGGAGACAAGCATGGTGCAGCTAATCGCCATCCTCATGCGCAAAGACAGCGCCACTGAGCTGAAGCGCATGGTTGGCCGCGAGTTCGATAGCGTAGAGAATCTCATGGCCGGAATCGAGTCCGGTAACGGCACCGCCATCATCGGCGAGCGCAACCGCCACGCCCTCGAAGTCATGCAAAAGCAGATCGAGTCCGGCAAAAAACATCTCGCCATCTTCTACGGCGCCGCGCATCTCCCCGACATGGAGCAGCGCCTGCTCAAACAAGGTTTTAAGCTGCAAAAGAGCGAGTGGCTAAAGGCTTGGGATCTGCCGGCGGAGTGAGGTCTAGTCTTGGAGTACAAACACGCCAAAAGACTCCGGCACATGGAAGTCAGTCTTCTCTGTCTGCGGATTCACCCAGGGCATCCAGCCATGCTGCACACTGCCATCAGGCCGATGTCTGAACTCGCCACGATAGACGCCTGCATAAAACACCTGCGAGTCCGGCTTCAGGACATTGAGCGCGCGCAATTTCGCCAATGGCAAGCTGCCTTCCACTCGATAATGCGGCGCCTCAATGCAGGCACTGATTTGAAAATCTGGGCACGTCCAATCCCAGTCTATCTGCCGATGGAAGCGTGCCCGATAAGCCAGCACTTCCCCACGCGGACTCATTTCAAAACAGTAGTAGGGTGTGAGGCTGAGATCCGGTGTGAGAAATATCTCCACACGGTCTGAGCCGAGCACACGGTCTTTCAGCGTGTCGCCATTACCCAGCACGAGATCCGCATCCACACAGTCGAAGCGGAAGTGCAGCCGCTCCTCATCCCACAGCGCACGGAACTCTGTGACAGGAACCTGACGCTCCTCCCATGGAAAGCAAAAGTCAGTGAGCACATCCGCCTGAGACCAGTCGGGGGTCGGTGTAGATTTGGAGATGCGGTGGACGCGGTAGTGCTTCATGCTGGAGTCATGACGCGCGCGACGTTCTTTGCATCTACGATTTGCCTTCAACTGCTTACCATAAACACCGTCATGGCCCAGTCATCAAAACCCACCATCATCGCTCATCGTGGTGCTTCTGGCTATCTGCCTGAGCATACGCTTGAAGCCAAAGCTATAGCACATGCAATGGGCGCGGATTACATCGAGCAAGATGTTGTCTTGAGCAAAGATGACGTGCCTGTCGTGCTGCATGACATCCACGTCGATACCATCAGCGATGTCGCCACGCGCTTTCCTGACCGCAAGCGCGCCGATGGCCGCTACTACGCGCTCGATTTCACCCTCGTTGAATTGAAGCAGCTTCATGTCTGTGAGCGCTTCAATGCCAAGACAGGCAAGCAGGTCTTCCCGAAACGCTTTCCGAAAGGCATCTCCTCATTTCAAATACCAACCCTTGAAGAGGAGTTAGAACTCATTGCCGGACTCAATCAAAGCACGGACCGCATCGCTGGTATCTATCCCGAGATCAAGCAGCCCGCCTGGCATCTCAAGGAAGGTCACGACATCAGCCGCATCGTCCTGCCGATCCTGTACAAGCATGGCTACAAGACGAAGCAGGATCGCTGCTACATCCAGTGCTTCGAGCATGATGAAGTGATGCGTCTGCGCAATGAACTCGGCTGGGAAGGCCGACTTATCATGCTCATGAGTGGCGGTGCCAAAGGCCCAGGTAATACTGACTTTGCCCATCTGCGCACGCCTGAGGGACTCGCCGAACTTGCCAAGATCGCCGACGGCATCGGCCCGGATATCGGCTCGATCATCACAGCTAAGCGTGAGGTCACTGATCTCGTGAAGAACGCGCACGCGCAGAAACTTCAAGTGCATCCCTACACGCTGCGTATTGATGAATTGCCCAAGTTTGCCAAGTCTCCCGACGACCTTTTGGATCTCCTTTTCCATCAAGCTCATGTCGATGGACTCTTCTCCGATTTCCCGGATGTTGCGGTCCAGTGGTTAAAGCTGAACACAAAATAATTCCCTCTCATGCCTACCGCACTTCCAGATACTGTAGAGCTACTGAAGTCTTTCGGCACGGCTCTTGGACTTGGTCTGCTCGTCGGTCTTCAGCGCGAGTGGGTGCAGAACCGCATCGCCGGTATCCGCACCTTTGCGCTGCTCACTCTCTTTGGTGCCATGGCTGGTCTGCTGGGTCTCATGCATGGTGATTGGGTCATTGCCGCCGCCATGATCGCCTTTGCTGGCGTGGTCGTTGTTGGAACGCTTGGTGAGGCAAAAAGTAAGGAACTGGATTCAGGCCTGACCACTGAGATGGCCATGCTGGTCATGTTTACCGCAGGCATCATCACCATTCTTGGGCAGCGCCTCATCGCTGTGATCATTGCTGGCGTGGTCATGGTCCTGCTGCAAAGCAAGAAACCGCTGCACGACATGGTCCGCCGAATTGGTGAAGACGATTTGCGTGAGATCGCCCGCCTCGTGCTTGCAGGTCTGGTCATTCTACCTGCGCTGCCAAATCGAGAAATGGGCTATCTCGGCGTGCTCAATCCTTTCTCCATCTGGCTCATGGTTGTGCTGATCGTGGGCATCAGCCTCGCTGCTTATCTTGTGGGAAAGTTCTATCATGGGGCAAAGGGCGCTGCTCTCACCGGCATCCTTGGCGGCTTGATCTCCAGCACGGCTACCACAGCCAGCCTCTCCCGCCGCAGTCACGATGTTGGAGCTTGTGGCATCTGTCTTGCCGCGATGACTTTGATCGCCTCAGCGATCGTCTTTGTCCGTGTCATCATCGAGATCATGATCGCCGCTCCCGGCCATCTGAATAGCCTCCTGCCGCCACTTATAGCGATGATGTTTTGGTTCGGCCTTGTGGCAGCCATCATGCATCGCATCTCGGAGAGACAGGGTCAGCATCGGTCCCAAGAACAGCCACCATCTGAACTTAAAAGTGCTGTCATCTTTGGTCTTCTCTACGCCGTCGTTCTGCTCCTTGTCGCAGCGGCACGCGAGCACTTTGGCGACTCGGGTCTCTATGTTGTTGCTGCCATTTCAGGACTCACAGACATGGATGCGATCACGATTTCGACCGCCCGCCTCGTCAGCACGGCGAATCTGGATACAGGCACAGCCTGGCGCATGATCCTACTGGCGGGACTTGCCAATGGAGTATTCAAAATCGGACTTGTTGTCACACTCGGCGCACGCGCATTCATCAAGCCCACACTCATCGGTTTAATTTCAGCGTTGGCTGGTGGCGCGCTGATTTTGGCACTGTGGCCGTGATCAAATTCAGCCCCGCTTTTTGCGCGGCTGATCGGACCTCTCAAGCGGGCGCTGCGATTGCCGTGATCCCATCACTCGATGCGTAGTCTTGCGTATCTCACTGCGGCCCGGACTTCCATGAGTGCCGCGCGCGCCGGGTTCTTCTTTGGTATGGATGGCTTCAGTCACTGGCTGAGTGGACATCTCTAGGATTTCCGTGACGCCGGAAGAGATGTCGGCTTTTTTCTTGGCCCTTGAGGTCGTGCTAGTTTTCGTTTTCATACGGATCAGCGTGGCCCTGAAATTAGATCGCGCCTTCTCATGTGTTGTTATTCATCGTGCTTTCATTGTGTCTCCGCACTGCTCAAGAAAAGCACGATGATTCGCAACGACATCGCTCGGGACTGAATGCATGGTACCTGAGGACACCCCGTTTATAATCCCGCCATGCCTGCCCAGTTCAAAGACTACTACGCCACACTCGGCGTTGCCCGTGATGCTAGCGTGGATGATATCAAAAAAGCCTTCCGCAAACTGGCTCGGCTATACCATCCTGACACCGCCAAAGACAAGAAGACGGCTGAGGAAAAGTTCAAAGAGATCAACGAAGCCAACGAGGTTCTAGGTGATCCCGAAAAGCGCAAAAAGTATGACACGCTTGGTGCGAACTGGCAGGAACCGGATGCCGCCGCGGCTCATGAACAGGATGTTCACTTCGGTGGCACCGGCTTCAGCGACTTCTTCGAGCAGTACTTCAGCGGTGGCAGCCGCTACGGATTCCCGCAGGGCTTCGATGAAGGCGCTTCATCTGGAGCCGCGCGCCAAGGACGCGCGCGAAAAGGTCACGACATTGAGGGCGACATACTCGTCACACTCGAAGAAGCCATGCATGGCACACAGCGACCGCTTTCTCTGCAAACGGCGAATCGTCAGACCGGTGCAGTGCAAACTCACACGTTCGAGGTGCGCATTCCGCCAGGGGCCACCGATGGCCGCCGCATCCGTGTGCCAGGCCAGGGCGAACCGGGCGTCAACGGCGGCGAGGCGGGCGACCTCTACCTGCGCGTGCGCCACGCTTCACACCCCGACTTCACAACTCGTGAGGCAGATGTGTATCACGAGATCGACATTGCCCCCTGGGAGGCAGTGCTCGGTGCGGAGGTCGTGGTGCCTACGCTCGATGGCTCCATCAAAGTGCGCGTCTCAGCAGGTGCAGAGAACAACCAAAAGCTCCGTGTGAGAGGCCGTGGTCTGCCGAAAGGTAAGACCGGAGAGCGAGGAGATTTTTTTGTGACTCTTCACGTCGTGCTTCCAACCACCGTCAGTGATTCTGAACGCGCGCTGTGGGAACAACTACGCAGCGCCTCCACCTTTAACCCACGCGCCTGACATGAACGCCGCCACACCTCAAGCCTACACACTGGAAATTCTCACTGAGATCACCGGCGTCTCCTCTCAGACGATTGTGCAGTATCAGGAGCAAGGCCTCATTCGCCCGCCGCTCGACGATGAGGCTCTACGCGCTATTCGCCGCATCGAGCATCTGCGCGAGACCTGTGAGATGAATCTCGTTGGATTGAAACTGCTCACTAGTCTGCTCGATGAAGTGGAGAAACTTCGCCAGGAATTGCGACTCCGCCAGTGATCAGAGCTTGTCGCACTCCTTCTCTTTTCCCAGGATGGCGAGGCTGGTCTTGAGCACGGTGTCGGGATTCAGCGAGATGCTGTCGATTCCTTGCTCGACGAGGAACTGGGCGAATTCAGGATAGTCACTCGGAGCCTGACCGCAGATGCCGATCTTGCGGTGTTTCTCGCGGCAGACCTTGATAACTTGCGTGATCATGGATTTCACGGCGGCATTTCGTTCGTTGAAGATTGGAGCCACGATTTCGCTGTCTCGATCGACGCCGAGAATGAGCTGAGTGAGATCATTCGAGCCGATGCTGAAACCGTCGAAGATCTCGGCGAATTCGGCGGCGAGGATGACATTGCTGGGAATCTCACACATGACGTAGATCTCCAGTCCGTTGACGCCGCGCTTGAGGCCGTGCTTTTCCATCTCTGCCTGCACGCGTTGACCCTCTTCGATCGTGCGGCAGAAGGGAATCATCAGTTTGAGATTAGTGAGGCCCATCTCATCACGCACCTTTTTTACCGCACGGCATTCGAGCGCGAAACCGGCCTGATAGCGCGGGTGATAGTAGCGTGAGGCGCCACGGAAGCCGATCATGGGATTCTCTTCCACCGGCTCATATGCGCGACCACCGATGAGATTGGCATACTCGTTCGATTTAAAGTCGCTCATGCGCAGGATCACATCTTTTGGATAAAAAGCGGCGGCGAGCATGGCCACGCCTTGCGCGAGTCGATCGACGAAGAACTGTGGCTTGTCCGTGTAGCCAATCGTGAGCTTCTTGATCTCGGCTTTGGCGACTGGATCAGCGAGCATATCAAAGTCGAGTAACGCGAGTGGATGCACCTTGATGTAGGTGTTGATGATGAACTCCATGCGTGCGAGCCCGACGCCATCGTTCGGCAGGAAGGACAGCGCGAAGGCTTCCTCAGGATTGGCGAGGTTGAGCATGACCTTGGTGCGCGGGCGTTGCAGGTCTTTGATGTTGGTCTGCTGCACATCAAAAGCGAGACGGCCATCATAGACGATGCCGGTGTCGCCCTCCGCGCAGGAAATGGTGACGACCTGGCCTTCCTTCAAAACTTCGGTGCCATGCTCGGTGCCGACGATGGCGGGCACGCCGAGTTCACGACTCACAATGGCCGCATGACAAGTGCGCCCACCGCGATTGGTGACGATGGCGGCGGCCTTCTTCATCACCGGTTCCCAATCGGGATCAGTCTTGTCGGCGACAAGGATGTCGCCTTCACGGAACTCGCGCAGGAACTCGACGCTCTTCACAACGCGCACCGGGCCGCTGGCGATCTTCTCGCCGACGCTGCGTCCGGTGATGAGCACCTGGCTGCGCTCTTTGAGTTTGAAGGTCTGGATGACATCGCGATCCTTCTGCGCCTGAACGGTCTCAGGCCGCGCCTGGACGATGAACAGTTCGCCTGTGCGGCCATCCTTGGCCCACTCGATGTCCATCGGCATCGGGTGCCCGCGCTTGGCGGTGTAGTGATCCTCAATGATGCAGGCCCAACGTGCGAGTTGCAGGATGTCGTCATCACTGAGCGCAAAACGCGCGCGATCACCTGGTGAAACGGGCACGTTCTTCACCATGCGCCCGCCGCCGGTGTCATAGATGAGTTTGAACTCCTTTGATCCCACACGCTTTTGCAAAACTGGTTTGAAACCCAGCTTCAGCGTGGGCTTGAACACATAATACTCGTCCGGATTCACCGAGCCGAGAACGACGTTTTCTCCGAGGCCATACGCAGCATTGATCAAGACTGCATCGCGGAAGCCAGTCTCGGTGTCGATGGTGAACATGACGCCTGCCGAACCGAGATCGGAGCGCACCATGCGCTGCACGCCGATGGAAAGTGCGATGGCGGTGTGCTCGAAACCTTTGTCCACACGATAAGAGATGGCACGGTCCGTAAACAACGAAGCAAACGAGCGCCGACAATGCTCCAGAAGCGAGGCATTGCCCTGCACGTTGAGATAAGTTTCCTGCTGCCCTGCGAAGCTCGCATCCGGCAAGTCCTCCGCCGTGGCGCTGCTGCGCACCGCGACATCGAGCGGCATCGTTTGCCCACTGCTCAGTTTCGCATAAGAGGCGATCATTTCGTCTTCCAAATCCTTCGGCATGGCTGTGGCGAGAATGGCGTGGCGCACCTCGCTGCCGCGCTGCTGGAGATTGTCCATGTCCTGCGTGTTCAGGCCACCGAGGATTTTCTTGATGCGGACATCGAGACCGGTGCTGCTGAGAAAATGATGATAGCCGTCAGCGGTGACCGCAAAGCCGTCAGGCACCCTCACACCTTGTGAACTCAGTTCATGGAACATCTCACCGAGTGAGGCGTTCTTACCACCCACGAGCGGGATGTCACCGATGGAAATGTCAGCAAACCATTTGATGTAGCGTGGTGAAGAAGGAGCACTCATGCGTTTGGCCGAGTGGCGATAAAGACAGGTTTGTGTGAGCGGGCCAGCACGGCCTGAACGGTCGATCCGAGAAGTGCAATGCCGGTGCGCGAATGGCCTTTCGTCCCCATGCAGATGACGTCAGCATTAAAGCGCTCAGCCGCGTTACATATCGCCGCGGCAAAGTCGTAGTGAGTCAGCACTTCGGAGGTGGTGGTCACACCCGGAAACTTTAGCAAAGCTTGAGGTAGTGCTTTGAGCTTTTCTTCAGCCTCTTGCCTTTCCCTAGCGGTGGCCATGCTGTGATCGAAGTACACCTCGGAGGCGATGACTGGATTGATGCCGCTGGAGGGTTCTAGACAGACATGTACCAGATGGATGGCCCCACCTGTAGGCAAGAGACTGTGCGCATAGCGTAGAGCTTCTGTGCAGACTTCAGTGAAGTTCGTCGCTAAGACCACACGGCGGATCTTCGGAATACAAATGTCTGTTTCATCAGCATGGCTTGGAACGCAGAGTACATTGGTGGTGGCATGGGACAGAGTGTTGCGAGAGAAGGAAGGTGTTTTCAGCCGCCGCCAACCATGTCGTTGGTGCGTGCCGATGACGAGCAGACCTGACATTTGCTCGTCTGCCGCATGTAGAAATTCGTTCGCAGGGAGACCGACGACATTGCGGACATGAACTTTGATTGGCAGGTCACCGAGGCTGACATGCAGGCGCTCGGTGACTTCGCGTTGTCGATTGATCTCTTGCTCCTTGGTGAAGATGAAGTCTTCAACATCATGGACATAGACCGCCTCAACCTCGAGTTTACCCAAAGCGACGAAGGTTTGAAGCGCTGCAATGGCAGCATCTGACGGAGGCGTAAAATCCACCGCGAAGAGGAGACGCAACGAAGCCTCACCGCTCAGCCAGGCTTGAAGCAATTCAGGCTGACGAATCACGAGCGTAGGGACTGAGGCACTTTCAGCCACTCGTTCAGCCACGCTGCCAATCAGCCAACGGTCGGCCAAGCCTTTGCCAATGGAACCCAGAACAATGAGTTTTGTCGGTTGTTCAGCAGCCGCATCGACAATCGCAAAGCTGGCACTCCCGTGTCGAAGCTCCTCGATCACCTCAGCACCTGAACCGCGCAGACGATCTGCTTCACATTTGAGTTGCTCTCTGAATAGCGTGTCATCGGGCACCACGACTGGAAAATCCCCCATGACCACCCAGTCCTGAGCGCAATGAATGAGTCGCATTGGTAATTTCCATTTCAGCGCCAGCGCTACGGCCAAGTCGGCAGCCTCCATGGCAGGTTTCGAGAAATCGGTGGCGCAGAGAATTTGCATGGACGCAGAAGTATTTTAAGTTAGACAAATTGCATGAAAAGACTTTTCACGCATGACGAACTGTCGCGCACGCAGCCAAGGGCGCTGCGCGCATCAGTCTTCTGGGGATCTGCTGCCAATCCTACACAGAGAAGCCAAAACGATGTTTGACCGCAGCCGTATCGATGTGCAGTGAGTTGCAAAGCATGAGTGAGGCGAGACGACCCGCAGCAACACGGAGCATTTGGTCACTCTGGGCTTGATCTAAAGCACCACCTTCGTGGCGGATTGAATGAATACTTGCCCCGCTGGCCAGCAGGTTCATGAGGAAGTCCTCTGCCTCCACCGGATCATCCGTGCGGTGAGTATCAACGCGCTTGTTGTGATGGGGATGGATCACGTAATCGATATCGTATTTAGCGAGCATGGTTTGAGTTGGTTGAGGTTAAAAGTTTCTTCTTTTTGTTAGAAACTACAGCCGAACAATGCCACGCCTGAGGCTCAGTTACTCAGCATCCCATGTCTTCTTTGAGTCTGATCTTGTCGTGTACCTAGCCATATACCTCAGGTATGGGCGGCAGTGTTTATGCTGATGCTGGGCCAGCTATATTTTTGCGTCATCGCCGCTAGGCACCACGAGCACGGGGCAGTGGGCGCGTTTCAAGACATTATCCGTGACGGTGCCGACGAGTAAACGGTAGAATGTGCTGTGGTGATGTGATCCGAGTATGATCATATCAGCCTCCAGTCGGCGGGTTTCTGCCAGCACGGTATCCACGCTCGCGCCTTGCAATTGCATGACGGTGGTAGGCACCCCGAACTTGACCAAGGTGTCACGCATCTCCAGGAGCTTATCGAGATGGTTCTTCACCAGTTCAGGCGATGGGTCCTGCATGATCACGGGTGCGGCAAGCCCGACGTCAACGACTACAGGCTCCTTCCCAACGACGTGCAGGATGATGACCTGACTATGGAGTGCTGTGGCCAGTGTGTGCGTCAGCTTGAGCACTTTAAAGGTTAGGTCGGAGAGATCGACTAGAGCGACGATGGTTTTCATGTGGATTGGTTTTGGGTTGGTGGTTTTAAAAAAATGACACTCGCTGAGCCGTGGGCTAGACTTGGTCGTCATAGCCGCAAATGAGGTTAGTATTTAAATACTCACGGGCGTGCACGGCACGAGCTAGGACCGTGTCGACAGATTCATCTCCGCCACCATGCAGCTCAAGCACTAGCCCGCCGTGGAACTCATTCCGGCGCAGCTCGCTGATGACCCAGGGCCAGTCGATGGTGCCTTCGCCGGGCGGGAGATGGGCGTCCCAGTCGCCGCGATTGTCATTGATGTGGACGAGCTTCAAGTGACCGGAGAGTTTCTGAATCACCACACCTGTCTCCTGCGCTAGATGCGCATGACCGGTGTCCAGGCAGGTGCCGACGTTGCAGGTATTGATCTCACCGAGCAGATACATCATGTCCCGCACATGCCCGAAGAGCAGGTGAGGCAGCATGTTTTCTAGCAGCAGATGAATGCCAAGCTCGCAGCAGCGTTTGGCGACCCGGTTTAAAGAGGAGGACGCATGACTCATGCGCTGAGTGAATTCAGCTTCAGGGGGGCGACCTTCTCTCTCGGGTCCTGGATGCAGCACCACATGCTCGCAGCCCATGGCGGCGGCAGATTCGCAGGCGAGGATAAGCTCTTGGACTGCCGCCTCGCGCTCGCCCTCATTGAGAGAGGTGATGTCGATTCGATCAGCAAAGGGGGCGTGAAATGATAATGGGTGGACTCCCAGCGCACGCATGTGCTCACCGGCACGCCTGACGTCATCGACGTTGTGATAGTCGAGATGCTTTGGGAAAGAACAGACTTCGATTTGATGAAAACCAGCGTCGCGAACAGCTTCAATCACATCAAAAAAACTGCGGCGATAGAAGCACCCTGTGGAAAGAGCGATGGGCCATTCAATCATGGGACAGGTTGGATAGGAGTGTTTGCCGAATAGGTTCCAGGTGGCAATCGCCCGCCTGTGGAGGAAAGCAGAAGCCTTTCTCTCGAGTGGAGGTGCAGTTGAGATCCACGAGCCGATCCAGACCCGTCAGATGCAGGCAGGCAAATAAACGTGTGTAGAAGTCAGCGCGGGTCCCGGCTTCATAGTCATTCCAATCAAGGCCCCAGCCATGGGATGGATCTTCAAATTTGGAGCGGATCAAGCCCGCGATGTGGCGTGGATGCCAACCCTGAGCAAGAAGGCAGCGTGTCACCAATTGCATGCCCGCAGGTTTCAAAAGCAAGTCATTGGGGCACTCTAACAAATGACGTGCGCATGGCGGCAACACATTCAAGGGCGTTCGCGCATAGGTCTCTGGCCAGCGTTCTTTTGGATCATGGAGCGTCGAATAATAAAACTCGTGAAAGCGGCGCAGGCGGGAGGCGAGATAGCTATCGAGTAAGTGAGCAGTGCCTTCTTCTTGGAGCGGGATGCGGACACAGGCTCGCTGCGCCAAGTCGAGCATATCCTCGTCCACCTGCCGCACTTTGATCGCCTGACGAAAATCCATTTCATGCAACGGCAGGGATCGAACAAAAGGAATCTCGTTCTTAATGCCGAGTCGTTTGGCGAGTCCACCGACCCAAGGTTTGCGGTAGTTGGTGAAGGGCATGCGTATCATCCGCGTGTGCAGCGGGTCGCCATACTCGGAGATGTCGATCGAGATCATCTCTCGTTGTTGGGTCGCAAACGGTCCCACATGCACAGCCGTGATCTCCACGGGCAGACTTGATAAAGGTGCCGCCTTCTCTTTGATCCGATGGGCGACAAACTCCATGACCAATGCCACGGATGCAAAGATGTCTTGATCCTTTGCCGCGATGCTTCCTTTCAGCAGTGGCGGCATCCGCTCCATGCACAGGCTGGTCAATTCGGGGGCTGGACTGAGCCTGCTGATCCGCTTGGTAATTTCTGAGTCACGACTGATTCGCCAGACGAAGTGGTGCCCTTGACCCGTGATCAAATGCAGCGGTCGAATACCCCATTCGAGCAGCAGCGTCTCGATGGCTTTGACGGTTGGCTCCTGGAGTTCAAAACAACGCCATGGATCGACGAAGGCCTCTGCTGGGGAATCGAAATTCACATACTCCACATCCAGATGCAGCAGGTAGGATCTCGAATCTGCAAGCGACCGAGCAATGTCGAAGTCACGCTCCAGAAACCAATCAAGCTCGGTGGGTGGTCGTAGCTCACGCCGATCAAACTGACAGCCGTCCGAATGCGTCAGGCACACTGCCGATGCATGATCCAGCGAGTCGCCACCGAGAAACTCGACGAGTCGCTGCAGCACGGCGGGGTTTGCATAGAAGGAGTTCATGTTGATCAACCATCCTGCTGGTGGGATCCCCCAGCATTAGGGATGGAACCCGATTTGTCCATGCGCGGGTTGTCGTCTTTGAACTCACCATTGAGTAGGCTCTGAGAGGTCGCTCTTACTTGTTAACGCGCATCCACTTCACCGCCTCCATGCCAGAGGCGAGTTCGCGGATGCGGATCTGCCAGGTGCCGGGATCGTCGTTCGGGGCGAGGTCGAGCTTGAGGTCGAGGATGCCATTTTCTACTGCGTAGTGGCCGCTGCCTTCGCTACGCTTGCCGTTGGCGTCCTGGATTTCGATCTCGACTGGGATAACGGCTTTCAAAGGAGCGGCGTCAGTGGTGGCGAGCGAGGCTTTGATCGCGACTAGGTTCCCGCAGGTGGCGGTAGCTGGGACATCGAGCGTGAGGCTGAGCAGCGGCTTCGGCGTGATCATGAAGATGCGTCCATCACCGGGGCCGAGATCGACTTGCCAGCTCATCTCAGTTTCAGCGCTGCGTTTGGGTACAAGCTGGGCGCGGCGTGTGAGGTCATACACATTGGCGCTGTCCTGATGCAAAGTTAGTTTGCCGCTGGAAGGCAGGCCGTTTTCCATGACGAGACCATGCTGGCCGACATAGGTGCCGGGCTCGCGCTGGTCATTGATGACGAAGACATACAGCGCATCTCCAAAGCGGCGCGTGCGCACGATGATCTCGGGATTGTCACAGGTGATCTTCGGTATCCAGCCGAGACTTTTCATCTTGTCGGGCAACGTTTGCGCGAGGGTGAGCACGGTGGCTTTGTCCTTGGCGGCGTTCTTCACGCGCTTGAAGCTGGGCACGATCACGTCGGCCTTGATCGCAGGGCAGAGGAACTCATCGGCGATGATCTTGCCGCCCTTCTTCTGCCATTCGAGCAGGCGTGTGACGACACCTTGCGGCAGCACATCGCACTCGGGCATGAGCAGTACTTTGCGACCGCTGAGCCCGCCTTTAAGCAGCGTCTCTTCAAAGAGGATGTCCGTCTGTACATGCGCGTGCTGCATGGCCTGCCAGAGATCGGCGGACCAACCATTGTTGCTGCCGTAGCCACCACGACGCGCGAACATCTGCGAGGTGAAGCTCTCCAACAATGCCACATCGGCCCGCTCATCAGGGATGCTCATGAGCGTGGGGCCGAGCGGCTCGATGACTTCGCGGATGAGTTGTTGCAGGACGGGCGCGGTGTTCGGATTCGTGAAACGATACGCACTAGTGCTGCCAGGAACATCGACGAGCGACTGCCAGCCGTGATACATGATACCCTGGATGGGCCGCGAGATCTTCGTCCAAAAGGCTTCCTTCAAATGCATGGGCGCGATAGTGATGTAGGCGGCATCAGGATCATGATCCTGCCAGGCCACAAGATCTCCCGGTGCTTTGGCTCCGATGGGCGCAGTCTGCGAGCGATACCAGATGAGCTGCGTCATCTTTATCACGCGCTGGCCTTTGCCACTGGAGGCACTCATGGCAAAGAGCTGATCAGTGGCGAGCCCGATGCGCTGCGGATCAGGATAAGTGTAGGTCCAGTGCGAAAGCACGTCCACGCTGCCGCCTGCACCACTGATGCTGGGCTGGCGCACGGCGGGATCAAAGAAGGTCCACAGGTCGCGTCGGCCAGAGCTTTTGATGCCTTTATTCAAGGCGCTGTGCAGGCCGTTCCAGCCATCGCCCACGGTCCAGAACCAGCGGTAGTATTTCAGGATGGGATGATCATCGGGGATCACACGATTCGCGGGGAAGTCCTTCAGCTTCGTGTAGTCCACGCCCCATTTGTTCACCGCTTCTGCCGGGATTTCAGCACTGGCAAACTTGCGGTAGTTCTCCACATCCACGGGATTAAAGGACAGCGCATTGTGGTCGCGCACCTCGGTGTCGATCAGGGTGGTGGTAAAGGCAGGATGATCGCCATAGGCCTTCACCACGCTCTGGCCCACGGTTTGAAAGAAGGGCGCAAACTCTGGGGTCGATGCGCAGATGTCCTGCCTCTCATAAACCTTGCCCGCGCGATCCACGCGCAGGTTCTTCGGGTCACTCATCAGCGCGCTGGCGGGTGATAGACTGGCCACGACGTTAAGCCCGTTCTTCAAAGCCTCATCCAGGGTGCTGCGATTGTGCGCGATGTATTCGGGTGATCCAGGGGGCAGGACCTTCTTCGCCTGCCAGATCTCACCGACATTCGGCGCGCTGAAGCCTATGAAGTGCGTGAAGCCCAGGTCCTTGAGCTGAGCGATGTCATCACCACCTGCGCCCCACATGATCACCGGCATTCGCGGAGCGAGTCGCGGCACGATCTCGAACTCTGCGCTCTGCTCCGTGGCATAGCCGGTGGATTCAAAGCGGGCGCGCAGCGTGTAGTGATCGGGCTTGAGCGCGGTGCTCACGGTGAACTTCGCTGCATGAGCTTTGCCGGGAGCCAGATCGGGCAGGATGAACTCCTCGTCCTTGCCACCGAAGCTCAGCCGCAGCTTCGCGCCCTTCAGCGTTTCACGGCGCAGGTTCGTGCAGAGGATCTCCACCGGCTTCGCGTTCGTCTCCATGCGCCGCCACACCGCGCGCGGGCTGACAATTTGCATCATCGCCCGCTCAAAGCTCAGCACGCCATCGCACACGCGCACTTCGTCGATGAAGCCAGGAAAGCCGCCGTAGTTGCTGCCGCTTCGGTCGCCGATGCTCAGTGCCTTGTTGCCAGGCACCACCGCGCCGTAGCCCATGAGTTTCATGCCACCAACGGCGGAGCCATTGAGATAAAAGCGCCCATCACCCGCGCCGTCATACGTGAAGGCCACATGCTGCCACTCGCCCAGCACGAGTTTCAGCGGCAGCGAGTGGATCATCTTCGACTCCGCACCGAAGCCGAGCGTCACAAACATCCGGCGCAGCCCGCCTTTGTCCGCATCCGTGATCTGCCATGCGTAGTCCGTATGATCGACATACTTCTTGTCGAGCAGGTAGCAGCGCTGCTCCGGCTTCCAGTCAGCTTTGGGACGAATCCACATCTCAAGCGTGAAGGCAGCTTTTGGTGAAAGCGCAGGCTTTGCCGCGGTCAGGGCCGCGTGGCGCTTATCCACCACAGGGAAGCCTGGGAAGGACTCCAGCGCACCACCAAACTTGCCCTCCGCACTCGTCACCGCACCTTGCAACGTGAGATCGTGGCCCTTGCCTGAGGCGTCTTTCAGTGGGGCCTCTTCGTCGAACTTCCAGTAGCCCAGCACCTGCGGCCCCGTGGCGTCAGTCTTCGTGTAGCCCGTCTCCCAGGTTTCCTGAAGCGTGGCTGCGTGAGCAAAGATTGGGAACAGGAGGAGACAGGGAAGGACGCGCATGGGTGGGTGGAGTCATACGCAACCAACAAGACTCTTTGTGAGGCAGAAAAGTGTGTAGCAGACATTCTTGTCTGAACGTTGGGCGTTCCGTTTTCCTGGGAGCGCTCGTGCAGACAAGAATGTCTGCATCACTACCACAGCCCAGGTGACGGCAGGATGCCATCACTCCTTGTTTTGTGGGTTGTGGCACATCAGCCAGCAATCCGGCGCACGGGTGCGCTCCAGTTGCTCTGCCCACTTGTCCCTATGGCGGCCATGCGGAAGAAGTAAGTCGCGCTCAGTCGCGGCAGGGTCAGTGTCTTCTTGCGGCGACCACTCAGAGGGATCCTCTTCGGTTCCTCGCCCTCGACACCGTATTCCAGCACGTAATTCAGGGCATGCTTCACCTTGTCCCAGGTCACCGTCACTTCGCCTTCGGAGATACCCTGTAGCACCTGCAATCCTGAAGGCGGGGGCAGTGGCCCCACCTTTTGACGCTCACGCTGCACGCCCAGGGCGCTAGAGGTGATGACGACCTTATTGCCCCAGCTCATGCTCTGCACATAGCTCCCCCGTTGATCCAGTTGCTGAATCAGGGCTTCACGCCTGGCATTCTTGTTCGCCACCGCCGCCGCCAGAGCTGTTTTCAGGGCCCGCACTTCCGCACAATCATTGGCAAAGGCCTCCAGCATCGCGCCAAATCTGTCCTGACTTGGGCTTGGCTCCAGGAAGTGTTCATTGTCCTCCATCGCTGAAAAATGCGCCCGGCCAAACATCAGCAGATTTTGATCCGAGCGGCCAAAGAGTCGCATCGTCACCATGGCACCATCATTCGGAAACGGCGGGACAATACGCGCGGCAGAGATCGACGCCATAGTGGCGGCCAAGGCTGAAGCAGCTCCAGAAGACAAGGGTAAAGGTGTGTTCATGGCTCGATTTAGGTGAATATCTAGAATAGCCATAGCAACAACGGCCTTACTTGCCCAGACAAAAGTGTCTCCATCCGGTTCCGTGCCACGGCGCATCCTAGGCCTGAGAGGCTTTTTCAGCCGACACCTATGAATGGTTGGCAATCTGAACCCAAGTGCCCCGTCCCAGAGATAAAGTGCCCGTCGAACAGGTTACAAAGTCCGAGATTGGAACCAAGCATTCCCAAAAAGCAGTCCGGTTGCCGCAGCCGGAGGTTACAAACTCCGACTTTGGAACCAACGTGGTCCGTTCTTCCTCTGATGTTTTCGATCATCAGGTTACAAAGTCCCATCTTGTAACCAATGTTTGATAAATATGACATCATGTACCGGCCACCTGACATCAATCATCGGGCACCTGACATGAAGTCTTCCGATTCCTGGTTTCAACATCCGGTTTTGAAACGATAAAACTGCCCCCTTCTGCTCCAAAAGACGAGGGATCACCGCAGGTGCTCCAGCACGCATCACGCCTAACACATCACCCATAGCTCCCCCCAACCATGTCCGCCGTAGCCTTGGCGAAGAAGGATTCTTTTCACTCCCCCCCGACCACCTTTCCTTGCTAATGCTCGTAAGAACCGCTTTCATGGCGGCAGTTCGGTAAGAATTCACCCTTCATGGCACAAAAAGCATCCAGCAAGCCTGACTCCGGCTCTTCCAGCACCGCCACCATCGGCTTCTTGCAGTGCGCCAACGGGATCTGGCGCTGCATCCAAAGTGGCCCTCACACTCCGTGTGCGGAATACCGCTCAGGGACTGAGCGGCACATTTTAACAATCAAAGCTTCATCAGCACCTACAGCGGGGACAAATGAGCGCGGCGGCAGCGTCCATTTGATCTCGCGCCGCGATCCCACCCACTGATTGTGAAACACTAGAAATATCCATGAGCATCTTAGTTGACCAAGTGAGGATAGCAGGAATGAGAGGCGTCAAAAATCTCCAGATTGATCTCTGCCCTGTGTCAGTTTTGATCGGGATGAATAATTCCGGCAAGACATCAGTGTTGAAAGCTATGCAACTGGCCCTAGGAGACTATTCTCGCTCCCTCTGCGAGGAAGACTTCCACATAGGCGACGATCAAAAAAGGTGTTCTGAGATTCTTGTTGATGTGCGCATTGTCGCTGCCGACGCAAAAGGGAAGCGACAGAAGACTTTCAATGATGGTTGGACGACAGAGTTTGGGGACAAGATCCAGCAAGAGACAGATGGACACCAGTTTGTCGCACTACGAACACGCTCAGGTATGAACCTCACAAAAGGGGGATATGATACGGCTCGATGCACGCTGGATAAGTGGCCGGTTTTTGCGCAGTGGTCATCGGCACAAGTTAAGGAAAAAAAGATGCCTACTCGGCTCGATAGTATCCCCTTCTATGCCATTGACGCACAGCGGGACATTCATCAGGAGTTGAGAGAGAAAGCGTCTTTTGTCGGGAGAGTGCTGGGTTCCGTCGAATACAAAGATGATGAGATAAAGGCACTCGAAGAGCTGATTGCTGGGGTGAATGATCAAGCTGTTGAAAAAAGCAGCCAGCTTAAGGGGCTCAAGAGGCATCTGGACCAGCTTAACCAGTCATTCCAAGGAGCAGGACAAGCTGAAATTACACCGTTTCCCAAGAAAATAAGAGACCTGTCGAAGCACTTCTCAGTTCACTTCGGTGACACTTCTTCAAGCACGTTTTCCATGGAGTATCACGGAATGGGCACTAGAAGCTGGGCATCTCTTCTCACCGTCAAGGCATTCATAGATCTCGCTACGGAGAAACACAAAGATGACGAGAAACCATTCTTCCCCATCATGGCTGCTGAAGAACCCGAAGCGCATCTCCACCCGAATGCCCAACGGACTTTGTACAAACAACTCTCCGAAGCGAAGGGTCAGGTGATCGTAAGCACCCACTCGCCGTATTTGGCGGCAATGGCAGAAACATCGAGTCTCCGTTCTTTGAAAAGAACAGGTGAGAACGTAACGAGCATGTGTCTGTCAGAGTTAACAAATCCAGAAGATCAGAGGCGTCTCGAAAGGGAGATTATGCATTCTCGAGGTGAGATCCTCTTTGCAAAAGCGCTGGTTCTCTGTGAAGGAGAAACCGAAGCGCAAGCATTGCCATTGCTGTTTGAGAAATATTTCTCCAGCGCCCCATTCAAACTTGGAGTGAATTTCGTGAGCGCAGATGGTGCCGGAAAATATTTGCCTTTCTTCCGACTCGCGAAAGATCTCGGAATTCCTCTTTTCCTCTTTAGTGATGGAGAGCCTCGAATTCTCAATGCACTTCAAAAGCACTATCGGTCCGTATTCGGGCCAACTACCGACATTAACACGAGCTCGAACGTCACAATACTGAACAACACTGATTTTGAGGACTATTTGATTACGAGTGGATTCAAAAAGGTGATCGAAGACACCATTGCTAAACTAGACGGGCCAACGGCTGTGGCAGACTATATCAAGAAAGCACATGGTACTTCCGCAGGAAGACAAAAGACGAACAAGCCCCCGTGTTCGTCGTGCAATCAGCCCATTTTTGCAGATGTGCTTCGAGATTACAAAGCGGTTGGAGGCTACGAGCTGGCGCTTGGTGATATTTTGGATTTGGGTAAACCAAAGTATGCGCCGGTGATTGCCGAGTACCTATGCAAACTTGATGTCACTGCACTACCTTCAAAAATCGTTGATTTCTTTAAACAGATCAAAACGGGGGTGTCCCTATGACTAATCTGTCGGTTGCCCAATCTGCCGTTGTGACAGCCCCTTTAGGAGCGGCTTTGCAGGTGTTAGCTTCGGCTGGCTCTGGCAAGACGCGTGTCTTGACAGAGAGAGTGAGACACATCCTGGAGAGCACAAAAAAAGATGGCGTGATAGCGATTACTTTCACCAACAAGGCTGCGGAGGAAATGCGCAACAGGTTGGACGACTTGGAAGAAGTGGATGAGAGATGCTGGATCTCTACAATTCACTCAGTGGCTCAAAGAATTGTTGATCAATACGGGCACTCAATAGGCCTGCCTACTGAACTTCATATTTATGAACGTGAGCAGGACCGCAAAGCGGTGTTCTTGCAGGCTTTGCGGGATGGCGGCACAGACATAGATGCGTTTTTGGATGTAGCTGATTCCAAAGCCCGAAAACAACGAGAGCAAGTGATCCAAACATATCTGGAACGCTTCTCTGAAGTCAAAAGAGAATTGCTCCTAGAGGACGAGGCAAGAGAACGGTTTTGCGACAACAAGGATTTTTGGGAGGCTTATCAGGCCTATCAGTCAGCTCTAATTCAGGGCGGCGGCATGGACTTCGATGACATACTTGTGTTTGCTCATCGAATACTTGTCGAACAGCCCTGGTGTGGGCAAATTTACCGAACGAAATACAAACACGTCTGTGTTGATGAGGCGCAAGATCTGAACAGAGCGCAGTATGAATTTCTGAAAGCCCTTTGCGCCGGTGAGACCAAGAGCGTGATGATGGTAGGGGATCCAAACCAGATGATCTACGGGTTTAACGGCTCATCTCATGACTTTCTGTGCAATCGTTTCGTTGAAGATTTTGGTCCTGAAAAGTTTGAGCTGAAGGAAAATTACAGAAGTTCTCGAGCAGTGGTTCGGGCGGCAAACAATCTGAAACCTGAATCTCAAGTTGGGGTAGATTATGCGCTGGCTGGTGAATTTTCGATTCATGCCTTCGATAGCGAGCAACAAGAGGCGAACTGGATTTGCGACAAGATTGGGGAGTTGCTTGAGCTGAAGAACCACGTAGAAATCGAAGGTGAAATTTCTCTCAGTAAAATGGTTGTTTTGGCACGCAATCGTTTCGTGTTTCAGGCTATCGAAAAAGAACTAAAAATTCGACAGGTGTCGTTCTCCCTGAATAAGGGGGAGAGGAAAGCGGAACCTGCGTCTGTGTTCGGCAAAGTGTTGGATCTGGCCGTCAGATTGCGATTGAATCCAAAAGATTGGCTGGATGGAAAGAAGCTCTGTGCGGCCCTTAAAGTTCAGGCCCCAACAAGATGGAATGATACACAAGTCCTCAATCAGATTGCTGCATCTGCGAAGAGTGCAGAGATCCCTTTTCCGGAAGTTCAAGCACGCCTACTTGAAGCAATTGCTGAAATTGATCTTGAAGAACCGAATGTGCCAAAATTTTGTGCTGAGTTCATTAAAACTTTCAAGGCACTTGGTGTCGAACAGATACCTGGGGACGATGAAGCGGAGCCATCTGAGCTTGAACGATCCTTGCTCGAATTACAGGACTTTAGAAGGTCGTGGACTAGGTTTAAGCGCAAAGGTTTGGGTAATTCTCTCGCTGCGTTTCGAAATGCGATGGCCCTGGGACAAATTTCAGAGGATCTCACAACAGATGGTCTCACATTGAGCACTGTTCACACCATGAAGGGGCTCGAAAAAGACATCGTGTTCCTGATGGGAATGTGTGAAGGAGTTTTTCCCGATTACAGAGCTCAAAGCGCTAAAGAACTCAGCGAGGAGCTGAACAATGCCTTTGTGGCGGTGACTAGGTCACGGCGTTGGATTTATGTGACATATCCCCAGAGGCGAAAGATGCCTTGGGGTGACGAAAAAATACAGACGCGCTCTCGATTCGTCAGAATGCTAGAGAAGTGAGCGGGGGCGTTGTTTCTGCCAGTGGTGACATGTCCCCAATGAGCGGGGGCGTTGTTTCTGTGAGCGGGGGCCTGTAGCAGTCGAGTGAGGACATGTCCCCGGACAGCGGGGGCTTGTCTCTTTGGATTGGGTGGCAGCGCATCAGACCGCCCGACGCCTGATCTGATCTCTGGCGAGTTCCGCGATGGGCTACAGCTTCCGCAGCCGGAAGAACACACGCCCGCTGCCGGTGGCGAACTGGAGAAACTGCTCGGGGCCGCTCACGGTTGGCGTGCCCACCACGTCGATCCAGCCAGCATTGGCGAGGTCGGTGCTGTTGGCTTGGAGCACCCAGCCGGGGACGTTGGAGCCCCAGACGACTTGCACGTTCGCGCCCATGCCACGGATGATCAGATGCGGTGCGCCGGTTTGTTGCAGTGCCATGTATTGGGCAAAAAATCCGCCGCTGATGCTGTAGGTGCCGCCGGTGGAGATCGCGTTCGCATCGTGCTGGGCAATGGCTCCGGTGACGGCATATGCGCCGCCGTTGCTGGTGCCTCCGCCAGCAATGGTGCTGGAGGTGATGGAGAAACTCTGCGCGGAGGCGATAGCTCCAGTCAGTAGGAGGAGTGAAAAGGAGAGGGGGGCTTTCACGGCGGTGAAGTCATGGTTCAAATATTGTGTTGAGCTATTCTGCTCATGGCTGGCTCGGTGCCAGGACAGCCCGGAAACCAAAGAGGCCGACGGAGCTCGGGGTGTTGGTGTTGCGGTTCGCACAGCGCTCATTGAGGAGGTTGTTGGCCCAACCACCGCCGCGGTTTATGCGGAGGCCACCCGTAGCAGCACCGTGTGGATCTGTGCCTCCTGCATACGCCACCCCATACCAATCCCAACACCACTCCCTGATGTTCCCAGCCATGTCACTCAGACCATACCCGTTCGCTGCAAACGATCCCACCGGACTCGTCGCCGGGGAGGTGCCTCCCACACTCCCAATGGCATTGTAGCCGTTCGGTCCCAAGTCGTAGGCATAGGTTGGGCTGTCGCTGTTATAGTTCGCTAGGTTCTGCGTGATAGTGTCGCCCCACGGAAACCGTTGGCCCGACCTCCCACCACGCGCTGCCTTCTCCCACTCAGCTTCTGTAGGCAGCCGATACCCGTTCGCGGTCCACTTCACCTGTGCGTTGGTCACGTTCACATTCCCGGTCTTGTAGATCGTCGTCTGCGCATCATTCGTGTAGTACGCCGGCGTCTTCCCTGCATGCTCCGAGCGCGCGTTGCACCACTTCACCACATCATACCAATCCACCGTTTGCACCGGATGATTGGCTCCTTTGCCAGCTCCG
>CAZOVY010000027.1:0-60052 GCA_964583255.1 uncultured Prosthecobacter sp.
CGTAGCGAAGCAGAACCGAGACGCATGCTTTTGCACTGGCTGCGGCTTGCAATTCCCAAGCCCACGTGCGCTGCCGAGCAACCAGAGAAAGAGTCCGCTCAAGAGAAGGGAGGACAACCCAACGTGTAGCACCTGGGCGAAAGGGAAGATGCCCACATTGGCCAAAACGACGCCGAGTAACATCTGACTAACGATGAACGCTGTGATCCAGAATTCTAACCAACTGCGCGATTTCAGAACCTTGCGGCTGCGGTGAAAGAATGCGATCCCGGCAAAGAGGATGAGCCAGGAGAAGCTGCGGTGAATGAGATACACCATGCTGACTTCTAGCTCATGCACCCACTCGACTCGTGGCACTCCGGCGTGGCTGCGGGCGAGTTCGTCGGTGAGTTCACGCACTTGTGAGCCGAGCACGCCCTCACTCACGATGAGGGCAAACAAAAACCAAGCGAGCCAGCGCAGTCGGTGATCAGGCTCGGTCTTCCATTCGAGTTGCCAGGGGCGATCACTCGCGCGCCAAGCGGTATAGACGAGCACGCACAGCAGCAGAATGGCGAGTGCCATGTGGAGTGTGATAATGCCCGGCTTTAGCCCACTGAGGACGACACGGGCACCGAGCCAAGCATTCACGCCGACGAGGATGACGGCGAGTGTTGAAGTGAAAAAAATCACCGCGCGCCCACGTCGCCACTGGCCCATTGAAGCTGCCCACATGACGAGCACTGACAGTCCCACGGGTAGGCTGGTCAGGCGGTTGATGTACTCGATCCAGGTGGCGACGGGATTGAACTCAGCTTTGATTTTTTCAGGCGTGATGGAGGCGGGATCGCGACCCAGTGCAGCGGCTTTACGACGGAACTTTTCAAGGTTGAGCTTGGTGAAGTCGATCTCCTCTGCACTCGTCGGCGGAATCCAGCGGCCATAGCAGAAGGGCCAGTCGGGGCAACCAAGCCCGGAGCCGGTGGTGCGGACAATCGCCCCGACAAAGAGCAAGATCTCGATGGCCAGAAAAGCCACGAGAGCGATGCGTTGGAAGCGGGAGAGTTTCATCAAAAAAAGAACGCTGCCTGGAACAGATCCGAGACAGCGTTCGTCAATGGCTAGGCAAAATTTTCAGTGTCGAATCAACGAGCAGCCACGGGAGCTGGAGCGGCGCTCTTGGCGGCGGCATTGGTGGACTGCTCTTTAACCCACTCGTCGAAATCCTTGGCGGAAACGACTTCAAGCACGGCCTTCATCTGCGAGTGACCTGGACCACAAAGCTGGCCGCAAATGATGTCCCAACTGCCGAGCTTCACGGGCTTGAACCACATGTGGGCCTTCATGCCGGGGATGGCGTCCTGCGCGGCACGCATAGGGACGAGGGCGAGGTTGTGGATGACGTCTTTGCTGGTGATATCGACGATGACGGGGCGGCCAATCGGCAGCTTCATGGTGCCTGGATTGACGAAGTCGTCCTTACCATTGGGGTCGTTGAGTTCGCGGCCTGTCTGGTTGTTCTGGGAGATGAGGCGTGGGTTCCAGGTGCTTAGCATCATGTCGTTGCCGGGATACTGGAAGTTCCAGAGGAACTTCTCACCCATGGCACGCATTTTGATGGTGTCTGGACTGGTCGGATAGTCGTCAGCCTGACGTGACCAAAGGGGGAAGGCGAATCCGAGAAGTAAGATGGCCTCGACGATGGCGACGCCGATTTCAATGTGAGTGGAGGCATGACCACGCACGCCATGGTAGTCAGCGCGCGGGTTGTTTTTGGCCCGGAAGCGCCAGAAGGCGAGGCCGAGGAAGGTGGACCAGCCGATGAAGAGGGCCAGCATGAACCAGTGGACGAAGCCAAGCATGTGATCCACCAGGCCGCCGTGCTCGGAGGCGTTTTGGGTGATGCCGATCCATTCGTTGATGTCAGAGATACTCATGAGGGGAAGAGTTTGTTAAGGAGGGTTCAGGCCTGAGCAGCCATGGCGAAGTTCTGCTGCTTGCGGACGAAATGATAAACGATCAGACCGACACAGCCCATGCCGAGAACGAGGAAGCCGAGTAGCACGAGCACGGCGAGATCTTGAGCCTGCGCCATGATGCTGTTCGGGTCGGCCTTGCAGGTGGCGCAGGCGAGTGGGAGCAGGGTGAGGAGGTTCATGATTCAGGAGGGCTGAGAAGACTCAGACGATGATGGTGCGTGACTTTTTAATGAGATACCAAAGGCCGTAGCCGATGAGGGCCAGACTGGTCCAGCCAGCGATCATGCCGAGGTGCCCGATGCCCATTTTGGCTGTCTGCTCAGGTGCCAGACGTGTCCACAGCCAGAACCCGCCATCGCATAGGATGGCGAAGAAAAGGAAGACGAAGTGGAAGTGCTTGAGCGACATGGCGAAGGATCAGAACTGGCTGTAAACCAAGGGGTCAATGTAAGAGAAGTAGAACAGCAGGAAGAGAGCTAGGGCGAAAGCAAACGTGAAAAAGAGGAACTTATAAATGATAACCTTTTCGTGATTCAAATGCATGAAGATAAGCGCCACGAGGGCGGCCTTGATGGTCGCTAAAATCATGCCGACGATGATGTTCAGGCTGTGTGTCGGCAGTTCGACATAGGACAAGCCAACAGTGACCGCAGTGAAGAAGGTGAGCAGACCTCCGACCCAGAGGATCTTCTTGATGGACTTATGGATTTCTTCAGGGCTTTCAGCCATAATGGGGGGACGTTCGGGATTGAATTACAGGAGATAAAGGAGTGGGAACAGGAAGATCCACACTAGGTCAACGAAGTGCCAGAAGAGGCCACCGACTTCCACACGATTGGCCATGTGCTCGGGATCTTCACGGAGACGACGACCGTCAAAAATGAGGAAGTAAGCGAGCACTGACGCGCCAGCGATGACGTGCAATCCGTGCAGGCCAGTCAGCGTGAAATAGATGGCGTAGTAGCTGTTGAGCTTGGGCGTGAAGTTCGAGTAAAAGAGCACATCTTTGCGCTCCAAATGCAGCTCGGGGTGGTGGGCGTGAGCTGCGCCATGTTCTTCCACTGGAGCGTGGGCCTCTGCGCTGTGTTTAGCGCCTTCTTCGGCATGAGCCGCAGGAGTGGCGGACTCGATGTGCATGTAGAACTGCTCTTTCTGCTGAGAGGCACTTTTGACAGGATCGCGCGTGGTGCCACCTTTGCCGTCATCAAACTTTTTGCTGAACTCGGCGATGGCTTCGTCCCGCTGATGGATGAAAGCGTTCTTCCAGACGGAGCCGAGGTAATGCTCGTTCCAGGCGAGAGATTTCTCTTTCTCGGGTGTGCCGCGTAGATCGACGCCATCGACTTCGAGAGTCATCTTGTCGTTGATGATTTGACCTTCAACTAAGGTGCCGTCACGGAAGGTGATGGATTTGGCGTCCAACGCAGGCTTGGCCAGCAATTTGGAAGGCGGGAATGAGAAGGTGATCGGGGAAGCCGCAGTGAGTTTGATCGTCCAGTTTGGAACTTGCAGCATGTTGTCGGCTTTGGCCTTGGCTTCTGCCTTAGCGTGAGCTTCCGCACGGAGCTGGGCGAATGAGCTAGCATCGAGCGTGATCTCTTGGCCGTCCTCGGTCTTGAACTTGGGGGCATCGCCTTTGATGTAAGGCAGCACGTAGCTGACGGGATCTGCATCCACGGCGGACTTTCGACCAGCGACGGTCAGGGTGAGTTCATTGACGCCACCGAACTCGATTTCAAAGCCATGAGGCAAATGACCCGTGAGGATGGTGCCGTCCGTGAGTGTGGCGGAGTAATGGGTGAATTTAGCACGATACTCGAAGCTCTTGATGACCATGAACGTGGCTGCGCAGGCGATGGTGATCGCCATGTAAACTTTATACGCGGTGAACTTGCGCAGCTTGATGGAGGCCCAGGCAAGCAAGACGGTCACGGAGGAACCGATGAGCACAAGGGTGTTCACGAAACCCATCGTGACATTCAATTCATGCACTGGCCACGGATAGTCCGCACCGACGCGCAGGAAGATGTAGGAGGAGAAGAGGCCACCAAAGAGCATGACCTCAGAGGCGAGGAAGAGCCAGATGCCGACCTTGGCATTATACAAGCCAGTGTCGGGGCGGGCGGAGACGGTGTAGGGGATGTCCATGTGGAAGAAGTGGCGTTTGGCTCAGTTCTCAGTGCTCGATGATCAATGATGGGCGGCTGCGGCAGGGGCTGGCGCGGCAGAAGGTTCGGCGCGCTTGCCGGGTTCGGATTCCCACTGTGGGAAGTAATCTTGGTTCATGCCAGGAACGCTGTACTCGTAGGGTCCACGGGCAACGACAGGCTCAAAGTCGAAGTTGCCATGGGGAGGCGGTGTTGGCGCTGCCCACTCAAGGGTGGTGGCGTGCCATGGGTTGTCGCTTTCGACTTTCTTGCCGCCTTTGACGCTGAGGAAGAAGTTCAGAATGAATGGCACCTGACCAATCGCGAGGATGAAGGCACCGAAGGAAACCAGGACGTTGAGTCCTAGCAAACTGTTGGAAACTTCCATGCCGAAGAGGGCGAAGAAATTGCTATTGAGTTCAGTGAACCAGTTGGAGGCACTCGAGGTTTGCTCGAAGTACTTGCCACCATCATACCAGCGACGGTGGAAGCCTGCCATGCCCTGGATGAACATGGGTGCGAAGATCATGTTCATGCCGAGCAGTGAGGGCCAGAAATGCAGCTTGCCCAAGAAGTCGTTCATGATGCGCCCAGTGACTTTTGGATACCAATGATAGACACCCGCGAAGAGGGCGAAAATGGTTCCTGGAGCAACCACGTAATGGAAATGTGCGATCACGTAATAGGTGTCGTGTAAGGCGAGGTCGATGAAGGTGAAAGCCAGCGGAAGGCCGGTCAGACCGCCGATGCCGAACATGGGCAGGAAGGCCGATGCGAAAAGCATCTGCGGGGTGAAGCGGATGGAGCCACCCCAGAGAGAAATCATGAGGCCGGTGAGAAGGATCACCGACGGGACTGAGATGAGCACGGTGGTGATCTGGAAGTAGGTCGAGATCATGGTGCCCATGCCAGTGAGGTACATGTGGTGAGCCCAAACGAGGAAGCTCAAGAAGCCGAGGGTCAGAACGCCATAGACCATGGCTTTGTAGCCCCAGAGCGGACGGCGTGTATTTGCTGGGATGACTTCAGCCAAAATGGCGAAGGCTGGGAGAATGAGCACGTACACTTCTGGATGGGCGAGGAACCAGAACAGATGCTGATAAAGTAGAGGGCTACCACCACCGGAGATGTCGAGATGTTGGCCACCTTCCATCAAGCCAGTTGGCAGGAAGAAGCTGGAGCCGAAGACACGGTCAGAGAGCTGCAATAGCGCGGCGACTTCGAGGGGCGGGAAGGCCAGAAGCAGAAGGAAAGCGACGACAAACATGGCCCAGCAGAAGAAGGGCAGGCGCATCCACGTCATACCTTTGGCGCGCAGATTGATGACCGTCGTGATGACGTTCACGGCACCGAGAAGTGAGGCGGAAATATTAAAGACCATGGAGAGCAACCACCAGGTGTGACCATGCATCCAGACATTGGTGACAGCGAGATTGGTCGTGGAAGCCAGCGGTGAATACATGGTCCAACCTGTTTGCACGGAGCCTGTGCCGAGGAAGAAGCTGGCAAACATGCCGATGCCGCTGACGAGGAAGAGCCAGAAGCTCCACATGTTCAGGCGGGGAAAGGCCATGTCGATGGTGCCGATCTGCAAGGGCATGACGAAATTCACAAAGCCAGCGAAACCAAGCGGCACGATGCCGAGGAACACCATGATGGTTCCGTGCATAGCTCCGAGCATGTTGTAGAGCTCACCATTGATCACTCCGCCGGGTGCCCAACGACCGATGGCTTGCTCAAAAATCCAACCGATTCCAGGAATGCTGGAGACAAAAGTAAAGCCGGGGATTGGCTGGCCTGGATAGGCGATGCTCCAGCGCATGAGCATCATGAGCATGAACCCGAACAGCAGGAAAATCAGACCACTGATGGCATACTGAACGCCGATGACTTTATGATCGGTGGACCAAAGGTACTTCTGGATGAAGCCAAGCTCATGGTGATCATGTCCATGATCGTGGGCTTGATCGTGTGTGGGTGCAGCGGCGCTCATGTGGAGAAGTTTTTGAAGTGAGGAATCAGAAGTGAAGCGATGGATAAACGCTTTGTCGAAGTTGTAGGGAAACTAGGAATCGAAAGAATGAGCGAGATTGCTTGGAAGGGTTTGCATCACTCGCATCAGGGTCTTCTCAGATCACTTTGCGGCGGGTGTCGCAGCAACGGGAGCGGTAGCTCCTGGGCCGGCTGGTATTTCGCCTGGCACATCGGCTTTCGCATACTGCTCAAGGTCAGGCATGGTCCATTGGGCTGCACGCTTTTCAGTCGAGCGGACTTTTTCGACCATTTCTTTGGTGATCATCGGGGCTTCGTTACCCCAGCTATTGCGGATAAAAGTCAGCACATTGGCGAGATCGCCCGCAGACATCGCGGCACCGAAGGGCTGCATACCACCGGGGGTGTTGTAGCCCTGCCCTTTGACCGTAATGGCTCCGACAAGACCGTGCTGCACGACGCGGATCAAGCGCTCGGTGCCACCGAGCACCCACTCAGAGCCAGCCAGTGGTGGGAACTGCCCTGGAATACCATTTCCAGCGCCCTGATGGCAGCCACCACAGACGGCATAACCATTGGCACCTTTTTTCATAGCCGACTGGTAGGGGTCCATGGCTGCGGCACCATCACCACCGCCCGGGCGCGGGTCTTTTCCGACTTCAAAACCGAATGGATTGCTGGTGTTGAAAGAGAAGTCTCCTGACATTCTGCCGGTTTGATGGCCACCAATGACGGCAACAATCATAGCAAGGAAAATGGCCAGCATGGGAGCAGGTACGCGCCCAGTTTGGAGATCTTCTTTCTCACGCTTCACGGCGGAGTGGAGACGATCTAGGTCGGTGCTATCAGGCTGAAAACTGTTCGAGGGCGCGCTCATGAATCTTGGGCGTTACTTCTTGGCGGGAGTTGCAGCGACTGCGGCAGTAGCTCCGGGGATTGGGTAATCTTTCTTGAGGGTGAGGAGGTAATCGACAAGGGCTTCGGCCTCATCCGTCGGCACGACTTCATAGCCTGCTTTCGGAGCGGACTTGCCTGTGAGTTTGAGCGCTTTGTCAGACACTGGGCCTTGGGCTTTACGCTCAAGGTAGAGTGACTTGAAAGCGGGCATCGTGGACCAATCATGAATCGAGCGTGGCGCGTAGAGCATGACGTGAAGAGCTCCACGCGATGGGGCACGCCAGCCATAGTTGGCGAGGTCTGGGCCGATGCGCTGCACGCCGAGGAAGGCGTAGGGTTCGCTCAAATAATCCAGCAATGTGTTGGAGCGAGTCGGAGCGGCAGGGCGTGCTTCTTGATCTTGTCCCCAGCCTTTACGCCAGCCATCGAGCGCGAGCTGTGGTGGGCGGATCATCTGAGTGTGACACTGCACGCAGCCTTCACGGGCATAGATGAGCTGTCCCTGACGATTGATCGGTGCAGGCGGGTAGTAGCCATCGACGCCGTCTTTGTCTTTGTCATACGCCACGGGGGTGAGCGCTTGGTACTTCAGAGCTGGAATGATTATCAGGCAGAGCCACGGCAGACCGAAGCTAGCGATGAGAGTGAGGATAAACGTGCGGAAGTTACTCATGCGTGTGCTCCGTGCGGATGGGCTGCGTCTTCATGATCGTGATGCAAAAGTGTCGGTGCTGAACTGCGGCGGCCAAGACCAGCCACCATGAGCACGAGATGAATCAGGAACCAGACATTCGACCAAGTGATCATTGCCCAGGCGATGGCGCGTGCGACGATGTAGGGCCGTGTATTCAGGACGAGTTGCATGAAGTCCTGGTCCCACATTTCAGGATGATTGAGATCGCCACCCTGCTGAAGGCCAGCCACAAGACTGGTCACGACGATCGTCGCGATGCCATACGTGGAGAACCAGAAGTGATTGCGGATGAGGCGCACTGAGAGCCATTCACAGCCCGTGAGACGTGGGACGATGTAATAGATCGCTCCAAAAACGCACATGCTAAAGAAGCCATACACGGCGACGATTTGGAAGCCATACCAAGCGTTGGTGAATTGCAATGTAGCCCCGGTCGAGAAGGCGGACATAAGCGCCAACATGATGCCTGAGACAGGATAGAAAAGCGCACCGAGAAAGGTGAAGCGCAGCGTCGGGCTAGTCGCGACCAGATTATGTTTACCAAGAGTGGTCAGGTGATGATTCAAGCCAACAACACCCACGGGGATGAGGAGTAATACACCAGTGAGTGCGCCGACAGCAGGCATCCATGCTGGCAGCGGACCGCCCATGAAGTGCTGCATTCCGGTCCAACCAGAGAGACAGGCGAGCGACCAAAAGCCAAGCTGAGCAAGCTGGGAGCTAGCAATGGGCTGTCCGGTGACTTTCGGGATGAAGTAATAAGCCGAGCCGATAGCGACGGGAGTGAAGAAAAGCAGAATGACCGAGTGAACGTACCAAGCATTGATACCAGCGCCGAGAGCGCCAAGGGCAGGCAGGCAGTGGAGCGCGACGTTGGCTGTGACAAAGACCCAAGGGAACCAGAAGCACGCTCCCAGGATGTACCAGGTGCTGATCATGAATCCTTCAGGACGGAACGCGCGACCAAACATGGTGGCCATGGGCCAAGCGAAGCAAAGGAAGGCGACCAGCATGATCGGCCAGATCCACTTCGGCATTTCCAGCCACTCCATGGAGGTATTGCCACCGAATAGAATGCTCACTAGGCCCAGCGTGACGGCGATGTTCCAGAAGACGCCAGCGACATAGAGGAGGCTTTTGCCATTCTTTAATTCCTGACCAGAACGACGAGCCATGATCCAGAGCATCACGCCCAGACCTGCTTGAATGCCCCAGCCATAGACCAACGCATTGATGTGAGTGGGTTGCAGGCGACCGTATTGGAGGATCGGGCAATCTCCGAGGAAGGAAGGAGCAAAGAGCTTCAAGGCTGCTAGCACACCGAGAATGGTGGAGGCCATGAGCCAGAAAGCACCGTTGAGGAAGAGGAACAGCACAGGCCCCTTGACTGACTTGTCGATCGCCGCGCGGCGAAGGTTGTCAGCCTGAAGGTCCGTGTCTGCGGATGAGGGAGTCGTCTGCATCGGGGAAAGAATCGTCCGTTACTTGGTGGCCGGGACTGCCGGGGCGGTTGCTGGGGCCGCAGGAGTCGCGGCAGGCGCTGGTGCCGGAGCGGCGGCAGCGGCCTGTTTGAGTTGTGTGGGAGAGCCCGGCACTACCTGAGTACTGACAGCGGGCTTGCGGGACTGAAGCACTTCCAGCGCCTTGGTGTAAACGGCGTCCTTTTTGGCGGCATCGTTCAGGCCCATCTTGGCGATCAGATCGGTCTGAGCTTTGGCAATCTCAACGGTGTTCGCCAGACGTTCAGGAGAACGCGGATCGATTTCAACCTTCTTGGCACCTAGCGTCTGGATAACCAGAAAGAGCACGGCGAAGCTGGCAAAGGCCCCCAGCACCCACAGGAAAGTGGTGCCGGATTTGGAGGTGTTCGCGGGGAAGTACATGGGCAGATCAGTTGACGACGTTAGCAGATTCAAGCAGGCGAGGATCGCGGCAGGGATACAGGCTGTATCGGGCGAGGCTGCGCAGGAAAAGGTAGCCGAGGATTCCGACAAAAGTACAAAGAGCGACGACATCGCCCACCCATGCACCAGGAACCACGACACCGACGCCAAGGGAGGGTCCGCGCTCAGGGATGACGTTCCAGTAAATGTCCACAATGTGCATGAACAGAATCCACAAGCAGACGGCGCTAATCACCGCAGGTTTCTTTTTGCGTGGCTGAGATAGCAGCAGAACGAAAGGACCGATGAAGTGACCCACGACCATGAAGATCGAAACCATCTGCCAGCCGCCCGTATTACGAGTGAGGTAGAAGCGTGTCTCCTCAGTGATGTTGGCATACCAAATGAGGAAATACTGACTGAAGGCGATATAAGCCCAGAAGATAGTGAAGGCTAAGAGCAGCTTACCCATCAAATGATAATGCTCTTCAGTGACTACCTTTTGAAGATAGCCAAGGCCGCGCAGCCAAGTGACGAGAAGGATCGTCAGTGCCATGGAGGACCAAGCACAGCCGGCGAAGATGTACACTCCCCACATGGTGGAGAACCAGGAATAATCCAAGGTCATGAGCCAATCCACCGCCGCGAAGGTAATGGTGAGCGCATAGAAGAGCATCCAGCGGCAGCAGAAAGCACGCGACTTGATGGTGTGCTTGATGTCCCCATCCTCATCCTGACTCACCGACTTCGAGCGCAGCGTGCGTGCGATGTGCCAGAGAACGAAGAAGTAGAAGAAGAAACGGAAGTTCCAGGCGCTGATGTTCAGGTAGCCAAACTTAGCGACGAGGATGTGCAGATGGGGATTGGTTTCTGCGGCGTGATGCAGCGCGTCCTTCAAAGTGGGTCCGTGCTCAGCGATATGTTCCGCAGCGTCACGGTGGTGAACCATCCATTCATAGAGAGGCTTCTGCACAGCAGGGTACAACAGTGGCAGGCCGAGGATGGCGAGTGGCAGCGCCATATTGGCCAACTGTTCCCACAACCGACGCAAAGCCACGCCCCAGCCTGAGTTGGAGGCGTTGTGCAAAAGAATCCAAAAGCAGCCACCACAAACTAGGGTGAAGCAGAAGAAGAAAGCGAACAGCCATGAGTAAGCAAAGCTGTCGAGGTCTTTGAAAAAGAGGAAGAGAGAACCCACAAGGCCGAGCGCGCCGAGGCCGCCGAGTGCGTTGATGAGCTTCGCGCCCTTGGCTGGCTCAAACTTCTCGCCGCCCTGAGGTAGATCGTTAAATGTGACGTGGTGACTCATGCCTGGATTGCGCGCGTGTTACTGGACGGAAACGTTTCCTTCTTTCACCGCCACTTGGAGGGTGCGGATGTAGGCCACAATGGCCCAGCGGTCACGAACAGTGAGATTACCGCCATAGGAACCCATGAGGCCTTTGCCATGCGTGATGACATCAAAAATGGCTCCGTCTGCCCTGTAGGCACCTGGATTTGCGGCATCCATGGAACCCGCCTGATGGAAATTGAAAGCGGTCAGGATGCCATATTTGGAAGTCATTCCTTTGCCGTTACCGGAGGTGGCATGGCAGACCGAGCAGTAGATATTGTACTGACGTTCACCGCGTTGGAGGAGTGCCTTGTCCGCTGTCAACTGAGCAGGCAGACCGTCACCGTAGAAATCACCAATCTTGCCCGTGCTGTAATAGTCGAGACCATTCGAGAAGCCAAACATCGGCGGTTTGGCATCAGGCGCAGAGGCTGGTTTGCTGGGCACTTCAAAGCCAATCGGCACCGTATGGTTGACTGGCATGCGCCCGCCGGAACCATCCGCAAAGAAGTCGTTTTTCACCTGATACTTCACCTTGGCTTGGTGATCCATATCTGGGAAAATCTCGATCGGCGGTAGCTCAGACTTGCTACCGCGTGTGCCGAAAGCCGCGACCACGATGGCGGCGACGAAAACGTAACTGAGAAAAAAGTATTTCAACATGGCAGGTCGGCAGAGGGCCTTTCAGGTGCTTGTGAAAAATTTCACAAGCAGGCGGAGATTAGAAACTTGGAGCCGAAATGCAAGAACGATTTCTGATTTTGTCCGCACAATGTTCGTGACTCGCTGAGTCAACCACAAGCAGGCAGTCATTGCGACGCAATTGGTAGTCAGTCTTGGTCAGTAGCGCCGCTTGGTCCGACAAGCGCGGCTCCCCGAAGTGGTCCTCACACTTCGGGTGCGGTTTCTGACTCCTAAGAGTCAGTAAATAGCCGCCTGCGGCAGCAGGCGGTTACAAGAGAAGTGCGGAAGTCTTGGCTCTAAACGCCCTCAATTTCACAGTGCTTGCTGGACCTGATGGGCGGTGCTGATCCAGGCTTCGGCTAGGGATAGATAAGGATCACGCTGGTGATAGCGGGCGAGAATCCATGAGGTACTGCTGAAGTGCTCGATACAGAGGCTTAGATCTGCTTGCAGGGCGCTTTGCCAGTGACTTTCAGGCTGGTAATCTGAGAGAGTGGTGAGGCCGATTTGAAACTCGCGGCCTGTGCCTCGGAGCCTAACTAACTTAGGCCATGAGGCGATCTCCAGGCCTGGGATGACGGCTCCTGGCGGTATGGGGGTGGTGTCCATGACCCAGGCTGGTGGGAGCAGATGCAGCAGGTGCTCGAAGTGACTGGCGCGCAGGTCGCTCATCCAGGCGCTGCGTAATGCGGGCAGGCGCAGGAGGGCCGTCCAGGCGGGATCATTCAGCCATGGGAGTGATGAGGTGACGATTTGCCAGCCGCGCGCGGACTCGCCGAGCAGTACGGTGAAGGGGGCGGTGGGCATCTCTGGCACGCGGCTGGGAATCCAGGTGCAAAGAAAGGTGCTGAGCTCTGGTGGCAGCCGATCACGATTGAGTCGGCTAACTAACTGCGCGGCGGCGTTGCTCCAGAGTTTGATCTCATGCCCGAGCGGGTTCAGATGTTTGAGGACGGTGCGTGGTAGCTCTGCACGGCCTGCCGACTCGGGATTGATGCCGGGATCACGGAGACTGGGGAGAAAGGCTGGGGGCCAGGCGGCGCTCATGTCATTCTCTGCCTCATCCGCCATGCACGATCAAGCCTCGGAATGCGCTGCTGGACATCATGGGCTGGAGCAGATTCATGGCGGCACGCAGCTTGGCGGGACTGGAGATGGCGGGATTGTTGACCAGCAGCACATCGGTGGCGAGCGGGGCGAGTGGGGCTACGTCGGCAAAGTTTCGCAGCACAGGTCCGCCATCGAGAATGATCCAGTCCACATGATGGCGTGCGCGGTCGATCCAGGCACGGTAGCCGTCGAGCAATTCATTGGTGGCATAGGCTGGTAGGTCGTGTGCTGGCAGGAGGAAGAGGTGGGTGTTCCCATAGCGCAGGGACTCCAGATCGTGTGCCCAGGAGCTGTGGTGGTAGGCGTGGGGAAACCATTGATGCAGGGTGGGAGAGACGGCATTGCACTCCATCATGAAGACGCTGCGACCCTGGTGACAGAAGGCGGCGGCGAGTGCTGCGGCGGAGACGGTTTTACCCTCACCGGCTTCGGCGCTGGTGACGAGGATGATGCCGCCGAGTCCGCTGCGCTTCAGCGCCTGCATTTCCAGCGTGCTGGTGATTTGATTGAGCGCTCCGGCCGCACCCATGGGCTCGGGCTTGAGTAGCTGGCCGAGCATGACTTCTGGGTGGGCGGAGCCGATGAGTGGCAGCCGCGCTAGCACGGGAGCCTGGGCCACACCGGGGATCATGATCTGAGGTGGTGGCGGCGGCGCCAATGCAGCGGTGGGCGCGCGGTACATCGGCTGTGCGGGATGCTGACCGACGGGCATGTGAGACACTTCTTTGGCGGATGGAATATTGACTGAAGGCGAGCCGCCCTGGCGCAGGAGTTTCAGGACATGGTCATCAAAGAGTCCCCACCCCACAGGCAGGCCGATGAACATTAATCCGAAGATGATTAAGCTGGCCAATGCGGCGATGGGCTTGTTGGGCTTGATCGGCTTATCTGGCGCTGTGGCTGTGTCGGAAAGACTGAGCGCGCCGCTTTCGGTGAACTGGCCGGTGACGTCGGCTTTATTCAGGCTCTCGACGATGGTTTGGTAGGTTTTGCGGTCTGCTGCCACTTGATCGAGCAGTAGGTTTTGCTGCACGTTCTTGCTACTCTGATCGACGGCCATGCCGCGTGCAGAATCAAGCTGGCCCTGATACCCTGTGATCTGACGTTCGAGATTGGTGACTTCTGATTCCGTCATGGTGACGACAGTATTGGTGGCACGATCTAGAGCGGCTTTGAGTGTCTCGATAGCACCCGCGAGTGCGACCATCTGCGGATGGCGGCGTCCGCACATGGGTTCAAGCGCGCGACGCGCGGCGACTTTGGAGTCTAGCTCTTTGCGATTAAATGCCACGTCGGAGTTCTCTGCCACGACGCGCACTTCTGACAAATCACGCCCGGCCTGCTGAGTGGTGCGGATGGTTTGCATGTCGTTGCGGGCTTTGATCAGGCGCTGCTGTGCGTCAGTGATGGCGGAGTTAAACTGTAACATGCGCGCGCTGTCCACGGTGCGTGCTTCACCGGCTTCGATCAGGTTTTCAGATTGGCGATACTCGGCGAGTTTCTTTTCACTGACTTCAAGCCGCTCACGCAGTTCGGCTGATTTCTTGTGCAGATAGTCGCGCTCGTTCTCTGTGTGACCCGACTCCTGTTGGCCTTGAAAGCGGATGTATTCCTTGGCCATGGTATTGGCTAGGTCGGCGGCCATGGTCGGATCTGAGTCACGCACGACGACTCGAATGATGTGGGATTCTTTCTGCGGCTCCACGCGAGCAGCGCTGCTCAGGCCGACGACAAAGATAGTCTTCGCTGTCGCAGGCTTGCCGGATTTGTAGAGCCCGAGTGCCTGCATGAGCTGATCTTTGCGGCCCAGGGAATGGCTCTCTACCTCCGCATAGCGGGCGAGCTTCACAGGATCAAAGCGCTCACTGAAGTACTCCAGGAATGGTCGTGATTTAAGCTCGGTGAGGTGATTGTTGATGAGCTGTGGTGCACTGATTTCAGATGGGCCTTTGCCGCCCATTTCGGGGAGATTAAGGACGTTTGTTTCACCGAGTCGCAGGCGCAGTTTCGCTTCTGCTTCATAGATTTTTGCCCCCATGCCCAGCGCGTAGAAAATGAGTGCGGCAGCGGGCACTGCCATCACGAAACCGATGAGCCAATAGCGGCGCATGTAACCGATGAGGTCGGCGATGCTGATGAGGGACTCTGAAAACTGTGGAGCAGGCGTGGAGAGATAGGGGCTGTGATCCACCTGTGACAGCGGTGATGGCAAACCCAGAGCTGATGGAGTGTGCGGGACGAGTGCGCGCGAGCCTCCTGCCGCACCCGGCATGAGCGGGTGTGTCGGCAGAGGTTGAAGTGCGAGTCGAAAAGCCATCGGGGGAGGATAATATCATGCACTAGCTGCCTGTGGGCAAGGTGCAGAGAGGATTGTTTCTGTTGCCGAGCCAGCGAAGACATTCATGGCACGGAGGATGATTTGATTGACCAGACGCACGTCGAAGACCTCCTCTGCAAGGCGGCGGCTGGCGCGACCCATGACAGCGATTTGTTCAGGATGATCGAGCAAGGTCTGCATCGCGATGACGAGGGCATCGACATTACGCGGCGGCAGGAGGAAGCCGTTCTCACCACCGCTCACGCACTCGCGCGCGCCGACGGAGTCAGTGGTGATCATGGCGCGACCGGTGGAAAGCGCCTCTAGGCTCGCATGGGGCACACCTTCGCGATACCAAGTGGGGAGGCAGAAGACGTGCATGGTTTTCAAAAGTGCCGCCACATCCCGCACCATGCCGTGATGGGTCAGCGTGCCTTCTTTGACCCACTGCTCGACTTCGCTTTCACTCACGCGGTTCGGGTTTGGATCAAACGGACCCACGAGATGAAACTCCGCATGGGGATAACGAGCTTTGATCCTGCGCGCGGCCTCTGCGAAAATGCAGACGCCTTTGCTGATAAGCAGTCGGCTGACCAGCACGAAGCGGACTCGTCCTGCGGCGATGTCTGGATCACCATCGAGCGGTACATGCGGGTACTCGTCCAGATTGACTCCCGAACCTGCTGTGACATGCACGGGCACACCGCGCGGCAGCATCTTGAGATCGGTGAAGAGCTGCACGTCGTCCCGGTTCTGCATGAAGATGACATCAGCCCGCTTCAGGGCAAAGCGGTGCAGCGCTTTTGATAGCCACTGCACGAGTGTTTGCTTCAGCGTTTCAGGTTTCACAAAGGTGAAGCCAAGGCCGGGCAGCAGCGCATACACGCGTGGCACTCTGGCTAGACGTGCGACGACGCAGCCATAAACGACGGACTTGATGGTGTAGGCAAAGAGCGCGTCTGGTTTCTCCCGGCGGAACAAGCGGAACATGTCTAGCCAAGTGATCCAGTCCTTCAGCAGATTCACTCGACTGCGAACCATGCGGATGGGGACGTGACGACCACCAGCAGCCTCCACATAAGAGCGCACATAAGGGTAGTCTTCCGCCGCAGAGGTGACGACTTCGCAACCATGTGATGCTAAGTCGCGAATGAGATCACCTCGGTGATAAATCAGCGTGTTGGCATCAGCAGTGAGGACGAGGACTTTCATTCGGCAGATACGGTGATGGTTTCAGCAATGGGAGCTGGTTTAGCGAGGCGACGCTTCAAAGTGCGGAGGGCACGAAACACGAGGGCACTCGGGCGGTAGGGATGAAAACACTCAACGTCAGACACGAATCGGCGATCCTCACACCAGACGCGTTTGTATTCATAATCACCGGGCAAGAGATCATAGCAGGTCACTCCAGATGTGATGGCGCACTCTACCGCCCACTTCATCGCCAAGTTACCGAGGCCATGCTTGGCATATTGAGGGTCCCAACCGAGTTGGTACTGCAATACTTCGTGCTTTGACTTGAGGCAGTAGATGCCAGCAATCAGTTGGCCATCGGCCTCGATCATGGGCAGTGTGGCGCGACCATCGAGCAGCCATTTCTCCATGAGCTGACGATGCACGCGTCGCGACTTCTCACGCAGAAAGGAGCTGACGCCTTCGGGGAAATTCATGGCGTGCAGATCAAAGAAGCGTTCGATCGCTGGTCCGGCTGGGCAATCTTTCCCTGCCATAAAGGTACGGAGTTGGCGGCCTTCACTGAGATTTTCCCAGCGCTTACGCATCTTGCGCCGCCAGTTCCCAGATTGGCGCAATGCATACTCATCCCAACTCGTCGGTAGCTTGATAAAGCGGCACTCGGTCAGATTCAGCACGCCCGTGCCGCTGCCTGCCCATCGCAGCTCGGAGAGCAGGTAGGAGTAGTTTAGAGACTCGGTTGGCACCTTGTTGAGCCGCACCACATCCCATAGCTGACGCGACTCGGTGATGACTGCAATTAGCACGGGAGTGATCTCTCCCTCACGCCCAGCAGGCACGATGAAATCCATGCGTTCACCCTGGACCTCTCCTATGCCATTCATGAATCCGAGGTGACGCAAATGCTGGCGTGACCCGTCTGCACCTTTGCCAATGACCAGCGGGGCGATGCCGACTATTTTTTCAGTATCATCTCGCACCACACCGATGCACAATTGGAAGTCTTGATGGCACTCGGCCCACCAAAGTTGTACATACTCCCAGGCCTGAAATGGGCTGTGTGTGGTGGATTGATGGAGCAGCGTGTCCCACACGGGCTCCAGCGCCGTAAAGCCTACCTGATCCCGAATGATTTCCAGCTTCATTGAGCACCTCCTTTTTTAGTGATCAGCGTGGCGATGGCTCGGCGTGCCGCATAGAGTTTTGTCATATCGTCATTCCAATCACCAAAGCCACGCGCAAACGCAGACGCCTGTTTGAGCGCTGCGGCTTCCATGCCGTGATCGCGTGCTAGCATCAGGTAGTCATAGTCATCAGCCATCTCGCGCAACCACTTCAGGCGAATGCTAGCCACGGGCATGTCACGACCGTGCTTCTTCTTCGTGGCAGGGTAAATGAAGCTGCCGTCACCATTGTAAACGTCACCACTCGGGTGCTGAAAAGTTCCAGCATCCTGCCACACATCCACGCCGGGACTCACCGCTAGCGTGGCCCAGTAACACAGGCCTGTGATTCCATGGCGCGGCATCAACCAGCCGATGACTCGGTGATTCATCGCTGGGAAATCGAGGCACCAGACGGGCGGGTTCGACTCCTTCAGCACTTTTGGTTTACCATGCGCAGCTTCCCAGGTATCTGGCATCTGCACGAGCGCTGCATAGCACCAGACTTCATCCCCAGCTTTGAGCCGGCGGGCGATGTCGTGGCTCCCCTTTGGCCCCTCCATGTCCTGCCAGACGCTGCTAAAATGTGGCACCCAGATGTCCACGAAACTGTCGAGCCTGCCAAGCCACCAGGAGTCTGGTGTGGGCTGCTCAGTCACCAGTAGCGGCAGGCGTACGCCATGCGTGGCTTCGACTTCATTGAAGAAGTCACCCCAGCGGCGGACGAGTGCGTAGCCATCCGCATCCTGAGGTTCATCGAGATCGCCCATGATCACATAGCCTCGCGCTCCGGCTTTGATCTTTTGCATCTGCTTCATCCAGGTCGCGCAGTAGCGCATCGCTGCGACGCGGTCCTTGCCCAAAGGATCGCCGAAGGGCCACTCCTGCCAGATCGGCAGCCCGAGCGTGCTGGCATGACGATGCAGCAATTGTTTCCTCATGCCTGCTTCGATGGCGGCTTCATCAAGCTTGCCGCTCTTGCCGTTGGGATAGGTCGGGTAAGTCTGATCCACACTCATCCGGTGCTCTGCTAGCAGGTCGTAGTACTGCTCTAGCAGTGCGGCGAGCGCTGGAGATGGTGGCTCTTTCTGCCGATCAAAGCCATGCACCTCTGCCACATGACGCCACACGGTCATGATGGATGTTTTCAATCTCGGCACCACAGGCAGATCGAAGTCGGAGACGCGCAGAAAGATCTTCGTGCGCTGTAGCTCTGCGCCCTTCGAGTCCTTGAGGATCGCTTCTCCTGAATAGAGTCCAGGCTTGATTGCATAGGGCACATGGGCATCTAGCCAGAAGGGCTGATTGACGCGATTTTCGTTCGGCAAATCCTGCCATTTATAATCCTGCGGCACGAGCGCATCTGGGTAGTCGCCAGCGGGCAGCGGCGACATTGGCGTGGACTTTGAGACGCGGACGTAATGCTCCCGCAACAAGGTCGGTGCCGGGATGGTATCTCCCTCGGGGCCTTTCATCACTGTGGCTTCGAGTGTCACGCCTTTGACTTCGGCTGGAGTGCCTGTGACGATGACTTGAAGCGACTCCCATTCACCGCGCGCGGCCTCCATCGTGATCTCGGTGTCTGTGACTTCTTGAGTGCGCATGATGCGTGTCATCGCATCCACCTGGGTCATGTGCAGTTCGCCACGGGCCATGGATAGGAGAGTCAGGAAGATGACAAAGGTCTTCATGCTGACAGCACCTCCCGGTAAACTTTTTCATAGCCATGCGCTGCCACAGCGATGTCGAACTTTCCTTCCGCGTGGCGTCGTAAAGTCTCTGGCTGTGGTGGCTGGCCAAGTGTCTCTTCCCAGGCTCGTGCCAGTGCCTCGGGATCATGCGCGGGCACGACACTGCCCACACCATCGAGTAACTGCGCGCAATCTCCCACATCGGTGGCCACACAGGGAACACCGCATGACAGCGCCTCCATCAAAGTCATCGGGCAGGCCTCAGTGCGGGAGGCGAGAGAAAAAAGATCAAGCGCTGGATAGGCTCTCTGTGGGTCGGCACGGAAGGGCGTGAAATGCACCTGATGCCGCTGCGGTATGACCGATAGCGCAGCGCGAGCGCAGTCGCCTAGCTCGTGCTCTTCGCCACCGCACAACCAGAAGTGTGTCTCCGGTTTGCGCATCTGGAGCAGTGCTGCGGCACGCAGCCAAGTCGCCAGATCCTTCATCTCATGGAAGCGCCCGATGAAGCCGACTAGCGGCGCCTCAAATGGCACATGCAATTCTTTGCGCACGGACTCACGGGCTTCTGCGTCTGGCACGAAATGATGCGTGTCGATGCCGTTGGGCACCCAAGTCATCGCTGCACAGGGATAACCGAGTGGCACATGGTCAAGCATCGCCGCCGCCGAGCAGGAGATGATACGCGCGGGCACCACGCTCGACGAGACTCTCATGAGCCTGCGGAAGATCTGCATCTTCATTTTTGAGTCGTCTGGGTTCGCGTGGATCTCACGACAATGAATGCCCCAGACGACGTGCTTGATGCCTGCCATTCGGGCACACCAGCCGCCGACAAAATCCGCGTGGTGCATCCACGTCTGCAACACCGCTGGTCGGATTTTTCGCAGCAGACGTGTCAGCCTGAGCAGCGTCTCTGGCCGGAGAAAAGCGTCAGCCTCCAGATCATGCACCTCAGCACCCGCGAGGCGCAGTTTAGTCATCGCCTCAGGCCACGCGCGACCATCCATGACGATGACCACCGTGCGCCAACATGTGCGGTCCATCGCACCGACTAGATTCACGAGCATGGCCTCCGCTCCGCCACCACTGGGCGCGGCGATGAAGTGTGCGATGGTGCGGGGTGTCAGAGTAGCGTGCACTACGCTCAGTTTTGACCACTGAGCTGACGCAGGTTTGTCAGTAGGCTCTTGCTTCGTGAATAAGCGCAGCTTTGGCAATACTTCCTGATAAGGAGCGCGCCAGCCAGCCCATGGATAAGAGGCCATTTTCATCGGCCTCCTCCTCCTCTCCATTCGCTCACCATTTCAAAAGCGCCCGATGCCATCGCTTCGGCTTCCCATAGGGTTTCTGGCGAGCCATAACGTGGCAGTGCGTGGGTCGGTGATGCTTCACTGAGTCGGCCATTCATCATGGTGAACGCCGCCTCAAAACCATGCGCGGCTAGAAGGCGTTGCGTGTCTGTGGTGAAGTCATCGGAGCCGCCATTCGTGTAGGCGAAAAGTGTCGGAGCCTTTCCCAATTCCATTTGGATGCGGTCGCGGCAGGTTTGAATCTCTGACGCCTGCTGCTCAATGCTGCAACGCGCAAGGATAGGATGGGTGTGCGTATGCCCGCCGAAGTCGATCAGCCCGCTATCACGCATCTCTCGAGCCATGTCCCATGTCATCGGTAGAGTTACCGGTGGACTTGGCGCTGGTGCGCAGTGCTCTGACAGCTTGGCCACCTCAGCGCGCATTTCGACGTCTGGCAGTGGCTTTAGGCGTGACAGTGTTTTGGGGAGGCTTGCGGGTGCTCCGCTAAGGGCGCGATCCACCTCCTGAAACCACAGCGCGTGCGTCCCATCCAGAAAGCCAGTCGCCAGAAAGATCGTCGCGGGAAGTCTGAGTTTACGCAGGACTGGGTAGCCGAGGTGGTAGTTCGAGGCATAGCCGTCATCGAATGTGAGGGCGAAAGCTCGCGGCGGTAGTTTTTGTCCTGAACGCAAAACGCGCACCATCTCGGCGAGCGGCATTGCATGGTAGTTGGCCGCTAAATGGTGACAGATCGTCTGGAAAACAGATAGGCGTAAATGCAGACTTTCATCCAGCACACCAGGATCTAAGCCATCCTCTCGTAACCCATGAAAGGTGATCACCACTCCTTGTCCTGTTTGCTGACCCCGTGCGATCCGAGCCAGACCACAAAGCACCAAGGCTGCCGATTTGGCAGTCTGGCTAGTTCTCTGGAGGCGCGCGGACAATGTGATTGAAATTATAATATTAATGTAAAATTATCAAAATTTAGGTAAAAATCAAAGAGTTCTCAACATTTCTTCTCCGCTGATCAGCATTGCCGCTCAACTCGTATGGCCGAATAGGCTACACTTCGGGCCGCACATCTTCACTTGCGCTCGTAACTCCTCTCTCAATGATCCGCGCCCATGTCTGTCGTTACACTTGGCCTGATTCAAGGCACCACGTTTGCAAGCAAGGCTGAAAGCCTAGCTAGGCATGACGTGCTGATCCGTGAAGCCGCAGGTCGGGGGGCGCAGATCATCTGCCTGCAGGAGTTGTTCAATATCCCTTACTTCTGCACCCGTCAGGACACGGCGCTGTTTGATCTGGCTGAGTCTGTTCCTGGGCCGACCACGGATCACATGGCTGCATTGGCAAAGGAGTTAGGCGTCGTCATCGTCGCTTCCCTTTTTGAAAAGCGTGGTCCAGGCCTCTACCACAACACGGCAGCGATCATCGACGCGGATGGCACCTACCTCGGCAAATACCGGAAGATGCACATCCCCCAAGATCCTAGTTTTGAGGAGAAGTTTTACTTCACACCAGGCGACCTGGGCTACCGCGTCTGGGATACTAAATTTGGCAAGATCGGCGTGCTCATCTGTTGGGATCAGTGGTACCCCGAAGCCGCTCGACTGACCGCACTGGCAGGCGCGCAGATCCTGATTTACCCAACAGCTATCGGCTGGCTGGCCTCTGAAAAGGCCGAGCTTGGAAAAGCACAGCACTGCGCCTGGGAGACCGTGCAGCGCGGTCATGCGGTGGCGAACGGCTGCTTTGTTGCCGCCATCAATCGCACGGGTTTACAGGATGACACAGAATTTTGGGGCCAGTCTTTTGTCGCAAATCCCTATGGTGAAATCGTCGCCAAGGGCAGTGTGTCTGACGAAGAGATCGTGATTATGGCCTGCGATCTGCAAGCAGTGGAAGATTTTCGTCGCATTTGGCCATTTTTTCGTGATCGACGCATTGACACATACGCACCCCTGACCAAACGCTACCTGGATGAGTAAAGGATACCCCAAGAACTACCACCTCCCCGCCGAATTTGAACCCCAGGAAGCCATTTGGTTATCCTGGCCATCAAATAAGGAGAGCTGCCCCAAGACCTTCCACAAGCTGCAAGACAAGTTTGGAGAGATCGCCAGCACCATCTCCCGCTATGAGCGCGTGCGGATAAACGCACCGATGCTCAGCCACATGAACATCCGCCTCAGCATCGCCGATAATGAAGGTGATCTCAGTCAGGTGGACATTTATGAGAACAACACCAACGACGTCTGGTGCCGGGACCACGGTCCGATTTTCATCAAGCATAATGAAACCGGTCAGGTCGCGATCACCGACTGGAAGTTCAATGCCTGGGGCGGTAAATTCCCCTATGAACTCGACGATCTGATCCCTGAAAAGGCAGCAGCGTCACTGAAGATGGAGCGCTTCACTTCTGACATGGTTCTTGAAGGCGGCGCGATCGAAACCAATGGCAAAGGCCTGCTCTTCACCACCGAAGCCGTCTTGCTCAATCCAAACCGCAACGGCGGCAAGGCCCGTAAAAAGGACGAAGTTGAAAAGGAACTCAAAGCCATGCTCGGCGTCACCGACATCGTCTGGTTCAAAGCAGGCATCGAAGGAGATGACACAGACGGTCACGTCGATGACATCGTGCGCTTCATCCGTGAAGATGCCGTCATCTGCATGGTCGAGTCCAAGGAGTCTGACCCCAACTTCAAAGTCCTGAAACAGATCCGCGAGCAACTTGACGACGTCCGCACGGCTGACGGCAGCAAGCTAGAGATCATCGAGATCGAAATGCCCACGGCTATCGAGGTCAAGGACTGGCGTCTCAGCCGCCTACCAGCTAGCTACGCCAATTTCATGATGCTGAACAACTGCATCATGGTCCCTATCTTCGGTCAGAAGAAAAAGGACCAGATTGCCGAAGACAAAATCGCCGAATGCTTCCCAGGCCGTGAGATCATCTCGGTCACTTGCAAAGACCTCGTCATGGAAGGCGGCGGACTCCACTGCATCGCCATGCATCAACCGAAGTAAAAAGGTCCAGAAGCCTCAAAACAAAAAGCCCCAAGCGTGTGCTTGGGGCTTTTTGTTGATGAGTTTGTAGGTTTGATCAGAACTCTTCGCTGCCGACTGTGAAGGTCACATTGGTGATGCGAGCTTTGGACATTGAGTTGAGCACATCAATGACGCGCTCGTAGCGGGCTTGCTCCTCGGCCTGGATGGTGACCATGACTTTGGCGTTACGGCTGTCGGCCTCCTGCTTCAGCCTCATGAGAGTGGAGGTGAAATTGGGGAGCGTTTTGTTGTCTGGGGTGTCGAATTCCTCTTCGTTTAAAGTGACGACGCCAGCTTCTTCAATGGTGACGATGATCTCATCTGGTGGAGTTTGCTCATCACTGAGCGCGGGGGTTCCGATACCTGGGAGTTGCGTCTTTAGCTCACGCTCAACCTTCACGGCACCTGCCATGACCATGAAGAAGAGCATGATAACGAAGACGACGTCGATCATGGGCGCGATCTGGAAACCCATGACGACATTATCTTCGTTGATGGTGTGATGCTTTGTCTTGCCGTGAGCCATGTGATTTAGTCCTTGTTGAGTGCGGAGAATGAGATGTCGTCGATGCCTGATTGGGCGATCAATGCCATGACTTTCTGGATCTCCACGGCGGGCACATCGCGATCGCCGCGGATGATGACCCGGTAGGTGGGGTTGCTGTTTTTGCGTTCAGTGAGTGCCTCAACGATTTCCTCGTTGGGCAGTTCCCGATCATCGAGTTTGATTTTGGATTTCTGCTGGCCTGAGAGCCAGCGGACGTTGATGGCGGCTTCGAACATGGCGTTCTTACCCTCCTTCTTTTTTGCGTCCGCCGCCACGGGCAGCTTGATGTCCTTATCAATCCTCAACACCTGCGCTGAGGTGATGCTCATAAAGAAAATGAGCAACACGAGCAACACATCAATCATTGGAGCAATCTGAAACTCCGGTTCGCCGTCACCTCCGCCGCCTCCTCCGCCCATAGTGGTGTTAGTTTAAAGTTTAAAATGCGTGTAGTGGACTTTTGCTCAGAACTCAAGCTGCCGCAGGTGCAGCATGGTCGCCGCCAGCAACCCAGTTTGGGATGGCTGCGTAGAACTCTTCTTCACCGACGTGGGCGTCTTTGAGGTGTGAGTATGGCATCTTGCGGAACAAGGCTCCCACCACTTCCTGTAGGCCGCTGATGGCTGACTGAAGGCGATTACGCAGGAAGTAGAAGAACATGAAGGCAGGCACGGCAATGAAGAGACCGGAAGCCGTGGCGATGAGCACCTCACCGATAGCACCCGAAAGCTTGGAAGGATCACCCACGCCGCTGGAACCCAGTGTGGCGAAGGCGCTCATCATCCCAGTCACCGTGCCAGTCAGACCGATCATCGGCGTGCAAACCCCGATCACGGAAAGGTAATTGATGCGGGTGGTGATCGTGGAGTTGACCTTATTCAGTTCAGTGAAAAGCGCGGTTTCAACGGCGGCTTCACCATCACCGACAAAGCTTAGCGCGACTCGGGACACATCGCAAAAAGGAGCGTTGTTATTTTTGCAGAACTGGTAGGCACCGACGTAGTCGCCTGCACGGAAAAGATCCTGCACTTGGCTGACTTGGCCGACAGGAGCCATCTTTTTGATGCTGGTGCGCATCCATAGATCGACGACGAGCCAGATCAGAGCCACGGAGCAGATACCAATCGGATACATCACCCAGCCGCCTTCATGGATGCGGTCCATGAGGGTATGCTCGACCTTGGTCGGAGCAGCGGCTTCACCAGCAGCAGCGGGTGCAGCCGCTTCCTGGGCATGAATAGGAGCGAGAATGGCGAAGTTACCAAACAGCATCATGGCGCAAGCGGAGGCGCGGACGACAGTCTGGATGAGTGTGGCGGATGTACGGTTTTGCATGGGACTATTTGGCTTGGAGGTTTGGGAAAGGGGGTTATTTGGCAGGAACGGGTGCCGCTTCAGCAGCTTTAGCTTCTTCTTTTTTCTCAGCAGGTTCTTCTTCAGGCTCGTTTTTCATACCGTTGATGGCGGCCAGTTCTTTGGCGGCTGAATCAGCCACAACAGAGCCTGGATAGCTATCAACTAAACGCTTAAAGGCGGCTTGGGCATCTCCAAAACGTTTCATTTTGGCGAGCATCTGACCCGCTTTCAGTTCAGCATCAGGGACACGCTGCATCTGGGTGCCATAAAAAACCGGAATGCGGAGGTAAGCCATGAGCGCCTTTTCCCACTCTTTCTTTCGCCCATGAATGTCGGCTATGATCGACCAAAGAGCGGCACCCACGGCCGAGTCATCGGTTTCAGAAAGGATGCTTTCTGCCTCTGCGAGGATGCTTGTGTACTCGGAGGAGGTTTGGCGGTCGATGTCGAGTTGAATGATGCGCAGCTTCATCTTCTGACCATCAGACAGTCGCAGAGCTTTGAGTTGAGGGATGAGCTTGATCGTATCTTCAAATTTTCCCGCTTGGCTCAGAGCCTCCACATAAGTGAAGAAAACTTCGACATATGGTGTCCCTGGGAGGTCTTCAAAGGTGCCAAAGAAATCTTTAGCTTTGGCCAATATCGCGAGTGCTTCCTCACTTTTGCCCTGAGACATTAAAGTACGTGCATCGGATAGTTCGGTGACATCAGTCCAGTCGAGCGAGCCGACATTTTGTTTAGGCAGTTGAGTGGTTGCCGTTTTGTTGTCGCCAATGGCGATAGTGCGGATGATTTTACCGCCTTCAATCGTGAATTCCGATTGAGGAATGCGGCTACCATCCTTGAGGATGATGAACTGACCCTGTGCCTCACCAGCCAGAAGGCCGAGGACTGTCAGAAGCATGAAAACGATGCGTGGCATTGGATAGATAGGGCGGAAAGGGATTACAGTTTGCTGAGTTCCTGCTGGGCCTCTTTCATCTCTGGTAGGGTCTGGAGATCTTGGCGCTTGGTCATCTCAATGAGCAGGATTTTCGCAGCTTCTCGATCTGAGTATTTGCGATCAGGCGGCTCACCGGGGCGATCGAATTTAACGAAGGCGCGAGCACACTGAACATACGCCTTGGCCATAGTTGGTTTCCATTTCTGGTAGGCTATGAAGACGCGCTGGTAGAATGGAATGGCCGTGCCCCACTTTTTCTGATCAAACTCCATCTCACCCTGCATGAACAGTGCTGTGGCATGAGCCTCACCGCGCCATTCTTTGGTGTTGAGGATGTCTTCGTAGAGCTTTTTGGCTTCGTCGTATTTCTTGAGCTTGTAGAGCGTTTTGGCTTTGCCAAGTGTGGCATCAAGCAGGCGGGAACTGCCCTGGTAACCTTCAATAGCCTTGGTGAAGAGTTCGAGAGCCTTGTCATTTTCACCCTTCTCGAAAGCGATCTCAGCCAAGCCCACCGAGGCGCCATCTGCGTATTCGGTGTCTTTGAAGAATTCGTTCAGGCGGTTGTAGCAGCCTGCTGCTTTGTCGAGGTCACCTTTCTTGCGGGCATTGTCACCCACTGTGGCGAGCAACATCGGACTCAAATCGTCAGGTTTGGCCACTTCAATGATGATAGTGAAGTACTTCTCGGATTTGGTCGGCTCACGCATCGTTTTCGCAAGCCAAGCCTTGGCAAATAGAATGCGCATCTGGGCTGTGCCGTTCATGGCCGCTTCAGGCGGAGTCAGTAGGGCTTCGAGCTGTTTTTCGACTTCTTCGAAAGTGGCAATAGTAGCGGGAGGCGGTGCCGCAGGTGCAGCTTCAGCAGGCTTGGCCGCAGGGTCAGTTGGAGCAGCGGCTCCATCGGCAGTGGGGACTGCTGCGGGAGCAGATGCTGGGCGAGCGCGGCGCTTAGGGGCCACCAGAGTAACGAGTTGCTGAATGAGTCCTTCGACCTGTTCATTGGCTGGATTTGGGATCTTGGGCTTGATCGCCTCTGAGAGTAGCTTCTTGGCTTCGTCAGGGTTGCCCTCTTTCACTCGGGCGCGGGAAATCCAGAGCACTGCCTTGAGTTCCTGCTGCTCATTATCCTTGTGAGTTTTCAAATACTTCTCCCACATGTCCCCTAGCTGCTTCCACTGATTTTTAGACGCATATAGATCTGTTGCCTGATCCATGGTGTAGCTGAGCACGTCATCGGATTTCGCCTTGTCCACGGCTAGTGCAAAGTTCTCAAGAGCTTTATCATAATCTCCTTTTTGATTGAAGCCGTCACCGAGCAGGGCATAAACTTGACCGACATTTGGATCGTTCGGTGCATCTTTGATAATGCCTTCAAGGTCAGCCATGGCAGCGTCTGTGTCACGAGCTTGGAACTTGATGAAGGCCAGGCGATAACGCGCATCGACGATGTATTGACCTTTCGGGTTCTCCTTCATATAGTTCTTCAGGGCCTTCGATGTGTTGATCGAATCGTTCTGGTAGAAGTAGATTAGGGCTACTCGATAAAGAGCATCATCTTTGTAGGCGGATTGGGGAAACTCATTGACTAGCAACTCAAAGGTCGTGCGTGCATCGTCGAAGCGCTGCAATTCAAAGAGAACGTTGCCACGTAGAAAGCGCAGTCTCTCCTTATCCGCTTTGGGGAAGCCCTCGGCTTTATTGAAAGCATCAGCTGCGTCCTGCAGTTTGCCATTTTCATAGGCTAACATGCCGAACATTTCAGATACCGTGCCCAAGTCCGCACCATCCGGGAAGTCAGAGATGTACTTTTCACAAAGCAGGCGGGCCGCCTTAACACGCTTGAGCTGTGCATTGGCGATGATCATGCCAAACATGCAACGATCACGCTGCGGGAATTCCTTGAAGTCCTTCACGATCACATCAAAGGCCAAGATGGATTCCCAAAGACGAGCCATCTCATAATAGCAGCGGCCTAGGCGATAATAGAGCGAAGCATCGTAATCAGAGCGCTTTTCGATCTCTTCAAGCAGAGCATTGTTGGTCTTCAGTTTCTCTTCGAGTTCTTCTTTGGTGCCTTTGATAGGGCCTTTCCCAGGGGTCTTGAGGCTTAACTCCAGTTTAGAGATCACGTCTTTTTGCAGGCGACTGATCTCAGCCTTTCTGCGCACTAATTGGTAAGCGCCCAGCGCTTCGCGGAAGCTTTTTTTCTCCAGCATCTGGTCGCCCAGCTTCAGGTAGATGTTGTTCATCTGCGCCACGTTGTCACCACCGCTGGCAAAGCCTTTGATGTTTTCCATCAGCTTGCCCGCTTCATCTAGTTCGCCTTTGGCCACATGTAGATCGGCGGCCATCATCGCTGCTTGAATTCCCTCTGCACTGCGGGTGCCATCGGCGATGAGCGACTTGAGCACGCTGAGGGCGTCATCATTCTTGCCCTGCTTTTTGAGTGCTTCGGCGACAAAGAGACCCGCCTCAGCTTTCATGGCTGGTGCGCTAGTCACCACGGCTTTGAGAATTTCGATCCCTTTGTCTGGCTCGCCTTTATTGATGTAACTACGGCCCAGGGCGAGACGCACTGGATTGATGTATTCGCCGTCGGCAAAATTCGTCTGATAGGCCTCCAGTGCCGTGATGGCATTGGGGTAGTCGTTCAGATTGAAATAGGAGGCACCTTTGACAAAGAGGATCTGCGGAAAGGGCTTGTTATTCAGGTTTTTCTCAGCCTCAGCGATCTTCGCTATGGCTTCGGTGTATTTGGCTTCTTGAAAGAGAGCCAGTCCGGCATTCATCAATGCCTCGGTCTCCGCTTGAATGCTAAGCGCGCCTCCAGCCAAAGCAGGTGCGGCACCTGGAGCTGCGGGTGTGCCTGGCTTTGCCGGAGCTGCGGGTGGGGGGGCTTGGCCGAAGACAAATGCTGTCCCAGCTAAAAGAATCAAAATGGCGCAGAGAGTATTACGCATGACGATCATCGGACAATAAAATAGGACAGCCCAAAGAGACGCAATCACAAATCAATCGACGCGCAAAAAGTGCGCGACAGTCGATGGGTAACCAGCATATTTGTCTCACGGGGCAATAAAGGTGACGGTATTTTTCGGAAAAGGACGCCGAGACTAGCAGGCTCGTCTTTTTTGTCACCAAAGAATCCGCAGATGAGAGAAATTCTCCGCACTGTGGTCCATCCCTCCAGTGAGATCGACCTAGAGGCCGTCGTGGCACCAACTTTTGCCGCCGTGATTCTCAATGTCGGTAGCGGTCATGCCGACATCGCGTGGCTGTGTCAGAATATTTCCAAACCTTTCAGGCGATCATGGTGGGTGTCGGTCGCGGCTACCTGATGGTGAACAAGATTTTGCCTTCTGCCGTTGATCGGGAGTGGATGCTCGCCACCTCTGAGGGACTCTCCCAGTGAATGGAAACGCCAGCACTCAATCCAACTTCGACTTCCGGACAGGGCGCGAGACAGCTATCGCGACGGCCCTCTTCTCCGAAAGAGATCGCGCAGCTTGCTCTGCCCTTAACCGACAGCGAGCGAAAGGAATCCAGGAAGCAGCTCGACAAGCTCCATCCCGGCAACCGTTTACGCCTGATGTTTGGGCAGCCCTTGTTGCCAAAAGATCCCGAGAGTGGGGCGTCCCACTGATCCGGCTAGATGGCCTGGGCATTGGAAGAGATCCTGATGATCATTTGATCTCCCGCTACATGCAGCCGCTGAAGACGGGTGCCGAGGCCAGCCCTTTTGCCGATGCGGATTGGCAGGTGGTTTATAAGCTCTTTCCACTCCATGCCAGTGGTGGCCTGGGCAAGACTTTTGAAATCGACCGCTACCCAGACGACCAGGGATTTGAGATGACCGTGCGTGATGCCGTGCTGATCGAGACCATGGAAAAACTCATCGTCCTGCATGATGCGGGCGCTCACCCCACGGAACTCGTAGGCATCGACGAACAAGGTGACTATCTAGTGGTGAAGCAGCCGCTGGCCTATCCCTACAAGGATCTGGATGAGGATCGTCTCATCGCGCTAGATCGAATCCGCGCTGTGCCATGCCGCGCGCGTTTTCGCCGGGCGGTGTGGATTCTCTGGGAGCATGAGCAGGCCTGGGTGCTGAGTGATCTGCACCCTGGAAACATCATGCGCGATGCCGCCGACCAGCCGACGATTATCGACGCCCTGCTTTCGCCCCTACCACCCGCGATGATTCAAAGTGACCGACTCCTGACAGAGGATGTGGAAGATGCCCGCGCTCTCCGCGAGGATCGGCCACTGCCATCTCGCGATGTCTTTGCGGCGATCGCGGATGACGAGTTGTAGCAAATCCGCATTGGCACCATGCAGGATTCGTTCATAGTCGCGCACCTCCATGAAAACCCATCGTCTCCTCGCTGCTCTTATCGTCCTTTCAGTCCTGCCTGCCACTGCTGCGGAGGATGGATTCACGCCGCTCTTTGATGGCAAGACCATGGCTGGCTGGAAGAATGCCTATGACTGGGGCAAGATCGAAGTGGTGGACGGTGAGATCCATCTCACGGGCGAGAAAAAATTCTTCGTCATCACCGAGAAGTCCTACAGCGACTTCATCTTCGAGGGTGACATCTTCCTGCCTGAAGGTCAGGCCAACAGTGGCTTCATGTTTCGCGCGCATGTGGAGAAAAACAAAGTCTTCGGCTACCAAGCCGAGGTCGATGGCGATGCGAAACGCAAGTGGTCCGGCGGTCTATACGATGAAGGCCGTCGCATGTGGTTCATCAGCCCGATCAAAGGCAACAAGGAGAGTGAAGATGCCTTCCGCGCCCGTGCTGGCGATGCTTTCAAGCGCAACGACTGGAACACCTACCGCATCACCTGCCAGGGCAATAAATTGAAGATCGAAGTCAATGGCGTAGTCACCACGGACGTGGAAGACAGCACTGATGCCAGCGGCGTCATCGCCATCCAGCATCACGGCGAAAAAGGAGCCACCTACAAGTTCCGCAATCTTCGGATCAAGGAGCTGAAGTAATCTCACTCTCTCAAACGCAACTTACCCTTTCACCCTTATGACCATCACCCCAGATCAATACGAAAAGCTCGGTGCCTTTTACCTCGGGCGCGGTTACGACTTGGAGAAAAAAGAACTCCAGGAAGACCTCGTCATGTATGACTCGAAGGACTTGGTCACGCATGGCGTGGTCCTCGGCATGACCGGCTCAGGTAAGACGGGGCTTTGCCTCGCGCTGCTAGAAGAAGCGGCTATGGATGGTATCCCGCTCATCGCCATTGATCCGAAGGGCGACATCGGCAATGCGCTGCTGACTTTTCCAAACCTGAGCGCAGAGGAATTCAAGCCCTGGGTCAATACCGACGATGCACGCCGCAATGGCATCAGTGTGGACGACTTCGCGCAGCAGCAATCGGAGCTGTGGAAGAAAGGTTTAGGCGACTGGGGCCAAAGCGCCGACCGCATCAAGAAGCTGCGTGAGACGGTGGACATGGCCATCTACACACCGGGCAGCAATGCGGGCCTGCCGGTTTCCATCCTCAGCTCGCTGGATTGCCCGCCGACTGAGGTGATGGACGATGCGGAGACGCTCGGAGATCGTATCGAAAGCACCGTGTCCTCCATGCTCGGCCTCATGGAGATTGAGGCTGATCCTGTTCAGTCACCAGAGCATATCCTTCTCTCTAACATCATCGGTCACTGCTGGAAGAAGGGGCAAAACGTCTCGCTGGAAAACCTCGTTCGTCACATTCAGCAGCCGCCGATTCGCAAAGTCGGTGTCGTCGATATTGACACCTTCATGCCTGAAGCCAAGCGCACTGCTCTGGCCATGAAGATGAACAATCTCATCGCCTCCCCAGGCTTCGCCTCGTGGCTTGAGGGTGAGCCGCTAAACATCCAGCGCATGTATTACACGGCTGAGGGTAAACCCCGCATCACCATCTTTAACATCGCCCATCTCAATGATAGCGAACGCATGTTCTTTGTGTCGCTCTTGCTGAATCAATTGTTGGGCTGGATGCGCACTCAGCAGGGCACGACTTCTCTCCGCGCCATGTTTTACATGGACGAGATCTACGGCTACTTGCCGCCGACCGCCATGCCGCCGTCGAAGAAGCCGATGATGATTCTGCTCAAACAGGCCCGTGCCTTTGGACTCGGCATCCTCGTCGCCACACAGAACCCAGTGGATCTCGACTACAAGGCACTCGCCAACATCGGCACCTGGTGGATCGGCCGCCTGCAAACCGAGCGCGATAAAGCTCGCCTGCTTGATGGACTCGAAGGCGCAGTCAGCGGCAGTGGTGGCAAATTTGACCGCAGAGAAATGGAAGTCGCCATCTCTGGTCTCGGCAACCGTGTGTTTCTCATGAACAACGTCCATGAAGATGGCCCGTGCATCTTCCACGTCCGCTGGATCATGAGCTATCTCAGTGGCCCACTCGCCAGAGATCAAATCAAGCGCTTGATGGACCCGATCCGCCCGTCCAAGAAAGCCGCCGCCGCCAGTGAAGACGACGGCTTCCTCCCACCCGGAGCCACTGCCGCGTCTGCCGCTGATCGAAACACCATCAAGCCCAAGCTGCCCGAAGGCACCGCCGAATACTTCCTGCCAAGTGATATCAGTGGCGACACCCTTTGTTATGTCCCCGCCATCTTGAGAAATGCCATCGTCAATTTTGACGACGCAAAACGCAAGATCACAGGACGCAGCAGTGTCACACTGGTCAATCCAATCGACATCACCAACCAGCGCGTGCTTTGGGACAAATTCGTCGAGATTCCGCGTGATGTGGACCTTTCCAAATGGAGCGCCGATGCCAGTGAAGGTGCCGAGTTTTCCGACCTGCCCGGTGCCGCGATGAAGTCCAGCACCTACACCAGTATCAAGAAGGACTACACCGACTGGGTGTATGCCAATCACACGCTGGAAGTCAGCTATAGCCCTGTGCTGGAGGCCTACTCGAACCCTGGTGAAAAGGTGGATGAATTCAAAGCTCGTATCGCTCAGACGGCGCGTGAACTGCGGGACAAAGCCATCGAAGAGCTGCGTGAAAAAACCACCAAGACCCTGAAGTCCATCGAGGACAAAGCCACCAAGGCACAGGTGAAAGTGGACACGCAAAAATCCCAGGCAAGTAGCGCCAAACTCTCCGCTGCTGTCAGCATCGGCACCAGCATTCTCGGGGCTTTCCTGGGTCGCAAGAGCGGTCTCGGAGCCATCGGCTCCCTGATGAAAGGCAGCACAGTGACCAGTGCCTCCCGCGTCATGCGTGAAGGTCAGGAAGCCGCTGCGGCCGAGGCTGAACTCGTCCGCTTCCAACAGGACATGGCTGATCTGAATAAGACCCTCGAAGACGAGACCCAGAAGATCAGGGATCAATTCGATCCTACCACGCTGGCGCTTGAAACCTTCAAACTCACTCCCACCAAGAACAAGATCCAACCCGACGCCGTCGGCATCCTCTGGCTGCCGCATGAGCGCGTGGGTGGAGAGCTGAAGAAGGCGTGGAGTTGATGCACGAAGGTTGAGTGAGGCGACTTCACTCGCCACATTCCCGCCCGGTGCCTCCCTCCCTCCATGACCTGACCTTTGATGAACTGCGCGAGCTGATCGTGCGAGATGGTCTGCGTCCGGCTCACTCGGCCACGCTCTGGAATGCGCTGCACTTCCGCGCGGACACGGACTTGAATCAGCGCACTGACTTCTTGCCACCGCTGCGGAAGTGGTTGGATGCAAAGATGGGGACCGAATATCACACAGACGTGCTACCCATCGCCTCGGAGATCTTTAGCAGTGATGATCTGACGCGGAAGTATCTGCTCAAACTCCAGGATGGGCAGGAGATCGAAACGGTAGTCATGGGCTACCCAGGTCGCCACACCGCCTGCGTCAGCACGCAGGCCGGCTGCGCGATGGGCTGCGTGTTTTGTGCCACAGGACAGATGGGTTTCGTGCGCCATCTGCGTCCTGGAGAGATCGTGGCGCAGGTGCATCATGCCCGGCGCATTTTAGGCGAGAGTGGTGAGCGCCTGCGCAATCTCGTGCTTATGGGCATGGGCGAGCCGCTGCATAATTACGACAACGTGATGAAGGCGCTAGGCATCATCAGCGACACACGCGGCGCGAACATCGGTCCGAGCAAGATCAGCATCAGCACCGTGGGAGTCGTGCCCGGCATCCTGCGCATGGCGGAAGAGAACAGCCGCTACAATCTCGCCGTCAGCCTGCACGGCAGCACCGAGGCTGAGCGCGCTGCTTTGATTCCCGCGAATCAGCGCTGGCCGCTGAGTGAACTCATCGCCGCCTGCCGCACTTACTGCGAGAAGACAGAACGGAAGATCTTCTTTGCGTGGACACTCATCGCTGGCGTCAATGACACGCCGGAACATGCACGCCGTCTCGCCGCGCTGCTGAGCGGAATCAAGGCTCATGTGAATCTCATCCCGCTGAATGAAACGGCGGGCTATGAGGGGCGCGAGAGTGTCGAAACAGCGGGTGAGGTGTTTCATCGCATTGTCCAGGAAGCCGGCATTCCCTGCACGGTCAGGCAAAGACGCGGGATCGATGTCGCCGCCGGCTGCGGACAGCTCAAGGCGGAGAAGAGAAGACGCGGAGAGAAAGTGACTCTCTGATTGTCTCTTCGTCTCCGCTTCTCATAGTCTCCTCATCTTCCCCTCTTTCAGAATGCTCGACACCGCCACTCTCCTCATTCACTGCCCAGACCGCCCAGGGTTGGTCCACGATGTCACGGGTTTCATTTCCTCTCACAAAGGGAACATCATCGACCTCCAGCAGCACATTGATCCAGATCAAGACGCCTTCTTCATGCGCCTGGAGTGGAACTTGGAGAACTTCACTTTGGAGAAGTCAGAGATCTCTGACCGTCTCCAGCCCATGGCCCGTCGGCATGATATGCAGATGCGGCTGCACTTCGCCAGCCAGCGGAAGCGCATCGCCCTCTTCGTCACCAAAGAGAACCACTGTCTCTATGACCTCCTCGCCCGTCATGAGGCCGGTGACCTTCCCGTGGATATCCCTCTCATTGTCGCCAACCACGAAACGCTGCGTCCCGCCGCTGAGCGTTTTGGCATTCCGTTTCATCACTTCCCGATCACAAAGGATAACAAACTGGAGCAAGAGTCGACACAAATCGCGCTGCTGAAAAAGGAGCGCATCGACACCGTCGTTCTCGCCCGCTACATGCAGATCATCAGCCCAGCGATGATCGCCGCTTTCCCCAATCAGATCCTGAACATCCACCACAGTTTCCTGCCCGCCTTTGTCGGTGCGAAACCTTACCATCAAGCCCATGCGCGTGGTGTGAAGATCATCGGGGCCACCAGTCACTATGTCACCGCTGATCTCGATGAGGGGCCGATCATTCATCAGGACGTCATGCGCGTCAGCCACGAAGACAGCGTGCAGGATCTCGTCCGACTCGGCCGTGATTTGGAGAAGAGCGTCCTTGCCAAAGCCCTCTGGTGGCACGCGCGGGATCAGGTGCTGGTCTTCAAAAACAAGACCGTGGTGTTTGAGTGAACTCCAATCCCTAGGCTACTTGTTCAGCAGCACACGAAGCGCTCCTTCATGCACCTCGAACTGCTGGATGCCAGCGAGGAAGCGCTGGAGACCAGGATCGCTCTCGATGTTCTTGGCGATCAGGTCCACGCCTTTGAGATCGGCTAACCAAGCATTAGGCAATGAAATGCCGCCGAGGCTCACGTCATTGAGGGTGAAGGACAGCTTCTGGCCTGGATTCATGCTGGTGCCAAAGGTCAGTCTCATGCGAATCTTTTGACCGGCGACAAACGGGAAGTCTTCTGGAGCCGTGAGAATGATGACCGATGACACGGCTCCTTCCTCGAAGTTCACCTGCACGCTCTCGCCCAGTTTTTGCTTGGCCAGATAAGCATTTACTTCACGCTCAGTGATCACAAGCGTGCGCTTGGCTAAATCAGGATCTACAGGCATTGAAGCAGGTGCAGGCGTCGTTATCAGATGCAGCTTGTTATCAAGCACAGCCTGCTCCTGAGCCGTCAGAGTGACGGGCTGTATGGGGGCGGGATACAGCGTGTGCTTCACCCACCAAGCCGTCGTGGCCGCAGCGATGCCGCCGGTGACAAGGATGACCCCAAGAATGATCAGGAGGACTTTCTTCGTCGAGAGGCCAGAAGGGGTAACTGAAGCGTTTGAAGAGGGAGTTTCCATGGCAGTCATTTTGAGTGTGGAGAGTTGGATCCTATTCAGAAAAAGACGACCGCTAACATTATTTTTCCGCGCGCAGATCGTAACAGATCACGCGCGTGCCATTCTTCCTGTCGAGTCCCTCCGCCTGTTGGCGGACATAGAGAAGGCCGTGGCTGAGGGCGGGGAGGCTCCAGGTATTGAGCGCGTAGAAGAGCTGAGTGCGGATGATCTCTTCGCAGCCTTGCGGCGTGAGTTTGAGCCAGTGCAGGCTGCCGATTTCGCCGAGGCAAAGGACGGCTCCGTCGGCTTGCAACATGCTGGCGCGCAGGATGCTGAGGCGCACGGGTTTGCTGCGGCCTTGAGAGGTGGCAAAGGCGGCGTCTTCCCACTCGATGTTCTTCGTCCACACTTCCGCGCCAGTGTCGGCATTCACGCAGACGAGTCGGGAATTGTTCTCGCGCTCTCCATCGATGGCGTAGAGATGACTGTCTTGGTAAAGCGGTGTCATCCAGTGGCAGGCGATCTTGGTGCTGTGCCAGACTTCCTTGGCTTTGAAGCTCGCGTCATACTCGACCATGACACCGCCATGCGGACGGTTCTTCGGATAGACGGTGCTGATGAATGCGCGGTTCTTCTCGGGAATGGCGACGGGACTGCTGCCTGTGGACTGAATGTATTCTTCATCACGCCATGAGAAGCGATCATGCACGGTGCCAGTCGCTGGATCGATGCATAGAAGACCACCGATGGCGGGGTCACTTTCACCACCGGCATAGATGAGCACCTTCGTCTGACCATGCAGTTTCGCAGGGACAGGCGAGGCGTAGCTGGCACCCCATTCGTCTTCCACCTTCCACTTCACCGCGCCAGTCTTCAGATCAAAGGCGGCCACGCTGGTGCCTTTCGTAGCGAGCTTGCGCGCTCGTTCATTGCGGTCTTCGAAGCCATCAAACGCTTCCGCTTTGCCTCCGACATTGACGATGACCTTGCCATCAAAGATGAGCGGCGACGAACCCGCGCCGAAGAAGTCCTGTGGCACGTTGTATTCTTTCCGCAGATCATGCTTCCAAAGTTCAGCACCGGTCTTCAACTCAAAGGCATGAAGCATCGAAGTCACGCCGAGTGTCACGACGACATCTCCCGCAATCACAGGACTGCCACGCGGCCCGCCGCCGAAGCCGTATCGGTCCTGATACTCGATGGGGTAGTCCTTGATCCAAAAGCGGCGGCCCGTCTCGCGGTGCAGGCACTCCACGGCTTCCTTCTTCTCCAGCTCATGGAAGATGATGCAGAAGTCGCCACTGATTGCCGGAGAGGTGTAGCCCTCGCCCATCGCCACCTCCCACACAGGCTTCGGGCCGGACTCAGGCCAAGCTTTGAGAAGCGGCGACTCGCTCGTGGTGCAGTTGTCTTGGGGGCCGAGTACGCGCTGCCAGTCGCTGGTTTTAGCGCTCGCCGAGAGCGGCTTCGGTGCAGCATGAAAAGTCAGTCGATCAAAGGTCTGTGGCTCTTGGGCTGAGAGCAACGTTCCAACGAAAGCGGCGGGCAAAAGTAAGTAGCGCATGGGTTAGCATGGACCGTCTCCATCTACGCTGCCAGTGCCGTCTTTTCACAAAAGCGGAATCGCCTAAACCTCACCCACGCGATGATTTTTGACTACCTTAGCAGACGTTCAGAGTGTCACATCTCATGATCCGCCTGCTTTCACTTTTTCTCGTCGTCACTTTTGCGCTCGCTGATGATCGCGTTTTGATCGATCACGGCACGAGTGACTACGAGGTCGTGTGCACGGCTGACGCGAATCCCGCCACCACTCTGGCTGCCCGTGAGCTACTCACTTGGATCAAGCAATCGACCGGCATGGATCTACCCATGGCGACCGCACCCTCAGCAGGGAAGAAACATATCTTCATCGGTCCGAGTCAAAACTCGATCTCTGCTGGAGGACTGAAGCCTGAAGGTTATCGCCTGAAAACCGTTGGAGCTGACATCCACATCGTCGGCATGGACGTGCAGCGCGGCTCATTGCAGCCGAAACGTGTCAGCGCGTCGCAGACGGGCACGTTGAGCGGTGTGTGTGACTTTTTGGAGCGATGCCTGGGCGTGCAATTTCTCTGGCATGACAAGCTCGGAACCATCGTGCCGAAGCATGAGCGCGTGATCGTGCCGGATCTCGATATCGACACCGCACCAGCGTGGTCGTATCGCCGTCTTGCCTACTCGCCAGAGGGCATGTGTGCGGATGACATGTTCGCTCGGCGTTTGCGGCTGGGGCATAGTCACACGGTGTCACACAGCCATGCGTGGCATCAGATCATGCCGGTGGAGAAGTATGGAAAAGAACACCCGGAGTGGTTCGCGGAGATCGATGGCAAGCGCAGGACGGAGTACTACATGGAGCATCACGGCGGTCAGGTCTGCACGACGAACGCGCAGGTGATCGAGGTCTTCGCCAAAGCGGCCATCGACTTCTTCAATGCACAGCCGGGACGCGACATGTTCTCGCTCTCACCGAATGACGGCAGCGGCTTCTGCACTTGCGCGGAGTGCAAAGCGCTGGATCACGGCACGAGCCTCACGGATCGGCTCATCACCTTTTACAATGCCATCGCCGAGCGTGTGGTGAAGGTGCATCCGACCAAACTGCTGGGTGCCTACGCTTACAGCTTCTACCGCGAGCCACCGGTGAAGGTGAAGCCCCATCCGAATCTCTATCTCGTGCATGCGACGAACACAGCCTTTCATCAAGGCATCGGCTGGAAGGAAGAACACGCGATGGAGCAGCAGTGGCGCGCAGTGGCGAAGCATCTCGCAAAGTATGACATCTACTATTCGCCGGACTCATCGCTTAATCTCATCGCGCCCATGACGCGGCATCTCGTCGAGCGCATCCGTGCTGAATCAAAGATTGGCATGGAAGGCGGCTACCTCTACATGGGCCAAAGCTACGAGCAGCTCGGCGCGGGCCACTGGCTCATGGCGCGGCTCATGTGGGATGCGGATGCAATGGCAGATGCCGCAGACTACTACCGCACGCTCTACGGCAAGGCGGCGTCGCATGTGCAGTCCTATTACGATCTGCTGGAGTCGCGCTTGATCAAAGCGAAGCACACACCTCTGGACACGAGTATCACAGCCGTTCGCGTTGCTTTGAGAAAGCATCCTGGACTCGGCTCACCGGCCTACATTTTATCTGCGTATGAACCCGTGCTCAATGAAGCCACGAAGCTCATCGACGCAGCCAAGGCCAGCCAACTCAGCGCCGATGAGCATGCACGTTTGCAGCGCCTCACCGACCAACACGAACTGCTCACGACGACGGTGCGCGGCATGTTTGTCGCTGCGCGTTTGGAGTCCGATGCTGCCAGCAGTGTCGCCGATGCCAAGGCATTGCTTGCATTCATCGAGCAACGCCAAGTCGTCCGCGAGCGGATCAAAACCTACGCGCCCAGCCTCTGTGCCAATCTTGATCTTGGCGATGCCGCCCAGACTCAAGCCATCTCCCCAAACGGCCCGCTCGCGAATCTCGCGCGCAGTTTGCTCACCGGTAAAGCAGTGGTGCGTAGTTTCGGCAAAGAGCGCTGGACCGCGACAGGCAGTGCTACCCGTGAGGTCAAGGATGGTGAGCAGCACATCCAGGTGCCAGAGGGCAGCACGGGATCACTCAGCTACTCCATCGACGTCAAGCCGAGCACCAGTTATCGCATCACTCTCGCGCACAGGAATGATCCCGTGCCGATCAAGCTCAGCCTCACCGACGATGCCGATGCTACCACACGCGGCGAGCCACCCATCACTCCGCGCACGCGAGTCATTTTCCGCGATGCGAAAGGCAAAGCCGTGACGCGCAATCACTGGAGTGGCGTCGGCGCGCATGAGCATGTCAAAGAGTGGCACACCTTCCCGCATTTCATCCTCACGCCTGCTGAAACGAAGAGCATCAGCTTCACCGTTTTTCTCCAACATCTCGGCACCTATTTGATCAAGGACGTGAAGATCGAGGAATTCGGCAGCGTGGACTAGAAATCATGAAGCCCTTAAATTTCCCCCTCAACTTGCCACGCTGAATCCAACTGGCCGCAGTTTCGCGGCGCAGGCGGCTTCAGAATCCACAGCAGCAAATAGCCAGTGGAGTTTGGCACCGAATTCCACCGGTATTCTGGAGCTCACTCGCGGCGCGGATTTTCACCGATGTATGCAGCAAGTGCCCGTCCTAAACCAGCGCCGACCTTTCCGTAACCTTCCACGGACATCAGCGGGCTGTTCCAACCTGTCTCCAGCGTGACGGAGATGGTGGAATCGCCTGTGTTTGCCCGCACCCAGCCGCTGCTCATGCGGCCACGCTCTTCATCGGTCGTGACATAGGTGGCGAAGCGATACTTCGGCTGCACGGGCATGGGTTCGGTGATGTTGGCGGCGGCGAGTTCGATCCAGCGCTGGTAGTTCCGCTGTTGGATGCCGGTCATGCGCTCAAAAGCAAAGGGACCGAAGAAAAAGATCGGGTCGTCAGCACCCGGATTGTGCAGGTCGATGAAGACATCGAGCCCGTGCTTCGCGTGAATTTCGCGGATCATCTTCTGTGCCGCCGCCACCTCGGGATAGATCGGCTCGGCGGCCCAGTCGCGGTTGTGATCGCGCGGGATCGCCTCCTTGCCGCCCGCGCCTATGACCGCGTTGTCCACGTCCATGATCGGTATGTAATGCAGGCAGGTCTTCGCGCGCAGAGCCGCCGCTTCATCGCTCGCATACCATTGGATAAACCCACGCCCCACCTGACTGCCGCCAGCTTCCCACGCGTGCTGACGCGAGCCGACCCAAACCTGATGCGTTGCGTTTTCATCGCCGATGCGGATGCCGTTCACCGGGCGGCCATCGCGCGTTTTTGCCAGCTCAAAACGCTTCGACTCCGGCAGCTTCGCCGCGATGTCAGTGAGTAGTTTCTCGGCATCGGCTGGGACAAACGGCGGTCCCCAGGCAAACGACATCGTCGCAGCCTCCGCCTTGATCGTGTAGCTCATCACCTTGTCCGCACTGACCGTGCCCTTCGCCGATGGCTTCCACGTCATGCCATCGACACTGATCCAGGCCTGCTTCGGCTGGCACCATGCGGCAGCGAGCACGGTCTTGTCTCGAAACGGCTTCGTCTGCGCCTGCACTTCGAGCGTGAACTCCTCACCCTCAGTGAGGCCTTCCAGCTTAAAAAACCACCAGCACGGCCAGCCGCGTCCTTCGTGCAGTTCCGGCATGATGCGCAGGGTTCGTGTCGCTTGGTCGAGCTTCACGACTTCCGCATTACCACCCTCAAAATCCGTCAGCACACGCAGTTCAGCATGGGCGGTGATTGTGATCAGGAAGACGAGTGATAGCAGGCGCATGATGAACCTGAACGTCACGCACTGGAACGATTGTTCACCGACTCAAACGCAGCTCAAATCAAACACCGCTGATGCCACACGGTGACCGTTGATTTGCAGTTCCACCCGGTGGCTGCCTGAGTAGTGCTTCCGCGTGGTGAAGTCTCGGATCACCTGAGTTTTCGACAGCTCCAGCTTCTCCCCGCCTTTCAGTTCGGTCTCCGTCCATTTGAAAACTTTGGCAGCACTGCCGCCGCTGGCTTTCACATAATGAATCACGTAGTCGATCACGAGACGCTGCAGCTTGCGCGACGTCGAAGTCACCGTGGCGGAGATCCCCAACCTCTGGCCCAAAGATAAACTTCTGGGTGACGCGGTCAGCGTCGCATCCACGTCCGCACCTTCCGCGAAGCCAAACAACTGCAAGGCCCGTGGATGACCACGCTTGATGAGCGTTCGGCAGGCGTGTTTGGCGATCCAGGACTGATGTTCATCGCGAAGATTCCAGCCTTCCAGCCGCTGCACCACCCAGTCGGGATGATCCTTCGTGATGTCATTCAGATGATTCGCGACTGACTTCCGCACATAGAGCGCCGCATCCCCTTTCAAGGCCTCCAAAATCGGCGCTGCAGGACTCGGATCAGCCACCAGTGCGGGCAACCGCATTCCCCAGGGCAGCCGAGGCCGCGAGCCCTCGCTGGCCAGACGCCGCACATGCTCACACTCAGCTTCGGCCCAACGCCGCATCGTTTTCAGCGCTCGCTTTTGATCCGCTATTAGGAAAGGCCGCACGGCAAACTCCGCCGAGCCATGCTTGGTGAAGCAACGCAACGCATCGAGAGAAAAGTCGAAGTCGTGCAGGCCAAAGCTCGCGACGAAGTCTGAAAGGAAGATCGCCACAAAGCCATGCTCGATCTTCGGGGCCAGGCGGTGTAGCACCTCGACCTTTTCACGGAACGATCCCGGCAGGGCCGCCTCCACGGCGACCGCGCATTGGTGAAGCCTCTGCATCAGCGTGCGTTCCTCCAGACCTTCGAGCACACTCTGGAGAAACACTTTCTTGCGAAACGGCTTGGAGAGAGCCGCAAGTTCACCGGCCAGTGATTGGTAGCGCTTTTCGTCAAACCAGTCTTTGAGTTGGGCGGGGTGAGATTCGGACGGCATGGCTGTTTGAATGCGATGCCATGCGGCATTTCAGGCGGGTGATCAATTTCAGCAGAGTCATCTTTTTGTCGGCTTGCCTGAAGATCGAGGGAACTTCCAGCGTGAAGCTCTCTGACATGAAGCCACTGACTTTCGCTATCTCTCTTTTCGCCAGCACCTGCCTCGCCGACACGAACTGGCCGCAATTTCGCGGCGAAGGAGGTCTCGGCATCGGCACGGGAAAGCCCCCCGTCGAGTTTAGTGCCGAAAAAAACATGAAGTGGCAGGTCGAAGTGCCGCATGGGCATTCATCGCCCTGCATTTGGGGAGACAAGATCGCGCTCACCGGGCTCGCCGATGGTAAACTGATCACGTTCTGTCTGAATCGTGCGAATGGCCGCGAACTGTGGCGTGCTGCGGCTCCGGCGGAGAAGATCGAAGGCGCGCATCGCATCGGCAGTCCTGCCGCGCCGACGTGTTGCACGGATGGTGAACGCTTGATCGCCTACTTCGGTAGCTATGGTGTGCTGGCGTATGATTGGAGCGGCAAGGAACTGTGGAAGAAGCCCCTGCCAGTGCCAGTCGTCGAATTCGGCACCAGTGCGTCGCCGATCATTGCGGATGGGAAGGTGATCATCGTCGCGGATCAGGATATGGGCAGCTATATGATCGCGCTGGACGTGAAAACAGGCGCAGAAGTGTGGCGAGTGGATCGCAGCGAGTTCCGGCGCGGATTCTCGACGCCGTTCATTTGGAAACATGACGGCACCGAGGAACTCGTCGTGTGCGGATCGCTGTGGGTGCGTGGTTATGATCTTAAAGACGGCAAACAACGTTGGTCCGCACGCGGCATGGCACGCGTGTCGAATGCCAGTCCCGTGGCTGCCGATGGCATGCTGCTCGTCTCAAGCTGGAACGTCGGCGGCGATGAAGATGATCGCGTGGTGATGGACACGCATGAAGTTTTCGCCGCCGCGAATGACGCCGACAAAGACGGCCTGCTGACACTCGCCGAGTTCCCGACGGGCAAAATCAAAGACCGCTACTCGCAAATCGATGCCGACAAAGACGGCAAGGTCACCAAGGCCGAATATGAAACCATGCGCGGGATGTTTGCCGATGCGGTGAACCAACTATTCGCCATCAAACCCGGTGGCAGCGGTGACATCACGGACACGCATGTCGTCTGGCAGCAAAACAAGCACCTGCCGTATGTGTCGTCGCCCATCGCCACGAACGGCCGAGTTTTCACCATGAAGAGCGGCGGACTCGCCAGCGCCTACAATACGAAGAGCGGCAGCCCCATTTATCAGGCCGAACGCGTCGATGCCTCCGGCGACTACTACGCCTCCGCAGTCAGCGCTGATGGTCGCATCTATGTCACCTCTCAACGCGGCACCGTCGTGGTGCTCGATACGACAAGTGACACACTGCAGGTGCTGGCTCGGAACGAGATCAAGGCCGCTGTCTTCGCCTCACCCGCCATCGTGGGTGGAGTGATTTATCTGCGCACGGACAAGCACTTGTTTGCCTTCGGCAACTGACAATCTAGAGTCCTCGTTATGCCGATGGACACCAACGGAACAACCCTGCATCACGAGCCTCCATTCATTCGCATCGGCCTCGATCCTCAGGCTGATGAAGAAGAGCTGTATGCAGTTGAGCAGCTAATGAGTCTCGTTGGTCACCAACTCTACGGCGACGCTTACTACCACGACTCGGGCAAGAGGATCGATGCCAGGCGCAATCCCCACCACAAGCCAAATATAGATCGTTCCCTTGTCATTCGGGCGTGGTCACTTCTCCAAGACAAGACATGGATCGGTCTCCAGAACGTCAATGGCGAGAGAAAGCTTCGCAGCCTCCGTCCGCTGGAGGGGCTGGTAAAAGCAACTGTAGTCTCAGCGGGTGGCAACTTGATTGAGGATCTCGAACCATTGCGCGGGCTGAGTTCCCTCAGCACTCTCTATCTCACAGGGAATCCGGTGCGCGACATCTCACCTCTGGCTGACTGTCCAAAGTTGAACAAGCTCGACCTACAGGGAACCAGTGTTAAAGACCTTTCGGCTTTGCAGAGACTGCCTGAACTGACCGAACTTGATGCGGATACTGAGACCTTGGAGACATGCACTGAATTGTCGGCCCTCAAATACTTGATAACTTCGGGCAGTATGGTCAGAGCTAGGAGCCTGCCGAACATGCCGAGTCTGCTGTCTCTCGATGCCACGCTATCTTCTCTAGATGGCCTGGAACGGCACACGAAGCTGCAAAACCTTCGCATCAGTTCCTCTCAAGACCTTGATCTTGGTCCCCTGTCGGCTTTGCAGAAGCTGACACATGTCCGAATCGAAGCCGAAGCGAGTGCCATAGACTTGACGCCATTGCGGCACACGCTCGCCCTTCGAGAGTTGACTGTGTTCGCCAAGACAATCACGGGCAGTGAAGTGTTGCATGACCTCCCTGCTTTGCGTGAAGCACATCTCGTGCTTCCCGGCACAAAATATTCGGAAGCTGCCATGCTTTTGAGCAATGACGATTGGGAAGCCGAGTTCAAGGCGGCCTCCGCACAATCCACCCCATCACAAGAAATCGAATTTGTCACTCCGGCTGAATTTGAGAGATTCAACACCGAAGAGTCATACGGCATTGAAGCGTGGGACGGAAACCGAGACATGCTGTCTGCCGAGCGGAGTTGGTTGTTGGCACAAATTGAGGATGCGCTGCGATTGGACTTTGGGGAAGAGGACTTGGTGCTCCCTTCGAACGGAGGATATCGTCGGTCCGACACGGTTTGCATCTACACCCAGGCAGCCGCCGAGCAGTTGCGCGCCATCATCACGAGAATCCAAGACTGCCTGTGCTGGAGCCGAAATCCGTGGATAATCTATCTTCAGAGTTCTTTCTTTGAAGGTGATCTCGACGCACCGGACTTTATCGTCTGGGTGTATCGCGACAAAGTGCAAACGACACACGAATACCGGCAGGCTCTCAAGCAATGGCTGGATTGGTAACGACATGAAGGCTGTTTGTCAGCGCTTCAGCAGCACCTGATCAAACAAACTGCCTTTTGCTCGAATCATCAGCCAGAACACCGCCGCGATGATGTAGAGCGCGCCAAAGCCGCCGAGCACCGCGTTCCAGCCTCCGGCGTGTGCGAGAAGCCACGGCACAGCGATGGGAAAAGCGGCTGCACCAAGATTGCCACACATGTTGGCCGTCGCGCTCACGGTGGCGACGTGCGGACCGCCGAGGCTCATCACCGTCGCCCCCAAACAAGGATTCGCCGTTGCCGCACAGAACATGCCCGCGCTGATGACGAGCACCGCCATCATCGGTTGCGCGACGAACCATGCGCTAAAAATCAAACCTGCACACAGCAGCAGCGCGATGGCACTCAGGCCCTGTCGCGCGAGACGCTGATTATTTGTCCAACGCAGCACCGCATCTGACAACACACCGCCAAACATGCAGCCCGTCACATCCGCCAGCAGCGGCAGCGTCGTGAGCCAGCCGGAGCCTAGGATCGTCACGCCGCGTGCTTCTTGCAGATACGTGGCAAACCAACTCGCAAAGAAGATGTAACCCGCTGCCCGACAAAACTGCTGCGCGCAAAGACACCACATCGCCGGACTCGTGATGAGTAACCGCCACGGCACCGCTCCAGGCTCATGCGTCTCATTCCTCTCATCCTGTCCGATCACCTCACTCTCAGCTTCATTCACCGTCGGATGTTCTGAAGGCCGATTCCGATACCACACCGCAAACCACGCGGCCCACAGCACGCCCGGAACCGCATACCACACAAACATCCAGCGCCAGCCGATGCTCACCACCAGCCAGGCCGTCAACGGAGCCGCAACGATGCTGCCCACCGACATGAAGCCGCTGAACGCCCCCGAGGCTGAGGCCTGCGCCGTTTTTGGAAACCAGCGCGACATCACCGTCGTGCCCACCGGGACCAGCCCCGCCTGCGCCACACCCATGAAGGCCCGCGAGCCAATCATCACCGCCAGATTCCCCAGCGCCAGCCCCGCCGTCGCCAGCGACCACAGCACGCCATATAGCGACAGCGCCCAGCGCGAACCCATCCGCTGCGCCAGCATCGCCGCCGGGATCTGACACAATGCATACGGCCAAAAGAACGCGCTCATCAGCATCCCCGACTGCTCTTTGGAAATGCCAAGCTCCGCACGAATCGTGCTCTCCGCCGGCCCCACGCCATTGCGCACAAAATACGCCAGCGCCGCACCCGCACAGATGCCAGAGAGGACGATGAAACGGGTACGGGTGGGCTGCATGTGATGAAGTGCGCTGAGCTGGCAGATCAAGACTTGGCATCAAACCTCAAAGACATGCAGCGGTGAGGTGTTGGTCTTGTATTGGCCGTCCTTCGTCAGTGATTTGCCGTTGCCATTGCTGTCGCGATTGGTGGAGGTGACGACGAAGTGTTTGCTGTCAGGATGAAGGGCGAGCGCGTGGCAGTTCGCCATCTTGTTGTTTGTATGAAAGGGCTCTTTCTCTGCGGGATCGAGCAGGAACAACATGCCGCTGCCGGGAGTGCCGGAACTGACGGCGATGAGGCAGCCGGTCGGGTGCTGCACGAGGTCGTGGATGTAGCCTTCTTTGTTCGTGCCGTGATGAATCGTCTTCGTGAGCACGCCCGTCGTCGCATCGAAGAAATGGATGACCGGGATGCTCTGCGGTGTCGCGCCGTTTTGCGGTGTGGTGCCTGCGGCGAGCAGGGTCTTTCCATTGTCGATGTGCAGGAGCACGCGCAGCCCGCCGAGGTCTTGGAGACGGTCCAGCTTGTAGAGCAGGACCGCATCGAAGCGGCGTTGCTGCTTTTTCAAATCGATGTCCCAGGTCTCGATGCGTCCGCGCATGTCGCCGAAAGTGATCGACTTGCCGCTGGGGTCGAGCGTCAGCGCATAGACATCTTCCGCGTGCTGATGCTCGGCCAGCTTCTTGCCGCTCGCGACGTCCCAGACGCGCACGAAGTGATCCTTCCCACAGGTGGCGATGCGCGCACCATCCGGCGTCACAGCCATCTGTCGCAGCCAGCCATCATGTGCGGCATCGTTCTGCCAGAGCGGCTTCTCGCCGTCGCTGCAACGGAGCTGGCCCCAGGAATCTGCGGCGAAGAGTTGAGGCTGCTTTGGGTGAAAGGCGAGCGCCGTGGTGTAACCGTGAAAGCCGCCGAGTGCCGGGAGTGGTGTCAGCTCCTTGCCATCAAACTGCCAGCGCTGCACGGCAGGCGAGTAGCCCACGGCAGCCAGCAGGCTGCCATCAGGGCTGAAGCGCGCCGCTGAGATCTGATGCTCGCTGGCGGACTGCGTGAGTTGTTTCGGCTCCAGCTTCACGACAGCGCCTCCTTGATCGCCTGCATCTCGTCATGAGCGAGCGGCAGCGGCTGACCTGCGTTATCAAACTCGGTTTTTCGGGGGTCGATGCCCAGCGCTTGATACCAGGTGTGAAACATCGCGCCGATGTCATGAGGCTGTGACTTCACCTCCGTGCCTCGCTCGTTTGTTTCACCGATCACGAGCCCGTGATTCACGCCATGACCTGCCATCGCGATGCTCCAGGCCTCCGGCCAATGATCGCGCCCGACGTGGCCGTTGATGCGTGGCGTACGACCAAATTCACTGAGGCAGATCACCAGCGTCGTCTTGAGCAGGCCGCTCGCCTCCAAGTCCTCAAGGATCGCGCTAAATGCCTGATCAAATTTCGGCACCATCGTGGCATGCGCGTTAAAATTGTCCCCATGCGTGTCCCAGCCGTAGCTCGTAACTTTCACGAAGCGCACCCCGGCCTCCAGCATCTGCCGCGCCACGAGCATGTGCTTGCCGAGATCGTGGTCGCCATAGCGCAGGCGATCTCGATCCGGCAGCTTCGTCGTATCAAAAATGTCCGCGCGGCTCATGAGCTTCTCCGCCATGTCAAAGACGGACGCGTTGGCTTCCACGACACGCTTCTCGCGCTTCGCCGCGAAGCGTTTGTCGAGCATCGCGCGCAGTTCATTGCGGGCGGCGTCCTGCTCGGTGCTGATGTCTGGATGACGCAACAGATTGTCCGGCGGCTTGCCATCGCCAAAGGCCAGCGAGCCATACTTCGGCCCGAGGAATCCTGCGTCCTCCGCTTTGAATCCACCACTGCCCGGCTTGATCCACACATACGGCGGCAGCCCGCTTTCGCCAGGTCCGAGCAGCTTCGCCACACCCGCGCCGAAGTGCGGATACGGTACACCGCGATTCACCGGATCACCGCGCTGGATGCGGTCCACGCCCGATGAGTGAGCATTGTCTTTCGTACACATGCTGCGCACCACACAGAGTTTGTTCATCTGCCGCGCCAGCTTCGGCATCAGCTCGCTGACATGGATGCCTGGCACAGCAGTTTTGATGCTGCGGAAGGGCCCGCCGAACTCCGTGTTCGGCTTCGGATCCCAGGATTCGAGTTGCGACAATCCACCATCAAGCCAGACGAAAAGCACCTGCTTGTCGCGCTGCTTCATCGCCTCGGCAAAGAGCGGTGAAGTCAGCAGCCCGAGCCCGCCGCTGAGGAAGGCACGACGGGTGAGAGTGTGATCGCGTGGAGTGCAGAGGTCAGGCATAGCGTTCAGTGGTTCACGAAAAATTCCGTCGAGCTGATGATCGCCCACGCACCATCCGCGACAGCCTGCGCATGGTTGGCGGATCGTTGAGAAAGCCAGGCGCGCAGTGCGCTGCGTTCATCATCATCCGGCAAACGAGTGAGCAGCGTGAGATAGAGATCATCCACCGGGTCCGCAGCTTTCGCCAGCCGCTCAATGAGGTTCCCCGCACGTGGCTTGAGCGCCCATTGGACGTGGTCACTGTTGCGGAAAAACAGCGCGCTGCGCAGAGATGGACTGGCTTTCAGCTCCGGCTCCTTCGCCGGATTCGCGAGCGCGGCAGCGAAGGCTTTTTGGAAATCAGCCAGACTATATTTGGTCGTGTCATTCGCGGGATCAGGCTTCGTGTTTTTCTCCAAGCGCTCCCGCTCACCCGTGGCGGCGATGAAGACTCGAAGCTGTTGCTCCGCCGTGAGATGCCGCTCGATGGCCGTGATGAAAAGCGCTGGATCATTCACCGCTTCCGCGCTGATGCTCGACCGCTGATAAGCCTGCGTCTGCGCGATCACGCGGATGAGCCAGCGGAGGTCAAATCGCTGCTCCGTGAACTTCCGCGCCAGCAGTTCGAGCAACTCGGGATGCGTGGGCGGATTCTCGCTGTGAAACAGATCCAGCGGCTCCACGATGCCCCGGCCCATAAGCAGGAACCACACACGATTGACGATGTTCCGCGCGAACAAAGGATTGTCCGGCGCGGGCAGGCGTTGAGCGATCTCGCGCAGCGGGCTGAACTTCGGCTGCCCCACTTCCTTGAGCTTGCGATCAGGCTTCACCAGCCAGCCTTCGTCGCCCTTCACCTCCGGGATCATCGCCTCCACTCCGAAAGGAATGCGCGGCGCGGTTTGCCCCTTCTTTTCCGTCAGCACGGATACGAATTCATACTTCGCCTGGATCAGACCCTCGCTCACCCACGGCACCTTGCGCTTGTCGTCCACGGGCTGGAGCTTGAGGTTCTGATACACGGTGAACAAGCCGCTGAAATCCTGCTGCTTGTAGTCATCCACCGTCAGGTGCCGATGGCACTGGCAACACTGGAGATCCACCCCCATGAACATGCGCCCCACATCGCGCGTCAGGCCGGGATAGTCCGTGTCCTGCTGCCCCACTTTTTCCAGACGCCGCGTGATGAAGTAACCCGCCCCACGCTTTGGCTCGCTGAGGAAATCCGGTGCCAGCATCTCGCGCACCATCGCGTCCCAGGGTTGGTTCGTCTTGAAGCTCTCGACCAGCCAAGCCTTCCACGCATCGTTGTCGCCACGACGCTCCATCAGCATGACATGAAAGGCATCCGCCATGCGCTGGGCGAAGCGCGGAGCAGCGATGAGCCGTTCGATCAGCTTCGTCCGTTTATCTGCCACCTTGTCAGCGAGAAAAGCCCGCGCTTCATCGGCTGTCGGGATGCCGCCATCGAAGTCCAGCCACACCCGCCGCACGAACTCCGCATCATCCGCCGGCGCAGAGAACGCCTTGCCTCCGGCCTTTGCCAGAATCAGCGCATCGATCTCACCCGAGATCGACACCCCCGCCGCCGAGACATCGGCAACGAGCGCGAGTGCAAAGAGGAAGATGCGGCACATGCATCCATTACGCAGCAGCCAGAGCCGCTGTTGCTTGCTGAGGTGAATCGCTTTGCGTACGGTGGAAGTTGGAGCGCTCTTCGGATCACCAATCCGTCACCGCGCCATCCGGGCTGAACTCGCGGAGCACGATCTCCTGCTGGAAGGGATGCTTCTTCACCTCGGCTTCGTTGATGGTGATGCCGAGGCCGGGTTTGGTGTTCGGGCGGACGATGCGGCCTTTGGTTTCGATGGTGAAGCCTTCTTCGACCACGTCCTGACGCCACGGCACATCGTTGTGCACGGTCTCGCAGATGATGTAGCTCGGCTGGCTGAAGCCGAACTCGAGTGATGCGGCGGTGCTGACGGGACCCTGCGGATTGTGCGGTGCCAGAGCGATGCGATGCGCCTCGGCGAGCGCGGCGATGCGTTTCGCGGCGCTGAGGCCGCCGCAGTGGGTGATGTCGAGCTGGCAGATCTCGACGGCGCGTTTCTCAAACATGTCTTTGAAGGCCTCCAGGTTCGTCACGCGCTCGCCACTGGCCACGGGTGTGGTGAGCGCGGCGTTGATCTTCGCCAGGCCATCGACGGCCTCGGGCCAGCAGGGCTCCTCGAAGAAGTAGAGGCCGAAATCATCGAGCGCTTTGCCAAATTTCAGCCCCATGGCTGGCGAGGGCCGCGCATGGCAATCGACCATGATGTCGATGTCCGGTCCCACGGCATCGCGCATGGCCGCGACGGCTGCTGCGGCAGCGCGGACGGGTTTCATGCCTTCGATGGGCATCGTGCTGGGCACGGCCATGCTCTTGAAGGCGGTGTAACCATCCGCCACGGCCTGCTGTGCCAGTTCGGCGAAGCGTTTCGCGTTGTCGGCAGGCGTTTGATAAAAATCCTCCATCTTCCCGCCGCCGAGGTGGCAGTAGGTGCGCACCCAATCCCGCACCGGACCGCCGAAGATCTTCGAGAGAGGCATGTTCGCCACCTTGCCCACGATGTCCCACAGCGCGAGATCGATGCCCGCGATGGCCGTGGCCCGCACGATGCCGTGCCCATGCCAGAAATGCTGCCGATACATCATCTGCCACAGATACTCTACCCGCGTCGGGTCCTCGCCGATCAGCAGGTGCGACATGTCTTCAATCGCCCCCACAATGCTCCGCGTGTGCCACTCCAACGTCGCCTCGCCCCAGCCAATGAGGCCGGGCTGATCCGTGACAACTTTGACAAAGATCCAGTTTCGCATCCGGGCATGGCAGACGAGCGTTTCGATGGCGGTGATTTTCATGGCTGTAGCATAGCCTTTCTAGGCTGTGTGTTGGAAGAGGTTCGTGATTTGTTGATTTGAAAAAACACAGGCTAGAAAGCCTATGCTACTCGTGCTGCAATAGCTTCGATGAGTTGCTCCAAACTCCCCGCCGCGACGACGGCGATGGTTTCTTGGTAGATGCCGGTCTCGTAACGCTCGCGGGGTGGGAGATAGGAGGCTCCCCAGTCGGCGGCGATGGTGGCGACGACGATGGTTTTATCGGGGAAGCGGCGGCGGAGTTCGGTTTGGAGGAGGCTGTAGCTTTCGCCTTGGACGCCGAGCCAGATCGCATCGCCTAGGTGCCAGAGGACGACTTGGAGCGGATAGGTTTCGCCGCGTGGGAGTTGGTGGAGGCGGTGAAGGAGGCGGGTTTTGCGTTCGGCCATGGCGCGGCAGTCGGCGGCGCGGGTTTCATCGCCAGCGGAGCGGGCGGTGGCTTCGTCGGCTTGGAATTGATCGAGTTCGGCCTGGGTTTGCTCGGCGGTGGGCTGGCCAGGACGATAGCGCAGAGGCTCGTGCCAGCGCTGGACCTTCCAGGTGGCTTTTTCGGCGAGGTCGATGCTTTGATGCTTCCACGAGCCGAGCGTGGCCCCGGAGACGACGGGGCCGGCATACACAAAGGTCGTCCCGGCGGCGGGAAGAGCTGTGAGGGCTGAAAGCGCGGCGTAACCGAGCTCGCGACCGTTTCGATCCGCCACGGCGGTGTCGCCGACGAAGCCTTCGCGCGGGCCGAGTTCGCCGCTGGCGCCTTGCAGGAACAAACACGGAGCGCCGGTGTCGCGTTCGACGAGTTCGCGCATCGCGCCGATGTAGTCGGGGCTGATGAGCGTGTTTTCCCACGCGAGCGTGGTGGGATGGCAGGCGTAGTTCACGATGCTGGCGAGCATCTTTCCCTCATCATCGGTCACGCGGGCGACGATGACGGTTTCGTCGGCGGGCACGCCGGGATTATGACCGCAGACGAACTGCTTTCCGTCCCAAAAATCGCGATTCGTGGCCAGCGAGCACTTCCCACGGCCATACACAATGCCTGCGGGCTGGAGCGAGGCGATGGCTTCGCGGATCAAAGCGCCCGCTTTTTCACCGAGTGACTGCAAATACGGTGGAATAAGGTCGCCACCGGGCAACGCGGCACGATCCAGGCCCATCAAGCCTGCACCATGCGTGTGAGAGAAGACGACGAGAATCTCTTCCTTCGCCACTCCGCCGATCTCAGCCGCTTGATCGACGAGGTTCGCGTGCTCGGTGGCTCCCATCACGCAATGATCGAGCGCGAGCAGGATCTGCCGCTCGCTGCCTTCCATCTGCGCAAAGACGGTCACGGTGACCCGCAGCGGGCGATGCACACCGGTGGCCCGTTCATGCTTCGCTGCGCCCCACATGCGGTGATAGATGTCCGCAGGCGGCGTGATATCGCACCACTTCAGAGCAAAACGGCAGCGGCTTTGCGGCGTGGGGTCTTCGGTGCGGGAAAGGGTGGGCATGGGGCTGGTAGAATGATGAAGGGTAAAATGATGGAGAGACTGAATTCCTTCAGAACATCATTTTACCCGTCATTATTTTACCAACCTGCTGCGTAGTTCTGTCATGAAGCAGTTCCTCATTGCTCTCCTGGCTTTTTCCTCCCTTTCCGCCGACCCCATCGACATCGGCTCGCGACGCGAGTTGTTTGTTGACGACTTGCTCATCGACAAGCTCAGCGGCAAGGCCGAGCAGCGCCTGCATCATCCGCAGCCACAGGAGATCGCTATCACGCATGACATGCCATGGGAAGGCAGCGGAAGCGGCTACCACAGCATCTTCAAGGACGGCGACAAGTTCCGCATGTATTACAAAAGCTGGCAACTCACCGTCACCGCGCCGGGCAAGGTGAACACGGGCGAGCATCCGCTCTTCACTTGCTATGCTGAAAGCGATGACGGCATTCACTGGCGCAAGCCGGAACTCGGTTTGCATGAGTTCAAAGGGTCGAAGGCGAACAACATCGTTCTCGCTCCCGGAAAGATGGGCGCGGCGAATCCCGACCCCGGCCACATCGCGATCTTTAAAGACGACAATCCCGCCGCGAAGCCAGAGTCTCGCTACAAGGCTATCGTGCGCTCGGGTTCACCCAAAGGCCTGCTCGCGTTCCAGTCTGCGGACGGTTTGCACTGGTCGCCTATGCAGGAGACACCGGTGATCACGGATGGAGCCTTTGATTCGCAGAATCTCGCGTTCTGGGATGCCAGCAGCGGTGTGTATCGTGCCTACTGGCGCTACTTCACGGGTGGCACGACCGATGAGAAAAACTGGAAGCCCACCGGTGATCGCGCTATCCGCACCGCTACCTCGAAGGATTTTATTCATTGGGAGAATCAGCATGACCTGAGCTACGTCGATTCGCCGAGTGAGGCGCTCTACACGAATCAGGTGAAGCCCTATCACCGCGCGCCGCATCTGCTGCTCGGCTTTCCCACACGCTACATCGAGCGAGGCTGGTCCGAGAGCATGCGGGCGCTGCCGGAACGCGAGCATCGCGAGTGGCGCTCGAAGGCCAGCGACCGCTACGGCATGGTCGTCACCGAAGGCCTCATCATGGCCAGCCGAGATGGCGTGACCTTTAAACGCTGGAACGAGGCTTTCCTGCCGCCCGGCATCGAGCGTCCCGGCACCTGGAACTACGGCCATCAATACATCGCGTGGCATACTGTGGAAACGAAGTCTGCACTCGAAGGTGCGCCGAACGAACTATCCTTTTACGCCACGGAAAGTTACTGGACTGGCAAGAGTAGCGAACTGCGCCGCTACACACTGCGCTTGGATGGTTTTTTTTCCATCAACGCACCGATGAAAGGTGGCGAACTGATCACGAAACCTTTCACCTTTACCGGCAAGAAGCTCACGATGAATTTTGCCAGCTCCGCCGCCGGTGGCGTGAAGGTCGAAATCCAGGACGCGAATGGCAAACCGATGCCCGGCTTCGCTTTGACTGACTGTGAAGAGCATTTCGGCGATGCGCTCGAACGCACCGTCGTGTGGAAAAGCGGCACCGATGTCAGCTCGCTCGCCGGGATGGCCGTGCGGCTGCGCATCACGTTGAAGGACGCCGACCTTTACTCGATCAAGTTCGAGTAAGCGCCAGTAGCGCCAGCGAGTCGCGGTGAATCATCGCTTCGATCTGCACCACATCCAGACGCGGCAGCTTGGTGCCTTCGAGCATGTCGTTGAGTTTGCGAATGCCGTCGATGCTTGCATTCACGGTGGTGAAGGGGAAGTCGGTGCCAAAGAGCAGCTTGTGCCACACGCCGTATTCCTGGGCGAGCATGAGGCTGTTGTAGAGCTGCCACGGGCGGTAATGCAGCGCGCTGAGATCGGCGAAGACGTTCTCGTGCTTGCGAATCGTCACGAGGCACTCGCCTTCATACGGATGCCCGAGATGCGCGAGGATGATCTTCACGCCAGGATGCTTCAGCGCTACGGGTTCGATCAAACGCGGCAACGTGAAGGCTAGTGGTGCCTGCGCGATAAAGGTGGTGCCCATGTGCAGCAGCACGGGCAATGAGTGCAGCTCGGCGTATTGCCACAGCGGTTCCAGCTTCGGATCATCGGGACTAAATCCGGCATACATCGGCAACAGCTTGATGCCTCGCAGGTCTAGCTCCTCGTGCCCGACACGCATCTCACGTTCCCAGCCATCTTGCGTCGGATCGACGGACAAAAAGCCGATCAACCGCTGCGAATCACGCGCTACATAATCCGCTACGGTTTTGTCATCGACCCACAGGCCACTGAGTTTGGCTTTGCCGCCGAAAACGACGGTGCATGTGTCCTCGGGCGCCGAGGCGCGGTAGGCTTCATACGTCGCGCTCATGTCCACCTTTACTCCAGGTCGCGCACGGGCTGCTTGATGAATGAAGTCGGCAGAGAAATCGGCAGGGAAGTTCCAGGCGTGGGAATGGATGTCGATGATCATATGGGAGGAATATTACTTGGAATCGAAAACCTGCCATCATGGTTGGTGGACAGTTTCGGCGAAATGCGCACGTTCATGGTTACCATGAAACGCGCTCTCTTTTTTCTCACTGTCTTAGCTTTGCTTCAGACGACTCAGGCTCAGGTTTCGGCTCCGTCGGCTGTGCCGCAGGAGTTGATGCAGAAGTTGTTTAATCCGAGTGCCACGGCTGAAGAGCTACTCGCAGCAACGAAGGAGGCTGGGAAAGCGGGTGTGCCACGGCAGCAATTGATCGAGGCTAAACTGATCTGGGGGCTGCGTAAGCAAGACGCGGAATGGCTGGTGAAGATGCTGCCGGAGATGGAAGTGCTGGCCGCGAACTTTGATCCGGCGCAATCAGCAGGCATCAAGTCGGCGGATGATATCCGCGCTTTCATCGAGTACACGAAGGCTCTGGATGCGCAGAGCAAGAAGGATGAGGCAGGGTTCAAAAAGCATGTGCTGGAGGCGATGTGGCTGAGCCCAGGCCAATCGCCACTGTTTGTCCAGACCATCGAGAAAGGTCGCCGTGAAGCGAAGATGGAGACGATGAAGATTGATCTGCAATTGGCCTTGGTCACCTCAAAGGGTGAGGCCACGACGCTGGCGGATCAGATGGCGGGAAAGAAAGCGGTGTTGTTGGACTTTTGGGCCTCTTGGTGCGGCCCGTGCATGCAGCTCATGCCTGAGCTGAAGAAGAAGGCTGAGCTTCTGTCAAAGCACGGGATCGTGGTGGCGGGAATGAACAAGGATGATGAGAATGCGGAGGCGGTGGCCGAGAAAGTGCGCGGCGAGCAGGACATCGAGTTCCCATGGCTGATCGAGCCAGTCGAGCGCCCTTTCACCAAGATGCTGGAGATCGAAAGCATCCCGCGAATGATCCTGATCGGGCCAGACGGCAAGGTGCTCTTCAATGGTCACCCACAAGATCCGGGACTGTGGGGCGCGCTGCAAAAGATCGACCCTGAGATCAAGGCTCCGGGGGCGTGATACAGCGGATTTTAACAGGCGGACTTGAGCTGGTTCTGCACATGCCTCAGTAGTCCAGCGCAGCCGTCCTCAAGAAGATCGAGCACGTTTTCAAAGCCCTGCTCACCGCCATAATAGGGATCAGGAACTTCCTTCTCGGTGCGCTGGGTGCAGAACTCACAAAGGAAGCGGACTTTGGCATCATGCTGGCGCTCGCGATCAAAGGCACGCAGGTCGCGGCGGTTTTGCTCGTCCATGATGAGCACGAGATCGAACTCCTCCAAATCGGTGTCTTTTACCTGACGAGCCATGCTGGTGAGATCGTAACCACGAGCCGTGGCTGCGGCACGCATTCGGTGATCGGCACGCGCTCCGGTGTGCCAGCCGCCAGTGCCCGCCGAGTCGATCTGGATTTGTGAGTCGAGGCCGGCCTGAGTCACGAGGTGACGCATCACGCCTTCAGCGGCTGGAGAACGGCAGATATTGCCCATACAGACGAATAGGAGTTTGAATGAGTCGGTCATGGGAGAGTTGGTTAAACAGCATCTGTGCCACTTTGATCAGTGTGCTGGAAACGGGGTCGTCCACTACCGTTGGTCCGACTGGTGCGCAAACTTTCCTGTGTGACAGGCCGTGAAGATGCTTCATGTTGCGGGTGAAAAGTGAAGCGAGCTATTGTCTCAGTCGGACTTTTCAGCTATCAAGCCACCTATTATGACTAAAAGCTCCCTCATGTTCCGCCTCGGCTTATCTTTGATCTGTCTGCTCTCGGCCACGAGCTGTACAGTGACACAAACCACTCGTCGTTACACTGGTGTCGCACCGGGTGGTGGTTACTATGTTACGGCAGTGCCGCGCACCGTTCAAATCACGCCATTTGGGCTGGTTAAAATGCCGAAGCCGAGATTGCCCAAATTCAACGTTCCCGATTTTGGGCTTTTCGGTTTTGGTCGTCCGGCTCAAAAAGTTTCAGCGCCAAGGGATAACTCTTTTTGGAGAGGTGATGGAGTCAGCGGCAGCCCTCGCATGCACATCGATATCAGTGACCAGATGGCATACTATTACAGGGGTGACAGCCTTGTCGGAGCCTCACCAGTCTGCACTGGCAGTCCTGCCTTCCCGACACCTCGGGGTAGCTTCTCTGTGATGGAAAAGGATCATGATCATCTCTCCTCTGTTTACGGTGACTACATCGACAAGGATAAAAACATCATCAAGACTCAGATCGATAACCGAAAAGATCCGCGCCCACCCGGCACGACTTTTGATGGTGCCAAGATGCACTGGTTCATGCGCGTCACGGGTGCCGTGGGGATGCATGAGGGTTACTTGCCTGGCTATGCTGACTCACACGGCTGCATCCGCCTACCGACACACATGGCGATGAAGTTCTTTGAAGTGAGTCCGGTAGGCACACCGATCAAGATCACCGAGTGACCGGCTTTGTCTGCGTGGTTTGATCCACGATCGGGTTCGTCTCACTCATCCAGAGGATGGCGGTTGTTCTTGAGCCGCTAGCTCCTTGGGTCACGGCAGAAAGCTCGCGCTCAAGATCACCAACTCGCACGCGGATGACAATTCGTTGAGTGGTGCTTTGAACAGAGGCAAAGCTGCTTTGCGGCGAGCCAGCAGGAATGCCGAGCAAGCCTAGAACGCTGGGGTCACGTGGCAGTTCGTCGTCTGGTGTATTCATGATGCCGTCACGCCCTAGCCGCTTGCTGTGGAAACTTTGCGCTCTGCGTAGGTCCACGCCGAGAACGGCGGAGATGACTTCTGGCCGCGCATCAAACACATCCAGCATGCCACTGGCATAGACACTGAACCAAGTGCGCCACTCTGGGTAGGCTTGCTCTACCTCCTGCATTCCACGCACCATGGACATCTCTTCGATGCTACGAAACGGGCGGTTAAAAGGCATGCCATTGAAGCCGTACTCTTTTTTCTCTGCTCCGTTGATGTGTTTAAAATCATCGGCATCCACCCAGTCCAGCATGGCGTCTATCAGCTTATCTGCCTGCGGCAAGGTCATTCCCCATGAGCGGAAGATGCGTCGAAAGGTCTCACGATCTTCCTTTTGAAGCAGCACGTTGGGATTGATGAAGCCATCCTCACCCGTCATCTGCACTTCATACTGCTCATCGTCCACCAACTGCCGACGCAGCAGGGGATCATCTGGCTTCACATCTGGGTTCATGGCGATAGCCAGCGCGCCCTCAGCCAGCGTGCGCGCACGGAAAATTTGTCGCTTCGCTGATGCCGAATCGAGATCTTGGGTGAGTAGCAGTGAGGCACCAGCCACAAGCCCGATCAGCAGCGCGATGACCCACAGCACCGCGAGTAAAGCGGCACCGCTTTGATGTCGGCGCAGCACTCGGATTTCACCGCAGAGGGGCAGGGGGGCAGAGGTCCAGGAAAACAGGGAAAACTCCCTGCCGCCTCCGCCTCTCTGCCCCTCTGCGGCAAATTTAAATTTCCCAGGCTGCGTGATCATGGCGGTGGGGGATTGTCTATCTTCGGTGTGTTGTTGGCACCACCTCCATCTACACCGTTGACGCCGCCGTTGACGCCACCGTTGACGCCACCGTTGACACCACCGTTGACACCACCGTTGACACCACCGTTGACACCACCGTTGACGCCACCGTTGACGCCACCGTTGACACCACCGTTGA
>CAZOVY010000028.1:0-59826 GCA_964583255.1 uncultured Prosthecobacter sp.
TGGAGATGCAGAACGAAGAACTGCGCCGGGCGCAGGTGGAGCTGGACGTTTCCCGCGCACGCTACTTCGATCTCTACGACCTTGCGCCGGTGGGTTATGTGACCCTCAGCGAGTCGGGGCTGATCCTGCAAGCCAACCTCACCATCGCCACTTTGCTGGGCGTGACGCGCGGTGATCTGGTGAAGCAACCGCTCTCCCGTTTCATCCAGAAAGAAGACGCGGACGGCTACTATCTGCTGCGCAAAAAACTCCTCGCGACCGGAGTAGCGCGGGCCTGCGATCTGCGGCTGGTGCAAAGCGATGGCACGATCATCTGGGCGCATCTGGCGGCCACCGTCACGCAGGATGAAGGAGCGCCCGTGATCCGCATCACGCTCAGTGATGTCACCGGCCAAAAACTGACCGAGGAAGCGCTTCAGGAGAGTGAGGAGCTTTACCGAAGCATCGTGCAAACGGCAGAAGAAGGCATCTGGAGGATCAATGCCGCTTCACTGACGGACTACGTCAATCCCAAGATGGCGCAGATGATGGGTTATAAGCCTGAGGAGATGCTGGGGCGGCCGATCGACGACTTTTTAGATGACCAGGGTCGTGCCATGTTGGCCAATCTCATCGAACGGCGGAAAGGCGGCATTACCGAGCAGTTTGAATTCAAATACATCCGCAAGGATGGCTCTGAATTGTGGGCTTTCGTTTCCACCAATCCCATTACCAATGCCCAAGGCGTCTATGTGGGCGCGGTGGCGATGCTGACAGACATCAGCGCACGCAGAGCAGCAGAGGCGGCGCTGGCGTCAGAGAGATCGCGGCTGCGCACGATGCTCGATCTGTTGCCGATTTCCATCTATGTGAAGGACACCGAGAGCCGCTTTGTCGTGGCTAACAAGGGAGCTGCACAGGCACTGGGCGCGGCGAGTTGGGAGCAGATGATCGGCAAGACGGATGCCGACTATTTTCCACCCGTGATCGCTGCGGCCTTCCGCGAGGATGAGACGCGTGTGCTGGCAGGTGAACCGGTGGTGAATCTTGAGGAGCCAAGTGTGGCCCCTGATGGCACGGCCCGCACGGAACTGACGACGAAGGTGCCGTTGCGTGATGGTGAAGGAAAGATCATCGGCCTCGTCGGCGTGAGTCGTGACATCACCGCGAGCAAGCAAGCGGATCAAGCTTTGCGGGCGGGTGAAGCGCTGCTGAGATCGATCACCGAGCACACCGAGGACGGCATTTTCGTGAAGGACTTGGAGTCGCGCACCATCTACCAGAACCCCGCCGCTTCGCGGATGAATGGGCTGACGGAGGCGCAAGTGCTGGGCCGCACAGATGCGGAGTTTTTGGAGGACCCATTGCAGGTGGCGGAGTTTCTCGCGGCTGATCGGCGTGTGATGGATGCGGGGCTGCCGGAGACGGTGGAGGAGCCATTCACATCGCTCACAGGAGGCAAGCATGTGCTGCTGACCACGAAGGTGCCGCGCTTTGACACAGCGGGAAAGGTCATCGGTCTGGTCGGTGTGAGTCGCGACATCACCGAGCGCAAGCGGGCAGAGGACGCCCTGAAAGCCTCAGCTGAATTTAGAGACAGTTTGATTCGCTCCATGCAGGACGGTTTTTCCGTGCTCGACGCGGACGGAGTGCAACTGGAGGTCAATCCTGCCTTGTGCCAGATGACCGGCTTTTCCAAAGAGGAACTCGTCGGCAAAGCCCCGCCGTTTCCTTACTGGCCGCCGGAAGAGTATGAAAACATCGGAGCAGCTCTCCAAGAAACGCGCAGCGGTAACTTGGGTGATTTTGAATTGATCTTCCTGCGCAAAAATGGGGAGCGCTTCCCGGTCATCGTCAGCCCGTCCGTCATCAAGAACTCGAATGGCGAGACGATCAATTACCTCGCAACGGTCAAAGACATCACCGTGCGCAAGCAGGCGGAGGCGGCGCTGCATGAGAGCCGGGAGCGCTACAAACTGCTGGCTGAAAACACGGATGACATCGTCGGTCTCAATGACACGAAAGGAAACCGGCTCTACATCAGCCCGTCTTATTTCCGCAAGACCGGCTGGACGTCTGAGGATCTGCAAAAAAGCCATTGGCGCTTCCGCATTCATCCTGATGACATCGGAATCGTCGAACAATCACGTCTGCAAAATTTGGCAGGCCAGATCACACGGATCGAGCAGCGAACACGCTGCAAAGATGGCTCCTGGCTCTGGTTTGAGACGAGCTGCAAACCGGTGCCTGGGCCTGATGGCAAAGTCTGGCGTCTGCTCGTTTGGTCTCACGACATCACGGCGCGCAGGCTAGCAGAGGAGGCGCTGCGGGAGAGTGAGGAGCAGTTTCGAGCCATCTTTGAGCAGGCTGCTGTGGGCGTTGCGATGATCGACAGCAGTACTGGGCAGTTTCTCAAAGTGAACCAGAGAGCCTGTGAGATCGCGCGGCAGACGCAGGAGCAGATGCTGCATGAAACATTCATGGACATCACGCACCCGGATGACTTGCCGAAGGATCTGGACAACATGGAGAAACTCAAGAAGGGCAAAATCAATACCTTCACCATAGAGAAACGGTATTTACATCCAGATGGCGGCATTACATGGATCAATCTGACCGTCTCCCCAATGGGGGCACCTGGTCAGACCCCGACACGCCACATTGCCGTGGTGGGGGACATCACTGACAGAAGACGAGCCGAGGAGGCGCTACGAGACGCTAACCAAAAGCTTCGATTGCATTTCGAGCAGACGCCCATGGCCGTCATTGAGTGGGATCTGGATTTTCAGGTGGTGAACTGGAATCCAGCAGCTGAGACGATCTTTGGATTCAGTTATAAAGAAGCTGTTGGTCAGCATGCCTCATTTATTATCCCGAAAATCTATCGATCCCAAGTAGGTAAGGTGTGGAAGTCTTTACTGAAACTGAAAGGTGGGGAAAGAAGCTCCAACGAGAATGTGCGAAAGGATGGCAAGTCGATCCTCTGTGAATGGTACAACACGCCACTGATCGACGATCATGGTGCCGTCACTGGGGTAGCCTCTCTAGTGCTGGATATTTCTGAGAAGAAGCAGGCTGAAGAGGCTTTGCAGGCAAGTGAGGAGCGCTATGCGCGTGCGCTACGTGGATCAAACGAAGGTCTATGGGAATGGTCGATCTCGACAAGTGAGCTTTACTTGTCACCACGATGGAAGGCGCTACTCGGATTTAATGAAGATGAACTGCCCAATCACCCAGACAGTTTTTTCACTCGCATACATCCCGATGATGTCAGCCGCGTGCAGGCGGCCGTGGAGGCCCACTTAGAGCGCCGCGAGCCATACGATCTTGATTTGCGACTGCGCACGAAAGACGGCGGCTACCGCTGGGTCCACTCGCGTGGTGAAGCGGAAAGGAATGACCAAGGCCTGGCCGAGCGCATGGCGGGAACCATTTACGACGTCAGCGAGAGGAAGTTTGCTGAGGAGCAGCTCGCAAGTGAACAGGACTTCAACAAGGCTCTGGTCAGTCATACTTCGGCACTCATCGTGGTGCTGGATGAACAGTCGAGAATCACGCATGTGAACCCTGCCTTTGAGAAAGGACTTGGGTATGAACTCTCGATGCTTGTTGGCCGACCGCTTTGGGATTCAGGCATGATGAGTGTGGCTGAAATCCGGCGTGCCAAGGAACGCTACAAGTTGCTTTTGGCTGGTAAGGATGTCCAGCCAGTCGAACTCCGACTCCGGGCGAAGGACGGCGACTGGCACGTCCTCGAACTGAACCCCACAACCGCACGTCATTCGGATGGCCGCCTGGATCGCATCATTCTGACGTTTACAGACACGACGGAAAGAGCCCGTATGCAGCGGGAGATCCTGAAAATCTCTGAGCAGGAGCAGGCGCGCATCGGCCACAATCTCCATGACGGAGTCGGGCAGACGATGACGGGCCTATCCAGTCTCATGGAGTCACTGGAAAGTGAGCTCACGGGTGCCCAGCGCGCCAGTGCCAGCCGTATCCGTGAGATCATGCAGGACGCTCTTCAGGAAGTGCGCCGGATGTCTCATGGCTTGTCGCCTTCTTCGGTGAAGAATCGCGGTCTCTCGGGTGCTCTACAGTTACTAGCTGACACAATACGCCTGAACCATCGCACCGAATGTGCCTGTGAGGTGGATGCGAGGATCAAAATCGAGGATGTCGAAAAAGAGACGCACATTTTCCGCATCGCCCAGGAAGCATCCAACAATGCCATCCGACATGGGCACCCGAAAAAAGTCACGCTCTCTCTCCAGCGCCTTGGCCCTGATGAGTGTGTTTTGAAGATCGAGAATGATGGAGCCGCCATCGTCAAAAAGAAGGGTAAACCGAGCGAAGGAATCGGTATGCAAGTCATGGACTACCGGGCCAATTTGATCGGGGGCACGCTGACGATCACGTCTAGCCCACGCAGTGGTGTCAGCGTCAGTTGCCGCTTCCCCTATGCAGATAGCGGTTCTAAAAAATCACGTTCCAACAGCTCTTGGGACATTTGATCCAGCCAGCAGTGTCACGATCAGGATGAAGAAGCACATGATGACGGAGAAGAGCGGGAATTGCAGTGCGGCGGGTAGGCTATAGACCAGCGCCAGGGCGGGAATCCAGACGAGCCAGTTCGTGATCATCACCGTCGGGCAGGTGCGCGTCCAAAATTCGCGGTCGAGCGAGGCGCGTGTGCGGGTCCATGAGGCATCAAGATCAATCCAACGCAGCGCAATCAGATAGGTCGGCACAAACCAGATCGGGCTGAACACGAACTGATCGAAGGCCACTTTGGTGACAAGCGTGGCAGCATCGTTGCCATCTCCGAATAGGTAACTTTGCAGATGATAAAACAGATCAATCTCCATGCCGCGATAACCCCAGAACAGCATAAGAAGACTGAGCCTTTTCCAGCGCCCGCGCGCAGGCAGGGTGCCCATCATCGCCTGAATGCAAAACGGCAACACCGCCGCTGCGAAGACGGTGGAAGCCAGTGAGAAAGCATAGGACCAGCGCAGCTTAAACGCGCCAACTGACTCCCACACCGCCGCCACGGCTGGCACTTGGTAGTAAGTCGTGACCAGTGTGATCACCAGCACATTAAGCAGCAGGCAGGCCATCCGGTTCTGCCGAAACACCGCTGCAATCGTGGTGAAGATGCCGGGTGCTGGAGAAGGAATGGCGGACATGAAACGTGGCGTGTTTCATGTTCGTGAATGCCCGGAGTGGCAACAAAGATTCTCAAGTCAAACTCAGCCACTTCGCCGCAGCGCAGCCATGAGATGCTGAAACTCTTCGTCCGCCTGAGCCGCACCTTCCACCGTGTCGGCGATGCGCTTTTTCACCAGGGCACGGAAACGTTTGCGCAGCCGATGTACGGCGACCTTCACCGCCTCCGTGCTTATCCCGAGCGACTCGGCGACACTAGCCTGACTGGCGGCTTCTGCATCGCCAGTGAGCCAGGGTTTCAGCAGCTCAAACGAGCGCTGTTTGCTCTCTGCGAGCATCTCCGCCTCCAGATCACGCAGCGCTGAGTCAAGCAGGCTGATCGCCCATTGCCGGTCAAAAGCAGCATCGGGTGCCGTCGTGTGTGAGTCGGCCATTTGAAGTCCAGGCGCGCTGGTGCTGCCGGGTGAATCCAACTCCGTGTGTTCCATGCCACCACCACGTTTCGCTGCCATCGCATGATCCCGTTGGTCGGCTAAAAAGTGCTTCAAAGCACCGAGTAGATAGGAGCGAAATCGCCCGCGTTCCTGTTCTGCCTTCTCGAAGGCACCACCTTCCAGCAATCGTGCAAAGAACCCGTGCGCCAGTTCCCGCGCCGCATCCTCACTGCGGCCTTCACGCTTCAGGAAGACGATCACAGGCGCGTAGTAGGCCTCGCAAAGATCGCTGAGCGCCGCCTTTGCTGAGGTGTCATCGCCTCGCGAGCGAATGACGAGTGTCCAGCGAGTGGCTTGGAAGGGGGAAGTCATGCTTTGACAGATTCGAGACGTTGAAGAACACTTTCACCATGAGAACTGCCACCATGCACGATCTGCAAACCCGCCTGCCCACCATTCTCGCCTGGTTGGAGGCTGGCGAGGAGGTCGTGGTGAAGCCGAAGGAAGTGAAAGCCGCCAAAACCAAGACGAGCACCGCAGATCCGCCCGTATATCTGGACCGCTCTGGCAAGCCTCTGGCAGACAGTTCGACGGTGAAAAGCCGGAGCATAGCACTCCACCGTCCGCTGGCCCCAAAGCCAATGATGACTCAAGAAGAACTTCAGGAGTTTTACGAGGACATGCGTGGCAGCTATTGATGACACAAGCCGATGGTCATCGCCGACACCAGTTTCTTGATCTCCCTTTACGGAGACGACGTTAACAGCGAGGCCGCCCGTCAGCTCATCGCCTCGGTGGAATCCATCAGCATCCATGAGGTTTGTGACTTCGAGTTTGCCAATGCCCAGCGTTTGCTGGTCTTCCGTGGCAAGATCGGTGATGAGACAAGCCGTGAAAGGCTCGCCTGCTATGAGGCAGACATGAAGGCGGGGGTGCTGGAATTTTTGTCGTTCGGACAGTCCAGCCTTTTCGCTGAAGCCGAGGCCATCTCCGCCCGCCACACTGAGACCCTCGGAAACCGAGCCTACGACATCCTGCAAGTTGCTGCCGCGAAGCTGCTCGGTGCCACAGACTTTTGGAGCTTCGATGGCAAGCAGCGCCAGCTCGCGATGGCGGAAGGACTGAGTGTGGGTCCGTGAGATCATGGTTTCGGCAGTGCATCCGGCGACAGGTAGGAAAACCACATCTTCCCCACGATCTTGTCCCAGGGCATGAAGAACTCATCGGGACTGCCTCCGCGTTTCAGGCGTAAGCCTTTGTCTTCTTTGGCGACGACGCGGGCCAGCCATGTGTGGCCGCTCTCATGTTGAAAGGCGATGAGATCGCCGGCGGCAAAACCCGTATTGAGTCTGGATGCCAGCCAATAACTGCCTTTGGCGACCCCTGGTTCGCTGCCGTTCGGGATCGAGTAGGCTGCGACGATGAAGGATTTGACGAAAAGTGCGATCACTACGGCGACGACGATCTGCCCGCTCCACTTGGCGAGACGGCTGCGCCTCGGCTTTGGTGTATCGACGGGATTCTGGTGCATCCACCACAGCGTCGAAATCACCGACGCCGCCACGGCGACGAGAGAGAGCGTGACCGCCGCCCAGGGGTAGGAATCCTGGTGGCGTGGCAGTTGATAAAATCCGGCGATGCCCGCGCCGATGACGGCGAGCGACCACCAGAACGCATGTTTACCGAAGTGAGCATTCACTTCATACCAGCGCTTCGGAGAGGCGAGCGTGGCGTGAGTCTGCACGCCGTAGATGCGATTGATCGGTACGAGTCGCAGCCATAAGGCCAGATGCAAGATCAGCGAAAAGACTCCGACGTTCAGCAGCACAACGGACAGGACTGAATTCAACGAATCATGCTGTAGCGCTTGAAAAAGATTGCGTAGCAGGAAGACGTTCGCAGAGACGAGGATGGCAACCGCAACAGCACTCCCCAGCTTCAGCACGCGCATCGGAACTCCTGAGGCTCGTCCGAGTTTGGAGTCCGGCACCGAGGCGGCACCTTCGATCTGCGTCTTCATTTCCCCAGCACTTTGCTGACGCTTCCCACGCTCTTTTTCCAATGCACGGAAGACGACTTCATCGACGCTGCCATTCACGGCTGATTTCTCTGAAGGCGCGGCAAAGCGCCCGAGTGGCAGCTCACCGGTGAGCAATTCATAGAGCACGACGCCTAACGAATAGATGTCGGCGCGATGATCGACGGTGGATGGCTGCTCGATCTGCTCCGGGGCCATGTAGGGAGCGGTGCCGAGCTTGGCTCCGCTTTGCGTCAGCAGCATTTCCTGGCCTGTTTCATCGATCAGTTTGGCGATGCCGAAGTCAGCGATCTTCACGCGGCCCTTTGAATCGAGCAGGATGTTCTCAGGCTTGATGTCACGGTGTAGCACGCCCTGCTCATGCGCGTATTGCAGCGCGGTGCACATGTCGGGCACGACGCGCAAAGCCTGATCAGGCGTGAAGCGGCCTGCACGCATGGCCTGACGTAGATTGACGCCATCGACGAACTCCATGAGCAGGTAGCAGAAGCCGCCGCTCTCACCGAAGTCGTACACGGTGACGATGCTCGGATGATTTAACCGGGCGAGCACGCGGCCCTCGCGTTTGAAACGCTCTGGGAATCCTGGCGTGGCCGCTAGTGTCTTCGGCAGCACCTTGAGCGCCACAGTGCGGTCCAGGCGCGGCTGTCTGGCTTTGAAGACAACGCCCATGCCGCCCTGCCCGATTTTTTCCACGATCTCCAGATCAGGAAAGGCGCTGGCGATCTCATTCAGTGTCGGAAAATCTGCCCTGGTGAGAGGCAGTGTGTCCTGATCCGTCGGCAGTGAGGCCATGGCCATCAGGCATTCCGGGCAGAGACCGCCTAGCGCGTCGGTAGGCAGTGGCGTTCCGCATTGAGGGCAGGGAAGAGGGGCAGATGTGGGGCTCATGCAGGATACCTGAGGCATCCATGCTCCGAGGTTACACAGAAATGATCAAGAACCGAAATCAGTGCTGCTTTGCTCTCAGTAGCACGGCTTCAAAAGTCTCTGCCATCTTGGTAGCGCTGAACTCGCTGCGGACGCGGGCCATGCCTTGAGTGATCAGGCTCTCGCGGAGCTGGCCGTCGAGGAGTGTGCTTTCCAGCGCATCGGCCAGGGCTTTGACATCATCGGGTGCAAAGAGCACGCCGCCTTGAGTGGCTTCGATGAGTTCGGGGAAGGCCCCATGTCGTGGCTGTACGACGGGTACACCGCTGGCGATGGATTCGAGAATGTAGAGTCCGAAGGCTTCGCCATACGTCGCTGGGACCGAGAAGACGGTGAGGTCGCGGAAGAATTTCACTTTGTCGGCAAAGCTCACGTTCGGGTGCCACTCGACGCGCTGATCACAGCCTGCGGCTTTGAGCTTGGTCTGCAATCCGGCTAGATACTTTTCATCTCCAGCCGTCTTGGCGCCGCCGATCTTGAGCTTCACTCGGGGCACTGTGCCGCGCTGAGCGAGTTCGATAAAAGCATCCACCAATGTGGTGAGGCCTTTGCCATGAATCATGCGGGCGAAGTAGCCGATGGTTGGCCAGTTCTGATCCGGCTTGGCCGCAGCGAAGGAGGTGAGATCAAGACCATTGAGTACGACAGAGATCCTATTTGACGAGATGCCGAGGCGCTCGCGCATGTTGTCCGCGTAGTAGCGGCTAGCGGCGACGAAGTGTGTGACGTGTTGCGCATTCGAGCGCATCGCGGACCAAGATTGCTCGCGATACGGCTCGACGAGTGTGTCGAGAAAGGCGTCCTCTCCCTGAAGCGATGCCACGACCGGGATGCCGAGATCACGCTCGATCACGGGGCATAGACCGATGAGCAGGCCATTGGAAAGCGAGATGACATCCGGCTTCACTTCGGTCTTGATCCATTCGAGCACGCGCCGCCATTCAGACCACTGATTGCCCTGCTCACCTTCGAGTGCGCCGAGGGTCATCTGACCCAGATCACGCGCGCTGGTCATGCTCATGAACTTGGCGGCAAAGCGTAGCAGGGCAGGGTGGCTCAGCCAGCCATGCACAAAGCGCGGCATGAAGCGCAGCAGCGGCAACTTTTGCTGAAGATAGAGGGAGATGCCGCCCGCCTGCACTTCGATCTCAGGATTGGTCACCTCACGGTCTGTCACCAGCGGCAGGTAAAGCGGAGCCATCATGGCATCATGCCCACGTGCGCGCAGCGCCCGGATCAGGGCGTGATCACGCAGACAACTGCCGCAGTGGAAGCTGCCCGTGCCGGGTGTCAGATGAAGGATACGCATGAGGGAAATGAGGGGCGCGACGACTAGCTCATCTGTTACGCGCGGGCAAGCGGGTTGGTCTTTGCGACAGTCCGAACAATAACGTGCGTGCGGGTCGAACCGTGCTTAAATCGGCATTCCTATGGATCCCCTGATTCAACTCCTCACGATTAACTCCAACCGCTCTACTGCTGAGCTGGCTGGCATTCTCAGCCTTTCTGAAGACGAAGTTCGTCGCCGTATCGCGGCGGCAGAGGCGGATGGCACGATCCTGGGTTACAACGCGGTGATCGACCGTCAAAAAGCTGGCCAAGGCGGCGTCACCGCTTTGGTGGAAGTGAAGATCACGCCCGAGCGTGAGGGGGGCTTTGATCGGCTGGCCCGGCGCATCGCCAAATTTGATCAGGTGCGTGAGTGTTTCCTGATGAGTGGAGGCTATGACCTAGCAATCCTGGTCGAGGGCAAAGACTTGCTCGATGTGGCTAATTTCATCGCCGTGAAACTCAGCACCATTGGTGGTGTGCTTTCCACCGCCACACACTTCCAGTTGAAGGCCTACAAGCAGGCTGGGTTCCTGGTGAATTCGGAAGCAGATGAAGAACGTCTGCCGGTGAGTCCATAAGTCATTGCCCTCTTTTGACCCAACCAAATGGACTACCATAACAAGCTTTCCACCCAGATCCGCGACCTCCCACGCTCTGGGATTCGGGACTTTTTCGAACTCGTCATTGGCCGTAGCGATGTCATCTCGCTCGGTGTCGGAGAGCCAGATAAATCCACGCCGTGGCCGATCCGCGAGGCGGTGATTCGCTCGCTGGAAAAAGGCCAGACTAGCTACACTTCAAACCTCGGCATGGAGCCGCTGCGCGTGCTCATCAGTGAGTATGTGGAGAAGCTATTCCACGTCACTTATGATCCGAAGACGGAGATCCTTGTCACTGTCGGTGTATCAGAGGCGCTCGACATCGCCTTCCGTGCGGTGCTGAATCCAGGGGACGAGGTGATCTATCACGAACCCTGCTACGTCTCCTACAACCCAAGCATCAAGATGGCTTACGGCGTGCCCGTGGTGGTCGAGACCCGCGAGGAAAATAACTTTGCCCTGATGGCCGCCGATGTGGAAAAGGCGATCACGCCGAAGACCAAGATCATCGCGCTCAACTTCCCCACCAATCCGACTGGCGGCATCATGCCACCTGAAGAGCTGGAGAAGATCGCGGCCCTTGCCGTGAAGCATGATTTGTTCGTCTTCACCGACGAGATCTACTGCGAACTGCTCTATGATGGTCGCACGCACAAGAGCATCGTCGAGTATCCCGGCATGAGAGAGCGCACCGTGTTGCTGCATGGTTTCAGCAAAGCGTTTGCCATGACGGGCTGGCGTCTTGGTTATGCCTGTGCGCCTGCGCCTTTGCGTGAGGCGATGATGAAGATTCATCAGTATTGCATGCTCTGCGCGCCGATCATGAGCCAGATCGCTGGTATTGAAGCGCTGAAGATGGGCGCCTCAGCTTATGAGGAGATGCGTCAGAGTTATGAAATGCGGCGCAACATCATCGTTGCTCGACTCAACGGCATGGGCCTGCACTGTTTCAATCCTGGGGGCGCATTCTATGTCTTCCCAGAAATCCGCAGCACAGGTCTGACGAGCAAGGAATTCGCATTTGGCCTGTTGGAAAAAAAGAGCGTGGCCGTGGTCCCTGGCAGTGCCTTTGGCGCGGCGGGAGAAGGCTTCGTCCGCTGCTGTTATGCGACTGCTCCAGAACTCATCGTGAAGGCGATGGATCTCATGGAAGAGTTCGTGAACGAAGTGCGGAAGTAAAGTGGTCCGCACACTCCGTGTGCGGTTCTTCGTTCGGAGCACCGCTTTCAAGCGGTTCTTTGAAGGTTGAACGCCTCATCCATTATGCCTGACGCGGTGATGTCTCGAATTCAAAGAACCGTCTAAAGACGGTGCTCCGAACTCTGAGAGTCTAAACGCGGCAGCTGTGAACTACTTCGCCACGTAGTCGAGCACGCAGACCTTATCGATGATCGGCTTGAGTTGGCTCACGAACTCGCCGTGCGCTGGATGCGGCAGATAGACATCGAGTCCAGCCTTGTCAGCAAAGGTCACCAAGAAGCAATGAGTGAAGCCATCATTCTTGCCTTCAGGACTCACATTGGTGCCCCACTCGAAAGCTTTCACCGTGTCCACCTTTTTGGCGAGTTCGATGAAGGCTTTCTCGACGACTTGGACCTGTTCAGGCGTGGCACTGTCTTTGAATTTAAAGAACACAACATGGCGGTATGGGGCATCAGCAGCAGGGGCGGAAGTCATGAGAAGAAGTGTGGCGGTGAGGGTGAGGAGGAGTTTCATGGGGATTGAGGGGAAGTTGGCGATAGATTGTAGTGGTTGGCAATGGTTTTAAAACAACGGCCAACTTCTATCAGGCCAACGTCTGGCATTCAGCCATGCCTTTACGCAGACTCGCCCACGGCTCTTGAGTGGAGACATCTTGAGGGTCGGCCACAGCGGCGAGATCTTCCGGCAGCTTGGCTGGTGAGAGGATTGCAAGGAAGACGAGCGGCTCCTTGTGTGGATTAAAGGTGCCATGAATCACACCCGCTGGGATGTGAGCCATCTCACCCGCTTTGAGGATGCGATACTCACTACCCACCCACTGCTCAGCGCGGCCATAGATCACATAGATGATCTCCTCCCGATGCGGATGAAAATGGAAGGGGTGACAATGCATCGGGTCCATGTTTGCCCGCACCAGCAGCAGTTTTTCAGCGGCGACCAGATCAGGTCGGCAGAGCCATTCATTGTTCGTCCACGGATTGGTTTCGCGGGCGGCATCGTCAATCTGTACAAAGCGGGCGGGTGAGTCTGACATGGGCGTGATCCTAGCGGAAGTCGTTGATCAGGCAAACTGCGAGTGCTGATCGCGTTCTACCTGCGCAGGACTCAGCTCTAATCCAGCGCGGGTAGCGAACAACAATTATTCCCTCTGTGGCCGGGCATGAGGCGGACTTCAAACCAAGGCCAAACTTTTGTTCACTACAAGGTTCTTGCTCGACGCTAGTTTCATCCGCACAGGCAAGGAGTCTGTCAATCCGATCACAGCACTGTGATTCGTACCCGGCAAATTCTGCCATTCTGGCCGTGCCGGTATCGGTGACTGTGCACTTATTGCCGCTGGCACTTCTAAGCTCCACTTATTCCACCTGCTTCGCGAAACGCCGTCGGTGTCATGCCTGTGTGACGCTTGAACCACGCTGTGAAGTGTGGTGGATGCCGGAAGCTGAGGGCAAAGGCGATCTCTTTGAGCGCGCTGTCTTCACTTGTCAGTCGCTGGCGGGCAGCGTCGAGCCTGCGTCGCTCCAGCCAGGCCTGGGCGGTCATGCCGAGCTGAGAGCGCAGCAGATCATGAATGTGCCGAGCGCTGAGCTGACTGCCAGATACCAGATGGGTGAGTTTGAGCGGTTGATCGAGAGGCCAGTCATTCAAGCCACGCAGCAACTCATCAAGCCGCCGATCCTGGGTGCTGGCGCGTTTTTTGAGCGCGATGCCGAGCCGCTCCAGCGTGCTGACATAGACACTGAACCAATGACGAAAAGCGGCCTCATGTTTGCACCAATCGCTCATGCTCCGTGAAGCAGTTGCGATGCCTTCGTGATAAGTGACCTCTTTCTTCCGGCCATGAACAGCCAAGAAAAGCGCGAGCGAGGCCTCAAGCAGCCGGGTCGTTTTGGCATAGCCATGGGCGACATTCAGACCTGCGCTGAAGACAGGCATCCCGCCCGACCATTGGCAGCGAAACCCCACGGACAGCAGTCGCGTGCCAGCCGCGAACCATTGGCGGCGTGTGCTTGGTGCGGTGAAGAAACTCTGCCCTGCTTTCACGATGATCTCTCGCCCATCTGCTTGAATTCGCGCCTGTCCTTTCTCCACCCAGAACCAGCCCGCTGGCACCGTGATCTCCGCCGACCATTCTTCCACTCGCGGCACCTGCCCATGATACACCCACAGCCATTCGAAGGTCAGGCTCTGCCAAACGGCGGGCGGGAGTAACGTGGTTGCTGTTCGGCGTGCCATGCAGTGGATGTAAGTGATTTCCATTCAGCATAAGCGGTGCGACTTGCCATGCCGCTGCTTTTTGTGTGAAGTGAGTAGATGCGCCGAATCACAATCAGTCTTCTTTTTGCCACCACCCTGCTTCATGCGGAGGAGCCACGCCAGATCAGCGGCATCTACCCGCATCTGGCCATGTTTAATAAGGAAGGCGAGTGCGGTACGGGTGCGGTGGTGCCGTGGGCGGACCGGCTGTGGGTCATCACTTATGGGCCGCATCTGCCCTTTGGATCGAGCGATAAGTTTTATGAGATCACGCCTGGCCTGGAGCAGATCATACGGCCTGAGAGTGTCGGTGGCACGCCGGCGAATCGCATGATCCATCGCGAGACGCAGCAGTTGCTTATCGGTCCCTATCTCATCGACGCGGAGAGGAAGGTGCGGGTGATCCCACCTGCGAAGATGTCTGGACGCCTCACGGGCAATGCCCGCCATCTGACTGATCCGGCGAACAAGGTGTACTACGCCACGATGGAGGAAGGATTGTATGAGGTGGATCTGAAGACGCTGGAAGTCACGGGCCACATCCGCGATGGCAACGGTATCAAGAAAGGTTTTTCGGACGAGAGCAGGCTGGCTCAATATGGCTCCAAACTGCCGGGCTACCATGGCAAGGGACTCTTTAGCGGCCAGGGCCGTGTCGTGTATGCCAACAATGGCGACCACGACAAACGTGTGCTCACCGATCCAGCCACGCCGAGCGGTGCCCTCGGTGAATGGACCAAGCATGGCGATGACTGGCAGCTCGTGCGCCGCAATCAATTCACTGAAGTCACAGGTCCTGGTGGCATCACTGGCAATGAGCATCCTGAGAGTGATCCTATTTGGAGCGTCGGCTGGGATCATCGCTCGCTTATCCTCACGTGCCTTGATGCAGGCAAATGGCACAGCTACCGCCTGCCGAAGTCCAGCCACAGCTATGATGGCGCGCATGGTTGGAACACCGAGTGGCCGCGCATTCGTGACATTGGCGAAGACAATCTGCTCATGACCATGCACGGCGCCTTCTGGAAGTTTCCAAAGACCTTCTCGCCTGCCAATAGCGCCGGGATCGTTCCGCGCAGCAATTACCTCAAAGTCATCGGCGACTTCGCCCGATGGGGAGATCGCGTGGTGCTCGGCTGCGATGATTCGGCTAACAAAGAGTTTCTGAACGTTCGCAAAGCCAAGGGCAAGCTCGCCGGTCCGGGTGAATCGCAGTCGAATCTCTGGTTTGTAGAGCCTTCAAAGCTCGATCAACTCGGCCCGGTGATTGGTCGCGGAGCAGTGTGGCTCGATGATGCCGTGAAGGCTGGCGATGTCAGCGAGCCGTATCTCTTCGCAGGATACAAGCATCGCTCGTTGCAGCTTGTGGCGACCCAAAGCGCGGCCTTCATCCTTGAAGTCGATGAAAAAGGCGATGGCCAGTGGAAGGAAGTCTCGAAGCATCGGCTGGAGCACGCAGGCAATCTCTGGGTGGACTTCCCTGCCGATCAGACCGGTGTCTGGGTACGACTGAAGGCGCAGCAAGACGGCCCCAAAGTCTCCGCCATCTTCCATTATCGAAACGACGACGCCCGCATGACCGAAGCAGCCGCCATGTTTGATGGCATCGCGGAGCCTGAGGACAAAGAAGTCACCGGCGGTGTCATGCTTGCTCGTGGGGCAGGTTTCCGCAGCCTGCGGTATGTTACAGAATCTTCCACCTGCTACGACATGGGCGCAGCCTTTGACCTGAAGCTCGTGGATGACGCAACAGGCATGGCTTGGACCGCCAAGAACGCCGCCATCCCCACGGGTGTGCTCACATTTGATGAAGCCTCCATCCTCTACGTGGATGACAAAGGCCGCTGGCGTCTCCCACGCGGCACTTCGGCGCTCGACAAAGCGGGCCTGCTGGGTGCTGAGCGCGTCTGCCGCGAGGTCTGCACGGAGCGCGACCTTTTCAATGCAGGAGGTACTTTCTTCGAGCTGCCTGCGGAGAATGCAGGCGGCTTCGCGAAGGTCCGACCAGTCACCACTCACAATCGTCGCATCAAGGACTATGCCAGCTATCGAGGCCTTCTCGTCATGAGTGGTGTGCGCAACGACGCCCAGGGCGAGCACATCGTCCGCTCCAGCGATGGCAAAGCGGCGCTCTGGGTCGGCGCGGTGGATGATCTCTGGCAGTTCGGCAAAGCGCGCGGCGAGGGCGGCCCTTGGAAGAACACAAAGGTGAAAGCAGACGCGCCGAGCGATCCCTACCTCTTCACTGGCTACGACAAGAAACACCTCATCCTCAGCACCGACACGGTGACACGCATCACCATCGAAGCCGACATCACCGGCACCGGCAAATGGGTGACTTACCGCAGCTTCGATGTTTCTCCGGGCGAAGATGTGCAGCACGACCTCCCGGCCTCCTTCGGCGCCTACTGGCTGCGCTTCACCAGCAGTGCGGATGCGGCGATGACGGCGTGGTTGGAGTATCACTAACCGAGGTCACGCACGGCACGCATCGACCGCTCAACCTTGGTGAGTTCTTCATCCATGATCGGGTTGCCGGCATGGAGTTCCTCCAGACGCGACATCGTGATGATGCCAGTGCCCAGCAACCCATGCACCCAGGTGATGTCTTTCGGCCTGCCTGCCCATAGCTTGTTGTAAGCGACATCATGAGCATCAAGGCAATGCCCCATCAAGCCCGGAGCCAGCTCGATCAAAGTCACCCGCTCCTGCCAGCCCGGCGGCGTGCAGCGCAGAAGGTCGGCGGTGACGTAGTCGATGTAGAAATCATGCTCCTCAAAGAACTCACTTTCAGGTCCAGCCCATTGATCCACGAACTTCGAGTCGAAATACAAGACGGGCCTTCCAATGGGAGAGAAATCCACATCCACAGATTGGCGCAGATACCCCGCCAGTTCGCTATGTCTGGCAGATACCGCACAGGAGCCAAACACATAAACACCCTCAAGATCTGGGACACAGCGGTGAAGGATGGTTCCAGCCGTCTTCAGGTCATCCAAGGTAAGCTCTTTCACGAATGGCCTCCATCTCCTCAGGTTCTACATAAAGTTTACTATTAAATGGCCCGGAGGAGCGAAGACGCTGACCTTCATGGTCTGATGATTCCATGATCTGTGCAATCTGCTCAGTATCGACCGTCTTGAGGAGATCCAGCCACTCCGTCTGAGCCCAGGACAGTTGACCTCCTTTAGATTCAAGCTTCTGTCTGGCGACGGCAATCAACTCCGGCTTCTCACGCAGTCGTTTCGCCACGAGGATGCCTTTTTGCCAACTGATCCAATCGTTCACGATGTAACCCGGCGGCAAATCCAGCCACGGCGGGAAGGCGGGGATTTCTCGGTTCTCAAGAGTTTGAGGAGCGGCGGGCATGGCAGAATCATAACGGCCCTGGGTTATTTGGCAAATTGTGTGTCGGCAGTGTATGAATACCGATTTCCCGCTTCTCACCGGGCGCATCTCCGCTAGTCTGGTGGCGAATGTCTAAACGTCTTTTCCTTCTCGATGGCATGGCGCTGCTTTACCGCGCGCACTTTGCTTTCATCAAAGCTCCGATCCGCACCAGCGATGGCCTAAATACCTCCGCGTTGTATGGCTTTGCCAACACGCTTTTGGACATCCTCAAAAACCAGACGCCGACTCATCTTGCGGTGGTGTTAGACACGTCGGCTCCGACGCCACGACATGAGATCTTCCCGGAATACAAAGCGCAGCGCGAGGAGATGCCGGAGGACATCGCCAGTGCGATCCCGCAGATTCACCGGCTCTGCGCGGCCATGCAGATCCCGTTGCTGACGCGTGACGGTTACGAGGCGGATGACATCATCGGCATCCTGGCGAAGCGTTCGGAAGGGAAGGATTATGAAACCTTCATGGTCACGCCGGACAAGGACTTCGGACAGCTCGTGTCGGAGTCGGTGAAGATCTACAAACCGGGTCGCCAGGGCAATGAGGTCGAGATCCTCGGCGTGAAGGAAATCTGCGAGCGCTGGGGCATCGAGAGGCCAGAGCAAGTCGTCGATATTCTGGCGCTTATGGGTGACGCGGTGGATAACATCCCCGGCATCCCCGGCTTTGGCGAGAAGACTGCCACAGCGCTCATCCAACAGTATGGCAGCGTGGAAAACCTGATCGCCAATGCCGCGCAGCTCAAAGGCAAGCAGAAGGAGAAGGTGGAGCAAAACGTGGACAAGGCTCTCCTTTCAAAACAGCTCGCCACCATCATGCATGACGCACCGCTAGAGGTGGTGCTCGATGATCTGGCATTCAAAGGTCACGACGACGAGGCCCTCAAGGCGCTCTTTACCGAGTTTGAATTCAACTCACTTGGTCGCCGTGTGTTTGGCGACGAGTTCAAAGCGGGGCGTGGTCGCCAATTGAGCAAAGAGAGCAGCCAGCCAGCCACGGCTTCATCTCCAGGTGATCTCTTTTCCATGGAAGAGACCGCGCAGCAGGTGTCGCACAATCTCAAGACCATCGCGGACACGGAACACAGCTATCATCTTGTTCAGACAAGCGAGGAACGTGCGAACCTAATCGCATCACTAAAGCAGCAGCCACGCTTCTGCTTTGATTTGGAAACGACATCGCTCGATCCGCGTGACACGCAGATTGTCGGCATCGCTTTCTCATGGCAGGCGCATGAAGGTTACTTTGCGCTGTTTCCGCGTGACAAGGCAGAGGCAAAGAAGGTGTTGGAGGAGTTCCGTGAAGTGCTTGCGCAATCAGGCGTCGAGAAGATCGGTCATAACCTAAAGTTTGATCTCAGTGTGCTGCTGGCCCATGGCGTTGAGGTTGCTGGACCTTACTTTGATACGATGCTGGCGCATTCACTGATCGAGCCGGATCAGCGGCATGGGATGGATTATCTTTCGGAGTCCATGCTCGGCTATGCGCCAGTGCCGATCACGGCGCTCATTGGAACGGAGAAGAACGATCTCTTCAGCCAGACCACCATGGCCGATGTGGCGGAAACAGATCCCCAAAAGATCACCGACTATGCGGCTGAGGATGCGGACGTGACGTGGCAGCTCGCCGAAAAAATGCGGCCACTGCTGACGGCGTTTGGCGCTGATCGTGTGTTCTATGAGATCGAATGCCCGCTGCTGCCTGTGCTCACTAGCATGGAGCACGCAGGCGTGTCGATCGACGTGCACGCTTTACGTGAGTTCGGCTTGGAACTGGAGAAGCGCGCGAACATCTTGCACAAGCAGATCCATGATGCGGCCGGAATGCCCTTCAATCTGAACAGCCCGAAGCAGCTCGGTGAGGTGCTCTTTGAGAAGCTGAAGCTCATGGAGAAGCCGAAGAAGACGGCAACGGGCCAGTATCAAACGAACGAGCAGGTGCTTCAGTCGCTCATGGGCACGCATCCCATCATCTCGGACATCCTGGATTATCGCGAGGTCACAAAGCTGAAGAACACCTATGTTGATGCGCTGCCAGAAACGGTGTCGCGCGTCACGGGCCGCATTCATACGACCTTCCATCAGCTCATGGCCGCCACAGGGCGCATGGCATCGAGCCATCCGAATCTGCAAAACATTCCGATCCGCTCTGACTCTGGGAAAGAGATCCGCAAAGCTTTTGTATCAGGTCAGGAGGGCTGGGTGCTGCTCAGCGCTGACTACAGCCAAGTGGAACTGCGCGTCATGGCGGCGATCAGCGAAGATCCGGCGATGATCGAGGCTTTCCAAAACGGCCTGGACATTCATCAGGCCACCGCCGCGCGTGTTTATGGCGTGCCGCTCGACGGCGTGCTGCCAGAGATGCGGCGCACGGCAAAGATGGTGAACTTTGGCATCATCTATGGCATCAGCGCTTTTGGTTTGTCGCAGCGACTCGGCATCCCGCGAGGCGAGGCCGCGACGATCATCGAGAACTACTTCAAGCAGTTCCCCGGCGTACAGCGCTACATGGAGCAGATCGTGGCTGATGCTAAAAAGCACGGCTATGTCGAGACCATCACGGGCCGCCGGCGCTACATCCGCGACATCGGCAGCAGCAATGCCACCATCCGTGGCGGAGCCGAGCGTATGGCGATGAATACACCCATCCAGGGAACCGCCGCCGACATGATTAAGCTGGCGATGATCAACGTAGCCAATGCGCTTCGGAAGGCAGGATTGAAGACACGCATGTTGCTGCAAGTGCATGATGAACTGCTCTTTGAAGTGCCTGAAGCCGAGGTCGAGCAAGCCAAGGCGATCATTCTCGAAGAGATGCGTAATGCTTTGCCACTCGGCGATGTGCCCGTCGAAGTCGAGGCTGGCACAGGAACCAACTGGCTGGAGGCACACTGAGATGAACGCGATACTCATTCATGCTGATTGCCGCACTCAAGTTCTGAGTGGTGAGATGCCCTCTGATCTCACGACCATCGCAGTCCTGACTCAGGCGGCGACTTCGGCTTTGGATGAAATCAGCACGCGCTCCAGCAAGGGTTGGCTGACGGAGATGCATCTGCGAAATGAGCTGGGCTGCACGACGCTGTTTCGCATCAGTCCTGAGACCTGGTTGCGGGTGGAGCATGAGGTGAGCGATTCGATTGACCAGGTGCGTGAATGGGCGCGGCAGTTAGTGCAGCCGAGTACGCCAGAGGAGAGTGCTCCTGTTCCCTCAAACCGTGTCACGAGTCTTGCAGATGCTTTGAATATGGGAATGCCCTGAGGGCGTTTCCGCGAGAGCGCCTTCCTTGAAACCGCTTAAAAGCGGTGCTCCGAACGGTGCGCAGACAATCACTTGATCACGATGCCCAGGTTTGTTGCGGTGATCACGGGCACTGGATTGCGGAGGAAGTCCTCGTCATCGAAATGCCACCACTCGGCCTGAAGCGGTGTGAGTCCTGCCTCACGCATCGCTTTGTGTAGGATGCCAAGATTGCGCTGAATTACAGGATCACTCGGCCTTGCAGTGCTGGCTGCCTTTCCCAGATCTTCATCAAAGTAGGTCGGCAGGCGTTGCTCATTTCCCGCTAGATCGACGAGTGTGGCATCCAGTGAAATGCCGCCGCAGTGGCGCGACCAGCCGGAGTGAGGATCGAGGAACATGCCTGTGCGTCCGCCATGCGCGTAGAGCACTTGCTGAGCCTCTGGCGGACGCCACGCATCCCAGACGCGCAGGCCGTAGCCTTGCTGTCTGAGCGCGGCCTGAGCTTGCTTCAATCTCGCGACGGTGGAGGTGCGCAGCAGGCACGGCATGTTGCGTGGATAGATGGGGCGGCCCGCGACATTCCGACTCGTGGCATAGCGCAGATCGACGGCGATGTCTGGCACTGCCGCACGCACATCGACAAGTCCGTAAGATCTAGCTCGCTGCGCCGCGCGGCTCGGCACGATGGCGCTTCGGCGCTCTAGGTCAGCCGTGCTGCATGACACCAAGCCGAAGGCAGATAGAAGAAGGACAAAGCGCAGCAAAAGTAACATGCTGCTTTTTTTGCTTCCTTTGACTGCGATGGCAAGGCAAGTTTCACTCTTCACGCATGTCACGCTACGAACTCCTTAACGGCCTCCTTCACTTCTTGTTCTTTTTCATGGGCGCAGGCATCGGCTCCTTTTTGAATGTGGTCATCTACCGCCTGCCTCGTGGCATCTCGGTCAATCAGCCGCGCCGCTCGTTCTGTCCTTCGTGTAAAAATCAGATCCCTATGTGGCTGAACATTCCGCTGGTGAGCTGGGTGCTGCTGCGTGGTAAATGCGCGAAGTGTGGCGGCAGTATCTCACCGCGCTATCTCGGGGTCGAACTACTCACGGGCCTCTTGTTTTACGCTGTCTTCTGGAAGGTTGGCGGCGACTGGACCACCTTTAAAGAGTGGGGTCCGATGATGCTCTGCCTCTGGCTCTTCGTCAGCCTGCTCGTCGCGGGAACCTTCATCGACATCGAGCATTTTATTTTGCCACATGAGATCACCATCGGCGGCACAGTGGCTGGACTGATCTGTGCATCGGCTGTGCCTGAACTCGTGGGTGAAGACACGCATCTGTTCGGGTTTCTCATCTCGCTGGCCAGTGCTGCACTCGGACTCGGCGGGCTGTGGCTCGTCGTGGAGCTGGGTAAGCTGGCTTTTGGCCGCAAACGCCACGCCTTTGATAAAGCAGAGCCCTGGAGTGTGACTCAGCCCAATGATGAAGAGCCACCTGTCGTCTCACTCGGCGGGGAAATTTATAGCTGGGCCGATATTTATTCGCGTGCCTCAGATCGCATGATCATCACCTGTGGTGAACTGCGTGCCAATGAGCAGACCTGGCAGAATGTCACCGCTGAACTGTGGATGGAGAAGCTCAAAGTTCGCACGGGTGATGGCAAGCTAGAGGAGTTTGATTTGGAGCATGTCATCCGACTCGAAGGCACCACGACTGAAGTCGTCATTCCACGCGAGGCGATGGGCTTTGGCGATGTGCTTTTCCTGATGATGATTGGGTCCTTTGCAGGCTGGAAGGCTGTGCTCATGACCATCCTTGTCGCCTCAGTTGTTGGCACTCTCATCGCCGGTTTGGCCCGACTAGTCGGGCGCAACGAATGGGGTGCTAAGATTCCCTTTGGACCGTATCTTGCCGCAGGTGCGCTGTTTTGGATCTTCTACGGTCAGGAGAGCCTCCGCTGGTACATGGGACTCATGGTGCGTGGGTAGAGGGCGGACGGGTTACCTTGCTGGATTTCCCGTTGCACCCCCGGCGCGGCGTGCCACTTTCCGCGCCCTTTTCCACCCACATGGCCCTTATCGTCCAGAAGTATGGCGGCACGTCCGTCGGCAACCCAGAGCGCATCCGTAACTGCGCGCGTCGCATTCTGGAAACGCAGCGCGCTGGCAACCAAGTCGTCGCTGTCGTCTCCGCCATGTCGGGCGTGACTGATACGCTCATCAAGCTGGCCAAAGAAGTTTCTCCCGAGCGTGAGCCAGTCGAGCGTGAGATGGATGTACTGCTAGCAACGGGTGAGCAGACCACCATCGCCCTCACCGCGATGGCCATCAATGCGCTCGGAGGAAAGGCCGTCTCACTGACTGGCGCGCAGGCGGGCATCTCCACCGACCGCGTGCATACCAAGGCGCGCATCGTCAACATCACGCCTGATGCCGTCCAGCGCATGTTGGATGAAGGCAACATCGTCATGCTTGCCGGCTTCCAGGGTGAGACTGCGAGTGGCGAAATCACCACGCTCGGTCGTGGTGGCAGTGACCTCACCGCCATCGCCATGGCCGCAGCGATCAAGGCCGATCTCTGCCAGATTTTCACCGACGTTGATGGCGTCTATACCTGCGACCCACGCGTGGTGAAAGTCGCCACGAAGATCGACAATCTCAGCTACGACGAAATGCTCGAAATGGCCAGCAGTGGCAGCAAAGTAATGCAAAGCCGCAGCGTCGAGTTTGCGAAAAAATTTGGCGTTCGTTTTGAAGTCCGCAACAGCATGAACAACAACCCAGGCACCCTTGTGAAAGAAGAATCCCCCGGCATGGAATCCGTCGTCGTTCGCGGCGTCAGCCTTGAGCGTCATCAGGCCAAAATCACCATCGACGACGTGCCTGATCGCCCCGGCATTTCCTCTGCCATCTTTGGTGCCATCGCCAGTGCCAACATCATGGTCGATATGATCGTGCAAAACGTCAGCTTTGATGGTGAGACCGACATCTCCTTTACTCTCAGCGCCGCCGATCTGCCTAAAGCAGAGTCCGCCCTGCGTGCCATCCTTCCGAGCCTGGGTGATAAAGTCACCCTGCGCACCGAGTCAGGCATCGCCAAGCTCAGCGTCGTCGGCATCGGCATGAGAAGCCACAGCGGTGTCGCCGCCAAGATGTTCAAAGCCCTCGCTGATGTCAGCGTGAACATCATCATGATCTCCACCAGTGAGATCAAGACCGCCGTCATCGTCCAAGAAGCCGACATCGAAAATGCCGCGCGAGCTGTGCATACGGCGTTTGGTCTGGATGCGGCGTGAGGCGCCAGCCTTGCCAGTCTTCAAACACGGCCTAGGATGACGCTGTGATTCCGCGCATCCGATTGATTCTTCTGCTCTGTCTTGGCCTGCTGTCCAGCGCTGCTGCTCAGGACAAAGGGCCTGCTGCCGATACCGCTGACGTGCCCACGGATCGTAACACGATCCTGCAACTCCAGATATTCATGGACATGCATCTCTTCGGCCCCGGTAAGCTGGATGGCGCTGTGGGCGAGTTCACTTACAAGGCGATCGTGAACTACAATTTCGCCCATGGGCACAAGGACATCTACAATTGGGCCTATGCGCTGGCAGATGCGGAGAAGGAGGTGCCAGTGATTTTTGCAGCCTACAAGATCAAGCCTGACTTGGCCAAGTTTGTGGATGCCAAGTTGCCTCAAAAACCCGAGGACCAGATCAAGTTCCCCTACATGTACTATCGCAGCCTACAGGAGCTCGTGGCGGAGCGTTTTCACACGGACGAAGAGTTCCTGGCCGTGATCAATCCCGGCAAGAATTTGGCGAAGCTCAAGCTCGGCGACATCGTGGTCGTGCCAAACATCACCTCCTTCCGAATCGAGGACGTAAAGGCGATGCAAAGCTTCAAGGCTGACAAGGAACTGGGTGCTAATACCATCGTGGTGGACACGACGGAGCGTATCGCCGTGGTGTATAGCTCGAAGCAGCGACTGCTGGCCGCATTTCCGATCACGCCAGGCAAGCCTGAGTTCATCCCCGTCGGCAATTGGTCTGTGACGTCGATGATGACCACGCCTAGCTTCCGCTGGGATAAGCAATTTCTCGAAGAAGGCTTGCGCGGCGGTGAGGCCTATCAGCTCCCGCCCGGCCCGAATAGCCCTGTTGGCATCATCTGGTGCGGCATCAGCAAATCCGGCATCGGCCTTCACGGCACAGCCTCTCCAAAAACCATCGGTCGCGCCCAAAGCGCAGGCTGTGTGCGCTTCGCCAACTGGGACGCGATTCGCCTGCCGACCCTCGTGCGGCCTGGGTCGCGTGTGATTGTGCGGTGAGGCGTGGAGGATCACAAAAAACATCCCACACTCATCTTGCCAAGAACCGATGTCCCGCTAGTCTCCGCGTCACTGATCTCAGTAACTGGAAGGGTGGCAGAGTGGTCGATTGTACCTGATTCGAAATCAGGCGTGGGGAAACTCACCGAGGGTTCGAATCCCTCCCCTTCCGCCATCAGTCAACTCGGCAACTTAAAGGCCCGAGGGTTTGATGGAGATAGCTCCGTATCAAAATAGAAAGACGCGGATGTTTCCACCCGCGTCTGTCATTTGGGATTTGAGCTGCCAGTGAATCAGCTCACGAAGCTGATCTTACCGACCTGACCTGCGGCCATGGCGGCGTGCTGGGCATCGCTGCATGCGCGGTCAATCGGGGCATCGGGCTCGGCGGCGTTTGGTGTTAGCAGGCCGTTGGCGATCATCCAGCTTTCGACTTCTTCACCGCTGATGTCGGGAATCATGGTGCCGTTGATTTCAACGCAGGGACTCAGGGGTTGACCACTTTTCTGCTCCATCTCCCAGCGGAAGGCGGGGTTCTTGATGATGTCCTTCTCTTCGTAGGCGAGGTCGTATTTGCGGAAGATGGCGCGGATGCCTTCGCTCCAGCCACAGTAGGTTTTCAGGTAAGCAGTGATTTTGGGTTGGCTCATAATTTTGGTGTGTGTTCGGTACGGACGGTGGCGGCGATTGGCCGCAAGGGAATCGTTATTCTTGACTCATAACGCAGCGATGCGGCGGCAGACTTCTTCGACATTTGCGCGGCTGTTGAAGGCGCTGATGCGGAAGTAGCCTTCTCCGGCACTACCGAAACCGCTGCCGGGGGTGATGACGACATTGGCTTCATTCAGCATCTTGTCGAACATCTGCCAGCTCGTCAGACCATTCGGGCAGCCGACCCAAACGTAGGGCGCATTCACACCGCCAAAAACTTTCAGTCCGGCCTTGGTGCAGGCTTCGACGAGCAGCTTGGCATTGCCCATGTAATGCTCGATAAGCGCAGCGACCTGGGCTTTGCCATCAGGGCTGTAAACGGCTTCAGCGCCGCGTTGGACGATGTAGCTGACGCCATTAAACTTCGTGCTGTGACGGCGGCTCCAAAGCGGGTGGATGGCGAGCTTGGTGCCGTCCTTCTTCTTACCCATGAGTCCCTTCGGAATGATGACGATGGCGCAGCGCACGCCGGTGAAGCCCCCATTTTTTGAGAAGCTGCGGAACTCAATGGCGCAATCACGCGCGCCTTCGATTTCATAGATGCTGCGTGGAATGGATGGGTCTTGGATGAAGGCCTCGTACGCGGCGTCGTACAGAAGTGTGGTGCCATTCGCGAGGGCGTATTTCACCCAGGCTTCAAGCTGCGCGCGTGTGGCTACGGCTCCGGTCGGATTGTTCGGGTAGCAGAGATAAGCCAGATCCACTGGCACCGTCGGGATCTCTGGGACAAAGCCATTCTCAGGCGTGCATTTCAGATAATGCAGACCTTCATAAGCACCGCTTTCATCAGCCTCGCCCGTGTTGCCAGCCATGACATTGGTATCGACATACACCGGGTAAACGGGGTCCGTGATGGCGGTTTTGTTGCCACTGCCGAAGATGTCGAGAATGTTCCCCGTGTCGCACTTGCTGCCGTCTGAGATGAAGATTTCATCTGCATCAATATTGATGCCGCGTGCTTTAAAATCATTCTCGGCGACGGCGTTGCGCAGGAAGTCGTAACCCTGCTCCGGGCCATAGCCACGGAAGCTGGAGCGGTCGCCCATTTCATCCACAGCTTTGTGCATGGCAGCGCGGACAGCATCAGGCAGCGCTTCAGTCACATCACCGATCCCACAGCGGATCATCCGCTTAGCCGCATCTGGATTAGCCTCCGTAAAGGCTTTCACGCGGCGGGCGATTTCAGGGAAGAGGTATCCAGCTTTGAGCTTGAGGTAGTTTTCGTTGAGGTAGGCCATGGTAGAGAAAAAGGGCGGCCAGTCTGGCAAGTCATGCGGGGGATGCAAGTAGCGGCATTTCATCGCAGTGGAGAACTTGTCAGACATGCATGTTGGTCTCGCCGTGTAACCAGGGGAAAGTTCTGGTTCTGCTGACTCGTGTTACGTTTCATGAGCACCCACATGCACTCCATTCTCATCATCGGCTGCGGCAGCATCGGCGAGCGGCACTTGCGCTGCTTTCTGAAGACAGGGCGCTGTTCTGTATCTGCCTGTGACACCAATGCAGCGCTGCTGACCACCATGCAGGAACGCTATGGTGTGCCGGTATTTGCCTCTCTCGAAGCAGCTCTCGCGGAGTCCCGCTTCGATGCTGTGGTGATCTGCACGCCCGCACATCTGCATCTGCCTATCGCCATCAAGCTACTGCTTCTAAGGCTGCATGTGTTTATCGAAAAACCACTGGCCATCGACTCCGCGCTCGTGCCGCAGGTGCGTGATGCCATTGTCCAAGCTGAACGTTTTGTCGCTGTGGCCTACGTCTATCATCTCATGCCATGGATGGCTGGTGCACGCGACTTTCTCAAAACAGGCGAACTCGGAAAAGTGCTTCATGCCAGCAGCATCTCGGGTCAGCACTTCCCCACTTTCCGGCCTGCCTATCGCGACATCTACTATGCTCGCCATGATCTCGGCGGTGGCGGGATTCAGGATGCGCTTACGCACATCGTGAACGTGACCGAGTGGCTCATTGGCCCTTGCACGAGGGTCTTTTGTGATGCCGCACATCAGGCGCTTGAAGGCGTAACGGTGGAGGACACGGTCAATGTCAGCGCGCGTCATGGAGAGGCTCTCGTGAGCTATGCGATGACCCAGTTTCAAGTGCCCAACGAAAACACCCTGCTCATCAATTGCGAGCATGGCAGCGTGAAGATCGAAACCAATCACCAGCGCTGGGGACTCATCCGAATGGGCGAGAAGGACTGGACCTGGCATCAAACGCCAACAATGGAGCGCGATGACATGTTCATCGCTCAAGCGAATGCTTTTCTCAATGGAGTGGAAGGCCACGACACGCTGCTCTGCACTTTTGAAGAAGCCGTGCAGACACTGAAGTTCAACCAAGCCGCGCTGCACTCCTCAGCGACTGGCGCAGCCATCATTATCGAATGAGCACTGAACTCCGCCTCGCCATGCTCGGCATGATAGAAGGCAACGGTCATCCGTATTCCTGGAGTGGCATCATCAATGGCTACAACCCCGCCGAGATGGCAAACTGCCCCTACGCGGGCATCCCAGTTTACATGGGCAAGCAACCACTCGAATCCGTGCGTATCCCCGGTGCTAGTGTGACGCACATCTGGTGCGATGATCCTGCCGATGCACCGAAAGTGGCCGCAGCGAGTTTGATCGAGAATGTCGTCGCAAATCCAGAGGACGTGATCGGTCATGTGGATGCGGCGGTGATCGCCACCGATGACGGCACCGACCATGTGCGCCGTGCGCGGCCATTCATTGAGGCTGGCTTGCCCGTCTTCATCGACAAACCGATGGCGACGACGATCCCTGAACTGCGGCAGTTCGTGCAGTGGCATCGCGAAGGGAAGATCATCCTTTCCACCAGCGGCATGAGGTATGCGCCCGAGATGCGGGCAGACTTCTCGCACCTCGGAGACCTGCGTTGGATCACCAGCTTCACCTGCAAGACTTGGGAACGCTACGGCATCCATGCGCTCGAAGCCGTGGAGCCGCTTCTCGGCCCCGGTTTCCTCACCGTGCAAGCACACACCGATGCCGGAGGCGATGTCATGCACCTCACGCATCGCAGCGGCGTCAAAGTCACCATCGGCGCACTGCACGATGCGTATGGCAGCTTCGGAGCCGTGCATCTCTACGGCACGAAAGGTGATCTGCCGCTGAAGCTCACGGATACCTACCACGCCTTTCGTGGCCAGCTTGTTGCCTTCATTGACATGCTCCGCACCGGCGAACGTCCGCTGCCGTTTGATGAAACCGTCGAACTTATGGCCGTCATCATCGCGGGCATCCGCAGCCGCGAGCAGGGCTGCTCGGTCATCGCCATTGCAGACATCTTCAGGGAAATATGAAGCCTCATCTCTTTCTTCTGCTCGTCATGACAGGTATCAGCATCGCCGCTGATGACCCACGCATCGCCGCCCGCAGACTGGCGCGTGAGGCCGCAGTGCAGTCGGCTGGGATTGACCGGGCCATGTCGAAGGAGATGCCGGAGTCCGTGAAGGCACTGCCAGTGTTTGGTGAGATCGAGTGGACGGTGAAGGAACTGCCCTTCATCGCTAAAGGGCCTCATGCGGGCATCAGTGGCGCGGGCATGGTCGTGGTGGACGGGTTGATCTATCTCGCGGGCGGATTCATTCCCGCTGGTGATGGAACGCAGGATCTCGGCTATCGCACGTCGCGCTGGGCGCATCGTTATGATCCGAAGACGGATGAATGGACGCCATTGCCCGACATGCCAGCTCGCCGCGAATACACACGCGCCATCGCGGGTGACAAGGAGGTCTATGTGCTCGGCGGTTTCGCCCAGGGCAAGCCCGGCCAACCGTCTGCGGATGTCTTTCGGCTCGATGTGAGTCAGACACCGCTCCAATGGCAAACAATCTCGCCATTGACCGTGCCACGCACTCACACCGCCGTCGGGAAAGTGGGCCATCAGCTAATCGTCGCCGGTGGCAACAAGTATGACATCACGCAGAAGGGTTACAGCCCGCAGACGATTCAAAGCGTCACGGATGTGCTCGATCTGACCAAGCCCGAGCTGGGTTGGAAGCAGCGCGCACCCATTCCCGGCAGTCCTCGCGGCTGGTGCGCTTCCGCAGTCGTGAATGACAAGTTTTACATGCTAGGCGGAGTCACGTGGACCGCAAAGGCACGCGAAAGGCTTCAGCAAGCACTGCGTTATGATCCAGCGCGTGACGAGTGGCAGCGTCTCGCTGATCCGCCGCTGCCGATCTCAGGCTGGGAATGTGAGGCGTTTCAAAATCGCTATCTCATCATCATCGGCGGCGCGGCACGGCACTGGAGTGATATGGCATTCGTCTATGACACGCAGACCGATCACTGGTCCCGCATGGCCAACGCCCTACCACCCGGCGGATTGTTCAACGATCCCGGCGTCTGCATCATCGGCGACACGATCTATGTCGCCGGTGGTGAGGGCGCGGGCGGCAGCCACTTCAACCATTTCCTCATCGGCAAAATCAAACCACGCTCATGAAAAACCTCATCCTCTCCATCTTCGTCATTCTGCATTCGTCATTCGTCATTGCAGCTTCACCCATCGACCTCGCCTCGCGCTGGGAACTTTTCGTTGATGAACATCTCGTCGCGCAAAAGAGCGGCCTTGCTTTGAAGCTGCATGATCCCATCAAGAAGGAGATCGTTCTCACCACGGACAAACCGTGGGAAGGCATGACCTGCGCTTACTTCAGTGTCATCCAGGATGGCAAGAAGGTGCTCATGTATTACCGCGGCTCCTCCGGCGGCAGTGACCACAGCGATGCGCAAGTCACCTGCGTGGCCGAAAGCACGGACGGCATCCATTTCACGCGGCCAAAGCTCGGCTTGATCGAAGCCGGCGGCACGAAGGATAACAACGTCATCTGGCGCGGTGTCGAGTCGCATAACTTTTCACCCTTTCTCGATGCCAACCCGAATGTGAAACCCGAAGAGCGCTTCAAAGCCCTCGGCGGCGTGAAGCAGCCCGGCAAGAATTGGCACCAGGGAGAGACACCCGGCGGCCTCTACGCCTTCGCCTCTGCTGACGGCATTCACTGGAAGAAGATGAAGGACACGCCAGTCATCACCAAGGGTGCATTCGATTCACAAAACCTCGCCTTCTATGATAACACACGCAGCCGCTACACCTGCTTCAGTCGCATCTTCATGAGCAAAGTCCGCGCCGTGCAGAGCAACACCTCTACCGACTTCCTCACCTGGACCGAACCCGAGCCGCACAAGTATGCCGAGGGCGTTCCGATGGAGCATTTCTACACCAGCGCCACCGTCCCATGCCCCACAGCACCGCACTTGTTCCTGTCATTCCCGAAGCGCTTCATCACGAACCGCAAAAAGGTGCCTGAGCATGAAGGCCCCGGTGTCAGCGACGCCGTCTTCATGTCCAGCCGTGACGGCGTGAATTGGGATCGCCCTTTCCTCGAAGCCTGGGTGCGCCCCGGTCCCGATCTCAAGAATTGGACTGACCGCAACAACATGACCGCCAATGGCATCATCGAATCCAGTTACTCCGAATGGTCCCTCTACATCAGCGAACACTACCGCCACGCCGACCACCGCATCCGTCGTCTCAGCGTGCGCAAACAAGGCTTTGCCTCCATGCATGCTGACGCGAAGGGCGGCGAGTTCACCACCAAGCCGCTGAAGTTCACCGGCAACAAACTCCTGCTCAATTACTCCACCTCCGCTGCTGGCAGCATTCAAATTGAAGCACTCGACGAGAGCGGCAAAGTCGTGGTCACCATGCCTGAACTCTATGGCGATGAATTTGAAGCCAACGCACTCGATGTCTCAAAGCTAGCCGGTCAGACGATCCAACTGCGCATCAAGATGAAGGACGCGGATCTTTATGCGCTGCGGTTCGCGGAGTGATGTCCGCCCCATTCTTGCTCGTGCTCTTGCTCTTCATCTGGCATCTCTCTAAGAGATTGGAGATGAAGAGTAAGAGCACGAGCAAGAGTTCCAAACCAAACATAGCCACTCAATCTCAACCATGAAACCTCTCCTCGCTCTCCTCTTCGCCCTCAGTTCTTCGCTCTTCGCACAGCCCATCCAGCGCTTCGTCGGCATCGACAACGTCTGCGCTTGGCCGAACCTCACGCTGATGCCTGACGGCAGCATCAACACCACCATCTTTGGCCAGCCGAGCCACGGGCAGATGGCGGGTGCAGCGGAGTGTTGGAACAGCCCTGATGGCCAGTTTTGGACAAAGCGCGGAATTCCTGCGCCTAATGACGAGCATACCAACCGCATGAATGTCGCAGCCGGACTCGCGAAGAACGGCGACCTGCTCGTACTCTGCTCCGGCTGGACGGATGTGAAGCAGCCGCAACGCCCGAAGCAGGCCGACTTCCGCGATGACATCCTCGCTTCGTGGATCTGCCGCAGCAGTGATGGCGGCAAATCATGGTCGCAGCTCAAATCATTTCCTGCGCCCGATGCAGGCTGGACAAACTACATCCCCTTTGGCGACATCAAGCTCGGTGAAGATAGTGCGCTGCACGTCTCCTGCTACGGCGGCGAGTTTACCGACCCGACCAAAAGCACGAAGACGAAAGGTTACCGCTCCTGGCACTTTCGCAGCGATGACGACGGCAAAACCTGGAAGCGCACTGGCACCATCGGCCCGAAGAGCAACGAGACCACGCTCCTACATCTCGACGGCAAGCGCTGGATGGCTGCGGCACGCGAGACGGCGATGGACCTCTTCATCTCTGAAGACGACGGCGTCACCTGGGGCGAGCCGAACCGCGTCACCGCAAAAAACGAGATCAACGGCCACCTCCTCCGCCTCAAAGACGGCCGCCTCCTGCTCGCCTACGGTAACCGCATCAAGACTGGAGATCAGCTCGGCGTGCTGGCGAAGCTCAGCAGCGACGAAGGCAAGACCTGGGGTGAACCGATCCGCATCGCCCACACCACGACTTGGGACTGCGGTTACCCAAGCACCGTGCAACGTGCCGACGGCAAACTCGTCACCGCCTGGTATGCCGGTGCCTCCGAGTATCACGCTCGCTACCACATGGGCGTCGCCATTTGGGATGCTCCAAAGCCATGACCACGCCACGCTATCGTCGCTGTATCCTCGCCACATGCTGTGTGCCGTGGAATGAGCACTTCGAGTTCGAAGAGGACATCTTCCGCCGCAGTGTGCGGTATCAGATCACATGCGGCATCCATGATCTCTATATCTTTGGCACCGCAGGCGAGGGCTATGCAGTGACCGAGTCTCAGTTCGATTCCATCACCCGCGTGTTCCTCGAAGAAACACAAATTGATAGCGTGCAGGCCATGGTTGGCCTCATCAGTCAGTCGTTGCCGACAATCATCGAACGCATCGAGCGAGCACGCGACATGGGTGCAAGACGGTTTCAGCTCAGCTTGCCGAGTTGGGGCGCTTTGAACGATGCTGAATTGAAAACGTTCTTCCGCGAGACCTGCGGTCGTTTTCGTGATTGCGAGTTTCTGCACTACAACCTCATGCGCACCGGACGAATCATCACCGGAGCTGAATACGGCCTCCTGGCTGCGGAACACGAAAACCTCGTCGCCACCAAGAACAGCACGTCCGACGAAGCGCGCCTCACAAGCCTGATGCGCGATGCTCCCCAGCTCCGTCACTTCATCACCGAGGTCGGCTTCGCCAAAGCCTGCCACATGGGTGATTGCGGTTTCCTCATCTCGTTTCTCTCCACGAGCTTCCATCGCGCTCAGGACTACTTCCGCGCCGGTTGCGAGCGCGATGAAGCGGGCCTCGCCGCCATCACCGCTGACTTCGATGGCCTCATCGCCACCTTCAAAGAAGCCGTCGGCGACACCGTGCACATGGATGGTGCCTTCGACAAAATGTTCTGCCGCATTCACGATCCCGCGTTCCCGCTGCGCCTGCTGCCGCCGTATGAAGGCGTCAGTAAAGAACGCTTCGAGCACTACCGAGAACGGCTGCGTTCCCATCATCCACGCTGGCTGCCATGAAGACTCTGCTACTCCTCACCTTCCCGCTGGTCTTATGTGCTGCGGATCGCACGATTTTGTTGGTCGATGATCATGACATTCTCTACCGCGCGGGGACACGCCGTGTTTTGGAGAAGCCAGTGCGTCATGCCAAAAACCCGCTCATCACCGAGGACAAACCGTGGGAGATGGCCATCGCTTGGACGAGCGTTCACCGCGACAAAGCGACGGGCAAATATCAGCTCTGGTATCAGGCCTACGCAGGCAAGCGAGCGCAGCTCAAGACTCATGAGTGCGTCGTCTGCTACGCCGAGTCGGCCGACGGCATCTCCTTCACCAAGCCGAACCTGGGCCTCTTCGATTTCAACGGCGAGAAGAACACCAACATCGTTCTCATTGGCAGCGGCCTGTATGGCGACCGCTACTGCAACAGCGTGATCGTCGATGCTCGCGAAGTGGATGCTACGAAGCGCTACAAGATGCTCTACTACGATTGGGCAAAGACCGCGAAGGGCGAACTCGTTGCTGGACTGCATCTCGCCTTTTCACCCGATGGCATCCGCTGGACGAAGCATCCCGAAGCACCGCTTTACACCACTTCTTTTGGTGGCAAAAAAGTACAGCCGCCCTTTGCTGGCGAGAATCCTTACTCCGAGACCACGGCACCGGATGGTCGTATGAAGCGGCAGCTCTTGAAGCCGATCAGCATGTCCGACGCGGCTGATCCGCTCTTTGATCCAAAGCGCAAAGTATGGGCCATCTACGGCAAAGCGTGGATTCCAGGCCCTGATGGCGGACTCGGCTGGAAGCACGGCATGGGCCGAATCGAGAGCAAGGATCTGCTGCATTGGAGCAAGCCGCAGATCGTCTGTTTTCCCGATGAACAGGATGGAGCGCTGGAGTTTCACACCTCGCCTGTTTTCTTCCGTCACGACCGTTACCTCAGCCTCAATCAGATCCTCAACCGCCCCGGCGGCGGAACGATGGACATCGAACTCATGCTCAGTCGCGACGGACTCGACTGGCAGCGCCCGTTTCGCGATGATCTCTGGCTCAAGCGCAGCGAAGGCGATCAGTTCGACAGCGGCACGCTCGCCACGAACGCCGACATCGTCATCGAAGGCCGCGAGATGCGCTTCTACTACGGTGCTTACAGCAGTGGAGCCATCGGCGGCGGCGCAAACATCACTGGCGACCAGCAAAAGAGCGGTGTCGGCATGGTTTCATTGCCACTCGACCGCTTCGCCGGTCTGCGCAGCGAACCCGAAGCCCCCACACCCAAAATCAAATCACCCCCAGACATTGGCCAGCTCACGCTGAAGCCGCTCGATCTGAAAGGCCGCACGGAAATCTACGTGAACGCGAATGCCTCAGGCGGAGCTGTGTGGTGTGAGATTCTCGACGAAGACGGCTTCCGCATCCCCAGCTTCGACAAGGCGAACTGCATCCCTTTGAAGAAAGACACCACACGCTATCGCTTTGCGTGGAAGGACAAGAAGCTCGCCGATCTCCCACCTGCGAAGTATCACCTCCGCATTCATCTTCAAAAAGCCACCGCCTACGCCATCACACTGCATTGAGTCATGCCAGCCATCCCACACTCCGACCTCCTCCAGCTCAAGCGCTGGAACACGCCCACCATCTACAATGGCTGGGAACAAATCACCCAGCACAATCCTGGCGCGGACGCCTTTAACATCGAAGAAACGCACGACTACATGCCGCAGATGGGTCCCATGGTTGGCTACGCCGTCACCTTGGTCATCGAGCCAGGAAACGCATCTCATCGAAAGACCAATCCCAATGCAGGCATCGAATATCGTCGCTACATCGCCAGCATTCCGGGGCCGAAAATCGTCGTCGTGCAGGATCTGGACAAACCCCGCGTGCTCGGCTCCGCATGGGGTGAGGTCAGCGCCAACATGCACCGCGCGCTCGGCTGCGTCGGCACCATCACCGACGGCGCGATCCGCGATGTCGATGAAATGACCAACGCGGGATTCAAAGCGCTTGCCCGCAGGCTCTGCGTCGGTCACGCACATGTCCATCCCGTGCGCTGGGGTTGTGAAGTCGAGGTCTTTGGCCGCACCATTCGTCCCGGTGATCTCATCCATGCCGACAAACACGGCTTCCTGGTGATCCCTCCAGAGGACCAGACCAAAATCCTCGACGCTGCGCGATTCATGGACAGCAATGAATGCGAAACCGTCATCCCTGCCGCCCGCAGTTCCACTGGACTTCCCACGGATCAGATCATCGCCAACCTCGAAGCCTCCATCACTCAATTCAGCGCCAACGTGAAAGCCAAATTCCGCCGCGAAGGCGAGTGGTAATCATCATCCTTTTTCATCCATGAAACTCCGCCCATCCCGCATTCTCCGCGAACTCCGCGCTGGTCAAAACAGCACCATCCTCAAACTCAATCTCGGTGATCCACGCATCGTCGAACTCGCTGGGCTTTCCGGAGCCAGCGCTGTGTGGCTTTGCAATGAGCATGTGCCGAATGACTGGCTCAATCTCGAACATCAAATCCGCGCCGCCAAGCTCTACGACATGGACACCATCGTCCGCGTGAACAAAGGCGGTTACAGCGAATACGTAAAGCCCTTCGAGTGCGATGCCACCGGCATCATGGTCCCACACATCACCAGCGCGGATGAGGCGCGCAACGTTGTCGATATGGTCCGCTGCCGCCCGTTGGGCAGCAAGGCGCTCGACGCCGGTAACATGGACGGCCTCTTCTGCCAGGTGCCGTTGGCTGACTACGCACACCACTGCAACACCGAGAAGTTTGTCATCCTCCAGATCGAAAGCCCCGAAGCCCTCGAAGTCGTCGAAGAGATCGCCGCCGTGCCCGGCTTCGACATGCTGCTCTTCGGCGCGGGCGACTTCAGTCATCGCATCGGCAAACTCGGCCAAGCAACTTGCCCCGAAGTCGTCGCTGCCCGCAAACGCGTCCACGCCGCCGCCATCAAGCACGGTAAATATGTCGCCGTCGCCTCGCTCTTCGGCCAAAAGGACCAACTCATCGAAGAAGGCACCCGCATCTTCACCCTCGGTGCCGATGTCATCGAACTCGGCAACGCCTTCCACAAACTTGTGAAGGACTTCGGCGGTGGTGCAACCGCGCCGAGCATTGATTCCGTGTACGCGAACAAGAAATGAACCGCTGACATGACGCTAATTAGACGCTGATATCAGAGCTTCTTCATTAGCGTCAAATCAGCGTCTCATTAGCGGTTAAAAGTTATCAGCCCATGTCCCCCGACCTCTTCTCCCTCCAAAACAAAACCATCCTCCTCACCGGCGGTGCTGGCCTCTACGGACGCGGCTTGGCTGCAATGCTGGCTCAGACGGGTGCCACGCTGATCCTCGCCGCCCGTGATGTGGCAAAGCTGCAAATCGTGGCCGATGAAGAAACCGCAAAGGGCCACCAGGTCTTCGCTGAGTCGCTGGATCAAGGTGATGAAGCCTCTGTCATTGCTTTGCATGATCGGATCAAAACGAAGTTTGATCTGCTGCACGGTCTCGTGAACAACGCCGTACTCCGACCAATGAAAGGCGCGAACGGTGCAGTGGAGCAGTTCGCCGAATCCATGCGCGTGAACGCCACGGGTGTGATGCTCATGCATCGACACTTTGGCAAAACGATGGCTGAAGCAGGTCGTGGCAGCATCGTGAACATCGGCAGCATCCAAGGCATGATCGGCCCGAGCTACGAACTCTACATCGGCACCAATATGGGCGACATGCCGCCGGACTACTTCTTCCACAAAGGCGGCATGGAGAACCTCACGCGCTTCTACGCCGCACTCTACGGCCCTAAAAGTGTGCGCGTGAACTGCCTCTCGCCCGGCGGCTTTTTCAATAACCAGCCCGAGCCATTCCTGTCACGCTACTGCGAGCACACCATGCTTAATCGCATGGCGGACGATGACGACCTCGGCGGCGCGGTGATCTTCTTGCTCAGCGATGCCTCACGCTACATCACGGGCGTGAATCTACCGGTCGATGGTGGTTACACCGCTAAGTAAGTCACTTCAAAAGCTCAGCCGCGGGGATGCGGAAAAACTTGTCTGTGCGGGACTTCATCTTGTCCTCACCGCCCATGCAATAGATGAAGCCGTCGAGCTTCACGAGGCTGACCATGGCGGCATAAGGCAGCGCTTTGGCCTTTCGATAGCTGTCCTCTTTCACATCATAAATCAGCGCATCGGCGGTGAATGAATCCGTGAAACCACCAGCGAGATACAGGTGCTGCTCATCTAGCGCGACAGCGGTCATGCCGCGATTTGGCGAATCGAGTGGCTTCAGTTTTCGCCAAGCATTTTGTTTCGGTGAGAAGGCGTAGGCCTCCGTTGAGTTGACCGGGGCCTTGGCCGACTCGTCGTAGTTCATGCCGCCGAAAACAAATAGCTCATCTGCGACAACCGCAGAGGCAGCTACAGCGAAGGGTCTGCCGGGGTAATCAGCAAGGCGCATTACTTTTCCAGTCAGTGCTTCGATGCCATGAGTCGTGCGCTGAATCCCCGCGACATTCGCCGCATCATTCATGCCGCCGACGATGATCGAGTAGCCGCCACCTGTTGTGCCACCGGCTGCCAACACGATTGAAGCAGGCAGCTCAGGCACTTCACGAGAGACAATCTTCACCCCATCAAACACCACGAGTGATTTGATCGCCTGCTTGCCATCACTGCCACCGATGAATGCGAAGTGTTCTGCATTCTGAAGCCCTGTGCCGTAAGCGATCGGCGCATCGAGAACTTTGACCTTTGTCCACATTTTCAAAGTCGGGTCATACTTATGAATCGCGCGCAGCCAGTTCTTGGTGCCGCCCTCCCAGTTCGTGCCGCCCACGATGATGATCTTGGAACCCGCCGCACCACTGAAGCAGCCCCCATTGGGAGCGGGCAGTGAGGGCAGCGTCTCCCATTCGGCAGCATGAACGGATAGAGTCATCATCAGGCTAAGGAAGAGTCGTTTTGTCATCTGGATCAGTGGCGCGGTCATAGTGGTCAGTGAGGTTGGACTTCCAGTTCGGCATCAAGCGCACATCGCTTTTGCCGCTGAGGTTTCCTGGTTGGCTTGGCGGTGTAAGATCATCGGTGGCCCTGATTTCCCACCAGCACTGGCCGCAGTGGTTGTGCTCGTGATCCACGACGAATCCGGCTTTCTTCATCAGTGGCCCGATCCAGCCCATGCAGTGGTCACAGTAGTCGTGATACTGGTCCAGGCCGTTCTTGATGAGAAAACCCTTCGACGGGCACTGATGCATGTCGATCCGGTATACCTCATCGGTGGAAGTCATCACATGATCCGCGGCTTCCTCCTCCAGCGTGTGCTGCCAGTATTTTCTCATGCCTTCGATACCCTGATTCACGATCAAGTCCGCCGCATGACGCTGTGAGTCCTCGCTGATAGCCTCTAACCAATAATCACGCACAAGTTCATGCCCGCCGAGTTGCTCCAGCCAGCCAAAGGTCCACTCGTAGTGCCCGCAGAAATCGTAACAGCCAATCATGATGCCGAGGCGATGTCCTCCATGTTTTGAGCTTCGCTGCAAGCACTGCGTTTGATGAAGCGCTGCACACAGCTTCCGTTCCCGCCTTTCACTCGCACGGTCAGGCCGGCAGGCTCAGCCATGGCCTCACTCACAAAGTAACACTGCTGACAAAAAGTCGGCACGATCTCCCGGCCCTGTGCTCGCAGATGTTGAATCGCCGGGCATGTCTTCACCCTCAAGCACACCTCATTAGCAAGCAGGCTGACCTCAGTCTCCGCACCCGGCTCGGCGTCAAAAAAGGCTCGCCAGTATTCTGCGACAGCCTGTAGTCCGCCTTCACTCCACTGCTGGCTCACGGGCGCATAGTATTGGGTGCCAAGCTGCTGCCAGTAGCGCAGCAAGCCGACGCGCCCGAAGCGATTGAAGATGAAACGAAACGTCGCATTGATCGCCGTGTAGAAATCCGCTGCGCCGACAGGTTTCGTGTCGGTGTAGGGCAGGGGAGATGTGTGGATCATAAGATGGACTTGCATCAGTTCGCTCCAGGCTGACACGAACTTTCTATTTCTGATAGGCATTCCCTTGGAGACATAATGAAACCAGGAAATGAAGCCTTGCTGTCGCGTTTGTCTTTCCTCTAGCATCCACACCTATGACGCACTTCTCCTGGCTCGATTACACCATCTTCGGCGGCTATCTGGCGCTATCTGCTTTTGTCGGGATTGTAGCGGGAGGGAAAGGCAAGTCGCTCTCGGATTACTTTCTCGCAGATCGCGGCATGAACCGCTGGGTGGTGGCGATGACTATACTTGCCTCATTGTTTTCCGGCATCAGTTACCTGGCAGGTCCGGCGGAGGTGTATCAAAACGGGCTCGGCTTCACGCTGGTCATCGTCTCGTTTTTCATCGCCACGCCTGTCACTGCCGTGTGGCTGCTGCCGAAGTATTACAACAGCCGCTACTTCACGGCCTATCATTACTTCCAGGACCGTTTCAACCTCTCGGTTAGGCTTCTGGCCTCGGGTCTGTTTATCCTGCGCGCGTCACTGTGGCTCGGCGCTGCCATCTATGCGCCAGCCTTGGCTTTGAAGGCGGTCACAGGTCTGCCACTGTCCTTCACCATCCTGAGTACCGGCCTGATCTCGACTCTCTACACGATGAAAGGTGGCATGAAGGCGGTGATCTGGACGGACATTATGCAGCTAGCCGTGCTCTTTGGTGGGCAGCTCATCATCATGCTCGTGGCAGCGGGAAAGGTGGACGGAGGATTCGCCGGAGTGTGGGAGGCTGCCCGCACGGGCGGCAAGCTCGACTTCAGTTTCTCGCTCGATCCGCATGTGCGCATCACTGTGTGGGCTGCCCTCATCGGCGGCACGTTTCTCAATCTCGTGCAGATGGCTACTGATCAGGTCAGCGTGCAGCGCTACCTCACTGCTGGCAGCCTGCGTGAGGCGCAGAGATCGCTGTGGATCAAGCTGTGGATCTTTCTGCCAGTCTTCCTCGTCTTCTATGGCACCGGCCTCGTGCTCTACGCTTTTTATCAGCAGCATGGTGATCCGCTCGCGGCTGGCCTTGTCACTGGGCCGGATCAAATCCTGCCGCACTTTGTTGTGACGCAGCTCCCCGCTGGGCTGCCAGGGCTGCTCATCGCCGCCATCTTTGCCGCCAGCATGTCCACCATCTCTGCGGGCGTGAATTCTCTCACCTCCGCCACGCTCTGTGATTTTTACCAGACACTGAGTAAGTCGGAGCTGCCCTCTGAGGCCGCACAGGTGCGCCGTGCGCGCTGGTGGACGTTGTTCTATGGTCTGCTCGTCACTGCTTTCGCCTTTGTCTTCGCAAATTTCGACAAAACGTTGCTCGAGTCTGTGAACACCATCATCGGCATTGTCGGCGGTCCTATGCTGGGCCTCTTCCTGCTCGGCATGTTCACAAAGCGCGCCACATCGCGTGGCGCGATTATCGGCTGCGTGTGTGGCCTGCTCACCAGTCTAAGCATCACACTCGGAAACACCGGCATCTCCTTTCTCTGGTTCACGATGATAGGCACGCTCGTCACGATGGCTGTCGGACTGCTGACATCCAAAGCGGCCCCCGCGAAGTAACGCATCTCACACCAACCGAGCGAAGCCTTGCTGCGTTCCCTGCGCTATTTCGAGTGGCGTCTGCGCGACGATGCAGAGAGATTCATCGAGTGCGGACAGCATCTCTGCCACAAGCTCATCGGTGTGCGACCACGTCGCATAAAGCTGGCTCGACATCAAAAAGCCGCGTTGGAGCATCTCGCGAATCATCAGCGGTTTCGCGGCTGGATTGGCAAACACAAGTGAAGGCGCACAAGGCATGGAGCCGATTTTAAGTCCTAACGTTGGATGCCGTGCTGCGACCTCGCGCAATCCAGCCTGCAAGCTCTCTCCGAGACTCCAAACATGCTGCTGCACGCCCACGCGTTGCATCTTGCTAATGCAGGCCAATGAAGCCGCCGTGCCCACACCATCTGTCCAGTAGCTACTGGAGATGAAGCTGCTGTTCGCAGCTTCCATGATCGAATCCTTGCCAATGATCGCCCCGGAGGGATAGCCATTCGACATCGCCTTTGCATACACAGCGATGTCAGGCTCGATGCCGAGCACTGGAGCGGCTCCGGGAAAACCGAAACGCCATCCGCTCGTCACTTCATCGAGCACGAACACGGCACCAGCGGCATGACAGGCGTCGATCACGTTTTGCATGAAGCCATCGCGTGGGAATTCGCTGCGCATCGGCTCCATCACTACGGCGGCCAGTTTGCCATCGAGCTTTTGCAAGGCAGCGCGGAAGGAGTCGAGATCGTTGTAGCGGAACGGCACCGCCGTGCCCGCGAGTTCACGCGGCACGCCCAGTGGTTGCAGGCCGGGCAGCAGATGTCCGTCGAGCGCAGCATCATCGCTGAGGTTCGCGGCGAGATACCAATCACTCCAGCCATGATAACCGCAGAAGGCGATGCCGCTTTTGCCCGTTGCCGCTCTGGCGATTCGCACCGCCAGGCCCAGCGCCTCGCCGCCACCGCGAGCATAACGTACCTTGCCAGCCCACGGATGCAGATCGAGCAGCACATCAGCCAGCGCGACTTCATCTGGCGAGGCCAGTGTGGCATAGCTGCCGAGATTCACGCGGCGCTTCACCGCTGCGTTCACTTCATCATCCGCATGACCGAGTAGGATGGCACCCACACCGCCCGTGAAGTCCGTGTAGCGTTTCCCATCAAGGTCCCAAATGCTTGCGCCCTTCGCCCGCGAGAAATACGACGGCCAGGTTTGCGGATCGAAGAGATGCGCACGCTTCGACAGCAAGCCTGTGCCGCACGAAATCTTCGTCTTCGCCTCTTCCCAGAGCTTCTGGCCCGTCTTTTCAGATGCCGGCTTGAGCAATCGCAGTGCATTCTCGCGGAAGATGTCCTCCAGATCGCCCTGCGTCATGCCGGTATCCTCGCAGGCTTCACGCAGACACATCAGCGATTCGATGCCCACAGTCGTGTATTGACCAAAGATGGTTAGCTTGTCGCCTGTGATCTCGGGGTGAATCCAAGTGAAGCCATCCCCCTGCGTGATGCAGGAACCGCGCAGCTCGCTGACCATGTAGTCGCTGCCCCAGAGCACGCGCTTCGGCCCCAAGATCTCAATCGCTGCACGAAAAGCTCCCGCTTGTGTCACCGCTGAAGTATCCACGACCACGTTATCGAGATCGACGAGATGATGCAGCCCTTCGCGAGCATGACGGTAGTTAAAGGAACGCGCCACATGCGCCAGCACGAGCTTGCAGCGCGGGTAGCGACGGCACAGCCGCTGAATCGCCTCCACGTTGCGCGGATCGGTGATGCCATCCGCCAGCATGATGTGCAGAACCATGATGCCATCATGATCGTGGCAGATCTCCCACATCCATTCCGGCGCGAATGATTCGATCTCCGCCTCCTTCGTATCCGGCACGTCTGCATACATGCGATACGGCTTGATGCCGACAAACACGCCCGTGCTCATCAGTCGCAGCACCTCCGCTGGGTCATCTGTCGGAGCCGTCAGCACAAGCGCCCGTGAGTTTGCACTCACATCGACCTGCGACTGCACCCATGCATTCTCACCCACGCGATCATTGCCCGTGCTTGGAAAGCCAAAGAACAATCCCTCCACCTGCCGACCTGGCATCCACAGCTTCATCGCCGCTTGAAAATCAGCCATGCCATAACCGCGATTTTCATCCAGAAACTCAGGCCGCTTTCCTTCCGCGAAGTGCCGCGAGTGAAACAGATGCGTATGCACATCGAAGACTCTATCAGGCACAAAGCCGTCTAAAGCACGGCGCAGCAGTTTGCGGTCGATGTCGTTAAGTTCAGTGACGAGTTTGAGCATGAGCGTGGTAGCATAGGCTTTCTAGCCTGTGTTTCAGTGAAGCAGGCGAGAAAGCTTACTCCACATAGATTGCATAGATCTTGGCGGCGCTGTTGGCAGGAAAGTTTACACGCAAAGCCAGCTTCTTGCCCTCTGGCAGCGGTTTCGCAAAGGTGAGCGGCACACGCACACCACTCGCACTCACCTTCACGACGTAGCCGTCAATAACACGGTCAAGATGGTCAAGGAGTTGAATCGAAAGTGGTGCATCCTCAGTGATGCCATCCACATTCAGTGCGATCTCTTTTGCCGTGAACGGGCTGGTGATGAAGTGACCTTCTTCCTCCGCCACCTTCCGCGACAGCGAGCCAAATCCATCTCGCCGAAGCGTCGCGAGGCCGATGTCCATGTCGTCGAGCACACCACCGGTGTCCCAGTGAGAATACCAGATCATCGTCTTGTCGCCGTCGTTCACAAAGGCATGACCTTGCAGGATCGCCACATCGTCCCACTCGCCTTCCTCGCCTCGCGGGATGATTTGAAAGCCCGGCACTGGCTCGCGGAAATGCACGCCGTCATTGCTCACCACGAGGCCGAGATCGACGCGCACGCCGAGGTTCCAACTCTTGCCCTTCGGTGGCGCTTGCTCCGCGTCCTGCCACATGCCGTGCAGGCCGACCATGACGTTTCCGCGATTCCACAAGCCAGCGCCCATGTGCATCTGCTGGCCTTTGACCGATGGATTAGAAAGCTGGCCGGGGCGCGCATATGACAGCGCCTTCGCCTTTGACCACGACACAAAATCCGGTGAGCGATACGCTAGCATGTCGCGCCCGATATCGCTGCCATCCGGACGCCACGACCACGGGCTGAGAAGCTGGCCCGTCGCATAATAAAAGTCGCCGAAGCGATACAAACCGCTCACCTCAAAGCGCTCACCGCCTGCGTTTGCCGGTCTATCACCAACGCATTTCCACTTCAATCCGTCCGCACTCGTCGCAGTCACAAAAGAACCCCAGCGCTTTTCGTTAGGTCCGACCTTGCTACGACCACCCTTCACGTCCTCAATCGGCATGTGCGCGATATAGGCGCACTTGTAGCGTTTCGCCGGATCGGGCTCGTTCGGTTCATAAAGCACGGAGAGAAAGTCGTTCACGCGAGTCATCGAGTGAGGATCGCCCTCGATCAGACAGATGTTATTCTTCGTGTTGCCGTTAAAGTCCACGAGGCCGAGTTCCGGCTTCATCCATGTGACACCATCCTTGCTTTCCGCGTAGCACATTGGCCGCCACCAGCCAGGCGCTTGCCCCTTCACGATCTCCGGCTCATGCATGCCGAGATACCACATGCGGAAGGTATCGCCTTGTTTCAAGACGGTGCCGTAGAGAATGGCATGGCCCGCATCGGGAGAGCCGGGCGGACCACTGCGCAGCACCGGATTCGTCGGATGCTTCTGCGCCGTCTCTAGAGTGAGCTTCAGATTGTGCTGCCAGGCGATGTTATGATCATCAAAGGCAAAGAACACCTGCTCTGCGGCATGAGCTTGGAGAACAAAACAACTGAGGAGGCAAAGGCTGATCTTCATGCGATGATTCTGATCTCCGCTCATGGAGCTACCAGTACAAGTTTCTGGTTCACTAGGCGGACCAGTTCGCTACCTCACATAGATCGCGCTCAGTCGAATGTCGGTGCGCTTAGGGCCTTCAAACACGATGCGCAGCCTCACCCGATCTGGAAGCTTCACGTCGCTCTTGAATTCAATAGGCACCTGAAAGCCACTTTGACGAACAACGGCACTGTAACCTAGCACCAGCTTTTCTGCGTGATCCAGCACCTCCACGCGCAGAGTTGCGTCATCACCTAAACCGTCTGCATTGACGAAAAAACGCGATGATTCCACCGCGATAGACTGCGTGATCAGTTCTGCCGTCACCTTTGGCATCTGGTAGTCCCCAGGCCCCTCACCGCTCGTATCGACCATCAGATCAGCGAAGCGATCTCTTGGCAAAACAGTAATGCCAACGCCGCCGCGCTTCACCTCAGACCCACCCGTGGCTCGCGGGTCCCAGGCTCCGTAATACAAAAAGGTCTGCTCGCCGATGTTCTCAAAGCCCTGGCCTTGAATCACGCCGCCTTGATCCCATGCGCCGTCCTTGCCGCGTTCCAAAATGGTCCACTCATGCTTCGGTTCGCGGAAGTTCAGGCCGTCATTGCTCAGCACAAACCCGAGATCGACCGACACGTCCTTCCACTCCGCCGCGCCATGCCAGCGGCCATACACACCGAGCAGTACATTGCCGCGATTCCACACGGCGATGCCCTCGTGATTCTGCTCGCCCTCGCGACTCTTTCCCGCACCGAGGTACTCATGCTGCGGTGTGCGCACAAAGGCCAAGGTGCTAGTGGTGGACCAGTTCACAAAGTCCGCGCTATGGTGCAGCCTCACCACTCGCCCCTGATAATGATGCGTGTGCGGCATCGCGTTCTGCGCTGTGAGAATGTATTGCCCATCCCACTGATACAGCCCGCACGCTGGCTCCAGATGGAAGCCCGGCACGAGCAGATCCTCCTTTCGCAACTCACCCTTCATCGGCTTTACGTCCTTTACTGGTCTCCATGTCAGTCCATCCGCACTCACAAATGGCAGCAGCGTTCCGAGTCGCGTGTGGTGCCGGAAATAAACATGCGTCGTCATCTTGTAGCGCCGCGTGGCATCGGGATCGGCCTCATCCTTGATCACCTTCAAGTTCACAAAGCCCCACGCCGCTCCGACATCGACGAGGTTGTTGTTCTTGTTCCCGCTAAACTCCACCAAGCCCAGATTTGGCTTCACCCAGTTCACCCCATCCGCGCTTTCCGCATACGCCGCACGCCAGCGCTCCGAGGCCACCTTGCTTTTCACCGCATCATCAAACGCCACATACCACATCCGATACTTCCCACCGTCACGAATGACCGAGCCATAAAACTGCACACCATGCGCATCCGGTGTCCCTGGCTCGCCACGCTTCACCACCGGGTTCGCCTCATGCCGCACAGGCTGTCGCATCTCCAGTCGCAGATTCTGCGTGTGCGGGATGGCCACGTTGTCGAAGGCAAAAAGCGTCTTCGTCTTTGTCTCGTCGAAAAGCTCCGCTGCGATGATTGGAGAGGTCAGCAGGAAGAGCAGAAACAGAAATCGTGTCATGGCGCTTCAACGTCGAAGTCGGAGAACAACACGCACCAATTCCACAGCGGATATGCCTGCCCTGCGCGCGTGCCGTAGCTGGCATCGCCAAAAGTGTAAATCGACCGCTCGGGATCAGAGTCACGCAGATTGCCATAGCTAAACGATCTCTGCGCTACCACAGGCTGCCCAATGGCAAAAGGCGTACCGTTGCGCAGCTCACGCGGCTCGTAGCGCAATACGGTGACGCCGTTTTCTTCACGCACGCTACGGATCGGCACGCGGGTGTTCGTGCCGGATGTGTTCGTCACGAGGAATGCACCTTCATTAGTCAGCGGCTTCAGCACTTCGGCAAAACTCCGCGTGAGCACCATGTCCTCATTGCCATCGGCAATCTTTTGGATCGCCGTAATCGTCCCCAACGCAGCAGTAAAAGGATGGCCATAGTTCACACGGCATTTTTCACCCGCAGGCAGCGCTTTCGCAAAGCGGATGCGCAGTTGCGAAGGTGCGATGACTTCGACTGCTGTGAGCGCGAGTGCTCCGCCATCACCACCGCGCACTTGAAAGCCAGCGAGTGAGGTGAAGCCGCCATTCGTCGCGATTTCCTGCCGTGCGAGAAAGCTCGTATCGATCACCATCGGCGGGCGCGGCACGCTGAACTCGATCACGACTCCATCCCGTGTTGTGTCGAGCTTCGCACTGCGCGGACGCAGCGGCTGCCAGTCCTCCTTTTGATGCAGCACGCGATGCATCACCTTGCCCACCTGCTCGCCCCACCAGCGTTCACCATCGGCGGAGAGGTGGATCGGATCGCCGTGACGACCGGGGGGATAGACACTATTGATCGCACTCGGCACCGCGTAGTGCGGCCCCACGAGGTAGATCGCAGCATCCGTATCCGCGGCCATGAGCTGAGCATCGCCTGACGGGCCGAGCGTTTGATAGGTGAACATCGGCAGCTCACCGCGCTGGCCCGTGATCGCACAAAGATCCGCCGACCACTGCTTGCGGTACCCGATGAGTTGATTGCGATACCACGCGAGGCCCTGCTTACGCGGAATCTCTGCATCCCACCGCGTCGGCACGATGCCGCCCGTCGGTCCGCCATTGCCCTCGCCCTGCATCCAGTAGAGCGCCTTCACTTCAAACTTCGCGCCCATGGCCTTCGCCTGCTCCATCGCCCGCCGCGCGTCGTCGAGGCTCGTGCGATAGTAACCACCGCCGCGACGGCGCGACTCCGGCGTGCGTTGATCGGTCGAAAGATCCGCACTCGACAGTTCCTGAATCTGTCTTCCACCTTGGCCCGCACAGGTTACAAGGAAACGCGAAGCCTGCTTCTTCTCAGCGGGCAGTGCTGCGGACAAATGATCCGCCATCCCATTCGCCACCGTCTCACCCAGCCCGCCATATACCGTCGCCTTCAACGGAACGAGTGCGAATTGATCTGCGGGCCGCATCTCCGGCGTCGAAGCATGGTCATCCGCCAACCACGTCCGTACACCGCGTTGGAATGCATAGTTTCCCCAGCCCGTGGCATCGGTGGTGACGATGGGCAGCGACTCCGAGCCATCACATAACGACTGCCCCATCATCCAGATGCCGGAGATCGCGGGTTTTAGATCGGCGGCGTGAGTTGCCCCGATCATCAGAGGTAACAAGCTGAGAAATTTCATAGAGGAAAGCTGATCGACACCTACTTCAACAGTTCCAACGCCTTCAACGCGGACACTCTGGCCTTGCGACCAGCGAAATGCACATCAATCAAATGACCAACGTTGATTTGGCTAATGATCACATTGTCCTCATGCCATCGGTCACAAGCCCAACTACCCAGAAGCGTGCCTTCGGACTACCTGGAGTTTTATGTTAAAAAGGGACACAGGATGATGTGGAGCAACGAGGGTGCTGCAGGATAAGAGGGAGCTGGCCGCAGGCAGGATTCCAAAATGGCACGATTCAAATCGAGTCACCTGCCAGATACTCGGGCATGAGACGAATGTTGTGTTTTTCCATCGTGCCGGAGTCGGCGAGTTGATGCAGGGCTTGGGCGATGCGGGTGGCGAGTTGCTTGGGCTGAATGCTGTAGCGCGCAACAGATGGACTTGTGGCCTCCAGGATGGGATCGTTATCGCGTGAGAGCACAGACACATCTTGGGGAATGCGTTTGCCACGACGCATGAGGTGCATCATCACCGTGAGGACGTGGGCTGCTCGGGCCACGATGTACGCGGTCGGTGGTTCGGCGGATCGGAGCGTATCATCTAACAACGCGCAGAGACTGGCCGTGGTGGTGTCATGACGCAGAACGCGCAGGTGCGTGCCCGGCATCGTCTTCAAAGCTTCACGCAGACCCTCCTCACTCGCGATGTCACCGCCATACATGCCTTTGGGTAGCAGTAGCGCTATGCGACGATGCCCCTTTCTCCAAAGCAAGCTGCCTGCGTGATGACAGGATGCATGAAAGTCTGTGTCCACCGATGGCAGGGCGATGCCAAGCGCGGAAGAACCCAAAATCAGGCAAGGCAAGCGTTGACTGTCTAACCAACGCTGCATGGGCACCTGAGCGCTGAGCACCAGCCAGGCGGTCGCGGGATGATCAGCAAAAAACTTCGCCAGCACCCGCGCAGGACTACTGCTGTAGCAGGCGGCATGGATGTGAAACTGCACCTCATACCCTGCGGCGGTCAGACGGCTGCGGAGTGTGTCCATCACATAAGAGATCGGTGATGGCATGGAAAGAAAGGAGATCGGTGTGAGAACCCCAATCACCTTCGTGGCATTAGATTTCAGAGGCGTAGCACCATGACTCATGATGCGCCGGCGCTGCTTGCCTACCACTTCGAGCACACCTTGCCGCTGCAATTCATCTAGCGCCAAGCGCAACGTGCGGCGGCTGATTTGGAGTGTCTCACACAGCACGCGCTCGCCAGGCAGTTGATCCTGCCAGTGTCCGCTTTCGATCCCCTCACGCAGACTTTCAATCGTTAGCGCGGAGAGGGATAGCCGCTTGGGCACTTTCGGAGTATTGAGAGTTGTTTTCTGCATCTGGTGCCGTCGAGTGACCAGCACTTAGCACTCGTCTCTCAGAATGGGTCAATCAAAATAAAATGACGATCACCACCGTTAATCTTTCCCAATGACTGACCGCTACGCCAAATCCCGAGAGCTTTTCCATCGCGCCCAAAACAGTATCGCCGCCGGAGTGAACAGCGGCATCCGCAAGATGGAGCAGCCCGTGCCTCTCTACTTTTCCCACGGCAGCGGCTCCCGCGTCTGGGATGTCGATGGCAATGAATACATCGACTTCCAGATCGGCCAGGGCGCGCTGCTCTACGGTCACGCACCTGCTGGCATGGCTGAAGCTATCGGTGAGCAAGCCAAGCTCGGCACTCACTGGGCCGCGCAGTGTGAGCTGGAGATCGACGTGGCCGAGCGTCTGCAAAAGCTCATGCCCGGCGCCGAACTCGTGCGCTTCAACAACAGCGCCACCGAAGTCGTCCTCTCTGCCTTCCGACTTGCCCGCGCTCACACGGGTCGGCCTTTGATCCTGAAGTTCGAAGGTGCCTATCATGGCTGGGCGGATGAAGGCCTCGTCGGCTTCTGTCCCCCGGCGGATAAATGGGGCGATGACGAAGCTCCCACTCGTTTGCACCCCAGCCAGGGCGTGATCCCCGAAGTGCTCGGCACCTTTGTCGTCGCTCGCTGGAATGATCCCGCGCATCTCCGCCGCATCGTCGATGCTCATCACGGCCAGATCGCCGCCATCGTCTTCGAGCCCATAATGTGCAACACCTGCTGCATGGAGCCCGTGCCCAGTTTGATCGAAACCATCCGCGAACTTTGCGACCGTGACGGCATGCTCATGATTGCCGATGAAACCATCACCGGCTTCCGTTTCGCTCCCGGTGGTGCGCAGGAGTATCTCGGCTTCACGCCCGACCTCACCATCCTTGGCAAAGCCATCGGCGGCGGTGTGCCCTTCGCGGCGCTTGTTGGCAAAAAGTCGGCGATGCAAAAGATCATCGATGGCACCGTCGTCCACGCGGGTACACTCAATGGTAACCCCCTCTGCCTAGCCGCTTCGAAGTGGTGCCTAGATCACGTCATTGGTTTGGGCAAAAGTCACCCACAAGTCGCCAACGACCTCGGCCAGCAGCTCATGACCGGCCTCCGCGCCCTAGCTGATAAGCACGGCATCCCGCTTCGCCCGCAAGGCCCCGGCCCAGCCTTCCATGCCGTCATGCTCAAGTCCGGTGCCGCCGAAGGCCCGATCAACGACTACCGCGACTACGTCCGCCGCCAGGACGCCCCACGCTGGACCCATCTCCGCACCTGCCTCCTCGAACAAGGCGTCCGCGCCATCGAGCGCGGCCTCTGGTTCATCAGCCTCGCTCATCGCCAGCAGGACATTGATGAAGCGCTAGTCAAAGCCGACGCTGCCTTCGCCAAACACGCCGCCGAGTGGAAAGCCGCCTGACCTCCCATGAAGAAGCGTGTCCTCATCGCCGGCCTGTTCCATGAGACGCATACGTTTCTGGATGGAACCACCAGTCTCTCCGACTTCCAGATCCTGCGCGGTGAAGAGATTCTTCGTTGCGAAGGCGACAGCTCCCCGCTCGGTGGTGTCCTCGCCTGTGCCCGGGAGTTCGGCTGGGAAGTGCTGCCCACCGTCGATTATCGCGCTCAACCCAGTGCGATCGTTGAAGATGCGGTGATTGAATCCTTCCTGTCAGATTTGGTGACGCACTCAAAGCTCCATCTAGAAAGAGGCGTCGATGCCATTTACCTCGTCTTGCATGGCGCGATGACCTCGCAGTCGCTTCAAGATGTGGAAGGCGAAGTCTTGCAGCAGTTGCGATCTCTGCCTGGCCTTGCCGACGTTCCTTTGTTTGGCGTCTTCGATCTTCATGCGAACTTCACACCGCGCATGGCAGCACTGTCGCATTGCCTTGTCAGCTATCGCAAAAATCCACACACCGATGGCCGTGAAGCCGCCTGCATCGCCGCGCAACATCTTCAAAAGGCGCTGACCACAGGCATCTTGCCAAAACAGCAATGCCTCGTCACTCCGCTGATGTGGCCGCCCACCGGTACCGCTACCGCGAATGATCCTATGCTGACTCTGGAAAGCATGGCTCGCGAAATGGAAGCACGTCCTAGCATTACATCCGTCAGTGTCGTCGCCGGATTCTCCTTTGCCGATACTGAGCACACTGGCGTCAGCTTCGTCGCCAGCGGCACCGATGATGCGGCGGTTTCAAATTGCCTCCAGCAGCTCGCCGACAAAGCCCAGGACCTTCGCGAACTCGGCAACGTCACTGACCCACCGCTGGCCGGAGTGATGTCTCAGCTAGCTGCATTCAAAGAAGGCCTCACCGTCCTCGTCGAGCCTTCCGACAACATCGGCGGCGGTGCTCCCGGCGATGGCACAGGCCTTCTGCGTGCCTTTATCGAAAATGAAGTCGCCAACAGTGCCATCTGCATTGCCGATCCCGTGGCTTCTGAAAAAGCTCGTGCGGCTGGCATAGGCTTCAAAGTCACGCTCAGCATCGGTGGCAAAGGCAGCCGACTCGATGCAGGCCCCGTCGATCTCGAAGTCGAAGTCCTCTCCTTCAGTGATGGTCGCTTCGAACTCGAAGACAAACAAAGCCACCTCGCCAGCATGTGTGGCGACCGATTCGACATGGGGCCGAGTGCTGTCGTTCGTCACGCAGGCATCCTCATCCTCCTCACCAGCATCAAGACACCGCCCTTCGATCTCGGTCAGTGGCGCAGCCAGGGCATCGAGCCCACGAAGCTCTCCGTCATCGCCGTAAAGGCAGCCGTCGCGCATCGTCGTGCCTACGATCCCATCGCTGCCCGCATGTTCTGGGTGGACACGCCCGGCCCATGCAGCAGCAACCTCAAAACGCTGCCCTACAAGCACATCCGCCGTCCCATCTATCCGCTCGACTGAGTTCCACATTCGTCATTTGCCCTCCTCCACCATGCTCATCGACTGCCACAACCACCTCGGTGCCGACCTGCTCTTCTATCTGCACGGCGACTTCCCCTATTCCCAGCAACTCGTGCAGATGCAGCAGGAAGGCGGCGCGCTTGGCATCACACATTGGATCGCGTTTCCCTTCGTTAGCTATGCAGCCATGGACGTCACGCAGTTCCGCAGTGGTGGCATCGGCTTTGGCAAAGGTGGGCTCGAATCCGTGCCGTATGCTTTTGAGAACCGCCGCCTGCTCGATGAGTGCCAAAAGCTCTTCCCTGAGGAAGGCAAACGCATCCTCCCCTTTGTGATGGTCGATCCAATGCGCTGCACCGACGCGCAGGCTGCCGAGCTCATCAAGCTGCGCAGCGAATACCGCTTCCACGGCATCAAAATCCAAAGCACCATCATCCAAGCCGACATCAAGCGCCTCGCTCACGAAGGCCGTGTTTTCCTCGATCTCGCTCGCGAGTGGGATGTGCCTTTCATCATCCATAGCAGTGTCGCCAAAGACGATCTTTGGGCGCAGGCGCATGACATCATCGACCTCGCCGAAGCCAATCCCGACATCCGCTTCTGTGCCGCGCATTCCTGCCGCTACGACAAGGAATGCCTCGACCGCATCCAAGCATTGCCAAACGCCTGGTTCGACAACTCAGCCCACTGCATCCACTGCGTCGGAGCCGTCGATGACCTCGCCTACATCGCCCCACGCGACCGCCGTTTTGATTCCGACTACAGCGACCCCGCCCGCGTCATATCCGATCTCGCCGCCGCGTATCCGCACAAGTTCATGTGGGGCAGCGACTCACCCTTTTACAGCTACGCCGCCGAGATCAGCGGCAAGGTGGTGAAACTCATCAGCACCTACGAAGCCGAGATGAAAGCCCTCAAAGCCGCAGGCGAAGAAACCGTCACCCGCATCGCCTGCACGAACACGCTCAAATACCTGAAGCTTCCCGATGAAAGCATTCTCTCTTGAGGGCCACGCCGCCCTAGTCACCGGCTCTTCACAGGGCATCGGCGCAGCCATCGCTCAGAGCTTGGAGGACTGCGGTGCCGCCGTTGTCAGGCATGGCTTGCAGGACATGCCTGGATCGGTCGGATATATCCGATCCGACTTATCTGACGCATCATCTCCAGCCTCGCTCATCGACTCCGCTTTCTCTCTTCAGCCCGCGCTCGACACCCTCATCTGCAATGCTGGCAGCTTCTTCGACACTCCCTTTCTCGAAATGACCGCCACCGAGTGGGAGAAGACCATCTCGCTGAATCTCCGCGCCACCTTCTTTCTCGCACAAGCCTTTGCCAAAAAGCGCATCGCCCTTGGTGGAGGCGGCAGCATCGTCATTGTCAGCTCCACGAATGGCTTTCAAGCCGAGGCAGACAGCGTCGCTTATGACAGCAGCAAAGGCGGCCTCGTGATGATGATCCGCTCGCTCGCGGTCTCCCTCGCGCCGCATGGTATTCGCGTGAATGGCATCGCGCCCGGTCTCATCCGCACACCGCTCACCGGCACCTGGATGGAGTCACGCGCCGATGACCTTCTGAAGCACTACGAAAAGAAAATCCTGCTCGGCAAAGTCGGACAGCCGCAGGACTGCGCCGGAGCCGTTGCCTTCCTTTGCTCACCCGCCGCCAGCTACATCACTGGCGAGATCATCACCATTGATGGCGGACTTACCACCGCACAAATCGGCAAACCATGAGCACGCCATTCTCACTTCAAAATCATGACATCTGGGTCATCGGCGGTGCAGGCTATCTCGGCCAGGAAGTCGTCAAACTGCTCACCGGACTCGGCGCGACCGTTTTATGCGCGGATCTGCCTGGAAAGGCTCAAAGCGGCCCTCAAGTCACCGCCGCTGATCTCGACGCGGCGGACATCCCGGCGCTCGAATCTTTCATCGCGGATCAAATCGCGGCTCGCGGTGTGCCGCATGGCCTTGTCGTCATGACGTATGCCTCCACCGCCAAAAAGTTCAACGACCTCACCGCAGCCGATTTTGACCACGCGAACCACGGCAACCTCACTGCCACCTTCACACTCGCCCGTGCCATCGGCAATGCCATGGCCGAGCGCGGCAGCGGCAGCCTCGTGCTCTTTTCCAGCATGTATGGCACTGTCTCACCTGATCCGCACATCTACGAGGCCCCGATGAATCCGAACCCGGTCGAATACGGCGTCGGCAAAGCGGGCATCCAACAGCTCACGCGTTACCTCGCCGTGCATTTCGGCAAAAGCGGCGTGCGCTGCAATGCCATCAGCCCCGGCCCCTTCCCGAATCCGAACATCCAGCGTGACCAGCCCGCTTTCATCGAGCGCTTGAGCCAAAAGGTGCCGCTGGGCCGTGTCGGCCAATCACCCGAGATCGCCGGAGCCGTCGCCTTTCTCGTTAGCGATGCTTCCACCTTCATCACGGGTCAAAATCTCGCCGTCGATGGCGGGTGGACCGTTTGGTGAATGCCTTCCCAGCCATGAAAACCCTTCTCTTCCTGCTCCTCACCCTTTCGCTGCATGCGGAGAGCCTCATCACGCTCAATGTCGAGCCTTCCAAGGAGCACCCGCGCAACTCCGAAGGCTCCTTTGCCACGCTCGCCTCCGGCCGCGTCATCTTCATTTACTCGCAGTTCTACGGCGGCGCGGCGGATGAGAGCGCCGCACGCCTCGTGAAGATCCAATCCGACGATCAAGGCCGCACCTGGAGCACTCCCGTGACCGTCGTGGAAAACACCGCGGGTAACAATGTGATGAGCGTATCGCTCCTGCGCCTCGCCAGCGGCAAGTTGGCGATGTTTTACTGCATCAAAAACAGTTGGATCGACTGCCGCCCGCACATGCGCCTCTCCACCGACGATGGCGAGACGTGGACCGAGCCCAAACTCATCCAGCAGGCCCCTGGCTACTTCGTTTTGAACAACGACCGCGTCATCCAGACCAGCAAAGGCCGCCTCATCGTCCCGCTCGCCTTTCATCGCTCACGCGGCACCGATCCGCACACCAGCAAATCGTGGGACGCCCGCGCCATCGCCACCTGGCTCTACTCCGATGACGAAGGCAGCACCTGGACCGAATCCTCAAGCTGGTGGGCCATGCCCGTGCGCAGCGGCAGCGGCCTGCAAGAGCCCGGCGTCGTCGAACTCGCCGATGGCAGCCTCTTCTCCTGGTCCCGCACCGATCAGGGCACGCAATACGGCTTCCGCTCTACCGATGCGGGCAAGACCTTCACGCCACCCGAACCCACCGAGCTCAAATCCCCCAACGGCCCCGCCAGCATCAAACGCCTGCCCGGCAGCAGCGATCTACTCGCCATCTTCAACGACCACTCCGGCCAGTTCCCCTTTCCGCCAAAGAAGCGCAATCCCTTCGTCGCCGCCCTCTCCACCGACGGCGGCAAAACTTGGCCGCAGCGCAAACTCATCGAGAGCGATCCCGACGGCCTCTACCACTACACCGCCATCCATTTCATCGGCGACGCGATGCTAATCGGCTACTGCGCCGGTGACAGCAAAGTCGGTGCCCTCAACCGTCTCCGCATTCGCCGCATCACACTGGATTGGCTGAAGCAACCCTAAATCCATGCGCCGCAGCCCTTTCATCACCGCCCTGCTGCTTGTACCGCTGGTCTCGCTTTACGCTGCCGAGACACCGGCGGTCAAGCCGATCACCAGCGGTGAGTTCGTGACGATCCACCCGGATTGCACCGACATCACGCACGATTCGCCCAACCCAAACGTGCTCGGCTGTGGACTCGCGCGAATGAAGGACGGTGCGGTGATGACGGTGTATTCCACGCCGACGGGCGCTTACAGCAAGCCCGGCACGACCTGGATCGCGGGTCGCGTGACGAAGGACGGCGGCAAAACGTGGTCGCCCGAGAGCGTGATTGCCCGGCATCCGGACTGCCAGCCAGCGCATCCATCGGTGCTCACCACGCGCGATGGCGTGATCCATGTTTTTTACCTCGGCTTCAAGAAGTGGAAATGGAAGGGCGTGAATCCAACGGACGAAACCAAGAGTGACATGTGGACCACTCGCAGCAGCGACAACGGCGCGACCTGGAGCGAGCCGCAGATGATTTTCAAAGGCTACACTGGCGCGAGCAACGGAGCCATCGAGACGCGCGAAGGACATCTCATCGTGCCGTATTCGCACTATGTGAACGACCCAGGACGGCTCGTGAACCAAACGTCTGTATCCACCGATGGCGGCAAGACGTGGAGCCTCAGCAATGACATCGACATCGGTGGTGCAGGTGACCACGAAGGCGCGCTGGAGCCATGCGTGATCGAGTTAAAAGATGGTCGCGTGTGGCTGCTCATTCGCACCTCGCGCAAGGTCTTCTGGGAATCCTTTTCCACCGACGGCGGTAAGACGTGGTCCGAGGCCAAGGCGACCACCATCGATGCCACCTCCGCGCCAGGACACCTCACGCGACTCGCCGATGGCCGCATCGCGCTCGTGTGGAATCGCGTGGCAGGCAAGCGCACCGACTTGCACCTCGCGCTCTCCGCCGACGAGGGCAAAACTTGGATGCCCTCCATGATCGTGGCCAAAGGTAAACCCGGCGGAGCCACTTACCCATTCATCATCGAGATCGAACCCGGCGAACTCTGGATCGGCTACCACAATGTGCCCAAGGGTTGGAACTTCCCTCGCGCACATCACCTCCGCGTTTCTGTGTCGGCATTCATGGAGAGCGCCGGGCAATGAACTCGCTTAAAAACTCGATAGAACTCTCAAGAATGAAGCACGCAACCCCGCACGTTAACCGCCGCCATTTTCTCTGCGCCACTGGAGCTACGCTCGTGCTACCAGGGTTCGATTCCTCCGCCCATACGCCGGGGATTCCGCAAACGCTCACGGAACTCTGGGCTGGCTTTGATCCACGCAAAGACCCGTTAGAAATCGAGGTGCTCAAGGAGTGGGAGCAGGATGAAGTGGTGTGTAGGATTGTGCGTTACCAAGTCGGCATTTTCAAAGGAGCGTCGTCGAAGGTCGCTGCGTTTTACGCCTTTCCAAAAGGGGGAACGAAACTGCCCGCCATTCTCGAGATGCACGGTGGTGGACAGTCGGCCTCTCTCAACAGCGTGGTGACTTACGCGAAGCGCGGGTATGCGAGCATCTCGATCAATTGGGGCGGCAACAAAATGAGCCTTGGTCAGGAGACCTGGAGCGGTCCGCAAACCGACTGGGGCAAGCTCGACGCCACGCATCCGCCGCAGCACAACAAGGCGAACCATTTCGCGGGCCCGCTCACTCCGGATGAATACACGCTCGACGCGGTGGAATCGCCGCGGAACAGCAACTGGTTTCTCGTGCTGATGGCCGCACGCCGCGCCATCACTTTCCTGGAACAGCAGCCGGAAGTGGACGCGACACGAATCGGTGCGCATGGGCATTCTATGGGTGGCAAGCTCACGACCAACCTCGCAGGAATCGACAAGCGAATCAAAGCAGCGGTGCCATCGTGCGGAGGTTCGGGAGATCTTGTGGAAAGCGAAGCCGTAGTGCCCGGTGGGAGCAGAACGAAGCGCACGGACATGGAACTGGCGTGCGTTTCCGACAACGCCTACATCCCGCTCATCACTTGCCCGGTGCTGTGGCTTTCGCCTACCAACGACTTCCACGCGCACATCGACAACATGGCCTGGAACTGGCGCAACCTGCCGGATGATCGGACACGCTTCAGCATTTCTCCGCACCTGAATCATCGCCACACGGACGAGCACGCCATCACCGAGCATCTGTGGTTTGAAGAGCATCTGAAGGGCGCTGCCTTCAGGATGCCGCAGACGCCGCAGGTGGTGTTGGATATAAAGACGGTCGATGGTGTGCCGCGCGTCACCGTCACGCCGGACGACTCGAAGCCCGTGCAGCGCGTGGACATCTACTACTCGCTCGATCCCCATGCGCTCACCCGCTTCTGGCGCGATGCGAAGGCGGTGAAAACTGGCAAGCAATGGAAGGCCGAATGCCCGGTGATGAATCTTGAGCAACCGATCTTCACCTTCGCAAACGTCGTCTATGAAACTCCGCCGGAATATCGGACCGGCGCGCACACGGCGGGGCATGAACTTAGCGCAACCTTTGCCATCAGCTCGCGTGTCCTCTCAGCCGGGCCAGCACAATTAGCCGCAGCCAGCGTGAAGCCCACTGACAAGACCGACAGGCTGATAGATGACGGCGCGCGCGGCTGGCATGACTGGTATCTGCTGAACTGGGGGCATCCGCCTTTGTGGACGGCCACGACGCGCAAGCTGAAGGACCGCAAATGGCGTGGCCCAGACGGCGCAACGTTGCACCTTGAAGTGAAGTGCGAGAGCGACAACCAGCTCTTGCTGACCTTCAACTGCAATGCATGGGGCGCGATGATTCCAGGCAAGCCCGCGGTGGACTACACGACGGTAAAGGCGCTGAAAGGTCCGCCGGACTGGCAGACTGTGTCCGTAAGTTTGAACGAACTCTTTGCCACCGATCCTAAAGTCTCGGCTTCACTCCCGAACTGGCAGACCGTCACCGAGTTTAGCATCAGCCCCAAGGGTGAAATCGTGAAAGAAGGGCAGAAGGTGAACGTGGTCGGCAAGGAATGGCGAGGATCACGCGAGATCCGCAACCTCCGCTGGGAAGGCGGTGAGTATTCACGCCAAGCCGCCACCGGTGCCACGCTGAGCCCCGAGGAATTTCAAAAGAACTTCAACGACGCCATCAAGAAGTCGCTGGAGCAGGAGAAGCTGGATCAGAAGTAAAAACGCCCTTCAGCTCATTCTGAGCGGGGCAACCCTCAAGACCATGAACCGTCGCCAATTCATCACCTACAGCACAGGCGCTCTCGCTGCTCCGTTGTTTCCAGTCGCAGCAGCAGATGCGAAAAAGAAGACAGTTTTGGGCATCGCCGAGCTTTGGCAGTGGCTCTATGAAAAGCAGCAAACGAGCGGTCACGACTCGGCGGACTGCCTGCAAGCGCATCTCGATCATGGCATTCGCCATGTGATCTGGGCGCTCGGCCGCAGCACGCTCGACTACCACAGCGCCCTGCCCACCTCGACGATGTATGCCGGCGATACACGACCCGAGACGAAGGTGATCGGCGATTCGTTTCGCCAAGAATGCTCGCTGCGTGCCGCTTTGGCCTTCGCCGAAAAAAACGGCATGGTCATCTACGGTCGGCTCGGCATGAACCGTCACTATGGCGACTCACTCGGCGGTGGTTTGCGCTCCAAATACATCGCCGCTCATCCCGAGT
>CAZOVY010000029.1:0-58365 GCA_964583255.1 uncultured Prosthecobacter sp.
CTGTCTGTCTCTCTCCCTCTCGTTCTGTCCGTTGGTAACTTTTTCATGGGCCGGACCACCTCCCACCCACCACCTCCACCCACCACCTCCACCCACAAATCCTAGGCTCGTCGGCTCCGCCATACACGCGCTCCGCTCACAGCCAGCGATAGGCTCAATACCCACCTTGGCAGGGCGCGATTCCTGCTTCATGATGCTTTTATGAAACTGCTCCGCGCTTTTGCTCTGACCGCTCTATCATTCGGAATGGTGTCCTGTCAGGTGGCTTCCATCGTCAGTGGCGGCGGGCACAGTGTGTATGGTGATAAGCCGGGGCCGCAGGGATTTAAAACGGTGATCGTGGACGCGGGGCATGGCGGCAAGGACTCGGGGGCCAGTCGGCGTGGGCTGGTGGAAAAACAGATGGCGCTGGATATTTCCAAGCGGCTCCGCTCGGAACTGTCTCCGGGCTTTAAAGTCGTGATGATGCGCAGCGACGACCGTTTCGTGGAGCTGGATGAGCGCGTGAGAGTCGCCAATCGCTATGGAGATGCCGTGCTGGTGAGCATTCATCTCAACGATGGCAATCGCTCCCGCTCCGGCCCGGAGACCTACTACTGGCGGACGGATAGCTACTCCCTGGCCCGGCGCGTGCAGCAGCAGCTCACGGCCACGTCCCCCTATGAATCTGGGAACGCTGGGCTCGTGCGCCGCCGACTCCGCCTGACACGCAATCCCACCATCCCCTGCATCCTGGTCGAGTGCGGCTATCTGAGTAGCTCACGGGATGCCGGCATGATTGCCTCAGCCAACTATCGCGAGCGTCTGGCAGAGGCCATCGCACGCGCCATTCGTGATCAATCCGCGCGGGGTGATGCAGGCATGGGAGCGCTGCCACCACCGATCTATGCACCGCCGAGTCGTGCCGGAGATGCCCGACGCTGATCCGTTGACCTCTCGTTGGTTAAGACATACACACTCCTGCATGAAAACCTTGATCACACTTTTTGGAGTCGGCCTCATGGGCCTCTCTGGCCTGTCAGCTCAAACGGCTGAAACATGGACGCTGGCCGATGGACGCAGCTTTGAAGGCAGCGTCAAATCCGTCACCCCTGGCATGGTCCTCTTCTCGCGACCCGGAGCCGCAGATGCCCCGCTCGAAATCGCCAAGCTTTCCGAAGCCAGCCGCAAGCATCTGATCGAAGTTCTGGGCCTCAGCCTCACCGCCGCCGCCCCTGCACTTGCACCCGCGCCTGTGATCTCACCGCAGGCCACCACCATGCCTGCCGCAACGCGCAGTTCAGGGGCCATCGATGCCACTGACATCTCCATGATCGACTCCCGATTTGGCCTGACCGCAGCCGTCGTCGGCCAAGTCAAAGAAGTCGTCACCCTCGGCAGCACAGGCCACAAGCGCATCAACTTTGAAGGCACTGGCTTCAATGTCTTCATCAACAAACGCAATCTCGACAAGAGCAGCGAATGGAAGCTCGACGGACTCGCCGGCAAGACCGTGCAGATCGAGGGAGAGGTCACCAAGTACCAAGAACAAGTTCAGATCCAAATCACTGCCCCTTCACAGATCGGCCTGATTGAAAAGTGATGTGATCAAGCTGCCAGCGAGTCAGATCCCTCATTTGTGAAAACCCGTTTTTCAGATCAACTCAACCCGGTTATTCCACAATTAAGTGTGGCTAAACAACGTTGTGCAAAAAATGAACCGACTACTCATCGCAACGATAGCCTTACGCCATGAGACCTGAGAGCATGTCACTTCAGATTTTTGCGGGTTTACTGGCCATCTCGTCAGCGTTGACTGGCTTCTTCTTGCTGCTGTTAGCGATGCTGTTCTGGGGGAACTTCCATTTCGGTAGTCTCTGGCACTGCTTGGTCTTTTCCGTCACCGGCATCGCTCCGTTTCTGGCCCTGATCGGATATTTCATTTACCTGCGCCGCCAGACGTGGAGAGCATTCGTGTTCTCGCTGGTTGGATCGGCCTTGATTGGTATCACCTGGCTTCTCTGGATCGCGCCACTTTCCCGCGGACTCATCCACTAGCCGGAACTCTGATTGCCCTCAGATGAAAAATGCTCACTACCACCCAACCAAGCCCGAACAAAACGGATGCAGGCAGGGGGCACGTATTGGATCTGTCGTGTCATCGACGGTTGCCAGCGCCCCCCAGCGCTGCCCTTCGGGTTGCTTTCAGCAAGCTATGTCTCTCCGTTCCATTCCCGCTCGCCACACCTCGACGTTAGGCCGCTGCACACCATGCAATCCAAAGCCACCAGCATTTCCGAATACCTCAAGGAGCTTCCGCCCGACCGTTGTGCCGCCTTGAGCGAGTTACGCGCCCTCATCCATCGGGTTGCTCCCAAAACGGTCGAGGCCATGCAATACGGGCTGCCCGCATTTGGCGAACTTTGCGCCCTGGCCTCCCAGAAGAACTACATGGCGCTCTACGTTTGCGAGAGCGACCTCGTGAAGGCGCACCTTGCGCAGTTAGGCAAGGTGAGTTGCGGCAAGGGGTGCATCCGTTTCAAGCGTCTCACCGACCTTAACCTGAGCACGGTGGAGAGTCTTTTGCGGGAGATTGTGAAGCTGCGCAAAGCGGGCATCGGCCCGAGCTGCCGCACATGAGGAACGGCTTTTCCCCGATTCTTTGACAGCGCTTGCTGAACTCGCGCGCTGTTCTGGCTTTGAGGCCGATGTGACGCGGCTTTGTGGCCGGTTTGATCCTGCGGTGGCGGTCTTGAGTCGAGTGTTGCGGTGTTTTGACCGTGCGGTGACGACCCCGGATGGCTCGTCGGGCGCTTTTTCTAATGACGCGGGCATGACTCGGCGCTGCGGTCCGGGTCGGTGTTTGTGCTGGGTGTCGTCATAATCGAGTTGGTTCGGCGCTTTGACCCAACCCAACGAACCGTTCCCATCCTTTGACCCCGACATTATTTCACCCTTCCCTGCCCTCGCTGAGAAGCGCTGAGGTAGAATGATGAAGGGTAAAATGATGGGGCAACAGCGGCCTATTCAAGTGGCTCGGTTGATCCGCGTGATGAGCGGCAGAGCGGATTGTCAGTTGCAGTGATGCACGCCAGAGACACGTTCAGCGGTGCGTGTTTACATCGAAACCACCATTCCGAGCTACCTGACTTCCTGGCCATCGCCGCAGGTGGTTCACGCCGGACACCAGATCAGCACGCATGACTGGTGGGACAATTACCGCCAGAACTACGAGATTTACACATCGCTGGTGACGCAGCAGGAGGCGGCCAGTGGTGATCTCGCTGCGGCACAGCGTCGGCTTGATTCGTTGTTGGGGATTCCTTTGCTAGCCATCACGCCGGAGTGTGAGGCGATAGCCAACGCCATCCTGGCATCGGGACTGATCCCAGCATAGGCGGATCGTGATGCGCTGCACATCGGGGTGGCGACGTATCACCAAATGAACCTGCTTTTGACCTGGAACATCCGCCACATCGCGAACGCCCATGTGCGCGAAGATTTGCGTGTGCTCATCGCGTCTCTGGGCTACACTCTGCCCACGATTTGCACACCCGAAGACCTGCTGCCACCACCATGACCACATCATCCACACAAGACGTTCTTGCCGAAGTTTGGGCCATCAAGGATTCACTCTCTGCGAGCCATGGACACAGCCTGAAAGCCACCTGCCGAGCCATGTATGCAGAGCAGCAGAAACACCCTGGAGACTACGTAAATCTAGGGGCCGCACCAAGTCCGAACAAAAAGCTGGAGACAAAAGAAGGGGCTGTGGTGTCCCGCGTGCCTCGAAAGCGCCGTGTGCGCTCCGCCCGTGTCTCGGCTTAGACGTTGGGAGCACAGCGGCCTATGCAAGTGGCTCAGTTGAGAGCATGAAACTGAAGCCGCTCCATCAGAGGTCTGTGTGGGGAAGGGCTTTTCGGACCCCTTTTAATATCACACTCTTCTCCGACCGTGAAGGGCCTGGTAGAGGGTGAGCTCGTCCACATGATCTAGGGCACCACCGGCGGGCATGCCCTGGGCTAGGCGGGAGACGGCGATGCCTTCGGGGCGGAGCAGGTCGTTCAGATAGCTAGCGGTGGCCTCACCCTCGACATCGGAGCCGACGGCGAGGATGACTTCCTCAGCCTGCAATTGACGGACTCGGTCGATGAGGGAGTCGATGCGGAGGTCCTGAGGCGTGACGTTATCCAGCGGTGAAAGTTTACCACCGAGGACGTGGTAGAGGCCATGGAAGGCGCCGCTGCGCTCTAGGCGGAGGACATCGGCGGCCTGCTCGACGACGCAGATGATTTTCTGCTGCCGCTTTGGGCTATGGCAGAGGGCGCAGTCGGTGTCGTGCTCGATGAAGAAGCCGCACTGATCACAGGCATGGACGCGGGCGGTAACATCGCGCAGGGCATCGACGAGTGGCTCGACCCGGCCCCCGTCCTGCATGAGCCAGAGCACGAGCCGCTCGGCGCTGCGCGGGCCGAGTCCGGGGAGCGACTTGATCTGGGCGATCAGGCGCTGAAGCGGCGGCGGGTAGTCGAGCGCGGGCATGAGCTGTGTTTATACTTTCTCCAACGTGACGTGGCCACCCTCGGCTGGGACGACGACTTTGCGGTAAAAGCAGTTCGAGCGCTTGGTGTGGCAGCAGCCGCCGCCGTGCTGGATGACGCGGAGGACGATGGCGTCCTGGTCGCAGTCGGTGCGGATGTCGATGACTTCCTGGAACTCGCCACTGGTGGCACCTTTATGCCAGAGCGTGCGCCGACTACGGCTGTAATAGACGGCCTGCCCGAGCTGCATCGTCATGCGCAGGGACTCGTCATTCATGTAGGCGAGCATGAGTGGCTCGCCGGTATTGGCATCCACCGCCATGGCGGCGATGAGGCCGTGCTCGTCGAACTTGGGGGCAAAGAGGAGGTCTTCTTCGATGGCCAGCTTGGTATCGCGGGGGCCGAACTGATAGGCAGTGAGCGGTGTCATGGGGGAGCGGGAGATAAACGCGGCGGGTGCCTTTGCCAAAACGAAAATGCTTTTGTTCGACATCGCCGCGCGTCACGCTAAAAAGACGACCTCCAACCCGCCCAATCTCTGAACACTGCGACTCACAACGGCTTTCTGCTCTCCTTTGAAGGTTCGGAGGGCTGTGGCAAGTCCACTCAGATCCGGCTGCTGGCCGAGCACCTGAGGGCGGCGGGCCAAGCGGTGGAGGTGATGCGCGAACCGGGTGGCACGGCCATCGGCGAGGAGGTGCGGCATTTGCTGCAACATGCTAAAGCAGGCCATGTGATGACGCATGAGGCTGAGCTGCTGCTTTTTGCGGCGAGCCGCGCGCAACTGGTGCGGGAAAAGGTGCGCCCGCTTCTGGAGGCAGGCGTGCTGGTGATCCTGGACCGCTTTCTGGACTCGACCACGGTTTATCAAGGCATGGCGCGGGGGCTGCCGCTGGCGAGCGTGCAGGCGATCAATGCCTTTGCGGTCGGTGGCACGCTGCCGGACCTGACGGTGCTGCTAGATCTGGAGACGGATACGGCCTGGCAGCGCATCCACGCCACAGGTCGTGAGCTGGATCGGATGGAAAGCCAGCCGCGTGAGTTTTTTGAGAAGGTGCGCCAAGGCTACCTGGAGCTAGCACGGGCTGAGCCGGAGCGCATTGCCGTGGTGGATGCGGGTCGCACGCCGGAACTGATCCATGCTGAGATCCTAAAACTCGTGGAGACACGCCGACATGCCCTTTAAAACCGATCACGCTTTGACCTTGCTGACACGCGCCCAGAAGCTGGGGCGTCTGGGCCATGCTTATCTCATTACCGGCCCTCGTGAGGTCGATCTGCTCGCGTTTTCACTCGATGTGTTACGCCTCGTCTCTGGAAAGCCGCGTCATCAACTCGATGACTTCCAACGAGAAGGTGCCTATGTGTTGAGTCCGGAAGGAAAGGGCCGTCTCATCGTCATCGGGAAACTTACCAATCCTGAGCCCAATTCGATGCGCCACTTCATGCATCACCTGCAAATGAGCTCCGACAATAAGCTAAAGATCGGCATCATCACGGATGCTGAGCGGATGAATGACAGCGCCCAGAACGCCTTTCTGCGTACCTTGGAGGAACCTTCCGCCGGGACACTCTTTCTCATTTTGACTCATAACCCGAAGGCGCTGTTGTCCACGACCCGCTCACGGGTCATTGAGATCCCTCTAATGGCTCCGGAAGGTGTCCGTGTGTTCAGCAGCGCAGAGGAAAATCTCCTCGCAGTGCTCGCCCAGCTCGCAGGCCACAAAGGTGGTAGCATTGCTTCTGCCTTGGGACTGAAAACCGAGTTTCAGACCATCCTCGAAGAGCTGCGTGCCGACATCGAGAAGCAGCACGAGAGCGCTTTTGAAGTGGAGCAGGACCATTACGGCAAGACCACCGACGGTGCTTGGCTAAAGCAGCGTGAAGATCAGGTCGCCGCAGCCGTGCAATCTGAGTACCTCGGTCAGCGCGACTCCCTGATCGATCTAATCCTCGCCTGGATGGGCGACGTTGCCCGCCACCAAGTCGGCGCGGCGAATCTCGACCTCCCTCATTATCAAAACGCCACCGCTCGGCTGGCTGAGCAGTGGCAGCCCGAGGACATAATGAAACGCCTCAACGCTCTCCGCCAACTCGATCAGCATCTGCACACCAATGTGAATGAAGGCCTCGCTTTAGAGGTGGCCTTCATTCAGGCGTTTGGGCGGTGAAGCGACACGGAGGCGAGATCCTCATTAAAAGACGGCCCTTTGGCCCCTCGAAATCAATGATTGCAAAATCCGATGCCATGCCCAAGGATAGGTCCTGCCTGAGCTACTGTTGGAAATCAACACATCTAAACAAATGACCTCGAAAGCCATCTCCTGTTTCCTCTGCGCCATTGTCGCGCTTCTCAGTTCATGCTCGAGTTCTTCCAAGGGCCGCGTAGTCACCAGCAAAGGCACGCGCATCACCTCCGTCCGCACAACGGCTTACACACACAGCGAGTCGGATCATATCATCTACGGAGCGCGCACAGCCGTTGGCACGCCTTTGAAATTCGGCACGGTCCGCAGTGCTGCGGCTGATTGGTCGGTTTATCCGGTGGGCACCATTTTCCAGATCGAAGGCACACCCTACATCTATCAAGTGGATGACTATGGCTCAGCGCTCGTCGGCACAAACACGATCGACATCTACCAACCGACCAAGGCGCAAATGAAGGCTTGGGGTGTGCGCAATGTGAATATTCGCGTGCTTAAATGGGGGTCATTCTCCAAGAGCGTGGCCATCATGAAAGAGCGCCAGAAGTACGATCACGTCCGCTCCATGGTCAGCCGCATCCAGCGCAGCTAGTCCCCTGCCCTTTTGTGACCAAGGTCGAACGCGCCAGTCATGTCCTTCAGCGACTGGCCGAGCTGTATCCTGATCCGCCGATCCCACTCGATCACACGGACTCGTTCACGCTACTGATCGCCGTTTTACTCTCAGCTCAATGCACCGACGTGAGGGTGAATCAGATCACGCCGCGCCTGTTTAAGGAACTCGGCGGGACACCTCAAGCGCTGGCCTCACAGCCTGTGGCAATGATTGAAGCCATCGTGAAGCCCTGCGGTCTCGGGCCTCAGAAAGCCAAAGCCATCCAGAAGCTCTCCCAAATCCTGCTCGAAGAACACGGCGGCCAAGTGCCCGCCGATCTCGAAGCTCTGGAGCGCCTGCCCGGTGTCGGTCACAAGACGGCACAGGTGGTGATGGCGCAGTCCTTCGGCGTTCCCTCCTTTCCGGTCGATACCCACATCCACCGACTGGCCCAGCGCTGGAAGCTGACAGATGGAAAAAACGTCGTCCAGACGGAGCGCGATTTGAAACGCCTCTTCCCCAAGTCCGCCTGGAACAAGCTCCACCTCCAGATCATCTTCTATGGTAGAGAGCATTGCTCCGCCCGTGGCTGCGACGGCACCGTCTGCGAGATTTGCACCACGCTCTTCCCGGAGCGCAAACGGGCGCCAAAAACACGCAAGGCTTGAGTTTTCCAGCCACTCGGCTAGCGGAGACGTAACACCCACCCATGCCAACCGAATCCGACATCCGCTCCGCCCTCGCTCAAGTCCGTTACCCAGGTTTCAGCCGTGACATCATTTCGTTCGGCCTGGTCAAAGGCATCACCATTGATGGCGGCAAGGTCGTCGTGGACATCTCCGTCGCCACGCGGGATGAGAACATCCCGCGCCTCATTCATGAACAGGCGATGGATGTGCTGACCAAGGTCGCCGGCGTCACTGAGGCAAAGCTCAACTTCGATATCAAAGAGCCGCCAAATGCCGCAACACCGTCTGCCGACAAACTGCCCACCTCCAGCATCCCTGGCGTGAAGCGCGTCATCGCCGTCGCCTCGGGCAAAGGCGGCGTCGGCAAGAGCACCGTCGCCTCCAATCTCGCCGTCGCTTTGAGCAAGACCGGAGCCAAGGTCGGCCTCTGCGACTGCGATCTCTACGGCCCCAGCATCGCCCACATGTTCGGCAGCAATGAGCGCCCGTTTCAAAACGAAGAGCAGCAAATCGTCCCCATCGAGCGCTACGGCTTGCAACTCATCAGCATGGGCTTCCTGATCGATGACGACAGCGCCGTCATCGTCCGCGGCCCAATCGCCACGCGCTACATCCAGCAGTTCCTGCGCCAGTGTGCCTGGGACAATCTCGACTACCTCATCCTCGATCTTCCACCCGGCACCGGCGACATCCAGCTTACCATCGTGCAAACCGTCGCGCTTGACGGAGCCCTCATTGTCACCACCCCGCAGGAAGTCGCATTGATCGACGCCCGCAAGGCCGTGTCCATGTTCCAAAAGGTCAACGTCCCCATCCTCGGCATCATCGAGAACATGAGCTACTTCCTCTGCCCCAGCGACGGCCAGAGCTACGCCATCTTTGGCAAAGGCGGCGGCGATCATGAAGCCAAGCGCCTCGGCGTCCCGCTCCTCGGACAAATCCCCATCGAGATGGCCGTCCGCGAGTCCGGTGACGAAGGCCACCCCATCGCCCTCGAAGACACCGCTAAGTCCGCCTCCTCCAAAGTTTTCCACGAAATCGCAGCGAAGCTCGCAGCAGCCGTGCCTGTAGGCTGAGCGTGCGCATCGAATAACCCTACTTGTTCCCTAGCCAATCGACGCTGAGGATCTGATCGACCTCCATCTTGCCGCCGGCTTCGGGGATGTTCTCTGTGGATTTTTTCCATGTCACACGGCATTTCTTGCCGATGAAAGCCTTGGGATTGTCGAGCACCTTGTCCACGGTCTGGTCGGCCTTCAAAATGAAGAAGGACACTTCCTCACCAGCCTTTGTTTTCATGTTCCAATGGAAGTAATCCCCTTCTTCGATGCCAGTGAAGGTTCCTTCGGTGACTTTGAAATCGCGGAAGACGATGATCGATGGATTCCCCACGGGCGTGTAGTGGCCGGTGAACTTCAAGCCACCCGTAGCCTTGTCCGCGCGAAAGATGGCGATGTTGTCGCCGCGCTGATTACACGAATACAAAAATTCGCCGCTGGGATCAAAGGCGAAGCTGCGGGGGTAATCACCATGCGTCCATTCTTCGGTGATGTATTTCAGCGTGCCATCCTTGCCGACGGCAAAGATCGCGATGCTGTCATGCAGTCGATTGCCGGCATAAACGAAGCGGCCGTCGGCAGAGAGCATGATCTCGGAGCAGAAGTTGCTACCCGCAAAGCCTGGCGGAAGGCTGGAGATTGTCTGTCGGGAGGTGAGCCGACCATTTTCAGCATCGTAATCGAACAACACAATGGTGGAGCCCTCTTCTTGGATGGAGTAGAGCCAGCTCTCTTTCGGGTGGAAAGCAAAGTGACGTGGGCCATCTCCTGCGGGCAGTGAGACGAAGGGCGGATCGTTCGGCGTGAGCGTGCCTTTTTGCGCATCGAACTTCCAGACGAGGATCTGATCCAGGCCGAGATCGACATGCAAAACGAAGCGCCCGGAAGGATCAGCCTCGATCATGTGCGCGTGCGTTTGATCATGTCCGCTGATGGCGAAGCTGCCTGGAGGCGCATGAGCAGCTTTCGTTGGCCCCACGGTGCCTGCGTCCTTCTTGATGTCGGTCGCTTCGCCGAGACTTCCATCCTCCTTGATCGGCAAGACGGCGACGGAACCACCGAAGTAATTGGCAACGAGAACAAACTTTCCAGACGGATGCACACTGAGATGCGCGGGGCCTTTACCACCAGAACTGACTGTGTTGATGAGCTTCAATTGCCCGTCGGGTTTGATGGCGAAAGCGCTGACTGATCCCGCTTCATTGTCGCCCAGCCTGTCCGTCTCATTCGCAGAATACAGATGCGTTTTAGCCGCATCAAATGCGAGGGCACTCGGGCTGGTGCCCATCTCATGCACACCAGCGGGAGTCATGGCACCTGTGACGCGATCCACTTCAAAAAGATGAATGCCACGGCCATTCCCCGGCGGCAGATCCACCTGAGTGGCCCGCATGTTCTGAAGCGGCGACGTGTAGGTGCCCACATAGGCCATGAGCTTGCCTTTGCCATCAGCCGCCTGCGTTTGGAAAAGCGGTGCGAAGGCGACTCCTAAAGCCAGGACGGATGCGGTTTTGAAAAGTGAGCGGCGGGAAGACATCTGAATGGAGTGAGACTGCATGATGAGGCTACGTCATCAACCGACCGGGCTTTGCAGTCTCTTGATGCCTTTACGAGTTCAAGCATCCGACGGCGGAAAATCACTTTTTTTCGGTGCAGGCGGACTTTCCTGCACAGTCTTTTTCACGACTCGGTGAGCGGGCTTGGGCGCGGGAATGAAGCCGCCATTTCCACCCGACCAGTCACGCGCAGAGTTCTGATTCTTGAAGGGACGGGGCGCTTTGTTGCTTTGCTTTTGATTCCTCATGGTCTGCGGTCGTTGGTCTTCTCAGGATTGTCTCTGTGTCTATCTTCATTGCACAGCATTACCAAATTTGGCAAAGCGAAATCCATCGGCTCCACGAAACTTGTGAGGAGATTTGATTGATCACCGCATCTGCGGCAGACTCAGCTTGTGCCTCCATCCCCCGACTCCCGCCTGCCTTCAAAACCTGCCGTATGGATTGCCCCGTCTCAGCGTGCCATTTTCGAAGCGGCAGAAACGACCGCGCATCGGCTGGCATCAGGCACGGATGGCTGGGCTGAGCGACTGGGTGATGATGTGATGATTTCCCACAAGAACGACGTGGCTTTGAAGGAGCTGATCGTCGGCCTAGAAAAATGGAGCGCTGAGTCAGGCTGGGCACCAGCACGCATCTTCACGCGGTTTTTGCCATTCAAAAATCATGAGCGTATTTCGCCGGTCCTGCACAGCGGTGATGCATCGCTGCCGCTGACGACCGTGGTGACGGAAGCAGGAGTTCGTTACGGCTTGGACTTCGCAGCAGGCTATAGCCACGGGCTGTTTCTAGATCAGCGGGCGAACCGCGCCAAGGTGCGTGCCATGCGGCCTAAGCGTGTGCTGAACACTTTCGCGTACACTTGCAGTTTCAGTGTCGTTGCTGCACTCGCAGGCGCGGAAACCATGAGCGTGGATTTGTCCCGCAAGTCACTGGATCGCGGCAGACAGAACTTTGCGCTCAATGGGCTCACCGAGAAAGGGCATCGCTTCATGGCTGACGACACGCTCGATCTGTTGCCGACGCTGGATGGCCGCAAAGATTGCTTTGATCTCATCATCCTGGACCCGCCCACTTTTTCACGCGGCAACAACGGCCGCCGCTGGCAGGTCGAGCAGGACTTTGAAGGCCTGCTCTGCGCCGCCTTGGAAGTGGCGATGCCAAAGTGCGCCATTCTATTGTCCACCAACTGCACGAAGTTCGATTCAGTGGCACTGGAGCGCATGGCACGAGTGTGCGTGAAAAGTAAGCGCCGCACGGCTGACTACCCGCGTTTTGCGACACCCGTCGATTTCCCCGATGGCTACGGCGCCAGCACGCTCTGGGTAATGGTGCGCTAGTCGATGAGGACTGCCGTTACGGGCCAAATGTTGCTATAGCCTCACTATTTGTCGCCAGTGGAGTGCGACATGCTAGAGAAGTGGCTTCATCTCCCGCTTCCACGGGAAACAAACCCAACCAGATCCACATTCATCAGTAATGGCAAACATCCATCTCATCGGCGGTGAAAAAGGCGGCGTCGGCAAGTCTGTCGTCGCGCGAGTTATCGCCCAGTATTTCATTGACCGCGGTCAGCCTTTTTTAGGATTCGATACAGATCGCTCTCACGGCTCGCTGCTGCGTTTTTACGCCGACTATGCCTCACCTGTCGTGGTAGATCGTTATGACAGCCTCGACACCATTGTTGAAGCAGCGAGCGAGAACCCTGACAAGCGCATCCTGGTGGATCTCGCAGCACAAACGCATGATCCGCTGGTGAAGTGGATGGATGAATCTGGCGTGCTTGAAATGGCAGGCGACCTGGGACTTTCCATTACTTACTGGCATGTGATGGATTCCGGCAAAGACTCGGTGGATTTACTGAAGAAGCTGCTGGATCGCTTTGGTTCCAGGCTCAACTACGTGATCGTGCTCAATCAACTGCGTGGAGACAACTTCGATATTTATGAGAAGTCAGGTGAGAAAGAGCACGCTCAAAGTCTTCATGCCCGCACCCTTTCACTCAAGCGCTTGCATGAGCCTGTGATCAATAAGATCGACGCTGGCAGCACCAGCTTCTGGGCGGCTAAAAATAGAAGCACCACTGATGAGGCGGGTCTGGGTATTCTGGAGAGGCAGCGTGTTAAAGTCTGGCTCAACAACGCCTATGAGCAGCTCGACAAACTCTATCTCTGATCGCTCGCAGCTAGGGCGCTAGGCGACCACTTTCTTAACGAAGCAGGCTTTCAGCCCAATCGCAATTCCATCCATCTTGCAGGAGATCTCGTGGTCACCATCGACGAGACGAATGGGCTTGGATTTCGTGCCTATTTTGAGAACCTGCGAGGAGCCCTTGAGCTGCAAATCTTTGATCATCGCCACGATGTCTCCGTCTGCGAGCACGGCACCATAGGCATCTTTGACGACGCGATCCGAGTATGGCGCGTCAGCCTCGACTTCTTTGGACCATTCATGACCGCATGTCATGCACTCGAAGCGGTCGGGGTGCACTAACACATCGGTCATTTCACACATCGGGCAGGCGGGGTTGCTCATAGGCTGCTGAGAAACACCACACCATGCGGTAAAACAAGTGCTCACTTATTTCACAGGATGAACGTTTCGATCTCGACACTGCGTTACCTGGCGGGTATTCCCCAATCCAACCATGAAGAAACTCCTCGCCCCGCTAGTGCTGCTGGCTTTTGCCACAGGCCTTTATCTCGTCAAAGTTGCTGACAATGCAGCGCCGAAGCCACTGCGCATTCTCCTCGTCGCAGGTGGCTGCTGCCATGAGTATGACAAGCAGCATTTAGCGTTAAAAGAAGGCATTGAAGCGCGGCTCAATGCGGTGGTGGATGTCGCGTATAACCCCGACAAAACCACCAAGGCCACCTTTGAAATCTATAAATCCAAGGACTGGGCCAAGGATTTTGATCTCATCATTCATGACGAGTGCTCAGCTGATGTGACTGACCCTGCTTATGTGGCCAACATCCTCAATGCGCACAAGGCCGGCGTGCCTGCGATCAATCTCCACTGCGCCATGCACAGCTACCGCTGGGGCAATTTCAAGGAGCCTGTAAAAACTGGAGCTGACAATGCAGGCTGGTATGAAATGCTCGGACTCCAGTCCACGGGCCACGGCCCGCAGGAGCCGATCGAGATCACTTTCACGGCCAAGGATCACCCCATCACCATGGGTCTGGAAAACTGGACCACGATCAAAGAGGAACTCTATAACAACATCCAGATCCTCACCGGCACGCCGTTGGCCAGCGGCAAGCAGATGGCCATGCCCAAGGTCAAGAAGGGCGAGGTGGCGGACCCGAATGCTAAAGCAACGGAAGCGAACTCGGTCGTCGTCTGGACCAATGAATACGGCGCGAACAAGACCCGCATCTTCAGCACCACGATCGGCCACAACACCGCCACGGTGAACGACGAGCGCTACCAGAAACTCATCTCCCGCGCCATTCTTTGGACGACCAGCAAGCTCGGTGAAGACGGTAAGCCTGCCGACGGTTACGCGAAGTAAGTTTCAGTGTTGAGGCTTGCTCAGAATTTCATGACTGCTCAGTGGTCTGGAAATCTGGGTAGGCATTCGCCGCGTGCTCTGAGAAATCGAGTCCGTCGATCTGCTCAGTGTCGGTCGCGCGCAGGCCGATCGTTAGATCCACGACTTTGAAGATGCTGTAGCAGATGACGAAAGCCGTGAGGGTGATGCTGAAAGTGCCGAGAGCCTGAATGCCAAGCTTCTCAGCACTGAAGCCTTTATCATCAAAAAGGGCGACACTAAGCGTGCCCCACCAGCCATTGCCAAGATGAACAGGGATGGCACCCACGGCGTCATCAAGCCGCACTCGTTCGAGGGCAATCGTGGCGACTGTCGTAATGATGCCAGCGACCAGACCGACTACGAAAGCAGATGCTGGTGAAATATTGGCGCAGCAGGCCGTGACTCCGACTGCACCGCCCAGCGCCCCGTTCAGCGTGATGCCCACGTCAGGCCGCCCTTGGACGAACCACATGGAGATCATCGCAGACAAAGCTGCTGCGGCAGGTGCGATCGTCGTATTCACCGCAATGCGACCAATGCTTGCATTCGCGAGCAAAGTGGAGCCTGCATTGAAGCCAAACCAGCCGAACCAGAGTATGAAAACACCGAGTGCCGCGAGCGGGATATTGTGACCGGCGATCAAGCGCGGTGAGCCGTCTTTACCGAAGCGGCCATGTCGAGCACCCACCACTAAAATGCCCGCCAAGGCACACGCTCCGCCGCAACCGTGAACAACGGTCGATCCTGCAAAGTCGATGAAACCCATGGCCTCCAACCAACCTTTTTCACCGCCGACACCATAGGCTCCGCCAAAGCTGCCCCAGGCCCAATGACCGCCGATGGGATAAACAATAGCCGCGAGTAGAGCCGCGTAGATCAGATAGCCGACAAACTTTGTGCGCTCAGCCATCGCCCCAGAAACGATGGTGCAGGCGGTGCCGGCAAAAACGACCTGAAAGAACCAGAAGGACCAAAGTTTGTCATCGCCCGCATGGTTTGAGAGCCAAAAAGCATCTGTGCCGATCCAGCCACCTGCACTCGTGCCAAACATGAGTCCAAAACCAAGAAACAGGAAGACCAGCGCACTGATGCAGAAATCGAGAAAATTCTTCATGATGATGTTGATGCTATTCTTTGCGCGAGCAAAGCCCAACTCGACCATGGCAAAACCTGCCTGCATGATAAAGACCAGTGCCCCAGTCATGATCATCCAAACGTAGTTCATATTGAGCTGCACGGCCTCGATGCCTGCTTTCACTGCCGCTGTTCCGGCATCCGCAGATAGTGCGGGAACTGTAGCAGGAGCCTCCGCCCCACCAACCTTTGCCGCCACATGGTTGAGTGTCTTTTGACTGACCTCTAGCTTTTGAATGATGGTGTCCAACTTTGACTCGATCTGCGGCGCGCCCTCCTGTGCGGCTGCGGAGATGACCAGCAGGAGTGAGACAAGGGCGGAGACCAGGGAGTGCTTGAGCATGGCGTGAAAAAGTTAGAGATGCAGGTCATCGAGTTGGGACTCCAACTCGGTCTGAAGTTGCCGGCGTTTTGAGGTGTTTGGAATGTGGTCGATCACGCTGGTGGCGAGCTTTCTCACTTGAGCAGCCGTGATCCGATAAGGGTCGCCCACCTTGGTTTCTTCTAGCGTGCGATCGATCAGGTTGGCCCCCTGAGCACGGCCCATGACCTTGCCTAAAATGCTTTCGATGATCTTGCGGACCTGGCCCCAGTTATTCACCACAGGCTCGGCTTTATCTGTCATTTCCTGAATGCGACGAGGACTGCTGACCACCAGCTCCTCGATGCCATCATCAGGGCGTGACACACTCGCTCCAGCATCAGTCGGCAGTTGGGTAAGCAGGGTGGAGTGATCATTGAGCAGAACGGCACTCGCGCTCGCGACGAGGTCTGAATCTGCACGAGCTGTCAGCACCAAAATGAGCACCGCCTCTTCCTGAATCAGCAGCAGTAGCACACCGCCGTCAAACTCCAGATACACCTGGCGCATCTTCCGCCGCACTTGGCGGTAACCGTCGAGCATCTGCGTGATACCGACCTGTAGATCAAGCGAGCGCCCATCTGAAAATGGCATCTGTTTATGGACCGTGTTGCGTCCTTTAAAAAGCATGACCCCAGCCACGCCTTCAAGACGTTGTAGAGCAGCCACCGCACCAATGAGTGAATTGAGTGTCATAGAGCGCGCTTCACTGTCTGGCCAAGGACTCACGCACTTGTTTCAAGCTGCGACGGTTACTGCTCACCACCCCGTGCCATCCACTGGCTGATGATGCAAAAGCTGTCTGCCCCTCACGATCCTCCACAACCCCGAGCTGCAACTGATGCATCCCCAGTATCTCCCCCAGCTTCTGTGCAAAGAAGGTCACATACTTCACCTCACTACCAAAGCGCTGCGCAGACTCCGCATCACCGCCAGTGAGTGATTCCCTGCCCTGCGCCATATCCATCTTGATCAAACCAGGATCAGGTTCCATGCGGATGATGTTTGAGGGTTGTGTCCCCGAACGAATGGGATTTAGAGGGATGATACGTGTCGCTTGCTCCACACCCAGCGATTAAGCACAGGCCATGCCAGCCATGATGCCCAATAGAAACGAAAAAGCCATCAAGTGGGATTTACTGGCAACTTGCTTTTCATATACGGTTTCTCGCTTGAATCACGCTTCACGCAACGTTTAGGACAGGACACACATGTTTTTCGCCGCTCTGCCAGAACCTAGCCGTATCGGGGATGTCCTGATGGCTTTCCTCAGCATCCTTTTCGAGGGTGCTCCATACATCCTGATCGGCACTGTGCTCTCAGGCCTGATCGCTGCCTTTCTTGACTCGAAACTGCTGGATAAAGTGCTGCCAAAAAGCCGTGTGTTGGCGACATTTATGGCGGGCTTTTTGGGCCTGATCTTTCCTGTCTGCGAATGCGCCGTGGTGCCCGTGATTCGCCGACTGGTGCAGAAAGGCCTGCCGATCTCCTGCGCGGTGACTTACATGCTCTCGGCTCCAATCATGAACCCCATCGTGGCGGTGAGCACGCTGACGGCTTTTAAGGAATTCCAAAAGGTTCATGGCTGGGGTGACATCGGCAATGCGACGATGACGATCTCTCGTCTCTCTCTCGGCTATCTGGTGGCAGTGATCGTCGGACTCATCGTGCTCCGCTTCCGCCCATCGCAGATTTTGAAAGACAATGTCATCGCTGGCATCAGCGCGCCTTTAGCTGCAGACGCCGCCCCTGCCCCGGCGAAGAGTTTTAATGCGAAGCTGGTCCATGCATTACGCACCGCGATGGGTGACTTCCTGGACACGGCGATGTATTTTACGATTGGCGTCATCATCACTTCCGTCTTCAATACACAGGTCGATCAATCCATCTTGGACACGGTGGCGCGCAATGAATGGCTAGCGCTGCCATCCATCATGGGACTGGCGATGGTGCTTTCACTCTGCAGCACGTCTGATGCGTTCATTGCTGCGCCGATGGCGGTCTTTTCAAACGCCGCCAAACTGGCCTTCCTGGTCTTTGGCCCGATGATGGACATCAAGCTTCTGTTCATGTACTCCGCTGTTTTCAAGCGCCGTGTCGTGATGGCCTTCCTCATTGGTCTTTTCATCCTCATTGGCTGCCTGTCGGAGCCGTGGATGCTCGTGATTCAAAAACTCGCAACCAAGTAATACCGTCATGTCTGGAACTCGCACCATCATTCATTTTCTCAGCATCCTCATCCTGCTGCTGTGGAGCGCCGTACTGCTCTACTTTCATCTGAGTGGCCGTGTCGCGGCTTATCTGCCGCCAGATGGTATCTTCCGCCAAATGGTGCTGATCTCAGGGATTGGCTTGGCCGTTGTCGCGCTCTTCAATCTATTCACCACGAACGCTGAAGATGCTGGCTGCGAAGCCCATGGCTGTGATCACGACCACGGACATGATCACAAGCACGGCGGCTGCGGCCACGATCATAGCCATGACCATGATCATAAACACGGTGAAGCGTGTGATCACGACCATGCACACGAGCATGTCCACCATGAAGGCTGCGGAAACGATCACGGTCATGAACACAAGCACGACGCAGGTTGCGGTCATGACCATGGACACGACCACGCTGAGCATGGGCACAGTCACGGCATCCTCGCTGAGAGCAGTTGGCCAGGCCGCATCGCTGCTCTCCTCGTGCTTGCGGCACCTCTGACTTGGGCAGCCTTCCAGTCGCCGGATCGTTACAGCGCGAACGCGATCACTAACAAGGGATTCTACAATCCAAACTACAGCGACACCACGAATGCTGACAAGTTCACCCTGCGCACAGAAACACCGACGACCAAGCCTGATCGTGCCGCGCCAAAAGTGACGCCTTTACCCGATGCGCCATTGCCGCCTCCAGCTCAGTTTCAGAAGCCTGATGCGGTGGCCAAAGCAGCCCCCAAGCCACCGGATAAGGCGAACAGCTACGGCAGTTTCACGCTTGAGGATTTGAAGAAGCAGGTGCCACAGAGCAAGGAGGGTAATTTTATTCTCGAAGTGCCTGAGATCTATTACACGGCGGGCGATCTCGAAGTGCAGAAAGTCATCACTGGCCAGCCCGTGGAAACCATCGCCCAAGTGCTGCCTGAAAAGGTGAATAACGCCGATGGTCATCGTCTGCGTGTTTTCAGAATGCTCGTCCAGTGCTGCGCGGCAGATGCGCGCCCGTATTCAGTGCCAGTCGATTTCGGCAAAAAGGCCCCCGAATACAAAGACATGACCTGGGTCAAAGTGACCGGTATCATGTCCTATAAGAAAGAGGGCGACCAAACGGTGCCGATTATTGAAGCCACCAAGATCGAAGAAACGACGGCTCCAGCAGATGCCATGATCTATTGATGCAGATACTGACGACCTTCATTGAACCCAAATCAGGTCGGTGCTCCTAACTTTTAACTCAACCAACCATGCTAACAAAAATACTCGCCCCCCTTGCCTGCCTTGGCCTTGCCATTGGCTTGGCTTTCTCAGCTTCTGCTGCCAAGAAACCCCATATCCTGTTCTTCTCCAAATCGAGCGGCTTCGAGCACAGTGTCATCTCATGGAAAACAGGTCAGCCCAGCTATGCTGAAAAGGTGCTCTCAGAGCTCGGAGCCAAGCAGGGCTGGGACTTTGAATTTTCAAAAGACGGCTCCAAATTTTCCAAAGAATATCTAGCCCAGTTTGATGCCCTGTTCTTTTACACCACGGGCGACCTTTGCAGCCCCGGCACAGACGGCCAACCGCCCATGAGCGCTGAAGGTAAGCAGGCATTGTTTGATTTCGTCAAAGCAGGCAAGGGATTCATCGGCACTCACTCGGCCAGTGACACCTTCCATACCGCCAACGAGGCCGTGAAGGGACCAGAACGCTATTTGAATCATGGCGAGAAAGCTGACTCTTATGTGCGCTTCCTGGGTGGTGAATTCATCATCCATGGCGCTCAGCAAGTGGCCAAGAATACCGTGATCGACCCCGCCTTCCCAGGCTTTGAGAATGTGGGCAAAGACTTCTCCTTTCAAGAGGAGTGGTACTCGCTGAAGGACTTCCGCGACGACATCCACGTCCTCACCACGATTGATTCACCTGCCATGGAAGGCTCGATGTATGGCCGCCCTGCCTACCCGAACACCTGGGCGCGCAAAGAAGGCGATGGTCGTGTCTGGTTCACCGCCATGGGCCATCGTGAAGATGTTTGGACGAACCCCATCTTCCAACAAATCCTGATCGGCGGTATCAAATGGGCGCTGGGTGAAGTGAAGGCCGAGGTGCCCGCGAACATCCAACAAGCAGCTCCAGGTGCCTACACAAACCCGCCCTACGTCGCCCAAAAGCCCAAGGCTCCAGCGAAACCCAAAGCCAAGTAACGAGGCTTCATCATCACTTAGAAAACACAGAGGCGAACGATTCATTGTTCGCCTCTTTTGTTAGGCCATCGTGCTATAAGATGAAAGTCATGTTCATGAAGTGTGCCACCTTTAACTTGGACACAAAATGAACCGTCTATTCACAGAGCATTCACAGTCTATTCACCGAGTTTCAATCAATGTCTTTTAGAAATGCCAAAACATCTTTTTTATATAAAGCACTCCACATGCTTAGGTGATTGAAAATTGATTCAACATTTGCTTTCAAAGGTGACAGTCTTGTCATAAACAGAGGTCGTAATTTTTAAAATAATCAAGCGGCGCTGCTTCTCCCGAAACAGCGCCAATTTTATCCTCATTCATCTCATCGACCAGCCTCAACATAACGCCATGGAGACCGCCAATGAAGACTCAACACAGCTCTCCAAGTCCGCTTCTCACACAAATCGTGCTGACCTTTTTACCGTGATCCCAACAGCATGGGATGACATCTGCACCCTGCTCATGAAAAAGCTGGGGCATGATAACTACACACGCTGCTTCTCAGGCACGACCGCCCGTATCACAGATGACCATCGGGTAATCGTGCATGTGCCAAACCCCATTCATCAGCTTTGGATCGAGAGCAATTTCTCCGGCACCTTTGCAGATGCAGTGGCTGAAGTGCTCGGCACCTCAGCCTCCATCGAATATCATGTGGCTAGCGAGCCGCTGCGCCCACTGACTGCCGATGCTTCTTTGGAGAAGAAAGCCGCTCGTGTCATCTCGACTCGCCACCTTGATGATCGCCCGGCGGCTAGTCCTCATGTGGTAGATGACTCACTCAGCATCCGCTCATTTTCTGATGCTGGACTGAATGCCAAATTCAACTTCGACAGCTTCGTCGTTGGCTCCAATTGCAGCTACTCAGCCGCTGTCGCTCGCGCCGTCGCTGAAAAGCCTGGTCGCATTTACAACCCACTCTTTTTCTATGGAGCCACGGGCCTGGGAAAAACCCACCTCATGCAGGCCATCGGCCAAGAAGTGCTGACTCGTAAAAAACGCGCCGTCGTGCGCTACGTGACCTCTGAGCAGTTCACCAATGAGTATGTCGAAGCCATCAAGAAACAGAGCTTCACCCAATTCCGTCAGAAATATCGTAAGGTCGATGTGCTACTGATTGATGATGTGCAGTTCTTCGAGGGCAAAGACAGTACGCAGGAGGAGTTCTTCCACACCTTCAATGAACTCTTCAACAACGCGAAGCAGATCGTGCTCGCCAGTGATCGCGCTCCCAGCGACATGAAGAATCTGGAAAGCAGGCTCGTCTCCCGTTTTGAATGGGGCCTCACCACACAGATTCAGACACCCGACTTCGAGACACGCGTCGCCATTCTGAGCCGCAAGATGCATGACTTCAATGTCTCGCTTGAACCGTGGATTCTCGAATTCATCGCCCATCGAATCCGCGCCAACGTGCGTAAGCTCGAAGGTGCCCTCATGCGTGTCGCTGCCCATGTGTCTCTGGAAGGCACCATGAGCAACGAATCCGCCCTAGCGGCCTTCTTGCATGACGTGATTGATGAGGAACCCACGAAGTCCGTGACTGTGGACCGCGTTCAGCGCGCCGTGGCCACTCAATACGATCTCCGCGTCAGTGACCTCACCGGGCCACGCCGCCCAAAAAACATCGCTGAAGCGCGTCAGGTCGCTATGTATCTGACCCGTCACATGGTGAAACTGCCACTGATCCAGATCGGCGAAGAATTCGGCGGGCGTGATCACGGAACCGTCATCCACGCCTGCAAGGTCATCAGCCGACGCATGAGTGAAACCACCGAGTTCCGCAGCATGGTAGATCGCCTGAACGCGAAGCTGCTCGAAGCCTAGAATTTCAGCGTCAAATTCAATCTGAGGGGGACGCTAAAGCGTCCTCCTTTTTTGTGCCCCAGTTACCAGGCCGGTTGTAGCTGCGCCTGTTGGGTGCGGAAGACAGCGCCGTCTGGAGTTATTCCGGGTGACGTGAAAAGAGAATGTTTTCCGCAGAGGATGACTCAACATTCGTTTTCAATTCTCTGGGCCAATCCATTACGCCAGCACCAGCGCCCCGCCCTCACACAACTCGGCTTTGCCAAAGGTCTTCAGGCCCGTGTGCCCCATGCCATGAGCCACGCTCATCCACAGACGGTTGTGCGCTGCTTTGTCGAACTTCAGTGAGCGGCCCATCTTGAAGCCACACCCGCCGCCAACCATCACATAAGGGATGTTGTCCAACGTGTGCGTGTTGCCTTTGCCGAGTTCATTGGTCCAGACGAGCAGCGTGTTGTCGAGCATGCTGCCACCGCCCGTCGCCTCCGGCGTTTCGCTCAGGCGCTTCGCCAAATAGGCAAACTCACCGGCGAACCAGGTGTTGATCTTCATCAGCTTCTCGTAGCTCTCCTTCTTGTCATCGGGATCGTGCGAAAGGCTGTGGTGGCCTTCTTCGATGCCAAGCCAGCGCATCTGCGCCATGCCGACGCTGCGCATGTATTGCAGCGTGCCCACACGCGCCATGTCATTGGCGAGGCTGTTCACCAGCAGGTCGATCTGGATGCGGCTGATCTGCGGCGTGTTGTCATTCACCAGCTCAATACTCGGGTCCACTTTTGGCACCGGATGCGCCAGCTTGCCTTGCTTGTCCGCATCGGCCAAATCCTGCTCCAATCCACGCACGAGCGTCATGTGCTGATCGAGCAGCGCTTTGTCGCGAGCACTGAGCTTCGACGACACACGCTTCAAGTCCGCACTCACATCATCCAGGATGCTCACGAGGCTCTCCTTGTCCTTCATCTGACCGTAGAGCTTTTTCAGCACCTGATGTGGATCATCCATCGGCGCGATGGGCTGGTTCCCACCCGCATAGCTCATGCGCGTCCATGGATCAGCGCGATCTGGCACCGCCACGCCAAACTCCAGCGAACCAAAGCGCGTCTTCGTCTCCGCGCGGCTCTGGAAAAAGTTCTTTAATTCCTGGTCAATGGAGATGTTGCTGGCCCAGCCTGCGGGATTGCCACCGCCGCCCATGATGTTGCCTTTGAGCAGTTCATCGCAGGTCAAAAGACAGCTCATGCCGCGCATGTGACTGTCGCCATCCCCACGCACTTTGTTGGCGATGCCATGCAGGATCAGCATCTGTTTCTTGAAGGGCTCCAGCGGCTTCAAGATGGACTTGAAACTGAAATCTGCGCCTTCTTGCTCAGGCCAGAACTCATTCGGGATGGTGCCGTTGGGAGAGAACATCACAATCAGTCGCTGCCGCTTCTGCGGAGCCGGTGCGCCAGTGAGGCTGGGTAGGCCTGATAGAAATGGCAGCGTCCCGGCGGAGATGCCGAGGTTGCGAAGAAATTGGCGACGATCGAGGTGTTTCATAAATCGTTATTTTTTGGCTTTGGTATCGGGTTCGGCTGGTATGCCATCAAGTGAAGCGATCAGAGCGATCTCCATCAGCAGCTTCTGAATGTTGCAGCCATTGGCGGCAAACTCACGCTGCATTTCATCGACTCTTTGCGTACCATAGGCCGTCGGCTCCTGCTTCACGATATGATGGAAGAGGTGGCGGATGAAGGCGCGATGACCACTGGGGTTCTCGGCGACGTAGTTCACGATGTCGCGTGGACCCGCGAGGCGCACGGTTTTACCATCAGCAGTGGCAAACTCGCTCACGGCATTCACCGGCTTATTGTTGTCCTTCGTGCGCCAGCGGCCCACGGCGTCGAAGTTTTCCAGGCTGAAGCCGAGTGGGTTGATCATGCTGTGGCAGCTCATGCAACCACCGCTGCGGGTCAGCTCGGTGATCTTCTCACGCATGGTCAGCTTGGGGTTAAAATGGCTGTCTTCAAAGACCACGGCCTTCATCGGCGGCTTCAGGGACATGCCGACGATATTGCGCGTGAGAAACACGCCGCGATGAATCGGTGACGACTGCTTTGTGTAGGCGAGCGAGGCGAGCAGATACGGATGCGTGATCACACCTGCTCGCTGCTTCGGATCAAAGCCGACGCGCTGGAACTCATCTCCCGTCACCGGATGGCCATAATAATTGCCGAGGCGCTGGTTCATGAGCAGGTAATCCGCCTGGAGCAGTTCGCGGTAGTCGGACTTATCACTCCACACGACTTGGTCGATGAATTGGAACAGCGACTCGCGCAGATCCGCCATCATTTCCGCATCGAAACCAGGGAAGATTTTTGGATCTTTCGATGAACCTTCAGCGCGTTCCAGTTCCAGCCAGTGATGGAAAAAGCCGTGCAACTTCGCCTTTGTGCGCGGATCAGCGATCATGCGCTGTGACTCGGCCTTCACCTGATCTCTCGTGCGCAGTTTCCCGGCTGTGGCCGCCTGCGTGAGCTTCTTGTCAGGAATGGAATCCCACAGCGCCAGCGCGAGACGCGAGGCGACATCGAAGTCATCAGGCTTTTCATCATCACGCAGATTCGGATAGAGAAACTCCGGAGATTTGAGTGTGAGTAAAACCACACGCTTCACGGCCGTCTCGGGTGATTTGGCAGTTTTGAAGTGGGCTTCGATGAACAATGCTTTTTGTTCGTCGCTCAAGGGTCTGCGGAAGGCCAACTCGACAAAACTGAAGGCAAATTTCCGCAGCTTCTCCGCGCGATCCGTCGCGCCTGCTTTCGACCCAGCCAGTTCGTCGATGTTTTCCACCACATGCTCGGCGGTGGCGATGGCGGCATCCGTCACCGCCTGATCCCAGGCTTTGGAAATCGTCGTGCCGCGCGGGTAGCCGCCGCTGCTGTCATCGGCGGGGAACTCCGTGTTTACGATCAGCAGTTCGCGTGGGCGATCTGTGCGCATGGCATGGGCTGGGATGAGTTCCTTCACGCCATGCGGCGTCTTCCACCACAGCTCGATGGAGGCGGTCTGCTCTTTAAATTTGAAGTGCTCCAGTCGCAGCATGTAAGCGCGACCGCCGACGAGGAAGATTGATTTCTTTTCCTCACGCACCTGTGGTCCGTTGCTGACCCAGCCGTCGATGAGCGCATCGCCCTCGTTGCCGTCATTGACCCACAGACGGAAGCCGTTCTCCGTCTTGACGGCAAACTCATACAGGCCTGTCTCGCTGGCAACCACGCTGCCCTCGAAACGATTTTGAAACTGCTCGGCTTCCAGCACCGCTTTGTCAGGGCTGTCCGCGCCCCAGTGAAAGGCGATCACGGGCTCCACACGCTCGATCGTCTTGTTCGGGCGCTTGGCTTTGATGCCCTGCTTCGGCGTCGTATCCACCGCCTTCTCACCCAGCTTCGGCAACTCCACGCCGCGATACGTTGCCTTCAAGCCCTGCTCATTGCCGGTGGGCCGGTCAAAACCCGGCCCCATGCGAAAGCGCCCGATCAGATCCATCACCGACGTGCGGAATTGGTCGATGGTCAGTCGGCTCAGATCCTTCTGAGGCGGGTTCAGTCGCGCCTGCGCCGCCGGCGAGTAAAACGCCTCGTAAATATAAGCCGTAACCAACTTCGACTCCTCCGGGCTGCACTTGTCCGGGTCATCCTCCGGCATCGTGCGGTCGATGTACTTCGCCAGCGCCTCCACCCCTTTCTCACCAGTGAGCACCTCATCGTATTCATCCTCCACCCCCTGCCCCCGATCCCCGTGACACTCGGCGCAGAGCTTCTGATAGACTACCTTACCAGGGTGCTCCCTCACAGGAGCAGGCGCAGCGCCAAACAGCGCAGCGTTCACTAACAGAACCAGAAAGATGACAAAAGACGAATTTGTAAACACGGTGCGAGCTGACATGGGGGGATTGTCTGGCCTGACCTGACTCCAAGCCGAAGCCTAGGATCGTAGGAAAATATTACACCTTACGAAACCAGACTCTTTCAGGAGACGAAAATGCAGGGGCGTGAGCAGTATCACGCTCACAGTCGTAAAGGCTTCATTTCTCGTTTGCCGTTGCTTATAATTACCATAGATTAAGCATTCATGCGCGGCCTTAGCTTCCATCACCCAATTCTCAGGTGCCTTTGTCTGGCGTCGGGGTTTGCGTGTCTGGTCCAGAAGCAGGCTTTGGCGGGGCCGACGGCGGAGCAGCAGTATGCCTTGGAGTTAATCAATCGAATGCGTGCGGCTCCGGCAGCGGAGCTGGAAAAACTGGTGAATATGAGCGCGCCGGGCGTGTGGGATTCTCCGAAGTCGGATCACTCGACAGTGGCGGCTGCCCTGGATGTTTTCGGGGTGAGTGCGAGTACTTTGGCAGCCCAATGGGGCACTCTGACTTCAGCGGCTCCTTTGGCTTGGAATGATAACCTGAGCAGTGCGGCAGCCAATTACTCGAACCTGATGGTGACGCTCGATCAGCAGGCGCATAATCTGGGTAGCACGACACTAACGCAGCGCATCACCAGCACGGGATATTCAAGCCAGTTACTGGAGATTGGTGAGAGCCTCTTTGCGAAAGCGGTGGATGTGGATCATGCACACGCAGCGCTAGCGATTGACTGGGGGCCAGACGGCGGCAGTGGCTCGGGCATCCAGCCTGGAGCCACGCACCGTGCGGCGCTGATGGACCCTTATTTAAAGGAGATCGGCATCGGCTTTCAGACGGTCGTCATTCCCATTGGCAACATCAATGCTAACGGCCCTCTAGTGTTGACTGAGCACTTCGCGACCAGCTATCGATCAAACGGAGTGAATCTGATTTCCGACGCAATCCTGACGGGTGTTATTTTTCAGGATACGGTCTACGCAGATAACTTCTACACGCCTGGCGAGGGCATCGGCGGGGCGCTGGTCTTTATTTATGACAACGCGACGAACGCGCTCGTCGCCTCTGGCCAAACCAACAGTGCTGGCGGCATCAACATCACGCTGACGGATCTCACGGATGGCGTACTGTATCGAGTCGAGGCACCCAGCACGGGCGAGCCAGTGCAGACCTTTAGCCTGAATTCACGAGTCGAAGATTACGGCACAGTCGGCAGTCCTGCGCTGGTCACGATCTATGACAATGTGTACCGTTCCTTCGCCGCTGTGCCCGAGCCTTCCAGCTCTATGCTGCTACTCTGCGCTGCCCTGACAGGACTGAAGCGCCGCCGACTCCCTAACTAACTCCCATGAAAGCCATCAGCCTCAGCCTCCTTCTCATCACCGCCAGCTTGCATGCTGAGCCAGATGCCACTGAGAAAGCGATCCGTGTCGTGATCGACGAGTATGAAACCAACGTCCGCGCCAACACGATGAAGATCATCGAAGCGAAGACTGAGGAAGAGAAAAACAAGTATCGAGGCAGCGTGCCGAGCGCTGAGACTTATGCGGCCAAGGTTCTCAAGCTTGTGCAGGAAAACATGGACGCGCCAGGTTCAGCCACGGGGGTCAATTGGCTCGCGACTCAGGCCACAAATTTCCCAGAAGGACTCATCGCCCTGCAAATGCTCGGCACCTCACACACCACCAGCGCCGGTATCGCCCAGGCTCTGAAGGCGCTGGAATACCACCCCATCAAGTTTGCCGAGCCAATCCTCAAAGCGGTGCGGGAGAAGAACCCGAATACCACCGAAAAAGCCGCTGCCACATACGCACTCGGCATGCAGTACTTCAGGCTCTATGAAGCTGCCACGGACGAAAAAGCCGCCGAGGCGGCCAAGACACAGGCCATGGACTACTTCCAGGAAGTCAGCGCCAAGTATGCCGATGCTAAGATCCAGGGCTTCCCCCTCGCTGATCAGGCCGCGCGGACCATGTTTGAACTGGCCAATCTATCCGTCGGTAGCGAGTGCCCTGAGATCGATGGCAAAGACGTGGACGGCACGGGCTTCAAGCTCAGTGAATACCGTGGCAAGCATGTTGTGCTTATGTTTTGGGGTGGCTGGTGCCACGCCTGCCACGGCGTGCTGCCCCTGGTGAATCAGATGGTCACCGAGATGAAGGACAAGCCGTTCGTCGTGCTCGGCATCAACACCGACATCCCCGATGAAGCGCGCAAGGCCTATCAAGACTACCAAGTGAACTTCCGCAACTGGTCAGACGGCACCACGAGTGGCCCGATCACTTCCATCTTCAATCTGCGAAACTTCCCCACGCTCTACTTTCTCGATCCAAAGGGAAAAATTGTCCTCAAGAACACCAGCATTGAGGCCATCCGTTTGAAGCTGAGCGCGCAGTGAAGGGGTACATCCTACTCTAATGAATATAATTTCCATATCTTAAATGTGGACATTTTATAATTTTCAGGGACTGTACTCCTGATTTATCCACAAACCATGAATCCCACCACACTCCTCAGCCTTCGTCGTATGACCCGCATCCTGATCGCGGCCATGCTTACCTTCAGCGTCTCGGATGCATTGGCCCTGCCTGCCGTTGCCCCGGTGCTGACGCCTTTTAGCCCGGAGACCAATGGCGTCGTCAGTGGTGAGGTGAACCGCCAACTCGCTTTCACCGGCACGGCCACCAGCTTTGCTGCGACCGGCCTGCCCAGGGGCGTGACACTGAATACGAGAACAGGCCTGATCACCGGACGTCCACTCGTTTCTGGCAATTTCACTTTGATCTTCACCGCGTGGAACGGCTCGGCTAAAAGCGCGCCGTTGACGGTTTATTGGACTGTGGAGCCACTGCCCACAGGCACCGCCGGCAGCTACAATGCGCTTTTGGATCGCCAAGATTGGCTCAATGGCGGCTACGGCGGCAGCCTGCGTCTGACGGTCAATGCAGATGGCACCTACAGCGGCGTCATCAATCGTGGCTATCACAGCAACAGGATCGTCGGCCAGCTCGAAACCCAGCCGGGCGGAGTCGCACCGATCGGAGAGTTCAGCGTCCCACGCCGCTCCCCCTATGTGCCGCTGCAATTTGCCTTCGTGCTACCAATCGGCACAGGCCAGATCTCGGGCGTGCTGAGTGAGCCAGAAGGGTTTAGCGCCAATCTTTCCGGTTTCCGTGCCGCCTACAGCGCCAGCCGCCCAGCCACCGCATTTGCCGGGCGCTGGAACACAGGCTACGAGCTGCCAGTCGGTCTCGTGGGCAATGCCACCTATCCCCAAGGTGCCTCATGGGCCACGCAGACGATCACCGCTGCTGGTGCCGTCAACTGGAGCGGGCGGCTCGCGGATGGCACCGCTTTCACCTACAGCACTGGCTTGGCAGAAGGCGGCCAGACCGCATTACACGTCATGCTCTACAACTTCAATGGCTCCATCCAGGGCTGGCAGACGCTGAACTCCACCAACGGCTATAGTTCCGCCTCACTCGGCTGGGTGAAATCAGCGGTCAGCGGGCGCAGCTACGCCGCCGGGTTCCTCCTGCACTCGCTCACTGGCATCGGTGGAAAATACACGCCGCCAAGTCCAGGCAACCTCATCTTCGGCATCACCCCAGGTTCAGACAATGCACGTTTCATGTTCACCCAGGGCGGGCTTGCGGCTCCATATACCCAGTTCCTCACCGTCGGTGCCGGCAATAAGATCACCTTCCCTGCTGGCGGCGGCAATCCCTACAAACTCACCGCCAGCATCGACGTGAACACCGGCATCCTCACTGGCAGCGGCACAGCGCTCGACTTCAGCGAGTTCACCCCGACCAATTCACGTGCGGGGACGATCAGTGCCCTGCTCATCCCGAACATCGAAAAAGCCGTCGGACACTTCCTGCTGCCCAATAGCCGCAGCGCCACTGCACCGATCCTTTCAGGCAAGCTCGTGGGTGAAGAGGTGACTTACTTTAACTGAACTGCGCCGTTCATTCGGAGGCGTTATTGCCGCTTGCTGTGATGGAAAGCAGATGTCACAGGAGCGCCTGTCACTGACCGCGCACTCATGTTCTTCTTTACCCCCCGCTACCTGAAGCAAGCCAAGCTCCTGCACAAAGGCGTCACACGCTTCATCGACTACAAACGTGATCTGCTGCCGCAGGCCAAGCTCGATGAGATCCTGACTCTGCGCCGCAGTTTGGAAGATGCCATGAAGGCCAAGGATCGTGAGCGGATCAAAACGCTGAATGATGAGCTGAACAAAATTTGCGAAAAAGCGCTGCCGAACGCCACCACCAGCGAGATCGGCGACAATGTGGAAGTCTTCTTCGTCGCCATCGTCATCGCGCTGGGCATTCGCGGCTACATCGCCCAGCCCTTTCAGATCCCCACTGGCTCCATGCAGCCCACCCTGAATGGCATCACTGCAGAGGCCACTACAGAAGATCCCACACCCGGTCTGATCGGTAAGCTAGCCTCTTTTGTCACCAGCACTCGCTACATCAATGTCGAGTCCGATCATGACGGCTATCTCGATGAAACCACACCGATCACTGAGCACCGCTTCGCGATCTTCATGCCCTACTGCAAGCTGCACTTCAAAGACGGGCACACCATCTCCATCAAGGCACCACAGCGTCAGCTATTGGATGAATTGCAGCTCGTGAAGCACATCAACAGCATGCCCATCGAAACAGGTAACGACACACCCGACCGGCGCATGAACTATGGCCTGCGCGGTGGTGAGCACATCAGCAAAGGCCAGCTCCTCGCACGCGGTATCGTCCACAACGGCGACCATGTGCTGGTGGACAAATTCAGCTACCATTTCCGCACCCCCACACGCGGTGAAGTCTTTGTCTTCACCACCAAACACATCCGCGGCATCTCGGTGCCCTTTGAACAGGGCGCACAACATTATATCAAGCGCCTCGCCGGAGTCCCTGGAGACGAACTCGAAGTTATTTCCCCCAAGCTCATGCACAATGGACACGAAGCCGAAGAGTTCGGCTTCAAGCGCGTCATGCAGGGCACCCAGCAGCACCCCGTGGACGGCTACCGCGGCTATGGCGACCCCCGCTCCGTCGGTGGTAGCATACACCACATCAATCTGCGTGATGAGGAGTACTTTGCCATGGGGGACAACAGCTACAACAGCAGCGACTCCCGAGTCTGGGGCACCATCCCCGAGCGCAACCTCGTCGGCCCAGCCCTGTTCTGTTATTGGCCCCTGACGAGCCATTGGGGCCGGATCAAGTAACGATGCAGTTCGTTGAACTGAAGTCAGCGTTAGAAATTGATGGTCACCAACCGGGGACCGAGACCACTCAGCCGATGATGTCCAGTCACCATTTGGGTGAATCCCCCCAGATCATCTAAGCCGAACGTTTTCGTGATGCTCTGCGCGCCGAACGCGTCCGGCCTCCGAGCGCCTAGCTAATCCCCCGGCGTTACCCCTCTGGCGAACTTCCGGTCGCCTCAGTATTCAAAGAGTGACTGACTAAAGTCCATCACACATCAAGCTGGATGAATCCTGCTTCACAGGGGAAATCACCTCACAGCTTGCCACCAGACACTCCTCCGCCTAGCATCTCGCTCATGAGCCTGCCGACCAAGGTCAAACGCCCGTCTTCCATCACCGTGGGAGACTTTTTCAGCCATAATGAAAAGGCTCTCAAACTGCGTTTGGTCGGAACCGATGTGGGATACTCGCGGAAGATCTGGGAGCCTTCGGTGAATCGTCCAGGTCTGGCACTCTCAGGCTTCTTCACTTACTTCGCTTACAAGCGCATCCAGGTCATTGGCAATTCTGAGCTGTCTTGTTTAGAAGGATTAGAGCCCAAACTCCGCGCTGCGCGATTCAGCCAATTATGCAGTTGGGAAATTCCCACCCTCATCGTCGCGCGCGGTCACCGACTCCCGGAAGAACTGGTACAGATTGCCAATGAAGCTGGCATCTCCGTTTTTCAGACGAGCATGGTCACCATGAAGTTTCTGAACGCAGCCACCATCAAATTGGAGACAGCCTTTGCTCCCACAATGCTCGTTCATGGCTGCCTTGTGGACGTGCAAGGCATCGGTGTACTTATCCAAGGCAGCAGCGGCAGCGGTAAGAGCGAAAGCGTGATCGGCCTGCTTCAGCGTGGGGCCAGCCTCGTAGCTGATGATGCCGTGCGATTACGGCTGATCGAAGACCGCGAAATCATCGGCACGGCCCCCGAAATGACACGGGACATGATCGAGATTCGCGGCCTCGGCATTCTTAATGTCGCCGCACTCTTTGGAGTCGGTTCCGTGCGTCTTAGCAAGCGCCTCGACCTGCTGGTCAATCTCGTCCATGTGAAGGAATCTGAGGATCTAGAGCGTGTCGGCACCAATCAACTTACAGAGAACATCATGGGACTCGCCATTCCGAAAGTGGAAATCCCAGTCGCGCCGGGTCGAGATGTCGCTGGCCTCATCGAACTCGGTGCTCTAAACTACAAATTAAGAGCCTTTGGTTACAACAGTGCCGTGGAGTTTGATCAAAGGTTGTTGAAAAAGATGGCAGACGATCAATTAGGTTAAGCTGACGATTCACCCACCACCTGCATGATGCTCAATAAAGAACTCACGATCCGCAACAAAATGGGCATGCATGCCCGGCCGGCCGCGCAGTTCGTCAAACGCGCTAGCAAGTACAAGTGCGACATCTGGGTGGAGAAAGACGAGGAGCCAGTGAATGGCAAAAGTATCATGGGCCTCATGATGCTCGCTGCAGGGCGTGGTGAAATCATCAAGCTCATCACCGACGGCATCGACGCTGAAGCAGCGATGGCCGATCTCGAAGAACTGGTGAACACCGGCTTTGGCGACGTGGAGTAAACTTAGCGTGCCAGTAGTTTCGCTTTATCCACAGCCGACACAGCTTTTGGTTCGCCGAATAGCATGAGCACAGTGGCACCATCGCCTTGGATCACACGGAGCTGCAGCAGCCGCTTTGATTCATGGCTGATCTGGAGATCGAGTTGGCGCAGATAGCGGCGGATGAAGGGAGCTTTCGGACGCAGTGTTACGGTAGCCACTCCGGGACTGTCTTCGGCTTCTTTGACGAGGAAGTGCCGCGTCAGATCTTCGGGTGACGCCTCTCTCCCGCTCAAAAAGCGCGCCCACATGCGGTAACGGGGATCATCTTCCGCCAGCACTTGCCAAGGGGCGTCGGCTGATTCACGAACCCGGAATTCTTTGGCATCATGTACCAGCACGGTGGCCACAGGCGTGCCGAGTTCCCAGCGGAAGGCTCCATCTTGAAAGCGCCAGAAGCGGCCCGCTGCGGTCACTGGTTTTTTTAGCGCTGGGATGGTTCGGGTCTGCTGGAAGGCGACCTCCATGTCAGCCATGCCCTTTTGCGCCTCAGCCCAAGCCAGCATGATCGGCGGCAGCGGAGCATCTGGTTTCGGCAATGTCACGGCCTGAGGATAGGCAGCGCTGCTGACCATCACAAGAAGAAGGAAAAGACGAATGATTGGATTCATGGCAGCAGAGATTTGATTTCACGGACATGAACGCGCACATCAGGCGCAAGCAACAGCGCTGACACCACCACCACACGCCGCGCTCCTGCGCTGATGATCTCCGGCAGTCGCGATACATTCACACCGCCGATACAGAAGATCGGCAGTGACACGAGCCGATGCGCCTCAGCAATATCATGAATACCGATGGGCACATAATCAGGCTTGGTGCCTGTGGCATAAAGCGGACCAAAGCCGATGTAGTCAGCTCCCTCCGCCTGCGCAGCGACCGCTTGATCAAGGCTGTGTGTGGACTTGCCAACGAATGTCCCCTGCCCCACCACGGCACGCGCTTTAGCCACAGCCTCGTCATCCTGACCGACATGCACACCCTCACTCCCGATGACTGCCGCGACTTCGAGATGATCGTTGATGATCAAGGGCACGCCATGCTCACGCAAGATCGGCTGCATGAGTCGAGCAAGTTTTTCGATCTCCTGGGAGCTGTGCTTCTTGGCCCGCAATTGCAGCAAATCCACACCACCTTCACAAAGCGCAGCCGTCATGCTTTCCACCTGCGCGGGCAGGACATAGCCGAGATCGAGGATGCCATAAAGGCGGGTGTTATGCAGCGCAGAAAAGAACGATGTTGGGTCAGGCATGAGCAGACAGAGGGATCAGCAGCAGCGCAGTGAATTCAAGTCCCGTTCTTCGTCTTGACGCGATGCTCGCCTGCGACACCATCACCTTGGCGCGCGGAGCGCCCTCCACCATGGTCCTCACGATTGCCATCATTGTACTCTTCGGGCTACTCCTGATGATGCTGGAGACTTTCGTCCCAGGCTGGATCGCTGGCGGCATCGGCGTGCTTTGCTTGATCACGGCAGTGATCTTGGCACTGACTTCAGCAGAACTCGCCACTTGGCCAAATTGGGGACGCACGGCTCTCGCCTGTGGCATCGTTATCGGCTCAGTCGGCGTGCTGCTTGCCTGGATGCGCTTTTTCGCGGTGAAATTCTGGCGTCGAAATTTCACCCTGGAGGCAGAGATTCAATCGCCATCCACGACTGAACACCCCCAGTCAGATGCAGAAGGTATCGCCCTCACTGAGTTGCGTCCGCTAGGACGCGCGGAGATCTCTGGCAAGCGCTGTGAAGTGCGCTGCGAAGATGGCTTTGCTCCCGCAGGATCACGTCTCCGTGTCACTGGCAGTGAGCCCGGAAATCTTCTCGTTCGTTTGCTTTCATAACACCCTAACCCACACTCCACACTACAATGCCTATAATAAATCTCTTCCTCGTCGGCGGCGCCATTGTGCTCGCGCTGATCATCTTTCTGATCGTCGCCAAATTCTTCAATCTCTGGCTGCGTGCGAGCATATCGAATGCACCAGTAAGCATCGTCAATCTCCTGGCCATGTATCTGCGCGGTGTGCCCAATGCGCTGATCGTGGACACACGCATCACGGCATCGAAAGCGGGCATCCAAATCAACACGGACCAACTGGAAGCGCACTATCTTGCGGGTGGTGAAGTCTCCCATGTCGTGCTTTCTCTGATCGCTGCGGACAAGGCAGGTATCCCCCTCGATTTCAATCGCGCTTGTGCCATCGACCTTGCCTGCAAAGGCACCTCAAAAACAGTGCTTGAAGCCGTGCGCACCAGCATCAATCCCAAAGTCATCGACTGTCCGCACCCTGACATGGGCCGTGGCGGCAAGATTGATGCGGTGGCCAAGGACGGCATCTCTCTGCGAGTTCGCGCTCGCGTCACCGTCCGCACCAATCTCGACCGCTTCATCGGTGGTGCCACGGAGGAAACCGTCGTCGCTCGTGTCGGTGAAGGCATTGTCACCTGCATCGGCTCATCGGCCTCCTACAAAGACGTGCTGGAGAATCCAGACAGCATCTCCAAGCTCGTGCTGCACAAAGGTGTGGATGCAGGCACAGCGTTTGAGATTCTTTCCATCGACATCGCTGACATCGACGTCGGCGAAAACGTCGGAGCCAAGCTGCAAGCCGAGCAGGCAGAGACAGACAAGAAGATCGCTCAAGCCAATGCCGAAGTGCGACGCGCTGCCGCCGTCGCAGTGGAGCAAGAAATGGCCGCCCGCACTCAAGAGATGCGCGCCCGAGTCGTCGAAGCCGAAGCGCAAATCCCGCTCGCCATGGCTGAAGCCTTCCGCAACGGCAACATGGGCATCATGGACTTTGCCCGTTACAAAAATCTCGCCGCTGATACCGACATGCGCTCAAAAATTGCCGGAGTCAGCACGAATGCGAGCCAGGGCTAAATCAGGCAGAACAGAAGCTTTCTTTTGAAAGCTGGCGGTAAGCACCGCGTTTCTGGCAGCCACCTTTGCCATGAAACGCCTTCGCCTCGTCACTTGCCTATTCCTTGTCAGTTCAGCTCTCTTTGCTGACGACGCCTCTGACATCCTCGCTCAATCAGGCGTCAAAGGTGGTATCGTGGTGCATGTGGGCTGCATAGATGGAAAACTGACTTCAGCGCTGCGAGCTAATGAAGCCTATCAAGTGCAGGGCTTAACCAAAGATGCCGCAGCGGTATCGGTGATCCGCGAGTCCATTTCCAAAACCGGCGGCTACGGCGCCGTCGCGGTGGACCTGTGGAATGGCAAGCACCTGCCTTACATCGAGAATTATGTAAACCTGCTCGTCATCGAGGATGCGGCATCCGTTTCCAAAGAAGAGATCGACCGCGTACTCACACCGCTGGGCGTGGCGATGGTGAAGAAGGGTGGCACATGGGAAAAGATCACCAAAGCCTGGCCCAAAGACATGGATGAGTGGACGCACTACGCCTACGACAGCAAAGGCAACCCCACCTCCAAAGACATGCTCGTTGGACCGCCTTCACGCATGCAGTGGGTGGGTAATCCGCGATGGAGTCGCCATCACGACCGCATGTCGTCGGTCAGCGCGAAGGTCAGCGCCGGCGGTCGCATCTATTACATCATCGATGAAGGCAGCCGCATCTCCATCCTGATGCCTGCGAAGTTTGTGCTGATAGCGCGTGATGCCTTCAATGGCACCGTGCTTTGGAAAAAGCCCATTCCAGAATGGAGTACGCATCTCTGGCCGCTCAAATCCGGCCCCACGCAGCTCACGCGCCGCATCGTTGCGATAGGCGACAAGGTGTATGTCACCATGGGCATCACGGATCCGATTTCCTGCTTGGATGGAGCCACCGGCAAGGTCATCCGCGTGTATGAGCAAACCAAAGGCGCGGAGGAACTCATCATGCGCAACGGCACTATCTATGCGCTTGTGAACAAGGAAGCCTGGGTGCTGAACAAAGACTTCGCGGTGAAAGCACAGAGTGATCAGCAGCGCGTGACCACCGAGTTCAATTGGGATGGCAAACCGCGCCACCTTCTAGCCATCGACGCCGACAGCGGCAAGACCCTGTGGGAGCAGGAAGACCGCATTGCGCCTATCACGCTGACGCTCGATGACAAACGTGTCGTTTACTACAACGGCGACGGCATCGCCTCACGCAACGTGAAGACCGGTGCCGTAAATTTCACCACCGACCCCACCAAGCGCCGTGCGCTTTATGAGTTCAACTTTGCCCCGCGCATCCTGCTCCATAACGATGTGATCATCTACGCGGGTGGTGACGGCTCCATGAAGGGCATGCACGCCGACACTGGCAAAGACCTGTGGAACGCACCGCATGAAAAGAGCGGCTACCGCAGCCTTGAAGATGTGATCGTGGCGCAGGGCCTCGTATGGAATTCCGGCAACGCCAGTGGCAATCAAAGCGGCGAGTATCGCGGCTTTGATCCGCTCACCGGCGAGAAAAAGAAGAGCTTCTTCCCCGACGTGCCGGAGGGCACCTACTGGTTCCATCACCGCTGCTACATGGGCAAGGCGACAGAGAAATACATCATACCCAGCCGCACCGGCATCGAGTATGTCGATATGGAAAAGCAGCACTGGGACCTCAATCACTGGGTGCGTGGAGCCTGCCTCTACGGCGTGATGCCAGCGAACGGATTGACCTATGCCGGACCACATAACTGCGCCTGCTACCCGGAAGCGAAACTCGACGGCATGGCCGTCATGGCCAGCGCACCTCGTTACCCCTTGCCTGCGAACACACCCGACGATAAGCGCCTCGTCAAAGGCCCCGCGTATGCCGATGCCATCGACGAAGTCGAATCCGCTGTCGGCGACTGGCCTACTTATCGCAGTGACAACGCCCGCAGTGGTTCAGGGAAATCGGATTTAAAAAAGGACCTCGGCATGGCCTGGGAAGTGAAGCTCACTCCTCCGCTCAGCACCACGACCACCGCCGCAGGACTCACTTTTGTCTCCGAGGTCGATAAGCACACACTGCATGCCTTTGACTCCGCCACTGGCAAGCCCGCGTGGCATTTCATCGCTGGTGGCCGCATTGATTCACCGCCGACGTATTGGAACGGACGCGTGTTCTTTGGCGGCAAAGATGGCCAAGTTTATTGCCTGCGTGCGAAGGACGGCGCGCTCGTTTGGCGCTTCCAGGCAGCGCCCGTGATGCTCAGCCACGGCGCTTGGGAAATGATGGAAAGCGTGTGGCCTGTGCATGGCAGCGTCTTGGTCGAGAAAGGCCTTGTGAGCTGTATCGCCGGTCATTCCTGCTTCCTCGACGGTGGTCTGTGGTTTTACCGGCTCGACGCCAAAACCGGCGAGATGCGTGTAAAGCAAAACTACGACGACAAAGACCCCGACACCGGCGGCGACCTCAATGACCGCCACAAGTCGCTGCAAATGCCCGTCGCCCTCAACGACATCCTCAGCAGCGACGGCAAGTGGACCTACCTGCGCACGCAGAAGATCATCGACGACGGCAAACGCGTCGAAGTCGGCCCGATCAGCGCCGACTTTGCCAAACAAGCCGGAGCGCATGAAGGCGAAGGCGCGCATCTCTTTGCGCCGATGGGCTTCCTCGATGACTCGAACTTCCACCGCAGCTACTGGGTCTATGGCAAAAGCTTTGCCGGAGGTCACGGCGGTTATTTCCAAGCTGGCAAGTATGCGCCTGCGGGGCGCATCCTCGTCCACGATGACAAAAACGTGTACTCGTATGGCCGTGAAGCGCAATATTACAAATGGACCACCACCATGGAGTACACGCTCTTCTCCACGCCCAAAACACCGCCGGAACAAGCCTACACACTCAAAGAGGCCACTACGCCACGCACCGGTAATAGCGTCGTCTTAGGCCCTGATGGTCAACCTCTCGCGAATCAACCCAAAGGCCTGGAAAAAGAAGGCAAGGCTACGAAAAAGGGCGACGGCAAAGGTAAGGCAAAGGGCAAAGGCAAAGCCGCACCCGTCGTCGCCAATGCACCCATTCCCGGCTCCGTGCTCTTCCCCGATGCCGAAGCGCTCGATCCCGCCGAAAGCGCCCTTTCTGTCGAAGCCTGGGTCCTGCCAGACACAGCCAGCGGCACCGTCCTTCACCACGGCGGTCCTTCCCGTGGCTATGTTCTCGACATTCGCGATAAGAAACCGCAGTGGCACATCCGCAGCGATGGCAATCTCATCACCATCGTCTCCGCCGAAGCTTTGACCGAAGGCTGGCATCACCTCGCAGGCACCCTCAGCACCGACGGCAAAATGGCGCTCTATCTCGATGGCAAACTCGTCGCCGAAGGCGCTGGTGCCACCGTGGATGCCAAACCCGCCCGCCCCATGTTCCTCGGCAACGGCGAAGGAGCCACCGAAGGCAGCGCCGGAGCCTACAGCGGCCTGCTGGATCAGTTCGCCCTCTATCACAAAGCACTCACGCCTGCCGAAGTGCAGCAGCGCTTCGAGTCACCCGATGCGCCGCCCGCCGACGCCGTCCTCGCCTGCAACTTTGACAACGGCGACTCACGCGACAGCACCGCTAACAAACTTCACGGCATCGGTGCAGGCGTAGAAACCGGCAAAGGCAAAGTCGGAGCCGCCTTGTGGTTCAAGCCTGCTGCCAGTGGCAAAGGCGGCAAAGATGGCGACAAAGCAGGCAGCTTCGTTAAACACACCTGGGACCGCTTCGTCCCCATCGTCGCCCGCAGCATGGCCCTCGCCGGAAAAACCGTCCTCGTCAGCGGTGCCCCCGACACCATTGATGAAGAATACGCCTTTGAACGCCTCGCCGCCAAAGACCCCGCCATCCTCAACGAACTCAACGAGCAAAACGAAGCCCTCGAAGGCCGTCGCGGCGCCAAAATGTGGGCCGTAAACACCGAAACCGGCGAACAAAGCACCGGTCTCGAACTCACCAGCCCACCCGTCTGGGACGGCATCGCCGTCGCGCAGGGCCGCGTCTATGTGAGCACGATGGATGGTCGCGTGCAGTGCTTCGGGAAGTGATACCCCGCCAATGCGTGTTCGTTTTCTTCTCGGGGTATTTTTTGCCTGCTCAGAACTTGCAGAAGAGTTGAGCACCCTTGAGCAAAAGGTAACGAAGCAAACCCACTTTCATCTGGGCCGTGAAATCCCCATCATTTGCGCCTCTGCTCTTGAAAAGCCTCCGCGCACTGCCATTCTCCGCCCTATTCGCCATGGCCTCCCCTTCTCTGCTCATCTATCTCGACGGCAAACTCGTTCCTGAATCCGAGGCTAAAGTCTCCGTCTTCGACCACGGCCTGCTTTATGGCGACGGCTGTTTTGAAGGCATCCGCATCTACAATGGTCGCGTCTTTCGCCTGACTGAGCATCTCGTCCGGCTCTATGAAAGCGCGCGCTCCATTTGCCTCACCATCCCGATCAGCATCGAAGAGATGGAGAAGGCCACGGTCGAAACAGTGGCTGCCAACAACCTGCGCGACGGCTACATCCGCCTGCTGATCACACGCGGCGTAGGACCGCTCGGACTTAATCCTTATCAGTGCCCAAAAGCAGGTATCATCATCATCGCCAGCGGCATCACACTCTACGCGGCAGAGAAGTATGAGACGGGACTGAATTTAATCACCTGCGCGACACGCCGCCCGACACCAGCGGCGCTCAGCCCTCAGGTGAAGAGCCTCAACTATCTGAACAACATCATGGCCAAGATCGAGTGCATCCAGGCCGGTTGTGAAGAAGGAATCATGCTCAATGAGCAAGGCTACGTGGCCGAATGCACGGGCGACAATGTCTTCGTGATCAAGAACGGCCAAGTCTATACACCCACCATCGCCAGTGGTGCCCTCAATGGCATCACCCGCATGGCCGTCATTGAAGTCATGCGTGAAATGGGCCTCCAGATCCATGAGATCACCATGACTCGTCATGAGATCTACACCGCCGACGAATGTTTCCTCACTGGCACCGCTGCCGAGGTCATCCCCGCCGTGCAGTATGACCGCCGCCCAGTCGGCGATGGCAAGCCAGGGACACTCACTGCTGAGATCATCAAGCGTTTCAAAGTGCTCGCGAATAGCACGGGCACTCCAGTCCCATACCAATGACGAAATCCGAATGACGAATGACGAACGCTTGCGTTCTCCACTCGTCATTCGTCACTCGTCATTCTCCACTCGTCATTCGTCATTTATGCTCGAATACCATCGCCTCCTTAACAAAGTCCTCACCAACGGCAGCTACCGTGAGGACCGCACGGGCACAGGCGCATACTCCGTTTTTGGTGAGCAGAGCCGCTATGATCTCAGCGCAGGCTTTCCCATCGTTACCACCAAGAAGCTTCATCTTCGCAGCATAATCCATGAACTTCTTTGGTTCCTCAGTGGCGACACCAACATTCGTTATCTCCAGGAAAACAAAGTCAGCATCTGGGACGAATGGGCAGATGAAAATGGCGACCTCGGCCCCGTCTATGGTGCGCAGTGGCGACGCTGGCAGGGTGCACCCGGAGCCGAGCCCATTGATCAAATCAAAAAGCTCATCGAAGGCATCAAGGCCAACCCTTACAGCCGCAGACACATAGTCAGCGCCTGGAATGTAGCTGTCGTCGATCAGATGGCATTGCCACCCTGCCACTGCCTGTTTCAGTTCTTCGTCGCCGAGGGCAAACTCAGTTGTCAGCTCTACCAACGCAGCGCCGACCTCTTCCTGGGCGTGCCCTTCAACATCGCCAGCTACGCCGTCTTCACCCTCATGGTCGCCCAAGTCTGCGACCTCCAGCCCGGCGACTTCGTCCACACCTTTGGCGACCTGCATCTCTACTCGAATCATATCGAGCAAGCCAAGCTCCAGCTCGCCCGCGAGCCGCGTGCCCTTCCCGTGATGAAGCTGAACCCTGATGTGAAAGACCTCTTCGATTTCAAATACGAAGACTTCACCCTCGAAGGCTACGATCCGCATCCCGCCATCAAGGCACCGATTGCTGTCTAGGCTTTGAGAGACCGTTACCTTCTCAGGTAATACAACAACTCAATCAAAGTTCGTCTCATGGCTTACCACAATCGAGTTGAGGAGTTCGAAGCTGAAGTGCCTTCAAATTGGGTGCCCATTGGCGTCGCTGGATCTTATGAAGCCGCCCATCAGGTATCACTGACTCTCTACGAAGCGGGTATTGAATCCATATGGGGACATGATGAAGGTTCGATTGATAAACTCCGTCGAGTCTTGGAACCTTGGCCTGCCGGAGATCAAATCCATGTAGAACAAACTCAATTTGATCGAGCAAAGGCAGTGGTAGGCACTCAACTCTTCAATCCTAAAACTTGGACATCTCTTGAAGAATACCTCGCCAGCCGTCCAACTGATGATCTTGTCAAAATCATAGACCTTAAAGCCATCTGGGAGAAAGAAGTGATTTGTGCGACGGAAGATTTGCTCAAAACGAGAGGTCAATGCTATCCGCCAGACGGAGTAAATTCACGCATATTCCCCGCAGTATGTCTAATCTTGTCCATCTGGTTGGGTATTTTCGCAGGTGTGCTTCGTTTGCGTATCGATAAGACAAGGAGACCTGCAACAGGAGGCACCAGACCGTACTACAATCAAGAAACACGAAGACGAGCAGAGATGATGCTTGGACTAGGTTTTAATATCTGGCTGGCCATTTTACTGACGGGCACGCTCTTCAAGCTAATTAAAGGCTGATGAGTGGTAGAACACTAGTTTTTGACGACACTTTAACAGCTCTCGGAGATTCAAAGACCGGCTGAAGCCGGGGCTCCAAACACTCACTCCTTGATCTGCTTCATCGCCTCAGAAACATTCTCCACGGTCAGCAATTCAGGCAGCACGACAGGCTCTGACTGTCCAGGCAAGTAGAGTACATTCACCGGCACCGCCGCCTTCCCGAGATCCGTCAACGCCTTGGTGATACGAGGATCTTCATTCGTCCAGTCGGCTTTGAGCAGAACGATCTTCTTGTCGGTGATGAGCTTCTGCAAAACTGCATCCTTATAAACGCGCTTGTTCACCTGGCAGGTGAAGCACCATTTGGCGGTGTAGTCGATATAGACCGCCTTTCCCTCAGCGCGCAATTGCTCAGCTTTCTCGGGCGACCAAGCTTCCCAGGTCAGGCCACCTTCGACATGGCTGCCTTCACTGGTTGTGCCTTTTTCCACCTTTGGCCAACCAAATGTTAGTCCACCGATTAGGCAGCCGAGAGTCAGAATGACGGCGATCAAACGAGTGCGTGCAGGCTTATACGGCAAGGACCAGCGGCCATAGATCCAGCAGCCGAGAGCGATGATGACGAGACTGAAAAGCAGGAAGAGCATGGGCTGACCTTCGATCATGCCCGTTAGCACCCAGGCAAGGAAAGCGACGGTGCCGAAGAGCAGGAAGGACATGGCTTGTTTGAAGCTTTCCATCCAAGCACCGGGACGTGGCAGGGCTGAGACGAGACTTGGCACAAGAGAAAGCACGAGGAACGGACTGGCGAGTCCAATGCCAATCATGGTGAACATCAGCATCGCTTGCAGTGCAGGCAGCGTGACGGTGTAGCCAAGGGCTGAACCCAGAAAGGGTGCTGAACAAGGCGTGGCCACAACGGTCGCGAGTAATCCAGAAAAGAATGATCCACTGAGACCATGCTGGTATTGAAGATTAGCACCGACGCCAATGGCTGAAGCACCAATCTCAAACAGACCTGCCATGTTTAAACCAAAGATGAGGAAGAAGGCGCAGAGACCATAGACGAAGCCGGGGGACTGAAGTTGGAAGCCCCATGTTTTTCCCAAAGCGATGACGAGTCCACCCAGCGCCCAGAAGCAAAGCAAGATACCAAAGGTGTAAGCAAGACCGTGCAGTAAGACCTGCTTCTTATCTTCACCCGCTTGCTGAACGACACTCATGATCTTGATGCCGAGCACCGGAAAAACGCAGGGCATGATGTTGAGGATCAATCCACCAATAAAGGCAAAGACAAGGTAACCAAAAAAGGAACGCTCGACGGGTTTGCCGACTGATTCAGTCACTGGTGCTGGAGCGGGGGTTGTAGCCTTACCAAATACCTCTGCCATGGCTGGATCAATCTCGGCCTTATCCGCCATGGTGATCGTGAGTTTCGCTTCAGGCTTCACTGGCATGCAGTTTTGTGGATTGCAGGTAAGAGCATCCACTTTAACAGAGATCTCCTGCGCGGACCCTGGCTTGCCAGCAGGTGTGATCTTGGCTGGTAGATACACCGTGCCATCGTATCCGTGAGACTTCTTACCATCTGTGGACTCCACTTCATGAGTGTCTGGCCAAGGCAGCTCTTCAATGGTCCATCCCTCTGGCAATGTCCACTTGAGGCGCGTGGGTTTCCCGATCACATCCGGCGGCAAAACTTTACCATAGGTATGCCAGTGCTCCTGATGCACCAGTTTCACCGCCACGCGGAAGGATTGACCAGGAGCGGCGACTTTAACTTCAGAGACAATGGCGGCAGTGACCTTGGCCGTGTCCTCACCACCGACTAGATTGAGCTGGCCACTCGCCGGGCGCAGGAAGAAAAGAGAAAGTAGGAGGAGACGAGTGACGGGGTGATTCATGTGTTTCAGCTAATACGAGACAGCGGGCCATTAAATATTCCAACACTGTTATCAAACCCACAAAAACTCGCCTGTTACCTGTGATGTTTGAATACTCCATGTCAGCGGACATGAGAATCCATCGGCTTCAGCGTATGAATATATGATGCTGAAGCCACTCCTTCTCCTGAGCCTCACCGCGCCTGTTGCTGGTGCGGTGGATTTCGTTAAAGACATCCAGCCCATTTTTGCCGAGCGCTGCTATTCCTGCCACGGTCCACACAAGCAAGAAGCTGCGCTGCGACTTGATCACAAGCCCAGTGCGCTGAAGGGCGGTGACTTCGGTCTGGCCATCAAACCCGGACATGGTGCTGAATCTGTTCTTGTCCAGGCCATCGGCGGCAAGATTCCAAAAATGCAAATGCCACGCAAAGGTGATCCCCTGACGCATGAGCAGATTTCGACAATCAAAGCATGGATCGATGCGGGAGCCGAATGGCCGGATAGCGCCAGCGTGAAACTACTGATGAAAACGGATCACTGGGCTTTCAAGTCGCCCGTGAAACCACCTGTGCCAAAAAAAGCGGCACATCCCATTGATGCCTTCATTCAAAAGAGACTCGCCAAAGAGGGCTTGAAACATGCCGCTAAGGCTGCGCCGGAGACACTGATCCGCAGGCTGTATTTGGATCTCGTCGGGCTGCCGCCGTCATCGGAGGAGATGGCGCGCCACAGTCAGACCGGTCAGACGAGTCTGACCTCACTCATCGACGAACTCCTGGCCTCGAAACACTACGGCGAACGCTGGGCTCGCCAATGGCTTGATGCCGCTCATTACGCCGACTCGAACGGTTATGAAAAAGACCCGATGCGCTTCATTTGGTTCTATCGCGATTGGGTGATCAATGCCTTCAATCGTGATCTGCCTTATGATCAATTCATCATCGAGCAAATTGCTGGAGACCAACTCCCCAATGCAACTCAGGATCAAATCGTGGCCACAGGATTCCTGCGCAACACCATGATCAATGAAGAAGGTGGAGTGAACCCAGAGCAGTTCCGCATGGAGGCGATGTTTGATCGCATGGATACCGTCGGCAAAAGCGTGCTCGGCCTGACCATCGGGTGCACGCAATGTCACAATCATAAATACGATCCAATCACTCAAGAGGAGTATTATCGGATGTTCGCCTTCCTGAATAACGACAATGAACCCTGGCGCGTGGTTTACACGGCACAGGAACAAATGCAGCGCACTCAGCTTCTGCAACGCATCGGTGAATTGGAATCCAAACTGATGCACGATCATGGCGACTGGAAACAGCGCCTGTCGCAATGGATTAGCACTCTCCACAAGCCCGCAAGCTGGAGCACGCTCCGCTTTGTCGATGATCCATCCGGCGGTGAAAAAGCCATCGTTCAAGCTGATGGCAGCATCTTAGCGCAAGGCTACGCGCCGACTAAATCGCATGTGAAGTTTGTCGTGGAGTATAAAGCGGCAACGACGATCAACGCCTTCCGTCTGGAGCTGATGAATGATCCCAATCTGCCAGCCTACGGCCCTGGGCGCTCGCAAAAAGGCACAGCGGCACTCACGGAGTTCACTGCGGAGATGAAGATCAACGGCAAGATGACAGCGCTGAAGTTTGTCAAAGCCACTGCCGATTTTGGTGAACCAGAGAATAGTCCTTTGGCACCTTTTGCGCGTGATCAGGATTTGGAGAAAGACAAGCGTGTCACAGGACCGATCAGCTACGCCATCGATGGAAACGACAAAACAGCCTGGGGCATCAATGCAGGTCCAGGTCGCCGTAATGTACCGCGCAATGCAGTCTTCGTTCTGGAGAAGCCGATCCAAGTGAAACCCGAAGATGAACTCACTGTCGGCCTCAAGATGAATCATGGCGGATGGAACAGTGATGACCTGCAAACCATGAACCTGGGCCGATACCGCATCAGCGCTAGCTCAGCACCAGATGCCGAGGCTGATCCCCTCCCCCCGCAGATGCGAGCGTGGATTGAAAAAGGCCAACTCAATACCGAACAGGAACGGGCACTCTTCACTCAGTTCCGCACCAGCATTGCCGAATGGAAGCCGATCAATGAAGAGATCGAAGCTTTATGGAAGCAGCACCCTGAAGGCACCACCTCTCTCGTGCTCGATGCACGCGAGCAGCCACGCATGACCGCCGTGTTAAAGCGCGGCGACTTTCTAAAGCCTGCTGAAACCGTCGAAGCAGGTGTGCCTACGATGCTTAATCCGCTGCCAAAGAAGGCAGACAGCTCACGCCTCACCTTTGCTCGCTGGCTGGTTTCCCGCGAGGCCCCGACCACTGCGCGCGCCATCGTGAATCGCGTCTGGCAGTCTTACTTCGGCATTGGTTTGGTCGAGACACCTGAGGACTTCGGCACGCAGGGTGCCAAGCCTAGCCACCCCGAATTGCTCGACTGGTTGGCCTGCGACTTTATGGATCACGGCTGGTCGCTCAAGCACCTGCACAGACTCATCGTCACCAGTGACACTTATCAGCAAGACAGCAAAGTCAGCGCCGAGCTTCTCGATAAAGATCCCTACAACCGACTGCTTGCTCGTGGTCCGCGATTCCGCGTCGAAGGCGAGATCGTGCGTGACATCCAACTCGCGGTGAGCGGCTTACTCAATCCCGCAATCGGCGGTCGCGGAGTGATGCCACCAGCACCTCAGCACCTGTTTGAAAAGCCCGCCAGCTACGCACCTTTCCCGTGGAAGGTGGAGGAGGACTCACAGAAGTATCGCCGCAGCGTCTATGTCTTCCGCCGGCGTAGCACCCCATATCCCTTCCTCAGTACCTTTGACGTGCCGAATGGTGAGGCCTCTTGCATCAAACGCGCCCGCAGCAACACGCCACTACAAGCGCTGATGACGCTGAATGAAACGCTCAGCATGGAAGCCTCTGAGCATCTGGCGAAACGTATGACCGACACAGCGAAAGGCGACGATATGACTGCCATCATTGAAGGATTCAAACTTTGCACCTCGCGCTCACCGACTGCCAAAGAGCGGTCCCTTTTACTCAGCCTTCTCAAACAGCAACGCAGCACGCATAAACCTGACTCCATCCCGCCGATGGTCACACTCGCCCGAGTGCTGCTGAATCTCGATGAAACCATCACCAAAGAGTAACGTCATGAACTTCACCCGAGAAATTCAATCCGAATACGCGCGCTATTTGTCTCGTCGCTGGTTCTTCAAAGAATGCGGCGTGGGCATGGCCTCACTCGCTGCAATGGATCTCATGCGCACGAATGCAGCGCCTGCACCGATCAGCCCTCTCGCTCAAAAAAAGCCGCATTACGGAGCCAAGGCGAAGCGTGTGATCTACCTTTTCATGGGCGGCGCGCCGAGTCATCTGGAGCTGTTCGATAACAAGCCCGAGCTTGCCAAATGGGACGGCAAGCTGCCACCAGCGGATCTTCTGAAAGGCTATCGAGCGGCTTTCATTAATCCGAACAGCAAACTACTCGGCCCCAAGTTCAAGTTCGCCAAGCACGGTCAAAGTGGAGCTGAACTGAGCGAGCTGCTGCCACACACAGCCAAGATCGCCGATGATCTGACGATCGTGCGCTCCATGAAGACGGATGCCTTTAATCATGCGCCCGCGCAGATCCTGATGAGCACAGGTTCACAGATCTTTGGACGGCCCAGTTTTGGTGCGTGGACGCTTTATGGCCTCGGCACTGAGAATCAAGACCTGCCCGGATATGTTGTCATGCAAAGCGGACAGAAGGGTCCAAGCGGCGGCATGTCGAACTTCGGCTGTGGCTTCCTGCCCACTGTTTATCAGGGTGTGCCTTTTCGCAGCAGCGGCGAGCCTGTGCTCTTTCTGAGCAATCCCAAAGGCGTGACTGACACCCTTCAGCGGCAGACATTGGATACGCTGAAAAAACTCAATGAAGAGCGGCTCAATGTCGTGGGTGATCCTGAAATTGCTTCGCGCATCAACAGCTTTGAACTTGCCTACCGTATGCAAAAGACGGCACCGGAGGTCATGGATATTAGCCAAGAGCCACAGCACATCCTCGACATGTATGGAGACAAGCACGGAGAACCATCCTTTGCCAACAACTGCCTGCTGGCGCGACGCTTGATTGAAAGTGGTGTGCGTTTTGTTCAGCTTTTCCACGAGGCCTGGGATCACCACGGCGGACTCACTGGTGGGCTGAAGCAGCAGTGTGGTCTCACCGATCAACCCTGCGCTGCTCTGGTACACGATCTCAAACAACGCGGCTTACTCGAAGACACGATTGTCATCTGGGGCGGAGAATTTGGACGAACTCCGATGGTGCAAGGCGGCAGTGATGGACGTGATCATCACCCGAATGCTTTCACCATGTGGTTCGCCGGTGGCGGGATGAAGCCAGGACTCACTCTCGGAGCCAGCGATGAATTTGGTTTCAATGTGACAGAAGACGCCGTGCATGTGCATGACCTTCACGCCACGCTTCAACATCTACTCGGATTTGATCACACCAAGCTTGCTGTGAAATTCCAAGGTCTCGACATGCGCCTCACCAACGTGCATGGCGAACTGGTGCCGAAGATGCTGGCATGAGGCCAGAGCAGCCTATTTAGCTGCTCTGGCTCAAAATCTACATTCTCAAGCCTCGGTTGCTGTATCTTCAGCCGTCGTTTCAACGACTTCTGTCGATTCATCAGTTGCGACGTCGTCAGTGGTCTCTTCTTCCTCTTCAGCGATCACGGTGGCCACGTCTTGGATGGTCTCATCTTTCTTGAGGTCCATGAGCTTCACTCCTTGAGCATTGCGCCCGGTTTCACGGATGCCTTTTTCACCACCGACACGGATGCGGACGTTTTGACCTTTGCTGGTGATCAGCATCAGTTCGTCATCGTCATGCACAGCCATAGCCGCAGCGACCTTACCCGTTTTTTCAGTGACGTTCAGAGTAGTCACACCTTTACCACCACGATTGGTCAGACGGTATTCTTCAAAGGGTGTGCGTTTACCCAAGCCTTTCTCAGAGACGACAAGCAACTGTTTGTTTGGCTCCACAGCGGTGAGGGACACGAGGTGGTCACCTTCTTCCAGACGGATGCCGCGAACACCAATGGAGTTACGTCCGACGGGGCGGATGTCCGTCTCTTCACATTGGAGGCACATGCCTTCATGGGTGACAAAGCAGACGTTGCTCTTTCCATCCGTGAGGACCACATCGACGAGATCATTCCCTTCTTCGATGTTGATCGCGATCATACCAGCCTTGCGGTAATTTTTGAAGGCATCTAGCGATGTCTTTTTCACCGTGCCATCGCGGGTCGCAAAGAGGACGAACTTCTCTGGACTCCACATGGCTTCGTCTTCCACGCCTTGGGCTTCGAGGCGCAGGACGCTATTGATTTTCTCTTCAGGTCCGAGATTCAGCACGTTTTTAATGCTGCGTCCTTTACCTGTGCGCGGAGCTTCTGGGAGCTGATAGACACGCTCAACATAGACGCGTCCGGTGTTTGTGAAGAACAACAGGAAGTCATGCATGTTCGCACTGAAGAAGGTTTCGACGAAGTCATTCTTATCTTCCTTCGTCTGTGCCTCACGGGCTTCCATGCCTTTCAATCCCTTGCCGCCGCGAGCTTGCAGGCGGTATTCGGTGGTGAGCGTGCGCTTCACATAACCAAAGTGAGTGAGGGTAACGATGTTCGCATCATTCGGGATGAGGTCGATAGTTTCAATCCCACCACCAGTGGCATCGATACGAGTGAGGCGACCATTGCCATGCTTGGCTTTGATGACATGCAGTTCGTCTTTGATGATGGTCAGCACGCGATGCTCATGAGCCAGGATGTCCATGAGATCGGTGATCGTGGCCAGCAACTCATCGTAGTCGGCTTTGATTTTATCCCGCTCCATGCCCGTGAGCTGATAGAGGCGGAGTTCCAGGATCTGATCCACCTGAGTGTCGGTGAAGACATAGCGCTCCCCCTGAATGCTAGGCTGATTGCGGAGCAGGATGCCCAGCTTCATCGCTGTCTGGGTGCTAAACTGATAAGCTTTGAGCCCTGCACGAGCCTCATCGCGATTACGGCTATCGCGGATAATCTTGATGAAGTCATCGAGATGACCAAGCGCGAGGAGATAGGCTTCAAGCTTCTCCGCCTGTTGTTCCGCTTTTTTCAGAAGAAACTTCGTGCGGCGAATGATGACCTCACGGCGATGCTCGATGTAACAAGCGATGGCATCTCTGATGCTCAGCACACGAGGACGACCGCCATCAATGGCGAGCATGTGGATGCTGAAGCTGCTCTCCAGAGCGGTAAACTTGTAGAGATTGTTCAGCACGACCTGCGGGCGGGCATCGCGCTTCAGATCGACCACCACGCGGGTGTTTTCATCCGACTCATCACGCACGGCGACAATATCAGTGATGATCTTTTCATTGGCCAATTCGGCGATGCGCTTCACCAACTCCGCGCGGTTCACGTTGTAAGGGATCTCCGTGATGATGATCTGCTCGCGGCCATTGTTTTCCACAATCTCTGCCTGACCACGCACACGGACGCTGCCATGACCGGTTTCCATGTATTCGCGGATTCCATCGAGTCCGTGGATGACACATCCCGTTGGGAAGTCGGGTCCTTTGATGAACTGGCTGAGTTCAGTATTCGTGATCGCTGGATTGTCGATCTGCGCACACACGCCATCGACGATTTCGCCCAGATTATGCGGCGGCATATTCGTGGCCATACCGACGGCGATGCCGGTGCCACCATTGACGAGTAGGTTTGGAAACGCTGCGGGGAAGACGGTTGGCTCAGTCAGACGTTCATCGTAGTTTGGGACGAAATCGACCGTGTCCTTTTCCATGTCGGACATCAGCGTGCCGCCCAAAGGCGTCATACGGGCTTCCGTATATCGCATGGCAGCAGGCGGGTCACCTTCCACGGAACCGAAGTTCCCTTGAGGATCGATCAGTGTCTCACGCATGGCCCAGGGCTGGCCCATGTGGACGAGTGTCGGATAGATAACGGCTTCACCATGCGGATGGTAGTTACCGGAGGTGTCACCGCAGATCTTCGCGCACTTCATCTGCTTCTTCGGCGGATAAAGACCGAGTTCATGCATGGCATAAAGAATGCGGCGCTGAGAAGGTTTCAGCCCATCTCGCACGTCCGGTAACGCACGCGAAATGATGACCGACATCGAGTAGTCGAGGAACGAATTTTTAACCTCGTCAGCGACGGAGATGGGGCGGGTGTTAGATTCTTGCATGGACGGAAAACGAAATGGCTAAGTGGAAGAAAGAGAGGCAGGAAAAATAATCAGACGTCGAGGTTTCTCACGTTCAGGGCGTTTTCTTCGATGAAGTGCTTCCGAGGCTCGACGACGTCACCCATGAGGATGGTGAAGATACGTTCGGCTTCTTGGGCATTGGTTTCGTCGAGCTTGATCTGGAGAAGGGTGCGCTTGTTCGGGTCCATGGTGGTCTCGAAGAGCTGCTTAGCATTCATTTCACCCAGACCTTTGAATCGCTTGATCTCCATGCCGCGCTTACCGATTTCCATGACCTTGTCGAGGATGCCGGGGATGCTGAAGACGGGATGAACCTTGGCGTTGTCGCCATCGCCTTCGATGACTTCAAAGAGCGGCTTGTCCTGGCTGCTGAAGTGATCGACATGCAGGCCGAGTTCATCGAGCTGCTGGAAGCGGCGCTTCATGCCGTGGGCTTCGTGGATTTCAATCAGGCGAGCGCGGCGATGCGCTTTCGGAGTGGCTTGACCATCTGGATCAGCCTCTGGTTTGCCAAAGAGATGCAGGTCATTGTTCTCACGGGCAAAGGCAGCGAGCTGCTCATTGCCGAGGAAGTACTGGATGTTGACCTCATTACCCTCACGAATCACGACGAGGTAATGTGGCAGATTGCCAGTGACTTCATCGCGGGCTTGGAGATAGGCTTCAAAATCAGCCCCGTGGCGGCGGATGATGTCGGCAAACTTTGCCACGGGCACGAGCTGGTCAAGAATGGCTTTCAATCGCTCATCGGCCACAAGACTACCGTCGGCGATGTTACGCAGACTGATTTCTCCCGACCCCATCTCAAGTAGCATCGCTTCCATTTCAGCATCGCTCTGTACATACTCTTCACGCTTTTTTCGAGTCACCTGATACAGCGGCGGCTGGGCGACATAGATGTGCCCGCCTTTGACTAGCTCAGGCATCTGACGATAGAAGAACGTGAGCAGCAAGGTGCGGATGTGAGAGCCATCCACGTCGGCATCGGTCATGATGACGATTTTGTGGTAGCGAAGCTTCTCGATATTAAAGGAGCCTTCGACCTCACTGTCGCCACCGATACCGGTGCCGATGGCGGTGATCATGGTCTGGACTTCCTTGTTTTGCAGTACCTTCTCAAGCCGAGCTTTTTCGGTGTTGATGAGCTTTCCACGTAGCGGGAGGATGGCTTGGTTATGACGATTTCGGCCCATTTTAGCGGAGCCACCGGCGGAGTCACCCTCGACAATAAACAGCTCTGTCTTCGACGGATCACGCTCGGAGCAGTCAGCGAGTTTTCCAGGCAGACCACCGCTGCTCATGGCGTCCTTACGAATGGCTTCACGCGCTTTGCGGGCTGCCTCACGGGAGCGCGCTGCGATGATGATGTTATTGATCACCGTCACGGCGATGTCTGGCGTCTCATCGAAGAAGCGCATGAGTCCTTCATAGACGATGGAACTAACCACACCTTCGACCTCACCATTCACGAGCTTCACCTTCGTCTGTGAGTTGAAGCGCGGATTCGGCAACTTCACACTCAGGACGCAGATGAGGCCTTCACGACAGTCATCGCTCTCGATGTCAGGCAGCTTGTCTTTAAAGCTCTTCTGATTGTTGTTGATGTAAGCTTTCACCGCACGAGTGAGCGCGGCTTTCAGACCGCTGTAATGCGTGCCACCATCTGGATTCGGTATAGCATTAGCAAAGCACAGTGTCTGCTCACTGAGTCCCTTGTTCCACTGCAAAACGCAGTCCACGAGAATGAACTTGTTCTTGTCATCAATGACGATCTCACGGCGGCCAGCTAGAGCGATGGCATCAGGGTGGATCTTGTCTTTATCCGCGCCCAGCTCGCGCACAAACTGCTTCACACCTTCTTGGTAAAAGAGCACGTCCTGGCGAGGCGTCTCTGTGCGTTCATCGGTCAGCGTGATTTTAATCCCTGGATTCAGGAAGGCGAGCTCACGCAAGCGCACCAGCAAGCGATCAAAGACATAGGTCGTGGTGATGGTGAAGATCGTGGCATCAGGAAAGAAAGAGATCTTGGTACCTGTGGCCTTTGGATCATCCAGATCACCCAGCACCGTCAGTGGCTCAGTGGTCTTGCCACGCTCGAAGCCGATGGCGTAGATCTTGCCATCGCGGAAAACCTCGCACTTAAACCAGTCAGACAAAGCATTCGTACACTTGGCCCCGACGCCATGCAGACCGCCCGAGAATTCATACGCGCCATCGCCAAATTTGCCGCCCGCATGCAGGCTGGTGAGCACAAGCTCCACAGTAGGAATGCCTGCCTTGGGATGCATTTCCACAGGGATACCGCGTCCGTCATCTTGAATGGTGATGGAGCCGTCCGTGTGAATGGTAATCCAGATGTTTTTGCAGTTACCCGCGAGATGTTCATCGATGGAGTTATCCACCACTTCAAAAACGCAGTGGTGAAGGCCGCGCTCATCAGGATCTCCGATGTACATTCCGGGACGGAGACGAACGGCTTCGAGCCCTTCCAGTTTCTGGATTTGATCGGCACCGTAAGCTTGGTCAGCGGCTACGGCGGTGGAGTTTGACTCGATGGAATCAATGATTTCGTCTGGCATAAAAGATGTCGGTTTGCCATCGACTGAGTCTGTCCAAATTAACCACTCCAGAAACGTGCTCGATGGGCTGGTCGGGAAGGTAGCAAGCTGCACCCTCGTGCAAAGGCTTTTATGCCTTTAAATAGGTCTTTTTTCGGACTGCAAAAAGACTGAAAGATTTGCCTTGTTTCGTGTCTAAATTTCAGAAGGAAAGGCGAGCTTTGGACAAATGTTCCACTCTTATGCGGTGCCCCAAACGTGTTTACTCAAACACTGCTTCGATCACATCGCCACCAGAGGGGTCCACGAGTTGGCTTTTGACGAGATCAAAGGACGTGCCGTGCTGATAGGGCTGGATGTAGAGCTTCTGTTTTCGACGCAGTAGGTTCTCCTTCACCGTGAGGATTTGTTGGAAGTCCACATGGTCTTGGAAGTCAGAGAACCAATAGAGCGCATCGGCCTGCCGGACCTGCTCGCTGAGCAGCGCCACCCATGTGTAATCAGTGCCCAAGTAATGAATGAACCAGGTTTGCGGGCGGCGGGAAAGGATGCGGAAAATGCTCTCACTGGGAATGGCTTCAGCGGGGGAGAACTTGAATTTGCGCGCATCCTGCAAGGAAGCCATGCCTCCCATGCGCCAGAACTTTTCAAATTCACTGCCAGAAGTGCGGAAGAGTTCTTCACCATCGAGCCCCTTTGGCGGTGGCTTGGCCAGACCACAACCTGCGTAAAGTATGATGATGCTATCACGCGCCACCTTGTCCACCTCCTCAATCACGCGCGGTAGATACGGTGCCATGGAGCCGGAGACATCTAGAATGAGAGCCAGTCTCTTGGCTTTGATCTCACGGCCAAACATGGACAGCGGCTGAAAGACCATGCCGCCTTTTGAACCCAGGCCCATGCTTTTTCCAAAGCCTCCCCCTGCCCCGCCAAGTCCCAAAGAGCCGCCCATTTTATTGCCAGAAAGCAGATCATTCGACTGCGGCAGATCCAGCAGATCGGGGACATCTTCTGGCAGGATGATGTCTGAGATCGAGTTCATGCTGACGATCTTCCGCATCGGCGATTTCTTCAGCCATGGACTCTTCTTTTGCTGAATCTTGTGCTGAAGTTCCTGAGATGCGGCCTCTCCCTGTTTGGTGCCTCCAGGAAGAAAATCGACCTGACTGTCGAGTAATCCCTGACTCACCACGAGGAAGCCGCCAGTGCCGATCAAGAGAGCGTGAACCGCCAAACTAATAGCCAATGATCGCCCTCCCCAGGTTTCCCATTTCTCCCATAGAAAACCATGTTTCTTCGGCTCAGAGGCCGACTCAGCAGATGCTGGCGACGGCTTGTCGGCAGTTGCATCTTCAGGCGTTTTGGCTTTTTCCGTACCGTCTTCATCACGAGTCTCCACCAGACGCTTTTCACGAGTGGGTGGCTTTGGTGGAGCTTCCGTGGGCCGTTGTTTTTTTTCTGCCGCTGGTGTTTCAGCGGCGGGCGAATGCCCCTGAGCAGATTTCGATTTTGTGAAAACGACGCGCGTGTTGGTCTCCTCTTCTGGCTCTGTAGCAGGAGGCGCATTTTGACGAATGACGCTTCGCTTACGACTCGAGACATCACCGCGTGTCTCCACCTCCACCGGAGTCGCCACGATCTGCGGCGTGACCGGTATCTCCATGGGTGCCATTGGTGCGTGTGGCGCGTCAGGATCGAGACTCAGCAAGTCAGCCCAGTCATCATGCAAAGGTTCAGCGTGCGGGCTTTCATCCTGCGGAGCTAACTGCTGAACTGGCGGTTGGGTGCTGACGCGCGTCTGCCTACGCTCGGCGACCTCTTTCCATAGCGCAGCTTTCTTGGCCCGCTTTGCCGCATCAGCATCGCCACCTGCGGTAGGCAGGTGTTGAAAGTCTTCGGGCTGGTCGTTGTCAGGCATGTGACTGGAACACGGATGAGGGGAGTAAAACTTAGGCGCGCGAGATTGCGTGTTTGAGAGAGTTCACGCAAGACATTCCTGCATGTATGAATACGGCCTTCTGCGGAGTTGATTTGAATCCCAGCCAGCTCCGGCTATGCATTCGCTGCCATGACTCGCCATTTATTTCTCCTTACGGCCCTGAGCCTGCTCAGTCTCGCCTCCTGCACCACCACCAGTGAGGTCAGCCTCGACTATGTCCCCAGCCCTGGCCATGTGAAGCCTGGAGCGGCTGAATTCTCCACGCAGCCCTTTGTGGATCGTCGTGACATGGGTGCCATGGAACTTGGCACCGTGCGCACCCAGATCGGCACGCCGGTTGAGAAAGTGCTGACAAAAGTACCTGTGGCCAACGTCGTCTCAAACGCCTTTGCCTACGGACTCCAGGGCCGTGGGATGCTCGCGTCACGCTCCGCCGCGCGATTCATCATCACAGGTGAGGTGCTAGACCTGCGCTGCCAGTTACTCGTACATCCTTATGGTTACGCCAAAGTGCGCGTTAATGTTTTGGAAGCGGAAAGTGGTCGCATCATCCACAGCGCTATCTATGAAGGTGAGCGCCAAAGCTCCGCCTACATCCCAGGCAGTGGCACGCCTGTGCCCGTGCTGCGTGATCTCACCTCTGGCGCATTGCAAGACGCCGTGGACCGCGCTCTCGATGATCCAGCCATGCGCAGCAAAAGCACCGGCGGACGCTCCGGCGAAACCACAGGCTGGCAGCCGGGTATGATTTAATTCCACCACCACCTACTCTATGAGCACACAACCACCCCTCAGCAGCCGCGTCGCCATCATCACAGGGGGTGCTCGTGGCATTGGTTACGCCATCGCCGAGAGACTGCTAGAAAGCGGTGCCTCTGTCTGCCTCTGGGATGTCGATGCATGTGCCTTGGCAGAAGCTAAAAGCACACTTTCCACCATCGGCCCGGTCGCCACGGCTCAGGTAGATGTCACGGATGAAAACTCCGTCGAAGCCGCCACTCAAACCACGCTGGCAGCCTTTGGTAAAATCGATCTACTCGTCAACAATGCAGGCATCGCCGGCAGCAATGCCAAACTCTGGGAGATGACTCCAGCAGACTGGCGGCGAGTCGTGGACATCAATCTCAACGGCCCCTTCCTCACCTGCCGTGCCATAGTGCCGCATCTATTGAAAAATGGCTATGGCCGCATCGTCAACATCGCCTCCATCGCTGGTAAAGAGGGCAACCCAAACGCCTCGCATTACAGCGCTTCTAAAGCGGGCGTCATCGCGCTGACCAAGTCACTCGGCAAGGAACTGGCCACATCAAACATTCTCGTCAATTGCATCACCCCTGCCGTCATCGAAACCGACATCCTGAAACAGCTCACGCCAGAGCATGTGCAGTACATGTTATCGAAGATCCCAATGAATCGTTTCGGCCAAAAGCATGAGGCCGCAGCGCTCGTCGCCTGGCTCTGCTCAGAAGACTGCTCGTTCACCACAGGTGCCGTCTTTGATCTCTCAGGCGGACGCGCGACTTACTGAGGTGAGGCAAAAGTTTCATGCCCCAGTCGCATGATATGCAACTCATCTGCACGCACCGGGTTTCTCAGCGCCTCATGAAAATACTTTTCCTACTCACCATTGTTGTCTTATTTTCTGCTCACGCAAATGCCGACTGGCCACGACTGCGTGGAGCCAATGGTGATGGCAAAGCCGATGGCAGCCTGCCAGTGAAGTGGAGTGATACCGAAAACCTCAAGTGGAAGGCCACTCTACCAGGCCCCGGCTCCTCCAGCCCCATCATCATCGGTGATAAAGTTTTCATCACCTGCTGGTCAGGCTATGCCGATGGTACTGGCGATGACATGAGCAAAATGATCCGCCACCTCCTCTGTCTCAACAAGACCGACGGCAAAATCATCTGGGACAAAACAGTCCCCGCCGTACAGCCAGAAGACTTCGCCAACGGCATGCTCATGGAGCACGGCTACGCCAGCAGCACGCCCGTCAGTGATGGCAGCAGCGTCTTTGTTTTCTTTGGCAAATCCGGCGCGCTCGCCTTTGACATGGACGGCAAGCAGCTCTGGCAAACCTCTGTCGGCACCAACTCCAACCGCAAAGGCTGGGGCAGCGCCTCTAGTCCCATCCTGCACAAAGACACCCTCATCATCACCGCCTATGACGAAGGCGGCGCTATGGTCGCGCTCGACAAAAAAACCGGCAAGCAAGTCTGGCGCGCACCTGCCGATGGACTGGACACCGTTTACAGCACACCGCTCATCTCAGGCGGAGACCTCATCCTCCCAGTCGCCAGCGAGGTCTGGGGCCTGAATCCTGACAGCGGGAAGCTGCGCTGGTATGCCACCTACAGCATGGGTGGCAATGTCTCCCCCGGCGTAACAGTCGTCGATGGAACGCTCTTTATCACAGGTG
>CAZOVY010000030.1:0-57780 GCA_964583255.1 uncultured Prosthecobacter sp.
CATGTGCGGAAAGAGATCGCTCACTGGCATGCCGCACTGGCCGTGGCGATTGTAGGCCCAGTGCGCGGGCTGGACTGTGCCATTGTTATTGAACTGCGTCTTCTTCACCTCGCCTGGCATCGGCTTGCCCGCGTATTTTTCGAGCAGAGGCTTCGGATCAAACGAGTCGATGTGCGAAACGCCGCCGCTCATGTAGCAAAAGATCACGCTGCGTGCCTTCGGCGCGAAACGCTTTGCCCGATGCACCATCGGTGTCTCCGCTTGCATTAAGCCTGTCAACGCCGCCATCCCAAAGCCCGTGGAGGCGCTGGAAAGAATGTGGCGGCGTGAAAGCGAGGCATTCATCACGCAATGATGTCCCGCAGCACATTCCCATGCACATCGGTGAGCCGCAGGTCGCGGCCACTGAAGCGGTAGGTGAGTTGTTCGTGGTCGATGCCCATTTGATGAAGCACGGTGGCCCACATGTCATAGACGGTGCAGACGTTTTCGGTGGCGTTGTAGCCGAATTCATCGGTGGAGCCGTAAACGTGACCGCCTTTGACGCCGCCGCCGGCCATCCAGACGGTGAAGCCGTAGGGATTGTGGTCGCGGCCGTTGTTGCCTTGCGCAAAGGGCGTGCGGCCGAATTCGCCAGCCCATACAATGAGCGTGCTGTCGAGCAGGCCGCGTGAGCGGAGGTCTTTGATGAGCGCGGCGATGGGTTGGTCGATCTGGTTGGCCATCTTGCCATGGCCTTCTTTGATGGCACCGTGATGATCCCAAGGATTGGCTCCATTGCCGCCGCCGAGGTTGTAGGCGAGCGTGCTGAGTTCGATGAAGCGCACGCCGCGTTCGACCAAACGACGCGCAAGCAAGCACTGGCGGGCATAAGCGGCTTTTTTTGGCTCGGGATCGTCCAGGCCGTAGAGTTTCTTCGTCGCCTCGGTTTCGCCGGAGATGTCGCAGAGGTCTGGGACGGCGGATTGCATGCGCCAGGCCATCTCGTAGTTCGAAATGGCGGCCTCGACGTGCATGTCGTGCTGCGTGGTGCTGGCGAATCGTTTGTCCATCGCGCCGATGAAGTCGAGTTGCTTGCGCTGCATGTCGTGCGGCTGGCGCGGGCGGATATTCGTGACGGCTTCGGCTTCATCGGCTTTCACAACGCTGGCCTGATGCTGCGCGGGCAGGAAGCCGTTGCTGAAAAGGCCGACGCCGCCATGCGGTGTGGCCGCGCCGCCGCTTTGCAGCACGACGTAGCCGGGAAGATCACGCGACTCGGTGCCGAGGCCGTAACTCGTCCAAGCACCGGCGCTGGGGAAGCCGAGGAAGGGAAAGCCGGTGTGCATGAAGAAATTCCCCTGCGCATGCTCGCTGAACTTCGCGGTCATGCTGCGGATCATGCAGAGGTCATCCGCCACGCCGCCGATTTGCGGGAAGAGATCGCTCACTTCGAGTCCCGATTGTCCGTAGCGTTTGAAGTCCCAATGCGAAGGTTGGACAGTTCCGTTGTTGTTGAACTGCGTCTTTTTGACGGCTCCCGGCATCGGTTTGCCCTCGAATTTCTTGAGCATCGGCTTGTGGTCGAAGGAATCGACATGCGACGCCCCGCCGCTCATGTAGAGGAAGATGACGCTGCGTGCCTTCGGCGCGAAGCGCTTGGCTCGATTGACAAGCGCAGCTTGCGATTCTTCCTGCATGAGGCCAGCAAGAGCGGCCATGCCGAAACCGGTAGAAGCGCGGGAGAGGAGGTGGCGACGGGAAAGAGTGGAGTTCATCAGAGGGTGAATTGAAAGTTGCGGGAAAGCGGTCCAGGAGGCATCATTGCCCCATGCGCACCTGGAAAGAAATTTGCGAAGACCCGACCTTGCAGGACCTGCCCTACAAGATCGAAACGAATCGTTTTAACCAAATCGTCATGAGTCCTGCATCCAACTGGCACGGAGGTTTTCAGTCTGAAATCGGAGCCATTCTTCGTGAGAAGCTCAAGGGTGGTCGTGTGATCACCGAATGTGCGGTTGAAACCTCGGATGGGGTGAAGGTGCCCGATGTGGCGTGGATCTCCAATGATCGTCTTCGTCCGCATCGCCGTTCCGCCTCCATGCCCATCGCGCCGGAAATTTGCGTCGAGGTGCGTTCCTATTCCAACAGCGTTGTTGAGATGATGGGCAAAATGCAGCTCTACTTTGCTCGTGGAGCCGAGGAAGTCTGGTTCTGTGACGAAGACGGGAAAATGACCTTCTACAGGCATGATGTGCCTGATGCAACGACCTCGAAGCTCTGCCCGGACTTTCCGGTGAAGTTTGAGTGGTGAGGTTCTCTCGTGTGCGCGTGAGCGTCTTGGAGTGCTCCAGCCCTCTGGAGCTTTGCGGAGGCCTGAGGACGCTGTCGCGATGTTCGGGAGTGCCTTCATGGTCTTTGGGCGGCTTGAAGGTGACTTCGCCGCACTTGTAGGGTGAGGTCTTTGTCGATCGCTTCGAAACCGAAATCTTTGATCTTCTCCCACTTGGATTGTTTACGTTCTGAAAAACCGAATAGAGGCTGATCAGCCAAGTCGGTGGGCCAGATGATTCGGCTCGCGAAGTCCGTGTGCCCCCAAAGTTTACCATACAAACTCTCTACGCCCCAGCGCTGAGCCAAGGCTGTCCGAACATCATCAGCACCAGCACAGTAGTTAGATGCTTCCACCCAGTTGAAGTCTCTGGTCACGAAGACCATGAACCAATCGTCAATGTAAGGCCCGTTGTCAGTCGTGTATTCGCCGAATGCGATGATCTCGCTGATTGAGATCTGCCAATTGCCGTAGTCAGGCGAGGCATAGAAAAGAGTCGGGGCGTCGATGCTCAATACGCCAGATTTAGGATTGGGCTTGGTTTCTGGAATGGGCTTTCCAGCACGAACATCCTCCATTAGGCGATCAATGTCCCTGAAGGCTTTGCGAAACACCGTCCGCTCGAGAATGTGAGACAGAAGGCCCATAACTTAACGAAGGTAGATGAACTCCTTCAGGTTGATCAGTGACTGCGCGAGGCTTGCCCAGGCATTCAAAACGGGGTCCGTGCCAGCGGCGGTGCTGCGGGTGGATTCGAGTGACTTGGTGAGTAGTTCGCGCTGCGATTGAAGGCGTGTGAGTTGAGTGCGCTGATCCTCGCTGAGCGCGGCGAGGATGTCGGCCTCGGTGATCGTTGAGGATTCGATGCGGGCGGTTTTGGCGATTTCTTCGGGCGTCAAAGCGTGATCGTAGAGGCGGGCGCGGAAGATGCGACCTGCGAGGCCTTTGTTGCCGGTAGGGGAGCCGTGGCGGCAGCCGAGGAGGACCTGGCTGGTTTCGGTTTCAAAGATGGCAGCGGGGGCTTTGCGGTAGGTGATGCCGTAGGGTTTGCCATCGCGGTAGCCGCTGATGGTGCCATCGGGTTGATAGACGACGGCGATGTGCACTGGGCGTGTGGCGGCCTCGGTTTCGGCGGGGCCTTCGAAGAGTTCGCTGCGGTCGAAGAAGTTGCTGCCCGCGACCCAATGCGCGGATGTTTTCTCGGCGAAGACGATGGAGTCAAAGAGGACGCCATCCTTGCCCTGAACGGTGAGCACGCCGCCGCCGCGCTGGGTGAGGTTGTCGAGCATGACCCAGGCTTCGAGGGTCTTGGCGGTGAGTTTTTTCGGCAAGGAGCCGGATTTGGCCATGGATTTGCCATCGAGGATGAGGGCGCCATTTTCGATGCGGGCTGCGCCGACGAGTTCGAGGTTCATACGTCCCTTGGTATCGCTCAAATCCTTGTCGAAGGTCCATTCGGCGAGGGCTTCAGGCAGGTCAGTGGGTGCGATGGGGAGTTTACGTTCGGCTTGAAGCTTTGTGCGTGCAGGATCGAGAATTGCAGTGATCTGGCGGTTCAAAACGGAGATCTTTACTTCCTGCTTGGCGAGTTCGCGGGCTTGCTCGCTGCTTTCCTGATGAAGAGTGGCGAGGTAGGCGAGGCTTTGCTTCACTTCGTCGTCACTGGCTTCGCGGGAGTAGGCTTGGCGGAACATTTGACGAACACGCAGGTCGTCCGTGCGGTCTTTGGCATCATGGACGACGTAAGTTGCCCAGTTGCGTGACCAGTCGATGACTTTGCTGTCATTGAGAAGCGTGAGGGACTGCGCGGGGACGTTGGTGGTGTCGCGCTTGCCACGGGCACTGAAAGGGACGGGCAGGTCAAAGGTGGTGAGAAATGGATCGAGAGCGTTGCGGATGACTTTGACGTAGATGCTGCGTCGAGGATCGCCACTGCCGACGGATTCGCCGTAGAGCGTCGTGTCGAGTTTGCCGGACAGAGTCACGATGGAATCGCGAATGGCCTCGGCTTCGAGGCGACGCATGCTCCAATGGCTGAGGAGTTTGTTCTCTGGATCTTTTTGAATGCTGAGTTCCGAGGACTGAGCACCTCTCTGAAATGCCTTCGATGACACCATGAGCTTCACCATCTCTTTGATTGAGCCGCCGCTGTCGATGAAGCGCTGCGCGAGGAAGTCGAGTAAGTCAGGATGTGTGGGCAGATCGCCGAGTTTGCCGAAGTTGTCGGTCGTGGCGACGATGCCGCGCCCGAAGACGTGATGCCAAAGACGGTTCACGATCACGCGGGCGGTAAGCGGATTGTGCCTCATGTCCGCCATGCGCTCGGCGAGTTCGAGTCGGCCGCTTCCGGTGGTCTTGAAGGGCGTGGGGTCGAGTGCGTCGAGGAAACGGCGTGGGATGATCTCGGCGGGTTGTTTGTGGTCACCCCGGACGAATAGCGCCGCGTCTTTGGCGTTGGCCTCGATCACGCCGGGAACTCGCGTGGGCGCGGGGAGTTTCGCTTCGAGGTCACGGTAGCGCTTGAGGAAATCTGCGATGGCTTTTGTCGAGAGTTTCTTGGATTGGACGAGGGCATCGAGAGCTTCGGCCTGGGCGTCGGTGAGTGTGTTGTTCTGCCAAGCGAGGATAAGCGTGTGGGCGGGGAGGTTAGACTGCTCGGGCTTGGCGGGAGGTGTTTTGTCCTTGGTGATGACGGCGTCGGTCAGTGCAAACCAAGAGCGTCCACTTTTGAACTCGGCGGGCATATCGGCGGCAGTGGCCAATTGAAGGAAGATCTCGTCGTCCTTCCAGAAATCGAGGTCGAGGCTTCGCCAAGCGAGGGTTTCGTCCTTCTCGTCTTTCAGTTCGACTGCTTTGTGGACGGTGCCGGTGCGCGGGTAGTTCTGGACGACGTATTTGGCCTTCACACCACCGTTTCCAGCAACGCGGAACCAAAAAGTGCCACCAGGATTCTTGAAACGATCCGTGATGAGCACGCTGCGGTCCTGCGTGGAGATGAGATCGGAGAAATAGCCGCCGGGATAGATGCGGAGGCCTTTCTCGGTGATGGAGAATTCGCCGGGCTTGGAGCGAGGCAGGCCGTTGAAGGTGAAGGCTGGCTTTTGAAAGTTCGGATAGGACTTATTGGACCTATCAGACGTATCTTTGAAGGTGGTTAGCCAATCAGCGATGAGCGTGGTTTTGATCTGCGTTTTGATCTGCTTCAACTCCGCACGAATGGCATCACCGGTGCCGGGAGCATTCACGTCGATGACGGCGGGGTGCGTGCTGGTGAAGATGCCGTAGAGGGCGTAGAAGTCGGCCTGCGAGATGGCGTCGAACTTGTGATTGTGGCAACGGGCACAGCTCACGGTGAGCGCCTGGAATGCCTTGGTGACGGTGTCGATCTGATTGTCGGTGAACGTGACCATTTCATCGAGCGAATCGACCGGCGAGAAGCCGTGCAACACCATGCGAAGCTGCGCGATGCCAATGGCACTTTCGTTGAGGCCGTTCTTGAGACGTGGCCTTGGAAGGAGATCACCGGCGATGGCTTCTTTGACGAGTTGAGGATACGGAACGTCGTCGTTGAAAGCGCGGATGAGGTAGTCGCGGTATTGGTAGGCGTAGGGGATGGGGGGATCGCCTTCGGAGCCGTAGGACTCGGCGTAGCGGACCCAGTCCATGAAGTGGCGGGCCCATTTTTCACCGAAGGCGGGCGATGCGAGGAGTTGATCGATGGTTTGATCGCCACTCGGAGGAAGTCCGGTGAGGATGTAGCTCATGCGACGATGCAGCGTCTGCGCATCGGCCTGTGGCGCAGCGGTAATGCCTTGCTTGGTGAGTTCAGCATCAATGAAGTCGTCGATGGTCTTGTTCGCGGACTGCTTCGAGATGGGTAGGAAGGCCCACCACTGCTTGCGGCGTTCGAGGATGGTCTTCCAATCGGTTTCTTTGGCGACCTGCTCTTTGGATGGCGCGGTGTCGCGGGGATCGAAAGCGCCTTCGCGAATCCAGCGCTCGAAATCGGCGATGACCTTGTCATCAAGCTTGGCGCCGGCTTTGGGCATCTTGAGATCTTCGTGCTCGTGCTTGATCGTTTGAATCAACAAGGATGCAGCGGGATCGCCGGGCTTGATGACATCACCCGATTCGCCACCGGACTGCCAGCCGACACGGGAATCGAGCACAAGGCCGCCCTTCTTCTTCGTGGCAGAGCTGTGGCACTCGTAGCATTCCTGCGCGAGGATGGGGCGAATACGCGACTCGAAAAACTCGATTTGCTGCGGTGTTGGAGCAGCCAAGATTTTGCCGCTGAGGAGCAGAGAGGCTGAGAAGCGGAGGAGTTGTTTTTTCATGCTAAGAGCCTCCGGGTGATGTTTTCTGCGGCTTCAATACACATACGTCCAACCTTCTCGAACTGATCTCGTTTCAAGCGATACAAGGGTGACATGACGGTGATGGCGGCGACGGGGTAATGGTATTCATCAAGGATGGCGGCGGCGACGCAGTGGATGCCTTCGAGGCCCTCAGCGAGATCGGTGGAGAAGCCTCTTTTGCGAGTTTTGACGAGATCGGCTTCGAGGGAACTGCGCGTGGCGAGCGTGGTCGGCGTGTATTGCTTGAGCTTCGTGGCGGCGAAGAATTTGCTAAGTTCAGCAGGTGACAGATGCGCGAGGACGGCCTTGCCTGGCGCACACGAGAACATCGGCACCTGAAGGCCGACTGTGCTGCTCACTTTGATTGGCTGCGACGAGATGCACTGCTCAAGCACGGTCATTTTATGGTTCACGCTAGTGAGGAGCTGCGTGGTCTCACCGGACTCATCACGTAGCCATTTGAGCGACTCCAAAGCGCAAACGACGAGGCTTTTCTCGCGCACTTGAGGTCGTGAGAGATCGAAGAGCTTGTTGGTGAGGACAAAGCGCTTGTCATCCTCGCGGCGCTGGAGGTAGCCACGATTGTGGAGCGTGCCGGTGATGCGAAAGACTGAGTTCACCGGCAAATCAAGCCCGCGGGCGATCTCGGTGAGGCTCAGGCCCGCACGATACTGCCCGAGGAGTTCGAGGATGGCGAGCGTGCGCTCGGTGCCTGGGGCCAAGGTATCTTCGGAGGGGGAGATGACGGCTTCTTTGATCATTCTAAATTTAGAAACGTTTCTGGATTTGGAATTCTTGCTTGTCTTTCTGCCCGCGTCTAGAAAGACTTCATCAATATGAAATCCGTCATCGCTGTTCATCCCGGTCATTTGGAAATCCTCGACACACCCGTGCCGAAACCGGGGCCGTATCAGGCGCTGGTGAAGACAGAGTGCTCCTGTTTATGTAACCGCACGGACAGCGAGCTTCTGCACGGGAACTTCCCTGGCATGGAGGACAAGTTTCCTTTCGCGCTCGGCCATGAGAGCGTGGGGATCGTGACCGCAGTTGGCGAAAAGGTGCGGAACTTCGCGATCGGAGATCGAGCGGTGGGCGGACTGTGCTTTGATCTGCAAATGGAAGGCGTGGACTCAGGCTGGGGCGGCTTTGGCGAATACACACTGGCGAATGATCACGCAGCAATGGTGGCCGACGAAGTGGCTAATGAAGCGAACGGCTGGGTGGAGGTGTATGAGATCCAGACGAAGGTGGACGCGGACATCCCGCCAGAGGAAGCTGTGTTGCTTTGCACTTGGCGCGAGGTGCTAGGCGCTTTCCGAGACTTCCATCTCCAGCCGGGCGATGATGTGCTGATCTTCGGCGCAGGGCCAGTGGGGCTTAGCTTTGTGAAACTCGGACGGCTGTTTGGACTTCGTTGGATCGGCATTGTGGATCGTCATGCGGATAAGCGCGCGAAGGCGATCTTGTTTGGTGCTGATGCGGCCTTTGAGCCGGGGCAGATCGAGACGCCGGGCAAGCTGGATGCGGTGATCGATGCGGTGGGGCATCCTGACATTCTTCAGCAAGGCTTGCCGTTGCTACGTCGTGGTGGATCGCACTGCATCTATGGCGTGCTGACGCAGCCGGTGCTGCACATCGACAAATCGAAGGGTGACTTCAATTTCAACGTACTGGTGCATCAGTGGCCGACGCGGAAGTATGAGCGCGAGAGCCAGCCTCAACTCTGTCAGTGGATTCGTGAGGGGAAACTCACTTCGGCGGACTTCATCACGCATCGGTTTCCGCTGGCGCAGATTCACGAGGCGTTTGATGAAGTGGCGCGGCGGCGGGTGATCAAGGCGCTGATTGAGTATGTCTGAAGGCCGGAGGCCCCAGGCCAATGACAGGCCGGAGGCCTATCCTCCGGTTAGACCAACTCGCAAGTCACCTTGGCGCTCTTGTCCATCTCACCGAGGACAACGGCTCCTGTGCCGACTTTGAGGGCTTTGGCGGCGTGCTTGGGATCGACGATGGCGACCCAGCCGATGCCCATATTAAACGTGTCCCAGCAATCGGCGGGATCAGCGTGGCGGAGCACTTTTTGGACAACGTCGTTCTTCCAGGTTGGGACCTTGAGATGGCAGCCGAAGCCGCGCTTGGTGAAGATGCGTCCGAGGTTTTCGACGAGGCCACCACCGGTGATGTGAGCCATCGCAGCAGGCTTCACTTTGGCTTTTTTGAGGCCCCAGCATTGTTCATGATAAAGCAGGGTCGGGGTGAGAAGTTGGGCGGCTTCTTTCTTGCTGAGCTTGATGCTTTCTTTCGCCAGGATGCGGCGGACGAGACTGAAGCCGTTGGCGTGGAAGCCGGCACTTGGCCAGCCGATGAGGACATCGCCTGCTTTGATCTCAGCGGGATTGAGCACGTCTTTTTTCTCAGCGGCACCGATGGCGAATCCGGAGAGTTCGACCATGCCTTCGAGCACGGCACCTGGCATCTCGGCGGTTTCACCACCGGCGAGGATGCAGTTGCAGGATTGCAGGTACTCGGACATGCCGGCGATGATGCGGGCGAGTTGGCGCTTCTTGATTTGATTCACTCCGACGTAGTCGAGAAACATGATGGGATCAGCGCCGCAGGTGAGCACGTCGTTGACGTTCATGGCGACGAGGTCTTTGCCCGCGTTTTCGAGCAGGTCGTATTTGAGCAGGAGTTCCAGCTTGGTGCCCACGCCATCACAGCCGGTGAAGATCATCGGCTCCTTGTATTTGCTCAGATCGTAACCGGCAGCAAAGAGACCGAAGGCATTGGCAAGCTTGCGCTTCTTCTGCGTGGCCTTCACGAGCGCGCCGATGTCATCGACGAACGAGGCTGCTTCATGAATATCGACGCCGGCTTGTTTATAGGTGTGCTTGGACATGGGAAAGAGGGCCGACGGATCGCTGTCGGGGCGCAGAGAGTGAAGCGCAGAGGCGTGGATGCAAGTCTGGCTTGATCCTCAGATGGGTTCCAGGGCTCCACGCTGATTTTGGGTGCCGCAGGCGGGGCATTGAGTCACGGCGGGAGTTTTTTTCGCAATGGCGTAGGTGCAGTTGCAGATGCGGCATTGGATGGCGATACGGCGGCGATACACCTCACGCCGACGCTCGCGCCAGAGCGTCCAGATCCAAAGTGCGCAGACGAGGCAGACACCGATCATCATGACCACCACGATTAGCTCGCTGAGTCGGATCTTGATCATGGCGCGGCCCCCTTCTCCCAATCGAAGCCGACCTGCGCCCACTCGATATCTTTTCCGCCTGACTGAAAGCGTAACTGAGTCATGGCCGCGTGGAGCTTGACCATCACAGCAGGGTCATCTGAAGAGGCCAGCGGCAAGGCCATGACCACCTGACCCAGCGATCCCACGGCGATGCGGAATCGCGGGCGTGAGGGATCGGATAAAGGGATGTCATGAAGGGCCGCATCGGAGATCAATCGGCTCGCCATTTCGCCATCAATCTTGACCTTAAGCGCAGATGCTTGCGCCGCTTTGACGGGAATTTTCTCCAGCTTTGGCAAAGGCGGCAGCACGTCAATGTCCTGAGCAAACAAGCGCGGTCTCTCACGCGTGGTGAGGCCTGCATTCGGAGCTTTGAGCTTGAGTTCAAAGCCAGCCAAGGCGGGCTGAAAATCTGGCAACTTCACCGAGCTAGGCACTGCACGCTGATCTGAAGACTCGGAAGGCAGCAGCGTGAAACTGAGATCCATGGCATGATTGATGAGGGCGCGCTCAACCGGCACGTCAGGATTCAAGACGATCATCTGCTGCGGCCGTGATGTGAGCTTCGGAGTCACGGGTGTCACGATGCGAAAAACAATGAACAGCGCGGCAAATCCCAATCCTGTAATGAGCAGCCCCAAGAGCAACCAGGCCGTGGTGCGCTCACGGCGATCCCAATCAAAAATTAGGGGTGACTCGTGCTGTTGCGAGTGCTTCATCGCGTGGTGGCAGTGACCGCAGGAATGGTGGGCGTGGTGGAGAGAGCCACCTCATAACCCATCTCTAAAGCGAGGCTGCTCACCTCAGTAAATCGAGAGGTGGGAGCCTGCCGATCTGTATGCAGGATGATGCGGCGCTCACCATCCCGACGAGCTTTGAGTTCGGCGTGTAACTCAGCCCAAGTGACACGTTTTCCATCGAAGTACATCGGCGCATCATTGCCTGCGGCAAGTGTGACGATGTGGGCGTGATCAAAGCCCGTGAGCCGACTACTCGACTTGGGTTTCTCTACCGTGATGCCGCTCTGCACGATGAACCCGCTGCTGAATAAAAAGTAGATCAACAGCAGTAGGATGCCATTGAGCAATGGCGTGATGTAGAGCCAGGGACTCTGCTTCGGCAGATGGCTTTCGAGCTTCATGCAAAAGATCTGATTAGCTTTTCCGCGCACGGCCTTTCACCGGCACCTCTTCAGAAGCCTGCCGGAACTCGACGATGTTATCCGTCATCTTCGCGTCCTCGATGAGATTCACGATCTCCACCCCAGCACGCTCCAAATCATGCATGATGGAGCGCGAGCGGGCACTGAGAAAGGCGAAGAAGAGATAGGATGGAATGGCCACCACCAGACCGAGCGCGGAGGTGATGAGACTTTGATAAACACCACGCGCTACTTCAGCCGGTGTGGTGATGCCATTGGCCGAAGACATGTTGGTAAAACTATCTAGCAGACCGATAACGGTGCCGAGCAGACCGATCAGCGGGCCAACATGAGCGATGGCATTTAGAATGCTGAGGTAGCGCTCCAAGCGCGGCACCTCTAGCTGACCAGCTTCTTGCACGATCTCTTTGAGCTGCTCACGCGGAGCATGATGGCGGAGCAGTGCGGCGTGAATGACACGCCCTGCTGGCACACGAGTGGCCACACATTCCTGGAGTGCTTCAGCGAAGTTTCGGCGGCGGATCAGAGCCGCTAGACCGGCGAGGAACTCACCGATATTCATGCTGGCCCGGTGGTAGTAAGAGAGCCGCTCCAGGAAGATCGCGAGAGAGAAGCCCAGGCAGGCCATCAGTAGCCAGACAAGTGGGCCGCCTTTGGAGATCAGTTCAGTCATGGGATGAAAAGGGGTTGGATTTGATACTGCGAATGTAAGTCTGCCAGACCAAGTCCACGCAGATCGTTCATCCTCAGCATGATTGATGCCTCTTGATTAAAATTCTATTAACAGGCATCAGTCTAGCCATCATCACGGCATCCGCCAACGCATTTTGAGCACCCCGAACGACAGCCCGCCCGCCCGCGTCCTCTTGGCTGAGGAGAGCATGCCCTACCGTCGGGTGATCCGTGAGGCGCTGATGTCCTTCCGCCATTGCGAAGTGGATGACTGCCCGACGGGCGAGCGTGCCTTTGAATTAGCACTCTCGCGGCCTTATCAGCTATTCATCTTGGCCCTGCCTCTGCCAGATCTCGGTGGTCAAATGCTGGACCGTCTCATCTCTCGTGCCTACCCTCTGGCGCATCGCGGCATTCACACGGCACCGCCCGTGATTTTCATCACACGCGCTGCCGACGCCGCTGCGATGGAGGCGATGAAGCGCGATGTCCGGCTCCGTGGCTGCCTCAGCTATCCACCGAAACTTGATTCGTTACTCGCGCTCACGGCTGGGCTTCTCCCAGAAAAACAACCTTCGCTGCCCCATGTTTCCTGACCCAAAACACACTGCCATCAAAATCTGCGGCATCACTCAGGAGCAACAGGCGCGCGACATCATCACGCTCGGGGCGGATGCTTTGGGCATCAATTTTTGGCCGAAATCCAAGCGCTACTTACCCATTGAAACCGCAGCCACTTGGCTGACTGCGCTACGTGATCAGACCACACTTGTGGCCGTGCTTGTCAATGCTGACGCGGCAACGCTAGACGCGATTCTCGATCAGCATTTGGTCCACATCCTACAGCTTCATGGTGATGAAACTCCTGCCGATGTTGCTGCACTACGCGAGCGCGGAGCCTTGGTCATCAAAGCTCTGCAAATACGTGATCGCGAGTCGCTTTCGCAGATCGGCAGCTTCCCCTGTGAGACTATTCTTCTCGATGCCTACAATCCCGGCCTCTACGGCGGCACGGGTGAAACTTTCCCGTGGGAATTAGCAGTCATTGCTCAAGACATGTTTCCAGAAAAACGCATCCTCCTGTCCGGCGGGCTGACACCGCTGAATGTAAGGCAGGCGATTGAGGAAGCGCATCCTGCGGCTGTCGATGTCGCAAGCGGTGTGGAATCTGCACCAGGCATCAAAGACCTAGCTCTCGTGCGCGAGTTTATCGAACAGGCACGGCTGGCAGTGTAACTCGCTGCGATCAAACAAAACGGCCAACGGCTCGCAGAGAACCATTGGCCGATAAGTTGAGAAGAAAACGCAGAGCCTACTTCTTCTCAGGCACCGCAGGATTCGCATCGGCGGCTGGAGCAGGCTTCACTTCGGTCTTTGGCAGAGCAGGCACAGACACGGGCGGTGTCGTGACGCTGATCGGCGAAGTGGTCTTGATCTCAGGCTTGGCAAAAGATGGCGCAGGCGTTGGAGCGGATGCAGCGCCAGGAGTAGGCGGAGCGGTCGCCGCAGGCACATTGAGCTTCACGATTTCACTGCGCTTCTTGAGCAGATTGTTGATGGTGTACTCGGAGACTTCATAGACCCAGCCTGAGAGCTTCTGCTCCTTGGCGAGCTTTTCTTCTTTGCCCTTCTTGGCGACAGCAAACTCCTCGTCTTTTTTCTTTTTGTCCTCTTCCTTTTCATCCTTCACAGGCGCGCGCACTTTCGGGATGTCGGCGCTAACGCTCAGGCTAACAAAATACTTGTCGCCGCCATCCTTGGACTGCTTGGCGACCTGCACGTCATAGCTGAAGCCATCGAAAGTAGTGATCTTCACCTTGCTGGCATCTTTGAGCAATTCAGCCGCCTTGTCCTTACCGTTCACGTCATTGAATGTCGGGCTGGAAAGGATGCTGCTGGCGGGAAGTTTAGCCGCATCAAGCGTCTCACCCTTGGCGTCAGCGAGAGTGAAGTCAGTGGCGTTTTCATCGGCACGACTAACTTTCCATGAGTCGTCTGCCTTCGGCGCGGTGACGGTGATCTCTTTGATTTTCTGCACGTCGATGAAGCCCTTGTCCAGCCAGCTATCAGGCTTGGCTTCCAGATCAAAGAACGTGTTACTCACGACCCAGATCGTTTCGCCATCATCCGGGATGCGGACGAAGCGCTGGTTGCCACCCATCATCGGCGTGCTGCTCTTACCACCAGCGATGTCGATGTTCTGACCCAAAACGAGAGTCGCCAGTGGTTTATCAGCCGGGCCGAGCAATTCGAGCTGTGTGCCAATACCTTCCGCGCCATCGCCAGGAGCTTTGAGTTTGTTCTTCACCCAGGCTCCTTTACCGACTTGCTGCTTACTGGAGATCTTCTGTTCACGAAGGTCGGCCAAAGCAGAGCTAAGCTTGTCGATGGAGGCAGGATAACCACCACGCTCAGCGACGGTGGCTGACTTGAGGTCATCGCTAATGGCAATCGTCACTGAGGATTTTTCGTCCTTCAGATTGAATTTGCGCACTGCCGTGATGTCCAGGCTCGGCAGCAGCAGTTCACGCTGCTTGATGCCACGACTGGCGGCGGTATTGAGAGATGCGTTTTGCTGGTTTTGATAGAACACAGCCGTGCCGATGACGGCACCGAGAATTACTAAGAGGAAGAGGATTTTCTTCATGAATGGGATGGAGAAAGAGGGTTCAATAAGGGTTCAACATCAGACCGCCGCTGTGGACACACGACGGCGAATGGCGAGCAAGACTCCCACCGCGATAACGAGCAATGAAACACCAAAAACATTCAGGATCGTGATCACCGACTCGGTGAAGTAGATGTCCTTGTTCTGCTCCTTCTTGGTGTTGCGAATCTCACGCTGAATGAGCGTTTGCTTCTTCATGAGTTCTTCGAGCTTTTTGATCTGACCTGGGTCAGCAAGCTGCCCGTTCTTCACGCGAAGAGGTCCCATTTCCTGGGCGATCTTGTCCATCTCGGCCTGACGTTCGACGAGCTTCGGACGGAACTGCTTCTCCACGTTTTCGCGGAGTTCATCCATCTTGGTGAACGGGCGCTGAGTCGCGGCACGACTGCGAACCTGGAGAAGGTCACCACCACCGGCGAGAGTTTCTACCGAGTTCAAAACCAGTGGCAGATTAGAGTTGGTGGCGACGAGGCCACCCGTCATCGGGTCCTGCTGCACGCAGAAGGCGTCATACATCATGTCAGCATCAGCAAAGAGTACGACCACGCCCTCGCTGTTCATCGACTCCTTGATGGTGCCGTCATCGACGGGCTTCGGTTCTTCCTTCTTGGCTTCTGCGACAACAGGCGTTCCTGGAGCAGCCGCTACTGGCGTGGCGGTCGCTGGTGCTGTGACGACAGGAGCTGGAGCCGCAGGCTTCGGAGCATTGGCATCATCTTGAGCACCACCGCCTTCTTTCGGAGCCGCAGGGCCTTTGGGTTTACCACCTGGGAAAGCGGTCTTGAACTTGCCGCTTAAACGCACCGCCAAGATTTGCTTCTTGCCGCTTGGGGTAAAGCTGGAGAGGTTTTCGCGGCGCAGCTTTTCAGCCTCCGTCGTGTCGATCATCTCGCTGGCTTCAGAAGAAGTGATGAGGGTCGTGGACTCGATTCCGTCTTTCTTTTCGACATCAAATGAACCAGCCGACATCATGAGCACTGTCTGAAGGTCTGCGGTCACGCGATCTTTTTTGTTCAGCGCCTCTTTAGGAAGGCGCAAAGCCGTTGGATTCTGGCGACCCTGCATCGCGGTGCGGTAATTCACATCCGCCACGACGCTGCTCTTGTTGTAAGCAACGCCCCAAGCCTTGAATAGATTGGCGAGGTCGGAAGAAGGATTGATCGTCGCGCCGGGCTGACCGGTCATCGGGTTTTGCTGGCCACTGTAGGCCTGAGCGATCCAGCTCTGCGGATCGACAAGACCGATGACTTTACCACCTTTGAGCAGGTATTGATCGACGGCGTACTCAGCGGACTCGGTGATGTCGGCTGGGTGAACAAGGACGAGCACATTCACATCCGAGTCGATGGTGCTGGAACTCATCGGAATGTCACGCACTTCATAGTCCATGCGCAGACGCTGAATCATGACCCAGGGTTCCTGACCCTTTTGGCGCTGATAAGGATACATGGGCGATCCCATGATCGGCATCCCACTCATCACACCGATGATGGTCTTCTTGGTAGCCGACACCTTCTGGATGGCGCGTGAGATGTTGTACTCCAGTGCGGTTTCCTCATTAGGGTTGAGGAAAGGCAGCACTTCTTTTTGGCTGCCGGCGTGGATGGCCATGCCGAGGTAGATGTTGTCGCCTTCCTGATTGACCTGCATTCCCTGAAGATCATCTTCGCGAGCCTTATCCTCATCTTCCGAGTTTGGATTCGGAGCCAGCTTTTCGAGAATCAATTTACCCTTAGACGCCTTTTGGTATTCCAAGAGCAGATCCTGCACGGTGCGGGCATGGGACTTGAGCATCGGTGGCATCACGCGGTCTTCGGTTGAGACATAATAACGGATGGTCACCGGCTCATCCACACTCAGACGATCCAGGATGTTTCTAGTGCCAGTGGACAGGGTGTAGAGTCCGTCTTGCGTTAGGTCGATGCGCTTATTTAGGAAGCCTAAGCCGCCCACCAGGAAATTCACAGCGATAACGATGGCGATAACCAACAGAGCTGTGAAGCCTGCGGTACCTTCTTTGCTATTCAGATTCATAAAAAAATTCTCAGAGAGTAAAAGTTCCGCTAAAAAGGATTAGGCACGCTTCGAGCGCAGGCCCATGTCAGTGACCACCAGGCCGACGACGATGACGGAGACGAAGTAGAGCACGTCACGGATGACGAAAATGCCCTTCGACATTTCATAGAAGTGATCCATGAAACTGAGGTAACTCACGAAGCGCACGACCGACTCCAATGAGTCAGGCACGGTGCGGACAACGGTGTCCACGATGCCTGGATAACCGATGAGTGTGAGCAAGATGCAAAGGGCCACGGAAACAATGAAGCAGACCACCTGACTTCGCGTGTAAGCACTGGCAGCGCTGGTCACGGCAAGGCAACCGAGAGCATACAGATAGCTAGCTACATAACCCGTGACCATCGGCCCTGGATCAGGATCACCGAGCCAGCAGACCGTGATGACGATGGAGAAGGTCAGCGCTAATCCGATGGCCCAGACGAGAGCTGCGGCGACGAATTTACCAATGATCGCCTGCCATGGAGACAGCGGCATCGTCATGAGTAATTCGATTGTGCCCAGTCGGTGCTCTTCAGACCACATGCGCATACCGACGGCTGGTGCCAGCACGATATAAATCCATGGATGCCAGAAGAAGAAGCTCTGAGTGAGCGAGGCATTGTCGGATTCCAGGAAGCGCCCGAAAAAGAACGCGAAGCCCATCGAAGCCAGGAGGTAAATCACGACGATGACGTAAAGGACGGGCGAGTTGAAGTAGGAGAGGAACTCCCGCTTAAAGATGGCCAGTGTGTTAGCCAGATCTCTGCTTTTCATGTTGAAGTCAGGTGTTGGGGGAAAGGGTTGTTAAAATCAGCGGAGTCTTATTTCTCCAAATCAGAGCGGGTAATGGACCGAAAAACTTCATCCATCGTATGGCAGCCCGGCACCAGCTTCTTGAGCTGATCCGGCGTGCCATCAGCGATGACTTTACCCCGGTCGATAATGATGGCGCGCGTGCAAGCGGCCTCGACTTCTTCCAAGATGTGAGTGGAGAAGATGATGGCTTTGCTTTGACCCATGCGCTTGATCATGCCACGAATTTCATGCTTCTGGTTCGGGTCCAGGCCATCCGTCGGCTCGTCGAGAATCAGCACATCCGGGTCGTGGATGATGCTTTGAGCAAAACAAGTGCGGTGGCGGTAACCTTTGGAAAGGGTATCGACACTTTGATTGCGCACCTTATGCAGGAAGCAAAGATCGAGCACGCGGTCGATGGCTTTGGACTTCGCCGCGCCATTGAGTCCGCGCATCTCAGCGCAGAAGCCCAGGAAGCTGGCCACCGTCATATCGGAATACAGCGGAGCGTTTTCCGGCAGGTAACCAATGCTGCGCTTGGCCAGTTCTGGCTCTTCCAGCATGTTGACGCCGCCGATGCTGATACTTCCAGCGGTCGGGCGGAAGTAGCCCGTGACCATTCGCATGGAGGTTGATTTGCCTGCGCCATTGGGCCCGAGGAAGCCGAGCACCTGTCCTTTTTCGACGGTGAAGGAGACATCGTCCACCGCTACCTTGCTGCCGAAGACCTTTCGGAGGTTTTGCACTTGGATCATAGTGACACTATCATGGTTGGTTGGTTTATTTGAATGAAGGGAGGCTGTGGGACACACAGCCTCTGAGCGCCGTTCAAAAAAGCGCGGGCGCTCTATTGGTTGTGCCGAGTTCTTTTGCAACTGGATTTTAGAACGCACTCGACCGACATGTTCACACGCCAGAGCTTGCATTCCGCGCTCACCGGCTAGACTCGGCGATCCCTTCTCTCTTTCACTTTTTATTCTTTTTCTTTTCCACCACCCATGTCTCACAAAGTTCTCATCATCGGAGCCGGCGGCGTCGGCCGCGTCGTCACTCATAAATGCGCCCAACTGCCCGAAGTCTTCGGTGAGATCATGCTGGCCAGCCGCACGAAGTCAAAGTGCGACGGCATCGCCGCTGAGCTGAAGCGCCCGATTCAAACAGCAGCGGTCGATGCGGACAATGTGCCTGAGTTGGTGAAGCTGCTGAAGAGCTTCCAGCCTGAGGTCGTCATCAATGTGGCGCTGCCTTACCAGGATTTGACAATTATGGATGCCTGCCTGGAAGCAGGGGTGCATTACATCGACACGGCCAACTATGAGCCGCGTGATGTGGCCAAGTTTGAGTATCACTGGCAGTGGGCCTATCAGGACAAATTCAAAGCCGCTGGCCTGACAGCTCTACTCGGTTGTGGTTTCGATCCCGGTGTCACCAATGTGTACACGGCCTATGCGATGAAGCATCACTTCAGCAAGATCGACACGCTCGACATCTTGGACTGCAATGCGGGTGATCACGGCAAAGCTTTTGCTACCAATTTCAATCCTGAGATCAATCTGCGCGAAGTCACCGCCAATGGTCGCTATTGGGAAAACGGTCAGTGGATCGAAACCAAGCCGCTAGAGATCAAGCGCAGCTTCTCTTTCCCAGAAGGCATTGGCCCGAAGAACATCTATTGCCTCTACCATGAGGAATTGGAGTCGCTGACCAAGCACTTCGACATCGGTCGCGCGCGTTTCTGGATGACCTTTGGCGATGCCTACATCAAGCACATGGAAGTGCTCGTGAATGTTGGAATGACCCGCATCGACCCCGTCATGCATCAGGGGAAAGCGATCATCCCCATCGAATTTTTAAAGACGCTACTCCCTGAGCCAGGCTCTCTCGGTGCCGACACCAAAGGCAAGACCTGCATCGGCAACTGGATCGAAGGCACAGGCAAAGATGGCCAACCCAAGCGCTACTATGTGTACAACATTTGTGATCACCAAGAGTGCTACAAAGAGACCAACAGCCAAGGTGTCAGCTACACCACAGGTGTCCCGGCCATGATCGCCGCCCGCCAGCTTCTCACGAATCCGAGCGAGTATCGCCAGCCCGGTGTGTGGAATATCGAGCAGCTCAATCCTGATCCCTTCATGGCTGACCTCAATGCCTATGGCCTACCATGGCTTGAGACTTGGCCGGCCGAGGCGCTGCCAGGAGAATGAAAGCCTACATGCCCGCCTGCTGCTCCACCCACTGCACCGCGTAGCGGACGAGGGCGGCACCGTCAGTGATGGAGAGCTTGTCTTTAATGTGTGCGCGGTGGGCTTCGACGGTGCGCGTGCTGATATTCAGGCGCTCACCGATCAGCTTTGTGGCGATGCCTTGGCCAATCATCTCCAGCACTTCAAGCTCGCGATCCGTCAGCGTGTCGATGGCAGCAACGGTGGTTTTTTGTCGATGTCCGCTCATCTGCTCCAGCATCCGACTGGCCATACCATCGCTGACATAAATGCCACCGCCGAGAACTTTCCGCACCGCTGTGATGAGGTGGTCAGCAGCGGCCTCCTTCATGATATAGCCACGGGCACCAGCACGCAGGGCACGCTCTCCATACAAGGCCTCGTCGTGCATGGAGAGGACGAGGCACAGGGTGCCTGGATGTAGGGCTTGGATGTCTTTGAGAAGTTCCAGCCCGTTCTTATCCGGCAGGGTCAAATCAATGACGACAAGGTCGGGATTAAACTGGCCCACTGCGGTAAGCCCTTCACGCGCAGTGCCAGCTTCCGCACAGACTTCCAGCCCCTCTTCACTCCGAATGAGCTGCGCGAGGCCATGTCGCATGATGGGGTGGTCATCGACCAACAGCAGGCGCTTCATGACCGACTGCGGCGCTGCGGAGTTTTTTGCGGAGTTGGGAGTGGGACGCGACATCGGACGAGGGTGCCGCCTGATTCATCATGCTCGACGGCGAACACACCGCCTATCATTCGAGTGCGATGGCTCATGGTCAAGAGTCCCATGCCAGTGCTCTTGCCTGTTATATTATCTGGGATGCCGACGCCGTTATCACGAATCATGAGCTGTAGCTCCCCATCCACTTCGGTGAGTGAAAGCTCGATTCGATCGGCGCGGCTATGCTTGAGGGCGTTTGCTACAGCCTCTTGAGCAATGCGAAATAGCTGTGTGGCCACTTTGTTATCAGGCACCCGCACAGGCCGCTCACAGCGGAAGGGGCAGCTCACACGGAAGATACGCTCCGTACCCTGCGCCAGCTCGGCGAGTGCCGCCATGAGCCCCGCAGAGTCCAGCACCACGGGCATCAGGCCACGTGACATCTCACGCGCCCTGACATTGGCATGAGTCACCAAGCGCACGATTTCCTGAAGGCTCTCCGCCTGCTCCGAGCCACCTTTAGCAAGCTGCTGGTGCGCCACTTTAGCTAGGCAGCCGATCGCGGCGAGTTGCTGACAAAGATCATCATGAATGTCCTGACCGATGCGGTGCTGCTCCTCTTCACTGATTTGAAGGATCTTCTCCTCCAATTGCTTGCGATCCGTGAGGTCACGGATGATGCCAGTAAAAACGCGGTGCCCATCCTGAAGAAGCACTTCGCCCACGGACAGGTCGAGCGGGAATATGGTGCCATCCTTGCGTTGACCTACGACCTCGCGTCCGATTCCAATGATCTTCTTCACGCCCGTCTTCAGGTAGTTCTGCACATAACTGTCGTGAGCGTCACGATAGGGCTGCGGCATGAGAATACTTATATTTCGCCCGACCAACTCCTCTTTTGAATAACCAAAGATACGCTCCGTGGCTGAGTTCACTGTCTCGATGATGCGTGCCTCGCTCATCGTGATGATGGCGTTGACGGCAGTCTCGACAATGGCTGCGCTTCGCTTCTCGGAGGAAATGAGTGCATCACGAGCGGCTTGGAGATCCGTGACATCACGCCCGATGCAAAGGATGCCAGTCACCTGCCCCTGCTTGTCTTTCACATCCGAGTGCAGCCACTCCACCTGCCTTAGTGAGCCATCACGGACGCGCAGAGGCTGCACATGATTGCGGCTCCGATCACCACCCATTCCGTCACGGCACATAGCCCGCGCAGCCTCCTGAAACTCAGCAGGCACGAGCATAGACACCCAGTCTCGTTGCTGCAACTCCCCTGACTTGTAGCCGGAAAGCAGCTCTAGCCCGTGGCTCATCCATTGGATCTGCCCATGGGTATCCACACCCATCACGAGCATCCCAGAATGTTCCACGAGGCTTTGTAAAAGAGCAGGGTCAGTAGAGGGACACATAGTGGTGGCTGGGGTGCGATGCTCCGCGCCCTGACCAATACTGTCAACTCTGCCCACTGAAGCATCTGAACGCGCACCGCTGCCTTCGGGTGCTAAAATGGTGTGCTGAAGTAAATCAGACATGTCGGCGGGACTCATTTAATCCTTGCCCGTCGGCAGACCGTCAGGTTTCACCGCGAGTATGGAGCATGGCGCATTCACCACGATTTTCTCCGCAGTGGTGCCGATAAGCATTTCGCGCAGCCCCGTTTTGCCTCGCGTACCAAGCACCACCAGATCGGCATGGGTTTCCTGCACATGCTCCAGGATCGTCTCACGAATATTCAAGCGCTCGATAACCGTAGTCTTCACTGACACCCCAGGAGCCTCAGCACTCAATGGTTTAACAAAGGACTTCAGATCATCCTGCCACTGATCCAGCGTCACCGTGTCTGAGGCGGAAGGCATTGGCACGCCCATGCCGCCGTAGTCCAGTGACATAGCCATGGCTGACTGATAGACATAGAGGCAGTCCACGGAAGCGCCATCCTGCCCAGCGATCTGCAGCGCACGACGCACCGCTTTGGCTGAGTTTTCTGAAAAGTCCACACAGGTCGCGACTTGCTTAAAGGGTCCGATCGCATCCTCACGCACCAGCAGCACATCCACCGGAGCTTTGCGCACGCATTTCGCGGCGATCACACCGACTCGATTGGACTCTTGCAGAGATCCCCGCACCCCCATCACCAGCAGATCCGCCTCATACACTTGGCAGACCTCTGACAGCTCTTGGAAAGGACTGCCGATGCGCACCTCCACCGCCGCGTCATGCGTCCCGAGATCGGTGTCATCCACAAATTTCCTCAGCCGAGTCTGCCACTCTGCACGCACCGTCGCCTGATCAGCCGAAAGAGCGCGCTTGAGTTCATGGACCAGAAATTCATCCATCACATGGACGATAGTGAGCCGTGCTTGATTGGCCGCAGCCAGCCGCACGGCCTGATGGAGTGCATTGCGACACGAAGGAGTAAAGTCCACGGCGGCGATCAGATGAGAGTACGTTTTCATAAAAGAATGGCCCAGACTAACCGCCCACATCCACCGCCGCGCTGCTTTCCTTGGCTTCCACTAGGCCGAGATTGCGCTGCACCTTGCCAACACGACATCCCTGATGGAAGCTGCGCCCGAACTCCTTCCCCAACGATCATGAACGCTCGCAACATCGCACTCTCTCTCGTCTTCCTGGCCTTGGGCTATGGCATCTGGCATTACCATTCCGATGCAGGTCGGCTGATACAGGAGATGGACCAACTCAAGGCCGCCCACACGCTAGCTTTGCAAACGAAGGACGAGGAACTCCAGCACTCACTCAGCGCTCAAAACGAGCAGCATCAAAAAGCGCTCCAGTCGCTCAATGATGAGCACGACCAAAAGCTCAACGAACTGCGTCAGGGCCAGCGCCAGCAAATAGCCAACGCCTACAAGGAGTTTGAAAACATCTTCTCGGGCAACAAGCAGACGCTCCAGTACATCGACATGTTGGAGCAAAAAACCAAGGCAGGTCAGCAGCTCTCGAAGATCGAAGCAGAAAAGCTCGTCGTCATCACCAGCGGCATCAGTTTCCTCCAGAAGCAGTATCAAAAACCGATGCAGGAATTCACCGCCCTTCAGGACTATTTTGATGACGTAGCCAAGCGTCCGAATGAGCAGCCCAAATCCAACTTCGGTTTCTTCAAGCGCATCTTCAGCAAGAACTTCCGCGAAGCTGAAAAGGAGTATCTCCGTGAAGAAGGAGCACGCCGCGCCTTTGATGAAGCCCAGGTAAAATTCAACGGCGTTTATGCCGTCGCCCAGCGCTCCATGCGCAGTGCGAATCTCGATACAGAAGCTCTGCTCAAGAAGCTAGACGACGTGATCCAGAACAAGCAGGCCACCAACGCCGAAGACCTCAGCAGCTTCATTAACAAGGCCCGCCAGTCCCTGCGCACCCATCAGGACGTGCTCGACTTCGAGCCAGCAGCCGCGCCTCAGGCTCCCAAGGTGCAGCCTTGAGTGCTGAGCCATCACGCTTTTTGTCAAAGTGGTTGCACCCTCTCATTTGCCCCCTATTCTCGCGGCTCTCACCGCATTACCTCGTGGTGTAATGGTAACACAGGAGATTTTGATTCTCTCATTCAAGGTTCGAGTCCTTGCGAGGTAGCCAACTGAGCGCGCGAGTGCCAGTCCTGTCCGGGGTGAGGCACCCCGACTTTCCTTCATGACTCGCTTCCGCCCCTGCATCGATCTACACTCAGGCCAAGTGAAGCAGATCGTCGGCTCCACGCTAAGCGACTCAGGAGCAGGCTTGAAAACCAACTTCGTCAGTGATCGTGACGCCGCCTGGTATGGCGAGCTCTATCAGCGTGATGAACTGCCCGGCGGCCACGTCATCATGCTCGGCACTGGCAATGAACAAGCCGCCAAGTCCGCCCTCGCCGCCTATCCCGGTGGTCTGCAACTCGGCGGTGGAATCCGCCCCTGCAATGCTGAGGAATATCTCAGCGCAGGAGCCAGCCATGTCATCGTCACCAGCTATCTCTTTGAGACCGACGGCACCTTCTCTGAAACCCGCCTGCAAAAGATAGTCGCCGCCGCAGGCAAAGAGCGCCTCGTCATCGACCTCAGTTGCAAAGCCACCGCTGATGGCTGGACCGTCGCCATGAACCGCTGGCAGACACTCACCGATCTACATGTCACGCCCGAGACGCTGCGCCATCTCGCCAACCACTGCGCCGAGTTCCTCATCCATGCCGTGGATGTCGAAGGCAAGTGCGAAGGCATCGACGAAGCCCTCGTCACCTACCTCGGCCAGCATAGCCCCATCCCCATGACCTATGCCGGCGGCATACACCGCATCGAGGATTTGCACCGCATCCAAGAACTCAGCTCAGGCCGCGTCGATGGCACCGTCGGCAGCGCCTTGGATTTGTTTGGGGGAAAAGGCGTTCGTTACTCAGATTGCCTCGCCTTCAACCGTAGAACTCTCTCCACATGAAAATCATCCGCTACTCCGACTCCTCCGGCCAGATCCACCACGCAGCTCAGCAATCCGACGGCTCCGCGCTCGTCATTGATGGCGACCTCTTCGGTTCCTACAGCGTCAGTGATCGCAAAGCGGATGTTGCTAAGCTGCTGGCTCCAGTCGATCCGCGCGTGATCCTTTGCATCGGCCTGAATTACAAATTCCATGCGGAGGAAAGCGGCATGGCGATTCCTGAGAACCCCATCCTCTTCATCAAAAATCCAGCGGCCGTGCAGAACCCTGGTGATCCTATTTTGCTGCCGACTCATCTGGTGAGCGACAGCGTGGACTATGAGTGCGAGCTCGCCGTCATCATCGGCAAGACCGCCAAGAACGTCAGCAAAGAAAACGCGTTCGACTATGTGCTCGGCTACACTTGCGCCAACGATGTCAGCGCCCGCGACTGGCAAAAGAACGGCGGTGGCGGCCAGTGGTGCCGTGGCAAGACCTTTGATACCTTTTGCCCTCTCGGCCCCGTGCTCGTCACGACGGATGAGATCGCGAATCCCAATGCGCTCGGCATCAAGACCATCCTCAACGGTCAGACTGTGCAGGACTGGAACACGAACGACATGATCTTTGACGTGCCCACACTCATCGCCTTCCTGAGTGCCGACACCACGCTGCTGCCAGGAACGGTCATCATCACCGGCACGCCACAGGGCGTCGGCATGGCCCGCAAGCCACCTCTTTTCATGAAGTCAGGCGACAGCGTAACCATCGAAATCGAAGGCATCGGCAGCCTGACCAATCCGGTGGTTTGATCAGACTGCGTTCAACTTCAGCAGCTCTGCCAGCAGCCCGCGTGAGCGATAAAACTCCGCCTCGGCCAACCCTGTCTCCACGAGTCCAGCACGGATCGTGATTGCATCGGATTCGCCGAGAACGTGCTGCTTGATCAGCGCAGTCTTCATTGCCTGGAGATCCAGGAAGGCTGCATCCACGACCGGCGTGTTCGGATATTTGCCTGCTGCCTGCCCAGCCTTGAGCACGCCTTTAAATGGCGAGCCTGTTTTTGCTGCCTCTTGCTTGGCGGCATTCACGCCCGCATACCAGTCAGCGGTGACGAGGCGGTAGTAGTCGCGCATGGCCTGCTTGTTGTAATGAATGATCAGACTGCGACCATCCACCGGCACCGTGCTCGTCGCGCGGAAGCTGTCAGCATCAATGGTATCCACGAACAGCAAGTCATCGCCATCCACGGCGAACTCCCACTTCAGATCCCAGAGCTGCAGACCGATCTCATCAAGCAGATCGCGCACCGCCCAGGCACCCAGCAGCGCCATTTTGATCGTGCCAGTGAAATGCTGCACGCTCAGGCCAGACATCAGCAGCGCTTCCTGCTTCGTCACCGCGCGGTCTTCCGGCTCATACTTGCTGGTCAGATCATAGATCGGGCGATCCAGCATTTGCCAGGCCTTCATCGGGGCAGTCAAACCAAGCTCCTGCTCAAAAGCACGCTGCTCTTTTTCGCTCAGTGACTCATACTTGCGCAGGATCGAACTGCCGCTGGTCACACCAAATCGCACGATGTACTCCAGCGGCACCACGTAAGTCGTGCTCTGGTGAAACAGCGCGTAGTCGAAGACAAAGTTGCCCATCACATTCCGTTGCGGCGGGGTCATGACGGGGAAGCGCCGCACCACGTTGTAGCAGCTCGGGTGAGCAGGCATCCCGGTGCTCACGATCTCCCCATTCTCGGCATCCAGCATCCCGACGTGGTGTGTCATCGCGCCGCTTTCCAGCATGGTCTGGAGCACACCAGTCATGAGTTCATCACGCCAGTCTGCGTTCAGCGTCGTCGCCTTTAACAAAGCCGCCTGCACGCGCTGCCAGGTAGCCGTCTGACCGAGGCGCGAGTACATCGCATGGCGGAAGATCGCACGGTTCAGGTCATTGCCTTCGATATTAAAAATGCTACCCACATCGAAGACCGAACCAGCAGGCGTCGTCTCACAAACGATGAACCCCAAATGTCCAGGTACAGCATAGAGGTTCTGGACGGAGCCGCGATAGACAGGCTCACCGAGGGTTTGAAGATCAATGCGGGATGGGGTTTCCTTATTCATGGCAGGCGTGCAGGCATGGCGTGCCAGCGCCACATTTCAATTTTCAGTTTCCACTTTTCAGTTTTCAGACCTAGGTCACTCCACCCCAGAAATAGCCATTGACCCGGCCCTGTGCTGTGGCACTATCGCGGCCCTCACGCCCCGGCGAAAGCGACCTCCTGTCCCTCGCCGCTCCAACGTGAGTCCCACCCCTACCACTATGAAAGAAGCAGGCCACCCAACGGTTTACGAAACAAGCATCACCTGCACTTGCGGCACGGTTTACGCCACCAAGTCCACGGTTCAAAATCTCCGCATCGGTATTTGTGCCGCTTGTCATCCCTTCTTCACCGGTGAGCAGCGCTTCATCGACACCGCTGGTCGTGTGGACAAATTTGCTCAACGTTACGGCAGCATCCGCGCCCGCCGCGCCGCTCCAAAGGTCAGCGACGCTACTGCCAGCGAAGCCCCTGCCGAAGAAGTTTCAGCGTAGTCCGACTCTTCAAATCCCCCTTCATGAATCGCGGAAGCCTCAACAGGCCTCCGCGATTTGTTTTTCTAGCGAGATCTTCAAGGCAGAGGTGCAGGCTTTTTCTTCTTCACCTTGGGTTTGTCCTGACCGCCAGCAGCCTTGGATCGTGGTGAGAGATACTGATCAAAGATAGCACCCTGGCCCAAAACACGCGGATCCTTTTGCAGAGTGAGCTCGGCCATCAGCTTGTCACGCAGGGCCGTCATCTTGGCTGAGTAAGCTGGATCAGAGGCTAGGTTCTTCACACAATCGGGATCACTGGCGAGGTCGAACAACTGCTCCTCGGGACGTTTGCCAAAGACCTGCTGCCAGAAAGCATCACTCTGACCAGCGGCCTCGATCAGAGCTTTGGTGGGGCTGGCGTCCGTGTCTTTCAGACCCAAGTCAGGATTGCCACAGGGCCAGCGATCCGCCTCAAAGTTATGAATGTAGAGCAACTCACCCTGACGGATGGCGCGCACCGGATAACCAAGACCTGCGACTGAACCAGGCCGCGCATCCACATCATTGCGCTCGCGCCCGATGATGACAAAGCTGCGATCCTTCTTGGGTTCACCCCGAAGCAGATCGGTGAAACTGCGGCCCGTGATGGCGGCCATGCCCTGCGCCGCGCCATCGACTCCAAACAACTCCAGGAAAGTAGGGGCGAGGTCGATGAAACTCACCAAGTCCGACACGCGGCGACCCGGCTTAGCGATGCCCTCTGGCCAACACGCGATGAGTGGGATGTGGTTCGCCTCATCATTGATGTGGCCCTTCACGCGCGGGAATGGCATACCGTGATCAGAAGTGACGATGACCAGTGTGTTTGCCGCCTCACCACTGGCCTCCAGCGCCGCGATCAATTCACCCACCTCAGCGTCATAAGCCTCCACCTCAGTGGCGTAGTCGAGCATGTCGCGGCGCACCTCATCATTGTCGGGCCAATAGCCGGGCACGTGATCAATCTCCGTGGTCTTCTTTCCCGCCCCGATGCCGGCATCCAGCTTGTAAGGCCGATGCGGGTTCTTGCTGCCAAACCAATAGAAGGAAGGTTGGCCCTTGGGTTTCGACTTGAGAAAGCTGGCAAATCCAGCACCCACGCCGCCTTCACCTTTGCCACCGCTGCCTAACGCGAAATTTCGCGGGCTACCGTCTGCATTCTTCGCATCGCCAGGTCCCCATGTCTTACCAGCGCCATCAGTGGTGATGCCTGCCTTGCTCAGAGCCTCGCTAAAGGCCACGAACTTGGCGGGAAAATACGGCTGATGATTGGCCGCATCCTCAAGCTGCCAAGGATTCCGACCCGTGATGATTGCCGCCCTGGAAGGTGCGCATTTTGAAGTCGGCGTGTAGGCATTCTCAAAGACCAGCCCCTTCTTCGCGAGGCGATCAATGTTCGGCGTCTTCACCCAGTCGCACCCATAGGCCTCACCGAAACTACGTGAGGCATCATCAGCAATGATGAAGAGAACATTCGGCACAGCCGCAGAGCTTGAAATACCGGGCAGGCAGAAAGATGTCAGAATGGACAGTAGAGCAGTGAGCTTTTTCATGGGTGTGCCATGAACGATCCAGCTTCCCATTCATTTCGTCAAAGTTGCCTTCCCTGGAATCGCAACTTTCGACAGCATTCTCAATCGCCCCCACTGACACACATTGGTTCGCTTATTCTTCTCTCCAGCAAACCAATCCTCATGCAGGAAGTTACCAAAGTTGCCTTCGCCTTTCGCCTTCTCATCGAGATCACCCACCGCGAGATTCAGTCCCATCACCACCTCCTGATCACTTGGTGTGAAGAACTTCCCAGGCGCAATCTCCAGACATGGGGCAAAGGCAATGCTCCACTCGATGACATAGCCTTTGCCACCTTTCATGGGCTTTGCCACGGCTTGCATGGCACCGCTCTCGATCCACTTTTGATAGGTGCTCCAGGCCTCGGCCTTCACCCGCGGCTCACCTTCGATTAGTCCACCTCGGCCGATACCGCCGAGGCGCGATTTGGTCAGATTGCACACCATTTGCCAACTGTGCCCATTGCCACGCGCATTCTCATCGTCCTGCCATGAGTTCGCTGCGTTGATGAGGATCTCCATCTCATCGCCGAACCATGGCCAACCCTGCGGCGTGAGTTCGTGTGCTTGCAGATTTTTTTCCGGCAACCAACGCTCCGTGTCGATGCCATAGAGCACATCATCTTTGACCTCAAAGGCGAACCACAACTTGTGGTCATCATACTTCACCCATCCACGCAGCGAGAGATCGTCGTTGCTCTTTGTCGGAGTGAACTGCGGCATCCAGCCTTTCGTTCCCACAAAGGCCTTCGCGTCCGACCACTCCTGATCTGAGATCACTCCGTCCAACACCGGCGTCTGACCAAAGGGCGCGCTCAGCTCACGCGGCCACTCACCAGCGGCAGCCCATACAGCAGGCCAAAGAATCACAAACAGGGTCAAGTGCAGCTTCATCATGCAATGAACGTCTGCCTTCACGGCGATCTTTGGCCTCCTTCTCAAATCACTCATCACACCAACTCAGGCATGGCCTGATGGCCGCCGTCGATGAGGTATTGCGGACGACCACTGAGGTCTTCGAGAGTGACTTTATTGACGTCGATGCCGAGGTGCTGATAAAGCGTGGCAAAGACCTCGCCAAAGGCGACGGGACGCTCGACGGCTTCACCGGCGAGCTTGTCCGTGGCACCGATGACCTGACCATGCTTCATGCCGCCACCGGCGAGCAGAGCACAAGAAACGCGCGGCCAGTGATCGCGACCACCTTTGGGATTGATCATCGGCGTGCGGCCAAACTCGCCCCACACCACCACGGCCACATCTTTGTCCATGCCTCGCTCATGCAGGTCGGTGATCAGCGCACTCAGAGCACTGTCGAGCAGCGGCAGATCTTCTCGGAGCTGACCGAAGTTATTTGAATGGTAGTCCCAGCGGCTGAAGCCGAGCGTCACCACACGAGCGCCAGCTTCCACCAGACGACGCGCGGCGAGGAAGTGCTCGGTCATGCGCGGACCACCGTCATCACGATTGCGATTCTCGCCCTGACCGTAGCGCTTGGCGGTGCGTTGATCCTCACGGCTCAAATCCAGTGCGTGCAGCAGCTTCGGGCTCGTCAGTACACCCAGCGCCTGCTCATTGAAGACATCCATGCCGCCCATCAGACCACTGGCATCCAGCTCGCGGCGGAGTTGATCGAAACTCTTGAGCAAACCCGCGCGGTCATGCAGACGATCCAGGGAAACGCCATGGAGCGACATGTCCTCGATGCCGCCGCCACGGTTCGGTTGGAAAGGCGAGTGCGCGACGCCGAGATAACCCGGCTCGCCATTCCGCGCCCATGGCATGTGACCCATCTTTGGTGACAGCCCGACAAACGGCGGCATCGCCGCATTCGCTGCTCCTTGCAGACGTGAGACGATGCTACCCATCGCCGGCCAGCCACCTGGAGGCTGACGCTTGCCCGCACGTCCGGTTAGGCATTGGAAAGCATCGTGACTCGTATCGCAGTCCGCCATCGAGCGGATCAGCGTACATTTGTCCATCATCTTCGCCATGCGTGGCAGCAACTCACAGATTTGCAGCCCCGCCACATTGGTCCCGATGGGTTTGAATTCGCCTCTTACTTCCGAGGGTGCATCTGGCTTCAAATCAAAGATGTCCTGATGTGATGGACCACCCGGCAGGAAGACCATGATCACCGCTTTGTGCTTCGACTTCGTTCCTTGCACTGCTTCAGCGCGCAGCAGTTCCGGCAGCGAAAGACCACCCATGGCGAGACCGCCGATCTTCAAGAAATCACGCCGACTTTTGCCATCGCAGAAACCGTGTTGTGAAGAGCCTTGGATCGAGAGCATGAGAAGGTCGTTAATTCGAATCAGGACTAATACGGGAGCCTTCACAGATCTTTTTCAGCCATTTCACACTGCTCCAAGTGGTCGTCTGATGATCACTTCGGGTCGTAGCCCTTCTTCTTTGGCAGGGCGTCTCGATCTGGTGCTGGTGGTGGCTGCACACCGGCGGCGAGCATAATCTGGCTGATTGCATCAATCGTCGGCACGCTGGGTTTGAAGTTTCCTGGTCGGAAACCCTGGGCGATGAGCAGTGGGGTCCATCCTTTGTTGTTCTTCTGATTCCAGACGTCGATCTTCGCGCCTTTGCTGGCGAGCAGCTTGGCGACCTTCGGCAGGCTCTTGTAGGCGGCACCGTGCATGGCGGTTTGTTGCTTCTTATCCACGGCGTTGATGTCGGCTCCGAGGCTGAGGAGGTAGTCGCACGCGGCGACGCATTCATCCTCCGTGCCGGCTTCCTCATCGGGCGCGTAACATCCCAAGCCTGCTGCGGCCATGAGTGGCGTAGAACCATCGGCATTCGGTTTGTGAGGGTCGGCGCCGAGTTCGACGAGAAGTTTCATCATCGGCAGATCGGCGTTTCGGCTAGCGAGGAGGAAGGGCGTGGCTTTGTTGAAGCTGATCGCGCCAAATCCCTTCGCTTTGGCCTCGGGGCCGAGCAACGAGTTCGGATTGGCACCTGCTTTCACGATCTCGCGGATGAAGTCCAGGCTGGTGAGCTTGCCATGCGTGTCCGGCGGTGGCTGGCCGGATTCATCATCGCCATGCGGAGGTTTGCGCACCCAGGTGAGCGCATGAAGGGCGGTAAAGCCGCTGCGGATGTCGTTCGGATCAGCGCCTGCTTTGATGATCTCCATCGTCAGCTCGAAGTGGCCGTTCTCCATCGCCAAAAGCACCGCGCTGGTGCCATTCGGCGCGTCACGGCCTCCCGCTTTTTCTTCCGTGACAATGGTATCCTTCACGTCCGCGCCGTGCTCGAGCAGCATTCGCACCGCAGCGGCTCTTCCCTCTCGTGCGGCGAAGAGCAGCGCGGTAAAGCCTGATCTTAGTCGATGATTCACGTCTGCTCCCTTTTGAATGAGCAACTCGAGCACCTCCGCGTGTCCTTCCGCTGCGGCCCACATGAGCGCTGTCTGGTCTTCGCGATCCTCCGCATCAACCTTCGCGTTTTTTTCAAGCAAAGCCTTCACCGCGCCAGGTTTGCCGGTGCGCGAGGCAATCATCAGCGCCGTCTCACCACCGCGCTGCTTCGCGTTGGCATCCGCACCCGCATTCAAAAGCGACCGCACGATCTCTTCGCCGCCGTTTTGGCAAGCGAGCAACAAGGGGGTGATGCCATAGCGATTCGCCGCATCCGCCTTTGCGCCTGCTGCGAGCAATTGAGTGACGATGTCCGCCTTGTCATGGTAGGCCGCCCAATGCAACGCCGTGGTGCCATCGGCCTGCGCAGTGTTGAGATCGGCTTTGGCGCTAATTTGTGCCGAAACTGCGGGCCAGTCCTGCTTTTCAGCGTCCGTGGGCAGATCGTCCGCCGCGAGGTAGGTGGCAGAGAAGATTATAATGGCGATGCACTTTGGGGCCATGACGAAGATCATTCCGATGTTGAAGGCGCGGGTGTTAAGGAGGTCGTAACACGATAGACCTTCGTTCCAGCGACCAATTGCGATGTTTGGGCCTCACATTGTGCAATCAAGATACCAAACTGCTCCTTTGAAGCTTTAAGCAAAACAAACTCAACGGCTTGGACGATGGCATGAAAAGTATGGCCCGAAGGAGTTTGAAGCAAAATCTCCTCATGTGGCTTCACCGGGCACTCTTTGTCTGCAGAAATGCCGGTGAGAAATACCGTGCCTCGACCTGCAATGTCGAAAGCAGCATCGGGTAGAACCAGAAGAACAGCACTCATGTCATGTCTCAGAGCACTTCGATGATTCCACTGCTATCCCCGAACTTCTCCAGCTTCACGCCCGCTTTATCCAGCAGCGTGAGATGAAGGTTGGCCAGCGGAATGGTCTTTTCGCTGCGGAGGTGGCGGTTGCCTTTCACTCCGGCATTGGCTCCACCAGCGACGATGATGGGAAGGTTCGTGTGGTCGTGGACGTTCGGGTTGCCCATGCCGCTGCCGTAAAGGAGCAGGCTGTTGTCGAGCAGCGTGCCATCGCCTTCTTTGGTGGCGGCGAGCTTGGCGAGGTATTCGGCGAAGAGGCTGACGTGAAAGGCGTTGATCTTCGACATACGCTCGATTTTCGCGGGGTCGTTGCCGTGATGCGAGAGCGGGTGGTGCGGCTCGCTGACACCGATCTCGGTGTAGCTGCGGTTGCTGGTCTCGCGGGCGAGCTGGAAGGTGATGACGCGGGTGACATCGCCCTGCATGGCGAGGAGTTGAAGATCAAACATGAGCCGTGCGTGTTCGGCATAACTGGCAGGCACGCCGGTGGGGCGGGACAGGTCAGGCAACTCGTTTTCAGCAACGGCGGCAGCGGCTTTTTCGATGCGACGTTCGACTTCGCGGATGCTGTCGAGGTAGTGATTCACGCGATCACGATCCTGCGGGCCGAGTTGTTTCGCGAGACGGGTCATGTCGTCTTTGACGAAGTCGAGCAGGCTGGCGCGGCGCTTCAATGCAGCCTGCCGATCTGCTTTGCTGCCGCCATCGCCAAAGAGTTGCTCAAAAACGAGCCGAGGATGCGCCTCGGCGGGCAACGGCGTGGTGGGCGAAGACCAGGAGAGGTTGTTCTGATACACGCAGGCGAAACCGTTGTCGCACTGGCCGACGACTTGCATCAGATCCATCGCGAGTTCCAGTGACGGAAGCTGCGTCTGCTGACCAATGGCCTTCGCCGCGATCTGATCCGCCGTGGTGCCGTTGTAGTAGTCGCTGCTCTCGGTGTGCTTCACACGGGCGGCACTGAGGAAGCTCGCATTGGAGGTCGCGTGCGTGCCGGGATACGCGGGCTCGAGTTCGAGATTGGAAACAACGGTGCAGTGCTGTTTCACCGGATCGAGCGACTTCAGGATCGGCGAAAGTTTATCGAGCGTGTCCTTGCTCCCAGGCGTCCAGCGCGACTGATCGCAGCCCATGGGAATAAACACATAACTGAGCCGCTTGGCTGGCTGCACCGTGCGCGATGCAGCGGTGGCAGCAGGCACCATCGCATCCAGAAACGGCAGCGATAGCGTAGCGCCGACGCCGCGCAGCAAAGTGCGACGAGAGAGAGACTTGCGTGTGGTGAAGGTGCTCATGGTGCGGAGGATTTCATGGTAAACGGAACACTGGTCACGATGCCGACAATGATTTCAGAGAACTTCCAATCGTGCTCTTTGGCTCGTTTGACAATCTTTCGCACAGCAGGTGCATCGCTGGACTCCAAGCCACGTCCAAGGGCATAGGTCATGAGTTTCTCGGTAAGGGCGGTGACAAAAAGTTCGGGGCGCTTTAGCAACACGTCTTCCAGGCCAGCCACACCTACGAACACACTGCCATCGGCGAACCCGCCGCGTGAGTCGGCCTCAGCGTGCCAGCGACCAATGGCGTCGTAGTTTTCCAGAGCGAAGCCCACGGGGTCCATGAGATTGTGGCAACTCGCGCAAGCGGCCATCTCGCGATGCTTGGCGAGGCGCTCGCGGATGGGCAATGACTCGGAGATCACGCCATCAAGTGCGGGCACATTCGGCGGTGGAGGCGGCGGCTCAGAGGCGAGCAGATTCTTCAAGATCCAGTGCCCGCGAATTACTGGCGAGGTGCGCGTGGCATACGAGGTCACGGTCAAGATGCTGCCATTGCGTAAAAGACCACCGCGCTGCCACTCAGGCTCCAGTTTCACCTCGCGGAAGCGATCTCCAAAAATGTGCGGGATGCCGTAGTGCGCGGCGAGGCGTTCGTTGAGCCAAGTGCGATCCGTGCGCAGGAGGTCGAGCACGCTGCGGTCGTTTTTCACCATGTCATCGAAGAGCAGGCTCGTCTCCATGCGCAGCGACTCGCGCAGATTGTGATCGAAGTCGGGAAACAACCGCGCATCGGGTGTGATGGCATCGAGATTGCGCAGATACAGCCATTGATCGGCAAAGTTCGTCACCAGCGCCTCCGCTCGCGGATCGCGCAGCATCCGCCGGGCCTGGGCTTCGACATTGAGCGGATGCTGCGAGAGCAGTTCATCGTCTGGAATGCTGCTCCAAAGGAAGAACGACAAGCGCGATGCGAGCGCGGCATCATCGAGCTTCGTCTCCGTGCGAAACAGGAACTCACGGCTGACCAAAATGGCCGCTAGAGCGGATTCGATGCCCGCTTCAAAGTCCTTCGCTTCCTTCACGAAAGGCAGCACTCTCGCGAGATCTTCATCCGTCACCGGACGACGCCACGCACGGCGCAAGATCGGAGCAAGCACCGCTTTGGCATCGGTGGAGCCATTGCCGAAAAGCAAGTGACGGCTGGGTGTGTCGCCTGCGCCTTTAGCATCATAGGGCCCCGTGATCGTCACCTGATAAACGGCGGGCGATAGGCGGGGATGACGATGCAGGTTGAAGCTGGCTTTGTAAGGCTGCCGCAGGCGCTCCAGCACGGGCGATCCCTTGGGCAGGAAGGTCACGCCAACGTCATGCAGGCCTGCGGGAATGTGCAGCCGCGCTTTGAGATGTGCGTCGATTTTCTCGTAGTTCTTGTCCTTCGCTGGCTTGATCGTGAACTCGCTCTTCACCTCGCGATTCAGCAGGATTTGCAGATCATGCGGGCCATTCATACCCTCGACCTGCTCGTTGCGATCACGTTGCAGGCGGATTTGCACGTCGTAGTCGCCTTCACGCGAAAACACCTGCGGAATCAGCACGCCGCCGCGAGTGCCAAGCGGCAGTCCCGGCACATGATACTCCTGCGTGATGTCGGACTTCACGCGGACGCTGTTGATCTCCGGCTTGTCCGAAGTGCCAACCGCCTGACGCGCGATCTTCTGCGCCGCAGTGATGTAGCGATCCAGCAACGCGGGCGGCAAATCGCCAACGGTGATGTTGTCGAAGCCATGACTGATTTCGTCAGTCGGAAAAGCAGACTTCGCATCAAACTCAACCGCCAGCAGATCACGCACGGCATTCTGATACTCCACACGCGTGAGGCGGCGCAGGGTCGGCGCATGGCCCGGATTCGGCGGCTGTTTATCCAACTCGGTCGACAGCTTGGCCACCACTTCAGCATAGCCAGCATCATCCGGCCGCTTCTTGCCGATGGGCGGCATGTGGCGGGCGGTGAGCTGTTTAACCACGACCTCCCATGTTTCAGGATTCTTTGCGATGTCATCGCCAAGCATCGATTCGAGATCAAGGTCGCCCTTCTTCGCATCTGCGTCATGACAACTCACGCAATAACGCTCAAGAACGACCCGTGGCGGCATCTCCGCGAGGGCAGCCTGGCTGAAGAGCAATAGCGCGATGAATCTCATGCCAGTTCTGTAAGGGTTCCGGTGCTGTCTGCAAAGCGTTCCTGTTTCACGCCGGCACTCTGCGCCATGGTGAGCCACAGATCGGCGAGCGGGCGTTTGCCTTCGTAGTGAAAATGGCCGCGCTTCCAGTTGCCTCCGGTGATGAGGACTTCGAGGTCGGCGTAGTTGTGCTGGTCGCCATCGCTAATGCCACTGCCCATGACGAGGGTGGTGCTATCGAGGAGACCGGTGGCTTTGAGGCGTTGGACGACGTGAGCGTAGAATTCGACGTGAAAGCGATCGATCTTTGCCACAGCGGCCTTGGCTTCATCACCTTTCGTATGCGTGAGGACGTGGTGATTCTGTGGCTTGTCGAAGAGACCGTGAAACATGCGTGGAGAATCCCAGCGCTCGGGATCAATGACCAGCGTGGCCACGCAGGTGAGATCGTTTTGAAAGGCGAGCACGAACAGCTCCGCTTGAAGCCGCAGGTAGTCGCCGCGTGATTCGGGGATGCCAGCAGGCTCGGCCAGCGTCGGCTTGCGAATCTGTTTGGCGATCTGCTCGGCCTTCTGGATGCGCTTTTCGGTGGCTCGCACGCTTTCGAGATACTCGCCCAACTTTTCCTGATCATCGCGACCCAGGCGGGCACTCAGGGCTTTGGCATCGGCCATCACGGCATCGAGCACGCTGCGGGTGGCATCGGCATCGGGTTTGCCAAAGAGGCGCTGGAAGACCGTGCGCGGGTTCTTCTCCACATTCGCCGCGTAACCTGGCGCATACCATGAAATGCTCTCGTAGTAGCGTGTCTCCTTGTTGTCCGTGAAGTCATTCGTGCTCAGTTCTAGCGACGGTAGCAGAGAATCCGCACCGATCTGCCGCGCGATGATTTGATCCAGCGTTGTATTCGTCGGAAAGCCGCCATCCAGCGTCTCCTGAGGTGCCGAGGAGGTCAGCCAGCATGAGCCACACTGCGCATGCACCCCCGTGCCGCCGACAAACTGCCGGTCTAGGCCAGTGATCAGCGTGATGTCGTTTTTCACTCCTGCCAATGGCTCCAGCGTGGGTGTCAGCTCCCAGTTCAGCCCTTTCGTCTTCGGTAGAAAAGAGGCCTGGTTGTAGCCATTCGGCGTGTAGATGAAGGCGAAACGTTGTGGCGCGGGCGCAGCGGCCTTGGCGAGACTCTCGAAGAACGGAAGCCCCATGGTGACGCCAGCGGCGCGGAGGAAATGACGGCGGTTCATTCGTGGAGGTGAGGGTTGCGAGAAATGACGCGGGAGGTTATAAATGAGCCATGAGTACGACTATCGATCCCAAGCTGCTGAATGACCCCATCTTTCAAAGAGTGCTGGCAGATGCGCTGGCTATCCAAGATCGTTTCGCGGCTGAACCTGTTTATGCAAAGACAGGCCAGGGTTTCCTGAAGAGCGCAGGCGTTGAAGAGTTGAAGCAGATCAAGGCGGCGCAGAAAAAAGAAGCCAAGTGAACTATGAAGCGATCTTGGCTCGCAGACTATTCCTGGGCTTTTATCACGGCTCAGAACGCGATGCTTTGCGCAGCCAAGAATGCGCTGCATAAGCCAACGTCGGATGGCCATGCCGCGACGCAAGCACTCTGGGAGAGTCGGCACGATGAGAGCATGAGCCTGAATGAAGCTGCTGATCTTTGCCGACGCTGTCATCGCATGGCTCCCTTCTGCTTTTACAATGGAAACACGTTTGCAGCCGTCATGCGAGATGTGGTCAGAGCTTTGAGTCTGCCCGCCGAGCAAGCCTTCGTCATTCGCAGTCTCGCGGGTCACATCGTGGCTGGTGTAGCGACTGAGGAAGAGGTGCGGGCGTTCCGCGAGTTTAGTGATGGCTTGTGAAGTGAGCATCGCTATTGGCGGACATGGGTGAATGGATACGATTTCACGATCTCGACGATCACACGGCTGAACTTCCATCCATCCGCTTTCGCCGCATCCTCGATCTGCGCGACCACCGGCATGTCATAGACCTCCAGCGGTCTGCCAAGCGCGTAGCTCAGCAAATGCTCGATGAATCCGCGTGTGAACTCGTGCGGATTCGCCGCGAGGATCGCTTTGTATTCAGCAGGACCATTAAAGGGCGTGCCGTTCCACTCCGCACGGGCATCGACAGGCTGGGTGCCATCCTTGTCGCGCCAGGAACCGATGGCATCGAAGCGCTCCAAGGCGAAGCCGGGAGGATCGAGGCGCACATGGCACGAATAGCACGCGGGTTTATCGCGGTGTTGTTCAAAGCGCTCGCGGACGGTTTGTGGTGCGTTGCGGGACTGTGGTTCGTCTTTGAGTGCAAAGGCGATCTTCGGTTCCTGCGGCGGTCGATTGAAAAGGGTCTCCAACAACCAGGCGCCGCGTTTCACCGGACTGGTGCGCAATGGCAGCGAGGTGACGGTGAGCGGTCCCGCCATGGTCATGTAGCCTCCGCGCCGCTTGTCCTTCAGTGCCACACGAAGCCACTGAGAGTTCTGTTTGGCATCGATGAGCACGTTGCTGTTGCCGTTTTTGCCAGCGAGCGCGGCCACGTCGATGTCGTAGAGTTTGGCAAGGCGTGCATTGAGCCAAGTATAGTCGGCAGCGAGCAGATCGAGAATGCTGCGATCCTCGACGAGCACGGTCTCAAACAGCAGCAGAGCCTCCACGAGCATGGAGCCATGCAGAGTGACCTTCCCCTGCGGACCGCTGTAGAAGCCTTTGAAGAGTTTGGGATCGGGTTTGGCCGTCATGAGCTGATCCAGTCGCAGCCACTGTGTGGCAAAGGATTCGCTCAACTCGCGGGCACGCGGATCTCGCATCAGGCGGCGGGTTTGGGCTTCGAGCACAGCGAGATCGCTGAGGCCAGCACTGAGTAGTTCATCATCTGGAGGAGCGGACCACAGGAAGTAGGCCAGCCGTGTGGCGAGTTCGTGATCGGCCAGCGGCTTCACACTGCCGCGCCCGGTTCCAGCCTCGGTGATGTATAAAAACTCCGGTGAAGTCATCGCAGCGGCTAGCGCGGCCTTCATCGCCCCTTCAAAAGGCAGATCACGATCGAGCGCATCATCGAAGACCTCGACATAACGCGAGACCGTCTTCTCATCAACCGGGCGACGAAAAGCACGCGTGAGGAAACCCGCCAGTCGTTCATGGGCGACAGATCGTTTCTCGCGATCTGACATTTTCTTCTCTGTTTCAGCCACCGGCGTCGTGGCGACGACCGTGGCTCCATCCGTCAGGAAGGCGAGATCGTCATAGAGCGCGTAGTTGCCGCTGAACTTCGATCCATCCAGCCGCAAACCAACGATGTGCTCGTTCTTTGGTGCACGGAAGGCGAAGAACGTATTTCCCTTCCCGCCGCCAGTGATGAGATCATGCGAAAGTCGTGCAGTGCCACCGCCGCTAAAGGTCGCGGTCATTTCGATGCTGCCAGATTCTTTGTCACGACTCAACGCGCACAAAGCCAGTTCGGTGATGCCTTCGCCGCTGACGCCGCCCTCGATGGCCAAGTCGAGCGTGAGAACTTTTTTCTGCTTCTCGTGATGGGTGAAGAGCGATTCGCCGGAAGTCTCTCCTGCGGTGGAAAATCCAGCCACCCACACATCCTCGTTTGCGATGATGCGGAGTGTTTTGGAGCCAAAACGCACTCGAATCGGCTCTCCCGCCTTCACGACCATGCTGCGACCCGTCGCATCCCAAACGCCTCCCGTGCCATCCGCCACTGCGGTTTGCATGGCGAAGCGGAATTGGTAATCCAGCGTCACCACATCACCCTTCTTGGCCTGAAAGGGCAGATTCAAATGAGGCGCGAACTCCTTCGCCGCAGTCCAAGTGTTCGCCTCGCCGTCCTCAATGACGGATTCGGCCTTCATCGGCTGCGAAGGATCATGAATGAGTGCGCGGAAGACGCTGCTGAGTTGCGGCAACTTGGGAGACTCCACGATCTCGCGTGCCGCAGCGAGATACTGCTCCAGCAACATGGGCGAGAGGTTCATGGCCTCGCCGCGATTGCGGAAGCCGTGCTCGGCTCGATTTTCACCCGGCAGACCGAGCTCAGGCAAAAGAACCGGATACTTCAGTCCATACTCACGCACCGGCACATTGATGCTGTCGCCCATCCTGCCGCTCGCAGGCTGAAAGTAGGCTTTGCTCGAAAGCGGCAGCCGCTCCGGGAACATGAACACATCCATCTGCAATCCAAAGAGATCGCGGATGGTGTTGTTGTATTCGAGACGCGTCAGCCGCCGAAGCACCGGATTCCCTGGATCGACCACGCCAAGCTCGGGATCAGGCCGCGCGGCGATGTCCATGATCCACGTCATCAACTCCTGACGCTGCACCTCGGTCGGTTGCGACGTCTGCTTCGGTGGCGGCATCTGATGCGACTCGATCTTCTCATACACGCTGCGCCAGATCTCACGGTCCTTCATCACCGCCGCTTCGTCCGTGAACCGTGACAGATCGAGACCACCCTTCTTGGCATCGCTATCGTGGCATTCGAGACAATGCGCATCGAGCAAAGCGCGAAAGTCCGCTCCGTGGACTGCAGAGGCAAGAAGGCAAAGACCAAGACAAAGGAGCTTCATGCGAGGATGACGGACTACTTTTGAGCCTTTGTTTTACCCTGCTTCCCCTTCCCCGCTTTGGGCTGCGCTTTCGGGATCACTTTTTCCCAAGGCTCGACGTTGGCGCGTTTGGCATACGCATCATACATGGCGGTCATTTGCTTCACGCGCTCGGGCTCTTGCTGGCAGAGATCGTGCTGCTCGGAGCGGTCCTGGGCGATTTTGTAGAGTTCCCAGGACTTGGCGTGCTCAGCGACGAGTTTCCAGTCGCCCATCCGCACGGCACGGTTGCCTTCATGCTCCCAGTAGATGGCTTCGCGCTCGATTTTACCACCAGTGAAGAGCGGCGCGAGGCTGCGGCCTTCCATCGGCTTCACGTTGGCAGGATAAGTCGTCTTCGAAAGTTCGACCGCGGTGGCCATGAGGTCGATGAGATGACCGGGCGTGGCTTCGAGTTCGCCTTGGCGTGTGATGCCTGCTGGCCAATGCGCAATGAGTGGCGTGCTGATGCCGCCTTCGTGGACCCAGTGTTTGTGTTTGCGAAAGGGGGTGTTCGATACCGTGGCCCAAGCCTCGCCGTAACCGATGTAGGTGTCGCCAGCGCCAGCCATGACGCCCTTGCCTTGGCGCATGGGGAAGCCATCGCGCGTTTGCTTTGGGATCATGTCGGGCTGGAGGTAATCCTTGCCCAAAGGTGGTAGCGAGGCCGTCTCGGCACGCGATGCGCCTTTGCCAACGCGTCCCATGTTCTCAGCGCAGCCGCCGTTGTCCTGGAGGAAACAGATGAGCGTGTTCTCATACTGCCCAGACTCTTTGAGTGCCTTCACGATGCGGCCGATGCCTTGGTCCATGTTGTCCACCATCGCGGCGAAGACCTCCATATTCCGCTGATCCCATTCCCAGAATTCCTTTTCGCCCATGTCGGGCGGCAACGACCAAGGCGTCGAGTTGGTCTTAGTGATAACGCCCTCCTTGAGCATTTTTTCATAGCGTGCCTTCCGCACCGCTTCGTAACCGGCGGCGTAGCAGCCTTTGTATTTCGCGATGTCTTGGGTCTTCGCGTGCATCGGCCAATGAGCGGCGGTATAGGCCACGTAAAGGAAGAAGGGCTTCGTTTTGTCATGCTCACGAACGAAACGCGATGCGTGATCGCTGATGGCATCGGTGTAGTAGTAATCGTCGGCCGGATACTCAGGATCGGCGAAGGGCGAGATGTATTGGTTGTCGCGGGTGAGTGTGTTTGGATCAAAGAAGCTGCCCGCGCCATGAATGGTGCCGTAGAAGCGATCAAAGCCGCGCTGGAGTGGCCAGTTGAACTTATCGGTATCGGTCTTCGGATGAGTGACATTCGTGACGTGCCACTTGCCGACGACGTAACTCTTATAGCCCGCAGGCTTGAGCGCCTCAGCGATGGTGACGCAGCTTTTGTTCAAGTTGCCCGTGTAGCCTTCGAGCTTCCGATCCTCCATCATGTGTCCAATTCCCGCCTGATGCGGATACAGTCCTGTGAGCAGAGCCGCACGCGTGGGGCAGCAGCGAGCGGTGTTATAAAACTGCGTGAAGCGAATGCCGCCCTTCGCCAACGCGTCAAGATTCGGCGTCTCGATCTCGCTGCCATAGCAGCCGACATCGGAGAAGCCCATGTCATCGGCGAGGATGTAAAGGATGTTTGGCGGAGCCGCGAAGGACGAATGCAGAATGCAAAATGATGAAAGTAAGATGAGCAGCTGCTTCATGATGATTGGGAACGAAATGTGACGGCGATTCATTCAATGCTTCTGTTTGGCCTCCGGCTTCAGCTCTTGTGCTCCAAGCGCAGGGCCGTTGTCTGGTGGCATGGATTGATGCCAGGTGAGCAAGGCTTTACTCATGGCCGCAACACGTTCGGTGTGCTGCGCGGCGAGGTTCGTGGTTTCAGCGCGATCTTTGGCGAGGTCGTAGAGTTGGGGTTTGGTGCCATCGTAGTCGCAGAGGAGCTTCCAGTTGCCCTCACGCATGGCGAGGTCGGGAAGAAGCTCCTTGAGCGTGGCGGAAGCGGTTTTGCGATCTGGTGGGCGACGCCAGAAGATGGGGGCAGCGCGAGTGACATCGTTTTGGCCGAGAAGAGCGGGCGAGATGTTTTCGCCGTCGAAGGCGATGTCTTTGGCTGCGATCTTGGCGATGGAAAGGAGCGATGTCGAAGGCAGCGAAGATGGATGTCGTGTTCACGGAGCCTGCTTTGGTTTTGTCATTCAAACCGGGAGCCCATACAATGAGCGGAGATCTTGTGCCGCCCTCGTAGAGAGTCGTCTTGCTACCTCGAAATGGCCCCGCGCTGCCTGCGCCGGGTTCGGGGCCATTATCGGAGCAGATGAGCAGAAGTGTGTTGTCGCGGAGTTCGGGATTGGAGCGGATGTGGTCGAAGAGTTGGCCGAATTGCCGATCCATTTCTTCCAAGACGGCGAGATAGATGCCGCGTTTGCCCTCGGCCCATTTTTCCACCGGAGGCCGCCATGGACCATGCACGTCATCGGGCCAGAGATTGACGAAGAATGGCTTCTTGGCTGCGGCTGCTTTGTCGATGAAGGGAATCGCGGCATCAATTAAGCCGCTGGTGATCTTGGAGCGTTGCATCCACGTCACCGGTTTGCCAAGGCGCTCGGCATCATCCCAGATTTTGCCGGGTTGTGTGTCTCCGGGTCTCATGGTGAGAGGCAGGAGCTTTGGTTCCATGTCTTCGAAGTTGGTGAGCGATTCGTCAAAGCTATACGCCGTGATCGGAGGCGCATCATCGACATCGCGCTGGCCGCCGAAATGCCATTTGCCGAAGTGGCCGGTGGCGTAGCCGTTTTGGTGAAGAATTCGGGCAAGTGTCGGCGCTTTCGGATCAAGAACCGCGACGCTCATTGTCGGCACGGTTGTTGAGGTAGGAGTGGATGCGCCAGCGCTGTGGATACTGCCCTGTGGTCAACGTACAGCGTGAGGGCGCGCACCTTCAAGTTGCGAATACAGCGGACTCGTCTCTGAAATGGCCAGATCGCGTTTGAGGAGTTGGAAAAATTCGATGAGGCGATCCGCTTTCGCTTTGAGGATCGGGTCGGTTTTGAGCTTCTCGAGGAAGGGTTGATCACCGCGACCTTCATCGGCGAGGTGGGCGGTCATCAGGCGACCGTAGAGGGTGGCACGGTCGTCGGTGGCGATATTCATGCCATAGGGTTCGGCAAAGCCCTGCCACTTGGTGTTGTCTTTGTAGAAGCGGAGTTGGCTGGGGCTATTTAGAGCGCCAGGGCTGCCGATTTTGTAGTGGAAGCCCTCTTGATTGAGGCTGTCCCAATTGGAGCCGTAAATGGGGCCGCCTTCTTTGGAAAAGGCTCGGTCCATCAAGTGCAACACCTCGTGGTGAATGGTGCGGCGGAGGAAGTCCATGGATTTGACCACCGCTGGATCAAAGGTGCGAAGGCCATAAGCGAATGAAGCTTGGGGCAGCCAGCTCATGCCTTGGCCTGCGACACCGGCACCTCGGAAATTGAAGGTGTCTAGCATGTAGAGGTTTTTGACGTTGAGTCGCTTGGTGATCGGCTCGGGATAGATTTCCAACTGCTCGCGGCACATGCGGATGAACGCTTTGAACTCGTTCAGTTTCTTGTCGGTGAAGTAGGAGTATTCGAGCCGCACCTTCACTGGCATCGGTGGTGCGGCAGAGCCGGGCTCCCACAGCACTTTGAAACCCCACTGCTTCTCCAGCTTGCTGATGTCGCTTTGGATCTCGGGGTCGGACTTGATCTTGGCATTGCTTTGGGTGTCGGTCAGATCATTGAGACAAATCGTGCGCTGATCCTCCGGTACGACAGCTAGAGCGGTCCAAAAGGCTTCGTCGAACTGCGGATCGAGTGACGTCATCAACCCTTTCACGAGGTTGATGCGTTGTTTAGCTTTGGGGTCGGTCTTGGCAATATTGGTCAGCTCGTTGAGCTCCCAGGCATCCCAAAGTATCTTGTAGAGGCCTTCGCGGCCATTGCTCGACTTGACGAGACTTTTAGCGGGTATGGTTTCGAGCTTTGAGTCATCGGACTCCAGTGTTTTCCAGTGCGCCAGATTGATGGGTGAATCTGCGTCCTTCACCTTCGCTAAGATGTTGGTGAAAAGCATCTGATGCAGGTAGCCTCGGCCAAGAATTTCTATGGTCGGCGTCATCATCGTCGGCACGGTCACAAGGATCGAGTCACTGGCTTTCTCCGCGATGAGCGTCGGCGAATAAGTCAGCGCAGGGCCTTTGGCTGTCTTGGAGATGTAGGTGTTCGCGAGCACCAGATTCTTGGGGCTGTGCTTCTTCACGAACCCTGATGGATAGCGCTTCAATTCCGCTTCCATCCAGGTAAGGATTTGCAGCACGTTGTCCAAGTGCTCGGGCTTCAAGGCGGTCACCACATAGTTCTTCGCAAACACCGGGTCATCAGTGACCGCCAACTTGAGCGCGAGTCCGAAGTCGGCTTGGAACCGCTGGGCCACTGCGGTGAAATTGGCGTCTTTGTCAATCGGACCTGTTGCAATGGTTGGTCCCTCCTTCACCTCGGTCTTGATGGGTTCAGGCTTTTGCGCGACCGCTGAAATGGCGAACGTGCCGAGCAGTGCGATTGCGAGAGTGGTGTTGAAGCGTTTCATCATGGGTCAAGGGTAGCAGAGTGGTGGAGCGGGTCGATAGACTCCAGTGGTGACTTCGCGCACTCCGACGGTGAGAATGCGCTGTTGTCTGGGGTGTGTGTTTTAGCTGTAAATCTGAACGCCCGCGGATCGGAGGTTCTTCAGCCAGAGGTTCATTTCAGAGGGCTCGTGAGGAGCACCGGTGACGCCTGGCTTGGTGCGGCCTGCGGTCAGGGCTTCGATGGCAAAGGCTGCTGACCAGGACACGAGCTTGGCCATGGAGGTATCGCGGCCGGAGCCGGAGTCATCGATGAAGAAGGTTTGGTCGAAGGTGTTCTTCCCATCCTTTTGCGCGGTGAGGTTGACGTAGAGCACCACGCGATCTTGTTCGCCCTCCGCATAGGCGTGCTGGCTCCAAAGCTCGGCCCCCATGGCTTCGATCTTCTCATTCGAAGCCGTCGGAATCTGCGCGAAAATGGGTGTCCAGGCTTGTTTCCATCCGCCGAGGCGAATCGTGCCGCGCACGAAGCTCTGCACGTTCCAGGTCTTTTCAAAACCGTATTCAGCCACGTAACGCACGGAGTCGCGGTTCGGATACACTTCGAACTCTTCGCCGCGAATGACGAGATTCTTGACGGCTTCCCAAGCCCGCTCGCTGAAGGCTTCATGGCCCTCTTCGATGAAGCGGGCTCGATTGGTGAGGGCACGCAGGACGCCTGCTGGCGACCACGAGAACTTGTATTTGAAATCGTTCGGCTGCCTGGGCACGCCGCCGCAGTAGGAGCTAAAGTGGAGCGCCGCGCTGTGATCGAAGGTGCTCGACTCTTTCCATGCTTTGACCAGCAAGTGGGCGAAGACATGATCGATGCCTGGATCCAGCCCGCATTCATTGACAAAGCAGAGACCGAGAGCCGCGGCTTGGTCGTTGAGTTGCTTCATACCATCCGAGATGTAGCTGGTGGTGACGAGGTGCGCCTTCCTGGCGAGGCACATGGCCGCGAGTTCCAAGTGCATCGTCGCGGGCAGCATGGAGACGACGATGTCACCAGCGTTCACGGCGTCGGCTAGATCCGAGGCGAGGAACTTTCGAATGGATGTCGTGCTCGGGATTGCGAGGCCGGAGAAGATGGCCTCGGCGCGTTCGACGGTGCGATTCCACAGCACGAGAGGGCGACCTGCCTTGGCGAGTCGGATGATGCCGGGACCTGATGAGAGACCTGCTCCCACCCAATGTATCGTTGGTGTTGTCATAGTTTGGCTTCGAAGGATTGATAAAGTTGCCGCGCTCGGGTCCAGACCGGATCACCAGCACCAATTGTGAGCAAGTGCGGGTGAAGCTGTGCGCCGTAGTCCTCGCTGCTCTCGCGTGGCAGCAATGAAGGGAGATGGTCGATGGCGGTGATATCGAGCAGGTTCTCTTCGTCGATGCGGATCGTTGGATCGCTGAAGGTGGTGACGCGATTATAGATCGGGATCGGATTGTGCGGGCTGTTGGGATCACAGCTCACGTCGCTGATGACGCTGAGCTTGCGTGAGCGCTTCAACAGGTCGCGAGTGAGAAAGGGCGTCATCTCACCCTGAATCAGGACGCAGTTCACGAAGAGATCGTGATCGAGGATCTCGTTGAAGGGGCCGCCTTTTGCCGTCTCGGACAGATCCCAGAGCGAGACATCGGACGCGGGAAACTGGAGCTTTTCAAAAAGGGCCGCGGCACCTGCACCGCATCGGCCCCGCGCTCCGATGATGATGGCGCGAGGGAAGCGGCTCGTTCGTTGAATGGCTGCGGCAAGGCGTGAGCGCAGTCCGTCGAGCAGTTCGGTTTCGTCTTTGACCTGCTTCACTTCCGGGAAAGGCGTGCTGCCATGAAGTTGCTGATGCGCCCAGATATCAACGGCAAGCGCTGCACCCGAGAAGCCCGCCCAGCGACCAAAGGCAGCGACGCGACGACCTGCATCATCCACCAGGAACTCCAGGTCGAGCAACGTGCCGCCGCCACGCTTGAAGCGAGTGATGATCTTCTCCCAACCCGTCTGCCCTTTGTAGGCATGGGCGAAAAAGATGTGCGGATGGACCAATGGCGTGTCGTCCTCGGGCAGTTCTTTGATGCCTATGATGATGCAAGTGCGCGGCGCATTCACCCAAGAGCCGCTGGGCTGCGTGGTGGCACCGACGGCGATGTAGTCCTCATCCGGGAAGCAGCGCACGGTTGAACGTTCGATGGTCACTGCAAATCCTGCGGCGATCAACTTTGCAGCATTGGCGGGCGTGAGCGCGGTCCTGCGTTCGAAGGGCTTGGTTTCGTCGCGCAGCCAGAGATGGGCTTGAAGTGCTGGGGATGACATGAGGATGGGTTGTCAGACAGTGGCGGCATCTTCACTCAAAATGAGATCGAGGGTGGTCAAGAAGGCATCGACATCGGGCTTCGAGATCACCATCGGGCCGCGGAGTTTGATCACGTTGTGGTGAGGACCATCGGTGCCGGTGAGGATGCGGAAGTCGCGCAAACGATTCACCACATACGCGGCCTGCTGTGGTGCAGGCTCACGGGTCTCGCGGTCGCGCACGAGTTCGATGCCGTTGAACAGACCGAGCCCACGCACATCGCCGATCACCGCGTGTTTTTGCTGAAGCAAACGCAGACCATTCATCCACTCATTGCCCAACTGGTGAGCGTGCTTTTGCAGCCCTTCCGCTTCGATCACATCCAGCACCGCCATGCCCACGGCACAGGCAACCGGACTGCCGCCAAACGTGGCGAAGTATTCCATGCCATTGTCAAACGACGCGGCGATCTCAGGCGTGGTGACGACAGCACCTAGAGGGAAGCCATTGCCGATTGGCTTGCCCATGGCCACGATATCCGGGACTACACCCTGATGCTCGAAGCCCCAGAAATGCGAGCCTACACGGCCAAAGCCCGTCTGCACTTCATCGGCGATGCACAGACCGCCCGCAGCGCGCACCTTTCTATAAACAGCCTGCAAGTAGCCCTGAGGCAGCACGATTTGTCCGCCCACACTCGGAATGGACTCGATGATAAAACCACGCAGACCGCGTCCCGTTTGCTCGATGTCAGCCAGGATCGCGTCCAGATCCGCAGCATAAGATTCGCCCACCTTTTCATCACCGCGCTTGTAGCGTCCTCGATAGTCGTCCGGCACCGGCACTTTGTGCACCCAGTCTGGCAAGCCCACGCCACCAGGTCCCTCCGCCTTGTAAGGCGAAATGTCGATGAGCGTGGTGGTGTGGCCATGATAGGCATGATCACAGACGATCAGATCCCCCTTCTTCGTGTGAGCCTGAGCCAGACGCAGCGCCAGCTCCGTGGCTTCACTGCCTGACGAGACAAAGTAACATACGGAGAGTGGCTGGGGCAGCTTGGCGGTGAGCCGCTCGGCATAACGCACGAGGTTCTCGTGCAGGTAGCGCGTGTTCGTGGTCAGCACCGCCATCTGCTGCTGCGCGGCACGCACGACATGCGGATGACTGTGACCGACATGCGGCACATTGTTATAGCAGTCCAGATAGCGCTGCCCGTTTTCATCATACAGGTATTGGCCCTGGCCACGCGTGATGTTGAGCGGCTCGCGAAAGGAGATCGAGAGATTCCTGCCGATGCACTGGTGCCTTTTGAAAAGAATCGTGGCCTTGTCCATTCGTGGCGCAGGGAATCGCTGGGCGGGTATCTGCGCGATCAAGTTCGGATCAGGGCAGAGACTCATCCACACGACGGCATCGCTTGGTCTGACGAAACGCGGGAACGCGTCGTGCACGTCGAGCAAGTCGCTCATCACTTGCAGATGCACGTGTGGCGCACTGCCGTGGCCTTCACCTGCCACGTTGCCCAATATCTGCCCTCGCTGAATGTGCTGGCCCACATGCACCACACTGCGCAGGCCGCCGTAGCGCGTCCAGAACGTCATGGGCCTCCCATCATCGGCCGTGTGCTGAAGCATGACACAGCCAGCTTCAACGCTGTGCACCACTCCAGCCAACGGAGCCATCACGGGTGATTCCGCCGGCACAAACAGCTCCATGCCCAGATGCAGTGTCCGATGCTCGACGCCATGCTCGCCCAGGGCCGCAGCGTCATCGCAGTCTGATCTGCATCGCGGCTCACCATAGCGTCCGATGGCCACGGTGATCTCAGACATCGTTGCTGTCGGACTGCTGACGCTTTGATCCAGCACCTTCAGCGGCTCATGGCCAAGACCGTATGAAACGACAGGCCCGATGGCGTCTTGATGGGCCTTCAGCCAGTTGCGCACGCGTCCACCATTCGGCACAGGCTCCAGACCACAGGCGTTGCGGAAAACGAAATGTGCCAGTTGCGGATCAACTGCGTCCAGTTGCTCCAGCAGCGCCCACGCAGGCGCTTCCGAGATCGTGAGGTAGGCGTTCTCAGGGTGAGCCATCTTCTCACTCGCGCTGTTCGTCACGCTCACCGCGAGGCGAGTCAACGCCAGCGGGTAGAGCATCTCCAGTTCGAGGTCATCGAGCGGCCGCACGCGATGATACCCACGGACCACATGCGCCGCCGCGGCCAGCGGGTCGGACTTGCCAAGCATCGCGTAAGCCAGCGTGATCGCGAGCCCACAAACCATCGGCGCGAGCATCGCATCGCCAAAATCAATCAATCCCGACACCCGCGCTTCGTAACCCGTTCCCGACACCACCACATTGTAGTCGTTGGCATCGCCGTGAATGATGCACTCAGGCAGCGCGGCCAGTCGTGGCTTCAAAACAGTCGCGAAGTGACCGAGATGTCGCGCCGCCATCGCTCGATGCTTTTCATTCTGAATGCACGCGAGCGTGGGCAGCATGGCGTCACTCTGCGCCAGATTCCATTTGAACGGACGGCCCGCATAAGGATGCGACAGCCCCTCAAGGTCCGAGTCCACACAAGCCACCGTTGTTCCCAGGCTTTCGAGCAGCTCACGATGATGCGGCGACACATCCGCCAGCATCCGCCCCTCCAGGAAGCTCAGCACACGAACCAATCGAACCCCTGATGCCGAAGTAACCTCGACGATGACTTGCCCAGACAGCGCAGGCAGGACCCGCTGAACCAGCAGCACCTGTTCCGCTGATCGTGACGCGAGATACTCCATCACCCGGTTTTGAAACTCAACCTCCTCCCGCGGAGCCTCCGCCCGTGCCACCTTCAGCAAATACCGCCGTCCCTCCGCCTGAATGGCAAAGTTCAGATCGCACTCGCCCACCAGCCGCTGAGCCGTCGCCGAAATCCCATACGCCTCAAGCATCAATCGCTCCACCGAAGGCAGGTCTATTGGATTGGCTAAAGTCATGCGTGGTCGGGAGAGATGTATCCAAAAGACAACGCAACGTTCTCTGTGACAATGCGCTATACAGGAAACAACCCGCATGCCGACGGCGAAAACCCGCAGATCACAGTGCGCAGGTTGCGCCACCGCCGTGACATCGTTCTACCGTTGATCGACTCCGCAAGTTTTCATCGTGCGCTTCACCATCACGGTGGCATGATGCTGCGCGTGCCCAGCATTCTCTTCATCACCGACCCCTACATTGAGCATCTGCTTGAAGGTGTGGTGGACTTTGCCCGCGAGCACCGCTGGGCGTTGAATGCGATGATGCGTCGCTCCGGGCGGTTCCCGGAAGGCGTGCGACCTGATGGCATCATCGCCACCATCGAGCACGACGACACCGCGCTGCGTCTCGCGCGCTTTCGTTGTCCAGTTGTTCAAATCCTGCGCATCCGCAGAGTGACGCGCTACCCGCTCGTCATTCCCGACTACGCCGCTCTCGGCGAAACCGGTGCGCGGCACCTGCTCACCCTCGGCCGGCCGCACTTCGCCTTCTACCGCCGTTTCGATGCTGCCGACAGCAATGCCGTGCGCGATGGTTTTCTCCACACCATGAGCCACGCAAACTGTGCAGTGACGATGCTCGATTTTCCGCACAGCAAGACTCACAAATCGATCAGCGAAAAGGGCTGGGAGACACGCCTCGCCAGGAGACTGACAGAATTACCCAAGCCATGCGCCATCATGGCCGAAGACGATCGCTGTGGAGCCCAGATCATCCGGCTCGCGCTCGATGCAGGCCTGCGCGTGCCGGAAGACGTCGCGGTTATGGGCTGCGACAATCATCAGCCTGATGTGAATCTCTCGCCCGTGCCACTCACCTCGGTGGACAGCAATCTGCGCGGCATCGGATACGCTGCTGCCGAGCTTCTTCAGCGTTTGATGTCAGGCACACCATCGCCCAATGCGCCCATCGTCGTCGCACCGCACGGCATCATCGAGCGTGCGAGCACCGCCGCTTTCGTTTGCACGGACAAACGCATCGCCGCCACCGTGCGCCGTATCCGACGAGACTTCGCCGAGCCACTCAATGTCGGCACCCTGGCTCGTGAAGCCGCCATGTCCGTTCGCGCCCTCCAGACCGGCTTCAAAGCCGCCACTGGCAACTCCCTGCGTGATGAACTCATCCGCTGTCGCCTCGCCTGCGCCGAGCGGCTACTCGAAGACACCGACTTAAAGATTCAAGCCGTCGCTGTCGAATGCGGTCTCGGCGATGCCAAAAGCCTCACACGTTTCTTCCACCAGAAGCACCAGCAGACACCGAATGCTTACCGGCAGGCTTTTCGGTAGCGGAGCGAATGCTGAGTGGTGAATATCAGCATCAGCGTCTGCATGGAGTATGAGTGTCATTCCCCCCGAACCGGGCGCTTAGATGCTACCTCACCACGCGGTAGAGGCTCTTCCCTCGCGAATCGAAATGCTCGAAGACGAGTTCATCCCCGGCGGTGATTTGGAGGAAGCCGCCTTCTGGGGTGGGGGAGGTGTAGAGTTGTCGGACGAGTGCTTGTGGGTCTGAGCCTTTTTGATCGCCGGGGGCGACGCCCATGCGGGAGTTTTCATCGTTCAGTGCACCGCAGGCGAACTCTTCGATGCCAGATGGATGAATGCTGTGATACTTCCAGTGACGGTCGCCGCAGATGAGCTTGAGGTTGTCGATTTGGTTCTCCTTCAGCCAGGCAAAGAAGGCATTCGCCTCATGGCGGAAGCCGTGGAGATCGGCGTGGTTGTCGATCTTCTTGAGGTCATCGGGTCCGACCATTGGCGTGGGCGAGATGAGGATCTTCCATTTAGCATCACAGGCCTTCAGGGTCGCCTTCAACCACTCGCGCTGCTCCGTGCCCCAGATCGATTTATCGGGACCGTCGGCCATTTCGTTGGGTGAGCGATAGTCGCGTCCCTCGGTGAGCCAGATTTGCAGATCCTTGCTGACACGATGCGTGCGGTAGGTGGGCTTATCACTGTCGGCGGTCAGCATGGGCAACTGCTCGCGGAACATGTCGATACCCGTTTTTGGCAGCGGCAGATCGTCGGTGGAGTTGTCGGACTCGTTGTAGCGGAAGTCGTGGTCGTCCTTTGACCAATAGGTCGGCACGCGGCGGAAGAACTCGATCATGCGCGGAAACCGAAACTGCTCGTGCCAGCATTGACGCAGTTGCGGGACGGTCTTCGCCACACGCAGCGGGTGGTCGTAATAAACAATGTCACCCGTGCCCACAAAGAAATCCGGGCGCAGTTTCAGCATCGAGTCGAAGGATGGATAACCGAGGCGTTTGTCCTCGTCCGTGGCTGTTTCGGGGCCGCTGGCTTTGCCCTTTTTGCCGAGCATGAATTTGTTGTAGTTCATGCAACTGCCCACAATGAAACGCACCGGCGTATCGATGGTGCCACTGGCCAAGGTTTTGAACGAACAACTCGGTCCCGCCTGAGCCGCCGCTTTCGTCGCTCCATAGCAGGCGCGGTAATGGTAAATCGTGTTCGGCTTCAGGCCGGTGAGTTCAGCGCGCACGATGAAGTCATGCTTGTCAGCCGCTGCTTGAAACGCAGTGCGCTGTGCCTCGCTGAAGTCTTCCTTCGTGCTCCATTCAAAACACGCCACGCCTGCAGATCCAGGCAGATCACTGTCAGCATTAAGTTGCGTAGTCAGGGTCAGACGTGTTTGCAGCAGCACGGTTGAATCGGTGACTTCGCCCGACATCGTTCCTTGTCCGAGAAAAAGCGACTCCGGCTTGGACTCGGCAGCTAGCAACGAGGGGACTCGCCACATGATCAGCGGAGAGAATTTCAGAAAGAGACGGCGGGCGATATTCATGAGCGTGGTGATTGAGACAAGAGATAGATGAACTCAATTCTTCCCAAAAGAATCACTGAGCACCACGGCGCGGACGAGATCCTTGAAGCCGCCTTGGTTGGCGGAGATGTCTTTGACGATGCCGTCAATCACTGTGCGGTCGGTGAACTCGGGGGCGCGACCGAGGGCGTAGGTGAGGAGCTTTTCGGTGAGGGAGTGAGTGAACTGCTCGTGCCGTGCGATGAGCAGGGTGCGGAAGTCGGTCACGCCTTGGAACTTCTCGCCGGTGGGGAGGTCGCCGCTGGGGTCGATCTTGTGATCACCAGAATAGTTTTCGCGCCAGCCGCCGATGGCGTTGAAGTTCTCCAACGCGAAGCCGAAGGGGTCGATCTTGTGATGGCAACTGGCGCAGGTGGCGTTCTCGCGATGCATGGCGAGTTGCTCGCGGATGGTTTTGGCCCCGCTGGCATCGGGCTCGATGATCGGAACGTCGGGCGGCGGTGGCGGTGGCGTGTAGCCGAGGAGTTTATGCTGCACATAGACGCCACGCACGACGGGCGAGGTGTCCACGCCATTCGCGGAAGCGGTGAGGAAGGATGCCTGGGTGAGCAGGCCGCCGCGTTCGCCTTTGGGGAGCGACACTTGGCGGAGTTGAACGCCTTCGACGGGCGGCAGGCCGTAGTGCAGGGCGAGTTCGCGATTGAGGAAGGTGTAGTTGGCGGCGAGGAACTCGCGTGGCGGCAGATTTTTGTCGAGGATGTGGCGGAAGAACATCTCGGTCTCGGCACGCATGGCGGCGTCGATGTTGTCGCGGAAGAAGCTGACGAAATCGGTTGAAACCGGCATCTCGCCGATGTGGTCGAGGTTGAGCCAGAGGCGGATGAAGTTCTGCACGAAGCGTTGTGATTTTGGATCAGCGAGCATGCGATCTACTTGTGCGCTGAGCGTGGCGTGCTCGTGCAGTTTGCCTGCAGTGGCGAGCTGGATCAGCTTCTGGTCTGGCATGGACGACCAGAAGAAATACGACAGGCGTGATGCCAGCGCGAAGTCGCTCAACTTGCCGGTGCCTTCATGCACATGGAGGAAGGCTGGCGAGCAGAGGATGGTTTGAAAGCCGAGTTGCAGCGCATCCAGCGGCTTCATGCCGGCATCGAGTTTTGCGTTGATGAGCTTGCCGATGGGTGACAGCTCGCCCTGAGCCAAAGGACGGCGGAAGGCGGCTTCAGCGAAGACTTTCAAACGCTCGGGGATGTTAGCGCGGTTGATCTGATCCTTCGTGAGCTTGCCATAGAGTAAGGTGTGACCCGATGTCGGCCATTGGTCGAGTCGCGGACCTGCGACCTGTATTTCCCAAATGCGCAGCTTCGGGCCTCGATAGGCCTTGAGCATCGCCAGAGCGATCTCACCCTTTCCCAGCTTTCCGATCGCTTCCAGTTCGGGATGTCCTTTGACGTTTCTGCCCAACTTGAACGCCAGTGACTTGGCCTTGACCGTGCCATTGCGGAAGCGCACCTCGGGCTCTTCGCCGCGTTCGAGATCAACGGTCCACTCGAACCACTGCGGCTTGTCGCTGGTAATCTCCACCAGCGCGAGCGTGCGCTGCGTGGTGACGTTGCCCGTGCTCTCGACGCTGCCGCCGCGAGTCACCGCTGCGAGCTCAAGGGTGATGGGATCGCCGCTGCGAATGTCCGTCAGGAAAGGATAGGGGTTCTCGCGGTCAATGGCTGCGGCCTGAACACGGATGGTGTAGCGTCCGCTCTGCGGTGCGCCGCCGTGCCCCAGAGGCTCGAATCCGATGTGCCCACCGCGATAATACCGCGCGACGAGATCATCGTAACCTTTATCCGACACCCAACGATATCGGTCCGTTTGGAAGATCTTCGGCAAGTCACCAGCTTTCCGCTTTTCAAAGTAGAAGGGCGACTTCTGCGTGTAGGTCTTCACCTCCGGTTTCGCGCCAAACGCGGTCGCCCGATTGATGGCCTCCTCGGCTGCCACAAAGTAGTGGTCGAGCAAAATGCCGGAGGTCACCTGCGACGCGCTATTGTTGTCGAAGCCATCGGCACGGACCTCGGCAGGAAAGTCCGCGCTGGGATTCCATCCCGCGACGTTCAGCCCCAGCAGGTCGCCGATGGTGTTGCGATACTGAAAGCTGTTGAGCCGACGCAGCACCGTGTGCGCTCCCGTGCCTTTGAAGCGCTGCGTGGCATCGGCGATGGATTGCGTGATGGCATCCACGGTTGCGAGCAGTTCCGGCTTCTGCGGCTGCTTCTCCTTCTTCGGCGGCATGTCCCCCTGATTGAGCTGATCAAGAATCTCCTGCCAGACCAAGGCATCGTCTGGGGTTTTGATCTCAGACGTGAGTGCGTCGAAACGACGATCTCCCTTTTGTTTCTCAGCGCCGTGGCAGTTGATGCAGTAGGAGGTGAGAAACTGATCCATCGGGCCTGCGATGGAGAATGAAGAGGCGACAAAGAAGGCGATAAAGCAAAGCTTCATAAAGGACGGCAAATAATGAGATACTCAGTTCTTTGATTATAAATCAGCCAATCTTCATCGGTGAGAACGTCCCCGTGCTGCGTCCAAAGCGCTCACGCTCGACACCAAACCACTGGAGCGTGGACAGCCAGAGATTGGACAACTGGATGCGCTTGTGATCCTCCTCGGGGCAAACGAGATGGCCCTGGTGCTTGATGCCACCCCGCGCGAGCAGCACCGGCAAATCACGATTTGAATGGTTCGAGGCATTGCCCATGCCTGTGCCGATCACCACAAGCGTGCTGTCCATCAATCCCGCTTCCTTCAATTTCCCGAGCAAGTGCGCGAACTGCGTCATGAGATACTTCTCCACCGTCTGGAGCTGGGTAAGCAAACCCTCCTGCTTGCTGTGATGCGACAGTCCATGATAGCTTCCGACATCGAGATCATTGGTATGGAATCCGAGTGGGACTTCAAAGGTCGCCACGCGCGTCGAGTCCGTTTGTAGCGCCAGCGTCATCAAATCCATGAACAGCGGGATTTCTTCGATCTGCATCCGCTCCTCGTCCTTGATCGCGTCGATGGGCGACTTCGGCTTCGGCTTGTCCAGCCATGCATCGGACATCTGCAACCGACGCTCCACATCGCGCACCGAGGTCAAATACTGATCCAGCTTGCTGCGGTCCGCCGCATCCAGATTGCCCGCCATGAGCTTCGCTGACTCGCGCAAAGCATCGAGCACGCTCGCCCGGTTCGACAAGCATCCGCGCTCCGATGCTTTCTCATCCGCAGTCGCCTCGACAAACAACGCCTCAAACAAACGCGCCGGATTGTTCACCGGCGGAAGATGCACACCCGCGCGGTTCCAGCACATGTCCGTCCCTTCACCGATCCCCGCTGTGATCGAGGGATACCTCGTCGCCGCGCCGACATGCTCCGCCGCCACCTGATCAATCGAAATGTTCTTCTCCGCAAAGCCTGGCGACTCCTCTTTCTTCACGCCCGTGAGAAACGCATGCACCGCGCCATGCCCACCCTTCACGCCGTGATCGAGGTGCGAAAAAACCGTGAAGTCCGAGCGATACTCCTGCAACGGAGCCAGCGTCTGGCTGATCGCATAATCACGCCCTTCCGCCGTCGGAAAGAAGCCGCCCGGCCAGAAACCGAGATGATTGCCAATGCAAATCAAGCGACGCGGATCAGCCTTCGGAGCCGCAGCGGCAAAGCCAACGTTGAGGCTATCAAAAGCCGGCAGCGCGAGGGAAATGCCAAGTCCGCGAAGGAAATGACGACGATCAATGACGGGGGCGGAGTGTGATTTCATAGGATTGATGGAGTTGGTTTAGTATTTGCTATTCTTGGCACCAGGCCCTTCGGTTGGCGTCACTGGAAGTGGGAGGAAGTCGCGCTGGAGCATCATCCACTCCTGCATGGCGGCCTTGAGTTCGCGTTCGTAGCTCACAGGGAATTCCCGCAGTTCTGACTATTCGGTGCCCTTTTTCTTGCCTGCTTTGCGCATGGCTTTTTTGTCATCCTTGTTGGTGGGTGAGTCCGGCTCGTTGT
>CAZOVY010000031.1:0-56693 GCA_964583255.1 uncultured Prosthecobacter sp.
CCAGCCTGAACTGACGCTGATAGCGCAGCGGCGTCATCCCCATGTGCTTGTGGAAGTGGTGCGTGAAACTGCTCTGGTCAAAAAAACCCAGCTCGGCAGACACCCCACTGATCTGCGAATCCTCATGCTGCAAAGCCTCGCAGCCCGCCTGGATTCGCAGCTTCATGATGAAAGCCTGCGGGCTGCACCCAAACGTCTCCACAAACTTTCGGTGCAGTTGCCGCGTGCTCAGATGCACCGTCGCCGCCAGCTCTTCCACACTCAGTCGCTTGCGGAAATTTTCCCGGATGTGCGCCAGCGCCCGATCAATCTGCAAATACGGATGCACCGTCTGCAGAGCCTGCCCGTAGCTCTGTGTCGTGCCCATCAGCCCGATCACCCGCCCGCGCTTGTCCCGCAGCGGCATCTTGTTGGTGATGAACCAGTCAGGAATACCCTGTGGATTGAAAAACAGTTCCACAATGTTCAGCCGTGCCTGTCCCGTTTTCAAAACCTCCTCGTCATCACGACGAAAATTCTCCGCCAACCGCTGCGGGAAAATATCAAAGTCCTCCTTCCCTATCAGCTCAGCCTCCACCTTGTAGCCCAGGCTTTCGACAAAGTGCCGGTTGGCACAGACGATCTGAAAGCGGCTGTTCTTGGCAAAGAACGAGATCCCCGGCAAATGATCAAAGAGCTGATAAAACTGGCTATCAGCCGCCAAGGATTGGAGAAAGCGTGAACGAATATCTGGATTCGGCATGGTCACATCATGGCACGAAAAGGATCAGCCTGCCAAGACCGTAGGTTGGAGGAAAGTTGTGCTACAAATCACACCATTTCAGACATCGTGCCACGGGTGACGCCGAGCTGGGATTGGGCTTTGAGATCGCGCCAGATGTCCTCGCCACCGCGCTGACCGGCGAGCAGATCTTGATAGGTGCGGATGGTGCGTGTGGCTTCGTCACGAGTCTGTTCCAGTAGCTCGACGCGGTAATGCCGGAGGCCTGCTTTCATGAGACCACTGAAGAACTGCGCACCCGTCTGCGGCACGGCATTGAAGAGCGTGTTTCGGCAGCCGACATCGGCCTTCAGCGGATGCTCCATGCCGACGCGGTCACGCAGCAGCACGCGGTGCTTGTCACAGGGGCGTCCGCAGTTGGTGAAGTCGGTGCCTTTCGACAGGAAGGCAGCGAAGACGCAGTGCTCCATGTGAAACATGGGCATGTGCTGATGCAAAGTGATTTCAAACCACTCCGGCTGCGCGCCATGCAGCAGGTCGAGCACCTGCTCGATATTCAGATCGTAGCTGATCGTCAGGCGCTCCATACCGGTCTGCTTCAAGAACTCAGCCGTGAGCGGATTGGCGACATTCAGGGAGAAGTCACCTGTCACTGGAATGCCCTCGTCTTTGAAAAAGGAAATGGCCCCGAGATTGCGGATCAGCACGCCATGCGGCTCGGCGCGTGAGATGAGCTTGAAGAAGCCTGCCTCGCTCGACTTCTGAATGCGCGGTGTGGCTAGGTAGATACGCGCCGCTCCATGATCGCGTACACGCTTCACGGCATCACCATAAAGACGGATGTCTTCGAAATCGACATACAGCTCGGTGACACCACTGCTCAGCGCGGCATCGATCTGATCGAAGCTGCGACAGAGGACGTGCAAGGTAGCCTCGCTCGCCAGAGCGTGGGTCTGGGAGTCCACGTCCTGGCGGACACGGCTACAGAGAGTGTGGGACTTGGGTTGCTCGACCACGCCCTGGGGGACGCGGCTGCATTCATCCACCAAGGCCCGTCTCATCCGATTGAGTTCACTGACAGGCAGCATGACCTCTCCCTCGAGTTGGCATTCGAGATCACCGAGTTCAAACTCGGTGCCACCAAGACGACCGAGCTGCGCGCGCAGGACTTCCTCATTCAACGGGCGTTGCCGCGCTGCCTCCAGCGCCATGCTTGACTCCACCTTGACCTCCTGCCCCTTGACCGTCACGACCAGCATCTCCCCTGCCCTGCCGCTGACGATCAAATCGAGACGCTTCTTCTTCCGTATCGGGATCTCTCCAGCGAAAGTTTGACGCAGTTGCTGCTCCAGCACTTGATCGCCCGTTTTAAAGACTCTCATGCCGGGACAAATCAAGTCGGCACGCAGACGATCATGCTGAAACTCGATCCAGTTGTCACGCATCCCGTAGATGCGTCCGCCCTGCTCTTCGTTGGTATTCTTGAGGTTCTCAAAGACGACGCCGTCACCATTCTTCAAATGCGCGGGCACCTGCTCCAGTTCCACGGCATCGCGATGCACGCTGCGCACGACGCCGACGTAGTAGCCGCGCTTCTTACCATACATGGCGCCGACGAGTTCCTGATGATTCACACCATGCATCCAGCCGCTGTAGAGACCGCGAGAGAAGGTCATCTCCAGCTCATAGCGATCATCTTCGGTGATGACCTGCGTCAGATCTTTATCAGCCAGCGCGGCGTCGATGGCCTTGCGATACACGCGCGTCACGGCGGCGACATAGTCCGGTGTTTTGAGGCGGCCTTCGATTTTAAAACTGCGGATGCCCAGCTCAATCAGTCTCGGGATCTCCTGCACGGCGGAGAGATCCTGCGGACTGAGCAGGTAGCGTTTGTCACCAAGATCACGCAGCTCGCCATCGACGATCAGCTCATACGGCATTCGACATGCCTGCGCGCACTCGCCGCGATTGGCGCTGCGCCGTCCCAGCGATTCACTGGTCAGACACTGACCACTGTAAGCCACGCAGAGCGCGCCGTGGACAAAGACTTCCAACGGCACCTGAGCGGGATCATTGGCGTGGAAGCGCTCTAGCTCCCTCATGCTCAGCTCACGCGCCAGCACGGCCTGATCAATGCCGAGCGAGTTCGCCAGCTCCAGTCCCTCAGGCGAGGTGATGGTCATCTGCGTGCTGGCATGTAGCCGCAGCTTTGGCGTGATGGCCTTCACCATGCGCGCGAGTCCGAGATCCTGAACGATCACGGCATCCACACCTGCCGCTTCGAGGGCGCGCAGTTGCTGCTCGGCTGATGCCAGTTCACTGGTGAAGATAAGCACATTAAAAGCGCAGTAGCCTTTGACGCCATGCTTGTGCAGAAAGCGCATCAGCTCCGGCAAATCCTCCGCTGAGAAATTGTCAGCCCTCATGCGTGCATTGAACTTCGGCAGGCCGAAGTAGATCGCATCCGCACCGTTCGCAACCGCAGCACGGGCACAGTCCCAGTTTCCGGCAGGAGACAGCAATTCAGGCAAATGGAGGGGGCGTGGCATCAGGCCATGCAGTAGTCCGTGAAAAGGGTCTTCTCAAGGCCACACTCTCACGGCAAATGCAGGATGCCAGCGCCCACTTGATTCGCCGGAGCCTGTACACGCACCGCATTGCTCGTCAGCACCTGGCGGATATTGGTCGAGGTATAGTTCCGACTCAGCAGTGCACTGATAGCACCGCTGGTGATCGCAGCGGCCTGGGAGGTGCCATTGCCGATGACCATTTTATTATCACTGTATCCCGACACGATACCCACGCCTGGAGCTGAGATGAAGAGCCCCTCGCCCGAGTTGGAGAAATAAGCTTGCGTGCCTTTGGCATCCACCGCCGCCACGCTGATCACGCCGTCATAGGCTGCCGGATAAGACAGATGCGTTTGCTGCTCATTGCCCGCTGCCGCCACGACGATCACGCCACGGCTTTGGGCATACGCCACGGCTTTACTGAGCATGGATGAATTCGCCGAAGTGCCGAGACTGATGCTGATCACACGAGCACCCTGATCCACCGCCATCATGATGCCCTGCGCCACAAAGGCGACATTCCCCTCACCCTTAGAGTCAGCGACTCGGATGTCTAAAATCTCCGCCGCAGGTGCGACACCACCGTTCTCATTATCATTACCAGCGATGAGCGTCGCCATTGCCGTGCCGTGCCCATTCATTGGTAAGCCATCCTTCACCAAATCCGTGTGCGTCACCTTCACTCCGCTGAGCGTGGAGTGATTCGTCACCCCGGTGTCCAGCACCGCCACCTTCACACCAGCGCCCCAGCGGCTACGATCACCTTTTGCGCCGATGATGTCCAAAGCGCTGCTTTCAAAAGGCACTGAGCCGCCTGCATTTGCCGTGTCCTGCGCAGATTTCTCTGGCGAGCCAGGCACCCAGATGTGGTAGTTTGCGCCGATATTTTCATAGTCCCCAGCGTGCTCACGGAGTTCAGCCGCCATCTTGGCCGCATCCCTGTACTTCACTCTGGCTGAAAGCAGACGCGGATCAGTGTGCCTGATGTCGATCCCCACCAGAGCCGCCCGTAGGCGGAAAGCATTCAGCGCTTCAGGTGATTTGAAAGTCAGCAGCAGCTCACCCGCGACCACACCTTCAGCCGCCGTCAGTTCGCTTAACTTCTGGCTCAATCCGTCATCACTCGGCGCAGCGACAACCATACTCGACTCAGCCGATGCAGCGGACGGCTTCACCACGCGCGCCTGTGGAAAGGAAGCTGGTTTAGTATTCCGCACATCCTTCACCTCCGTCGTCTGCATCGCCAACCAACCGAGCGTACCCAGTGCCAAAGCGCAAAACACCGCGCTGATGGTGAGGAGGATTTTTGGCAGAGTGTTCATGCGGTGGGAATGCTACGACTAGAGCCAGCGCTGTCGTGTTTCATTTTAGTCCTAAACTCCGAACTTCGCCCTATCCCACCGAATCTTCAGCCCTGCCACAGCTCGCTCAGTCAATGGGAATTACAGGGGCTTCACGCCTCCCGGCATTTCACATCTTTCAATTGCAGATCCAACGCTGTCCCAGACATCTGGATCTCCACCAGCGATAAGGTCAGCGAGCCAAGCATCAGCAGCAGGCTCACTCCAAAGGTGATCTGCCCGCCGAGATGCCGGTCAAAAAACAGCAGAGTCATGCTCACCACGCACATCATTAGGCTGAGCACGCCGAGCGTCTGCATGCGCTTGATGATCTGGATGCGCCGCCGCAGGTTCCGAATCTGATCCAGCAGGATCGGCTCCTGAGTCGAGCGCCAGCTCGCATGAAGCCCGCGCACCACAGAGGCCAGTCCGAGGAAGCGGTTCGTGTAAGCCAGCATCAGCAGCGAGATCGCCGGGAAGAGAAGCGAGGGCGTGGTGAGTGGAAGTGAGGGGATGGACATGGGATTTGATCGTCGGATCAACTCATCCCTGCAACCGCAAGCCTACATGTCCCTTTAAACTCAAATCACCCGGTCGTTCCCACCATCGACGGGAATCTGGGCGCCGGTGACTTTGGAGAACAAGGGGGAGGCCATGGCGCTGACCATGTTGCCGATGTCCTTGCTCTTGATCTCGACCTTCATGAGGTTCTTGGTCTTGTACTCTTCGACGGTCATGCCATAGCGGGTGGCGCTCTTTTCGAGGGCTTCGGGGGTCCAGAGCTTGGTGTCGAAGACGGCGTCGGGATGGACGATGTTCACGCGAACTTTGTTCGGTGCGAGTTCAAGGGCGGCGACGCGACAGAGCTGGGTGAGGGCGGCCTTGCTGCATGAGTAGGCGCTGGCTCCAGGGCCGGGGGCTTTGAAGTTGCGGCTGCCGACGAAGATGATGCTGGCGTCGATACCGGCTTTCACAAACGGGATGACTTTGTTCATGAGCTTCTGATGGCTGGTGAGGTTGATCATGATCGTGCGATCCCAGTCGGTCTGAGCCATGGCATCGAGATAATCATTCTTTGGGAAGATGCCGGCATTGCTGACGACGATGTCGATGCCGCCGAACTGACGCACGGTGAAGTCGATAGCGTCCTGCACGGGCTGGTCCTCGGTGAGGTTCACGACGATGCCGATGCCGCCGATCTTCTTCATGATGTCGGGGATGTCTTTGTCGATGTCGAGTCCGACAACCTGCGCGCCTTGTTCAGCGAGGCTCTCCGCGATGGCGAAGCCGATGCCTGCGGCGCAACCGGTGACGAGAGCGATCTTCCCCTGATGGACTTTGCGGGCGGGGCCTTTGCGAAGTTTGGCCTGCTCAAGATCCCAATACTCGATGGCGAAGATGTCGCTCTCTGGCAGCGGCTCCCAGCCGCCGACGGCTTCGCCCAAGGCGACAGTGGCGGCGGTGGATTCAGCGATGTCGGCGACAATGCTGGCGTCCTTCAGGGTATCGCCAAAGCTGACGATGCCTTTGTTTGGCCAAAGGGCGAAGCGAGGAGCGCTGTCGAGCTTGGTCTGGCCGTTGGCGTTGCGATCAAAGTAAGCTTGATAGTCGTCAGCAAACGCCTGCACAGAGGCATCGATGTCATCACCGATGAAGGCGGGAGCGCGCTTGGTGCGGATGCTGTGATCAGGTGTCAGAGGACCACGGGAGCCGAAGGTGGCGACGTTTGGCAGGCTGGCATAACCGACAGCTTCGGGGCTGGCATTGAGGCGTGCGATCTGAGGGAAACCACGCTGCTTGGAGACGGCTTGGCGGAGTTTGGCGAGGGAGAGGAGATCTTCGCTGACGGTAGCTTGTGATGGCTGGAAGCCAGCACTCCTTGTGGCGAGATACTCCTCAGCCTGAGTGACCATCTCGATGTGCAGTTCGTAACTCTTACGGGCGTCATCGTCGAACGTGAAGAGGCCGTGTTTGAGCAGGACCATGCCCTGGATGCCTTCAGCACGCAGATCGCGACCGGCGATGAGATCGGCGATGGTCTTGGCCAGGATGAACCCAGGCATGACATACGGCACGATGATGACACGGCTACCAAAGACCTCTTTCACACGCGCTTCGCCTTCTGCATTGCAGGTGAGTGCGGCGATGGCGTTGGCATGACTGTGATCGACGAAACGGAAAGGCAGGATGGCATGTAGGATGGCCTCGATGCTCGCAGCAGGAGCATTCGGATTGGTCATAGCCGCGCGCTGTTGCAGGACCATGTCTTCATCACTCATGGTGGCGAGCTTGGACATCTTGATCAGGGCATCCTGACGCACGGGGGAAAAGCCTTCACGCTCGATGGTGCCTAGATCCCAGCCGCTGCCTTTGACGTAACAGAGATCCACGGAATCGCCGAAGAAGTCTTTTTCAGCCACTTTGACCGAGGTATTGCCGCCGCCATGGAGCACGAGGGCAGGATTACGGCCGAGCAGACGGCTGGTATAGACTCGCTGACCGAGCAGGTCGGTTCCGAAAGTGGCGGCTTCTGTGTCGTTCCAAAGGCTTTGCATGAGAGGGAAAAAGGGAGCCCACAGGAGCGTGGTTCGCACGCTGCTGCAAGGTCGTTTTCCTCACGGTCCTGTGCCAAACCAAACACTCATGGCCTGCCCGCTGTAGCCAGTCATTTCGAGATAGCCTGTGCCAGAGATTTTTTGATCTCCGGATGCGCCTGAATATTCGACGGCTCCCTCCCAATAGGCCAAGCCCGGTGTGGAGTCGGCACTGAACTCTTGATTCGGCATGGCGGCGCGGCATTCCAATGTGAGCTGATGCTTCGGCACGGCGATCTGCCAGGTGATGGGATACTGCGCACCCGAGGGTGATTTCCAAAGCTTGCCCGGTGTGAGCATAAAGTCGTCAGCACTCAGTGGGATCACTGTGCCATTAGGCTTGATGAGTGTGCCTGCATTCGAGCCGGGAGCCGCACCACGAAGCTGGAAGAGCATCAACTCACTGCCATCGCTCAACTGAGCGCTAAACCAGTCCCAGCCCTGGGTGCCTTTTTCGAGGAAGCTGGTGCCGTTCTCGTGATCCATCCAGCTTTCACCCGTGACGGTAAATGTTTCGCCACCGACGCTGACGCTGCCATTGGTCGGCATCCGAGCGAGGGAGTAGTAGTGGCTGGCATTACCGGGTGTGATTCCTTTTTGACTGATGCCACCCTGGCCATGAATGACGGGCTTCTCACCGGAACTGAGTTCAAGCTGGATGGAGAAATCGCGATCTGTGGCCGTGAGTGACATCTTGCCATCTGCAGCGATGCGAGCCTGCCAGTCCTCATTCCACACGCGCTCGGTGGCAGCTCCAGCAAGGCCAGGGCCAGCACGATTGAGACGATCCGCATGGTGATACTTGCCCCCCGTGAGATCACTCACGGCAAAGTGAGCCATCCAGACATCACGCAGCGCCCAGGGCGAGGCGTTGGCAGGCGTCGGCGTGGCGCCGATGCGGAAGAAGGTGAGCTGATAGCCAAAGCGGTGACCATCGGCTGTCGCGAGATTTCCCGTGTAATACCACCACTCGATCTTTTGATCAGGATGCTGGCCGTGATCTCGCGGAAACTTGTACTCGTAACCCGGCAGCGCGGGCTTCCAGTCCTGACCACTGGCTGGGCAAGCCAGTAGAAGCAGCAATGCCAGCCCAGCGCCACGCGTGACTCGCCAAGCTGGATAAAACCCGGCAAGCATCGTGCCAGCTACCGTCAGCACAGTGGAGCCAATCAAGAACCACCACGGCGTGTGAAAGCGGATGCTCCAGCCGAAGCTTTGGGGATTGATCACATGAATCAATACGAGTGAGAGCAAGATGCCGACGATGAGTCCGAGCACCTGACTGACAAGGCCAAGGATGCCTGACTCCAGCACAATGGTGCGCCGAACCTGGCCTGCATCTGCACCGGCGATGCGCAGCAGGCGGATCTCAGCACGGCGCTCCAGCACAAGGGTAAGCATCGTGGCGGCGACACCGGCCATGGCCACGAGCACGGCGATGATTTCCAGCGCCCAAGTGATTGCAAAGGTGGCGTCAAAGATGCGCAAGACCTCCGCTCGAAGCCCGGCATTGGTGAAGATGGCCACGAGACCTCGGCCATCGAGCTGTCGCAGCAAGTCCGTGCGCACGTTTTCAGGATCTGCCCCAGGCTTTAAATACAAAGCGACATGCGTGGGTAGGCTGTCGCCGAACCATTTTTGAAACTCATGCTGATCCATCGTGATGGTGCCGCTGTCATTCGAGTAATCGTAGAACTGTGCGGCGATGCGGAACTCATGATTCCCTTTGGGTGTATTGAGTGCGACGGCATCTCCCTCACGAACATGGAAACGCAGCGCGAAACTCTCCGACACGAAGATTTCCCCGCGCTCCTTGGCGAGCTTCAGGATTGCTTTGGCATCTCCCGGTGTTTTTAAGGCAATTCGTCCATGCTGCATCTGCACCTCGAAGTCCCCCGTGCCGAGCTTAATGATGCGATCCCGAAATGGCAGATCCATCGCACGATAGCCATCAAAGGCCAAAACGTCTGGCTGCTCACGCAGGATCTTCAGAGTGGCCTCAGAGAACGTCGGTGGACTTTGACTGCGTGGTGGCGTGCCTGGGCGGATGTACAAGTCCGCTCCCATGGTCTGATCCACCCAATAGAGAACCGTTTGCCGGAAGCTTCCGACCATCACAGCAATGGCAACCGTAAGCGCTAAAGCGACCGTCAATGCCGCCACTGAGATGGATAGACGCGCGGTCGATGCCTGGATCTGCGAAGCGGCGAGGCGGCCTTCAATGCCAAACACGCGCGCCAGCAATGGGCGCATGATTTTCGCCATGAACCCGAGAGCCACCGGCACGGCAAAAGCCGCCGCCATGATCGCACAGAGCGAGGCAAAGTGGCCCCAGAGTGGCAGTCCAAACACAGGCTCCTGACGAGCTGCGATGAAACCCGCCACAAGACAAAGTCCGGCAGGCACGGCAGCACGTAGCACGCCAACCTTCGAGTTCACCGCCGCAGAAGCTCCTGCATCACTCCTCACTGCTTCGACGGGTGACAACAGCGCCGCTTCACGAGCCGGCAAGGCTGAGGCAAGCAAAGACAAAGGCACTGCGATGCCGAGACCAGCGAGCCAGTGCCAGATCGTGAGTGGCGGGACTTTAGCAGCAGTCGCCACATAGAGCGTGTCCACCGTCGTGGATGTCAGCAAGATCGCGCCTTCTGCTAGCAGCTTAGCAAGAGGCACTCCAATCACCGCGCCGATGATGCCAAGCAGCAACGCTTCCCCTAGAAAGAGCCGCAGCACTTGACCACGAGTGACACCGAGAGTCCGCAGCATCCCGATCTCACTGCGGCGCGTCATCACAGCGACAGAGATGGTATTATAGATCAGGAACAAACCCACCACGAGCGCGATGCCTGAGAGCATGGTCAGATTGAAGTGAAACGCAGCGAGCATCTCCTCCACCGCAGCACTGCGTCGTTGTGGACGCTGCACCGTGAGTCCAGCAGGCAGCCGTTTGGCCAGGATTTGCTCCGCCTTTTCCACTGGCAGGTTTTCATGCAGCCGCACCTCGATCCGATCCACACGGCCAAGTCGATCCAGCGCCACCTGCGCATTCGCGATGTCCATGACGCCCAGCGATTGCGCGGCGAGAGCTGAGTGGTTCTTGCCCGCAGAATCACCGCCAATAATCTGCACCACCTTCACCTCTCGGCGGCGATCTCCGACAAGCAGAGTGAGCGCATCACCCGCTTTCAGGTGATGCCTTTGAGCAAAGCTGCTGGTTAGAATGACACTGTCCGGCTGAGCCAGAAAGGTCATGAGTTCCATGCCAGTGGCAGAAGCCCCTGATACGGCATAATCACGCAAGGCCGGATCACGCAAGGCGTCGATGCCAATCAAACGAAGTGTTTCACTCCCCTGCCCTGTCTGCGCCGTCACATCCGCCTCAATGACTGGCGTAGCGATGCCGATCTCACGCAGCCAGGAAAGCTGCGGCGTGAGTGTTTCATCCACACCCAAAGGTGGACAGGAAATCTCCAGCGCCGCTTTGCCCGACACCGCGTCCAAAGCCGCGCTGAAGCCGCGTAGCGAGCCTTGATTGGCGAGCTGGATAGCCAGCATCACTGACACACCCAAGGCGACTCCAACGATGGAAAGAATCGTGCGCAGACGGTTATTGCCCATGGGGCGGAGGATGAGAGAGCGGAAAAGGAACACGATTCAGATGAGTAGCTAGTTCCATACGCTCACGCTACCGACACATGCCATACTCAAAATGAAAACGGTGACAATTCCAAGCGCGTCAGAAAAGCCAACCGAGTGACGGAGTTGTTACACAGGCGTGGTATTTTTGGACCGTGTCGAAAAAGTCACCCGCACAGGCAATGTGCATCCAAACATTGTGAATAGGGCGTTCCAGCGCCGTTGAGCGTCATTGTGACAGTAATGTGCGTTGAGGTCAGAAGCGCCTACCGAGAGCTTGGATTTTAATCCCCTAGACACTCTTAACTATGTCCACAGACGCAGCCATGCCCCAAGTCGCTCAACCATCTAAAGCCATACCGAAGCTGAAAGCCGCACACGACATGATTTTTCGTCATGTCCACGGCTCCAATCTAATTTACAACTGTGCTTGGGAAGACCCCCGTATCGACCGCGAACTGTTGCAGCTAGATCATGAAAGCAGTGTCGTCATGATCACCAGCGCTGGCTGTAACGCTCTTGATTACCTGCTTGATGATCCAGTGCAGATTCATGCCATCGACGTCAATCACCGCCAGAACGCATTACTGGAATTGAAGATGGCACTCATCGCACGGAATGCGTTTGAGGATCTTTTTGAAATGTTCGGTATCGGCTCTCACACCGACTACAGCGCCATCTACAGCAGCGTGCGGGCTCAGCTCAGTGAATCAGCTCAGGGCTTTTGGGATCGTCGTATTGGCTTCTTCAACCCCAAGAGTTTGAAGAAATCATTCTACTACCACGGCACCTCAGGACTTGCGGCATGGGTCATGGGGAACGCCTTGTTTCGCCTGCGTCCTAACATCAAAAACTTTGCCGTTTGTCTGCTAGATGCGGCTTCTCTTGAAGAACAAACTCAGGCTTATGAACTGATCGAAAGTGAGATCTGGGGCAAGTTTAGCAACTGGCTTATTCGTCAGCCCGCATTGATGACTTTGCTTGGCGTGCCGCGCCCACAGATTAAACTCATCGAGGACTCCTATCCCGGCGGACTCACAGGTTATGTGAAGGATAAACTGAAGCACGTCATGACTGAGTTGCCCATTGAAGACAACTACTTCTGGCGTGTCTATATCACAGGATCATACACCCTTCATTGCTGTCCGAATTACCTGCGCCGTGAAAATCAAGACAAGCTGCGGCAGCGTCTGGATCGACTCAAACCCTATACAGGAACACTCGCCAACTTTCTGCATGAGAACCCCGGCTGCTATTCCCACTATGTGTTACTTGATCACCAGGACTGGCTCGCATGGAATGACCCCGTGGCACTGCGGGAAGAGTGGGATCTGATTCTGGCGAATAGCCGCCCAGGAACCAAAATTCTGATGCGTTCCGCAGGTATGGATCTGGGTTTTGTCCCAGACGAAATTCGTGCCCGCTTACGATTCCAACCAGAACGCACTGAAGCACTGCACCGCCTAGATCGTGTGGGCACTTATGGCAGCACACACTTTGCCGAAGTCATCGCATGATCGCTGCTGCGCCTCAAACAGCGCTGCAAGGCTACTACGCTATGCACGCAAAGATCTATGACGCCACGCGGTGGAGCTTCTTGTTCGGCCGTGAGCATATTCTCCAGCGCATTGCTGGCATTGAGCGCCCAAAGCGCATCTTAGAGGTCGGTTGCGGTACTGGCAGGAACTTGCTCAGCCTGCGCCGCCTCTTCCCTTTAGCTGAGATCACTGGCGTCGATCTTTCCTCTGATATGCTGCAAGTGGCGCAGCAGAAAGTGCGCAGCGTCACGCTCGTACAGCAGTCTTATGATACACCAGTCAGCGGCGATTTTGATCTTGTCTTGTGCTCCTACGCCCTAACTATGTTTAATCCCGGATGGGAAAAAGCGATTCAGACGGCCGCTCAAGACTTGCGCCCACAAGGCCTCATTGGCGTGGTTGATTTTTCTCACACTCAGTCCGCTACATTCCGCCGATGGATGGGCGTCAATCATGTGCGTATGGAAGGCCATCTCTGGTCGCTTCTACGCTCAGAATTTTCAACTCTAGTCGATAGTCGGCATTTAGCCTATGCTGGCCTCTGGCACTACGGCATGTTTATTGGTCAGAAGAAGGAGAAAGTAATTGAACCATCGCCATCCGACCACATGTGAAGCTGATAGAGGGGATGATAGTCACGCTGTAAAATACGAGCTGCTGAGTGCGCTGATGCTACCGAATTGAAGACTCAATTTCCGAGGCTCTATATTCCTTCTGACACGCCGTCTTTCATTCGTATGATTAGCTTTGATGCGGCGGCAACTGTGGCATCATGGGTGGCCATGAGAATGGCGATTCCGAGATCACGATTGAGTTCCTGGAAGAGTTCAAGAATGAGCTGCCCGTTGGTGCTGTCGAGACTGCCAGTGGGTTCATCCGCAATGAGCAGTGCAGGCTCGTGAATGACGGCGCGGGCGAGTGCCGCGCGCTGAGCTTCCCCACCTGAGATCTGCGCGGGCATGTGGCCGAGCCGGTGCTCGATGCCGACACGGGCAGCGAGTGCGCGGGCTTTTTCGAAGGAGATCTTCTCTGGCTGACGTGCCAGCAGCAGCGGCACGGCGATGTTTTCTAGCACACTGAGCGTGGGCAGCAGATTGAAGAACTGAAATACAAAACCGATGCGCTCACGGCGCAGTTTGGTGAGTGCCGTGTCATTGAGGGTCGCGATGTCACGGCCATCGAGATGCAGCGAGCCTGAATCGGCACGATCCATGGCTCCGCATAGCTGAAGTAGGGTGGATTTCCCGCAGCCTGATGGACCCATGATGGCGGTGAAATCACCGGGTTTCATCTCGATGCTGACGCCTCGGAGGGCGGCCACGGAGGTGCCGCCCATTGAGTAGGAGCGCGTGAGTCGATCAGCGTGGAGAAGTGGCATGGAATGGGACTACGCCGCGACGAGCCAGATGGCGGCGATGAAGGTGAGAATGAAGAGAGTCCACTCGAAAGGTTTTTGCGGGATGCGCTTCAAGATTTGCCAGCCTAGAAGAATGCCAGCGATGACGAAAGGCAGCAGGGCGAGATTGGTGGCGAGTGAGCGCGGATTGATGATGCCGAGATCGGCTGAGAATGGGACTTTGAATAGATTGATGAAAAGAAAAAAGCGACTGAAGACGCCGAGATGATCTTTCTTTTCCAGCCGCTGGGAGAGTAGATAAACCGTCATCACTGGCCCAGCGGCATTGGCCAGCATGGTGACAATGCCTGCGCAAAGTCCCATGCTCCAGGAGAAGGCTTTGTGCTCGGTGAGTGCGATAAAAGCCTGCCTGCGAGCATTGAGCAAAAGATGAAAGGCTAGCAATCCAATGATCAGCCAACCAATGATAGGACGAGCGGCAGAATTCTCGATCTTGCCGAGAAGAAAGTAGCCGATAATGACGCCCGCGATGGCGGGCGGCACCATGGGTAATATGCGCCGCCATGAGCCGCCATGGCGGTTGATGACATAGCCCATGACGTCAGCCACGATGAGCAGCGGCAGGACGAGACCGACAGAGGCTTTGGCACCAAATGCCTGCGCCATGAGCACGACATTCAGCGTGGCTGTTCCGCTAAGTCCGGCTTTGGAAAGGCCGATGCAAAGTGCGGCGATGGATGCCAGCACGAAGATGCGGCTGTCCGCTGTAAAAAGGGTGTGCTGCTGAAGCCAGTCCGGGATGATCACTCAGCCTCAAGGGACGATGGTCACAGGTGTACCTACAGGAGCCATGGCGTAAAGCTTTTGAGCCATGGCATAAGGCAGGCGAATGCAGCCGTGTGAGGCTGGAGCACCGGGATTGGGAATTGGTCCTGAATGCATACCAACACCGTTGCCCGTGAGACGCATCCAGTAGGGCATCTTGGCTCCGACGAAGTGCCCGCCCGCTGGCACGCGATGCACGCCAGCGGTGGCTCCACTGTGTACCGTGTCACCATTAGCATTGACGATCGATCCGTAGCGATTGGAGCGCTTGTCCACGACCTTTTCGGAGATGCGGAAGGTGCCCGTAGGTGTGCTAAAACCGCTGCGACCCGAGGCGACATAAGTCCAGCCTACATTTTCGCGGTTACGGAAGACGTAAGCCTTCTGCTGGCTGAGGTCGATGGTGACACGCACTGGGCCGGGCTGGCCACTGCCATGCCAGACATAGAGAGGACTATTTGAGGAATCGACAGGCTGGACAAGGATGGGCTTGCGGATGACTTCCTGCCTGACAAATGAGATAGGCAACTGACAGGCACTGAGACTGAGTAGTGCCAAAGAGGCGAGAGTGAGACGTGCAGTATTCATAGCGCACGCTTTTTACCAAAAAAGAGCGCCAATGCCAAAGCGCTTATGAGAAAAATCTCACAAATAAAATCATTGTCGTTATCTTAAATTCCAGTAAATCTTGAGATTCTTACTGGAACGTCCAGCCGCAACGATGTCCACGTCGCGATCTCCATCGAGATCGGCTCCCATGAGATCTTCACAGGCCATGCCATTGTCATCGAGCAAGTGCTGTTGCCATTCATTTCCATCCTCTTTCGTGGTGTAAAAAAGCTTCACGCCGACTCGGTCACCGACCTTGTGATGGGCACGCCAACCGACGACGATTTGTCGGTTGTTCAGCCCCAGTAAATCATGGCAGGCGAGTGCGTGTCCATCAATTAGAGTATCATCCAAAACACGGCGCTGCCAGAGACCGTCTTTGGGACCCTCTGGAGGCGGGGTGTAGAGAACGAGTTGATGACCATGCATGGGTTCGATCGTAGCGACGTAGGGTTGCCCGCCCGCAAACGCTCCAGAACGCACTTCTCCAGCTCCTAAAAGCTCAGGTTTGTCATGCTTAGCGATCCATTGGGAGCGCCAGCCTTTTTCACCTGAAGTGAGACGCACGATGCCCTCGCGACCAGCCAGGAGCAGGGATTCAGGCTCGTTAGACATAGAAGGCACGACTTCAAAATTGTGCGTCGCGTGCATGACGTCGGTCACAAGCGTGGTGTTCCAGGCGTGAGTAAGATCATCAGGCATGTGATAGGCCAAAATACGGACGCCGGCACCCTCACCGTTTTTGTTTCCCCGGCCATGCAGGGGTGCCACGATGAGATCGTATCGACCTGCGAGATTTCTCACCCATCTCATGCGGTGCGTGGTGGGTTCGTGACTCAATTGGATAGGCTTCCAGCGCTGAGTACGATCCGCAGGCGGCACGAGATAAAAGACGGCTCCACTGTCCACCGTGTCAGCAGGATTCCACTGGGCGCCGACGGCGATCTCGCATTTGCCGTCGCCATTGATGTCGCGGGCGGCGATGCAAACGTGATCTTTCTGGGTGAGTTTCTCAGCAATGATGTGCTTCTTCCACTCGGGGTTCTGATACCAGACGATCATATCCTTATCAGCCAAAAGGATATCCGTTCGGCCATCGCCGTCCACATCTGCCAGAGCTAGGCCATAGCCGATACCCACTGAGGAGTCGATCTCTTGGGCTTTGAAATGTGGAGCCACCTGAGCCAGCAGAGAAACCTCAGAAACGCCCCAAAAGGAGGCGACCACGAACCCGAAAAAACATGCTTTGGAATGATGCATGGACAAATCCTGCCCGAATTCGGGTGGTTCGGCGAGAAAAAGAATCCCTCGACGCCGAAAGAATTGACATTGTAATGACAAAGTAAGTATTCTTTTCGAGCAAAACCTGGCCTGTGAACTGTCTTAAGTCACATCCACCCACGCCAACCATGACCTCTTCGCTCCCACTTTTCTCTCGGCTTTTCAAGGTTAGCATGGTCGCCGCCCTACTTAGCGGAACTCACAACAGTCTCCATGCAGTGGCTCCAACGGCTCCAGCCATCACACGGGTAGATTTTTCAGTGGTTGGCTTCCAGGCTACGGGCGGTGTCGTGCAGTATGACGCCAATGGTGTCCCTCTTGTGGATGCCTCAGGGAATACGCATTCTTATGTGGTGAGGTGGAAAGATAACTCCTTGGACGAAGAAGGCTTTCAGTTAGAAGTGCGAGTCGGGACTTCAGCTCCCTTCCAGATGATCTCCCGCCTAGCTGCGAATGTGCAGGAGACACTGCTTTCGCCACTCACCGGACTACCAGCCGCAACCGTCGTGGAATTTCGTGTGGTGGCGTGGAAGTTTAATGGTGCCGCCGTCGAAAGCAGCACGTCGGCGATTTTCCCCTTCACGATCCCTGAGGCGACCGTCACCCTAGGTACGCCCAGTGCTCTGACGGCGACAAACGTCAATGATAGCACCATCAAACTAGCATGGACAGACTCAGCGACGTCAGAGCTGTATTACCAAATTTTGTTTCGTGAGGTGCGCGTGCCAGTGATCAGCTATCGCCACCTGGGATTCACTAATCTGTCTAGCAACAACCCTACAGAACAAACCATGCGTCTGAGGCTAGCGCCTGGCACCGCGTATGAATTTAAAGTGCGCGGCACACGACAGGCACCCCAGGGCACCAGCCCGCTGATCACTCTAGCAACAACGGGAGAATCACTCTCAACTACACTTACCACGTTCGCACTTTCCCCGCCGTCCCAACTGAGCGCTGAGGCCGTCAGTGAGGATCTGATTCGGCTGCAATGGCGCGACATCTCCACCAACGAAACTGGTTATGAAATTCAGTACCGTTTAACGAGTGATCCTGATCCAGAAGCCTTTTCCTCCCTGGGCACTACAGGTGAAAACTCGACATCGACAAGTGTACCTGTGCCACAGAACTCATCGTTAGAATGGCGCGTACTTACCCTATACACCTACACTCCAACGGGTTCGACCACCCAGACGACGATCAAGAGCGCGCCCTCAAACAAAGTCACCAAGTCCACTCTTTTCCCCGCGCCCAGCTTGGTCACAGCGACAACCTCATCAGGCACAGCGACGACGGTGGATCTAACTTGGAAGGACAACTCCAACAGCGAGGGCGGCTTCAATGTTTACACACGAGTTGCAGGCGCCTCGACCTTCCATTTCGCACGTGCGGTGCGCGCTGGGGTAGCCAAGGTCAGCGTCAATTCACGAACAGAGGCGAATGACGCGAACGGCAGGCCAGTTTTTATCCCATTGGAAACTGGAGTCACGCATGAGTTCGTGGTGCGAGCCGTGTCCACAGATGAAGCGACTTTCTCAGAAGATAGCAATGTAGCCTCAGCCTCTGCGAAGCATGGTTTCATCAGCCGTCTTTTTCAGCCAGCTCAAATAGGAGCAAATTTCAGTTATCAGGCGGAAGTCTCTGACGAGGCTAACCGCATCTCCTGGAACATCGCCAGCCTACCCAGCGGCCTTATCTTCAGCAGCGCCAATGGCCAGATCTCAGGAACGCCTACCGTTGCAGGCCTCTTTTCATGTCCCATGACGGTCAACTTCAGTGGCGGTGCGACGGCCGGTGCCACTCTGGTTTTGCGTGTTCTGCCAGTCTTCTCTGGACCCGTGAATCGAAACGGAATCCCCGCCACGACAATCGGCATCAATCTGCCCTTCAACATCCCACTGACTGACAAATTTGCGGATGCCGATTCAGAAACGGCGGTGCGTTTTGAAACCACCAAAGGCAATATCGACATTCTGCTTTTCCCAAGTTTGGCCCCCAAAGCGGTGACCAATTTCATTGCCTATGTGAACGGTGGTGATTACACTGGTATGGCCTTTCACCGGTTAGTACAAGGCTTCGTCCTGCAAGGTGGCAGCCTCAAACCAGTCACGGCTCCGCGTAATTTTGTCAGTATCCCAAGTCGGCCACCTGCCGTGAATGAACCGGGCATTACCAACGTGCGCGGAACCATCGCAGCGGCTAAGGTGGGTGCGCGCAGCTCCATCGCCACACTGGTCAATGGCAGTCAGGTGGCACGCGACGACTCATTTGGTTATGTCGGTGATCCCGACAGCGCGACGACCGACTTCTTTCTCAACCTCGCCAACAACGTCAACAATCTAGATAACCAAAACGGTGGCTTCACCGCCTTTGGCCGAATCAGTAATTCTGGCATGACGGTGGTAGATGCTATCGCCGCGTTGCCAGCAGGAGACTACCTGAACAACAACACGACTGACACCTACAACGCTGCACTGGATAAACGCCTGATCGTAAATGGCTCGGCAGCCGCCTTTAGTGACATCCCGATGGATGCCGCCACGGCACCCGCAGACATGGACATCAACAAAACGGTTCGCGTCACCAAAGCGGCTTCTATTCCTGTGCTAACTTACAGTATCCCGCTCACCTTTGATGCCAACATTGTCACTGCGGCCATCGTTGGCAGCGACCTACGAATCACAGGACGTGCAGCTGGCACGACAAACATCACCGTGATCGTAACAGATTTAGACAATGCTCAAACGAGCCAAACATTTTCCGTCACCGTGGTTAAGGGACAACTGGCACCTGCGATCACCAAACAACCCTTAGCTCAGGCGGTATTGGCGGGAACCAAAACGACTTTCAGCGTCACCGCAACAGGCACCACTTTGACCTATCGTTGGAGGAAAGATGGCGTGGTCATCCCCGGCCAAACGGGTCTAGGTCTTCCCACATTCAGCATCACGAGCACTCAGGCTGGCGACGCAGGTCTTTATGATGTGCAGGTTAGCAATGCCACCACCACAATGACGAGCAGCCGCGTCAGACTCGACATCCGCACCGCCCCAGTGATCACCCTACCACTCACGCCACTGATTGCCGAAGTGGGCAAGCCGCTCGTCATGCAAACTGCGGCCACAGGTGCTCCGCCACCGACGTTCACCTGGAAGCGTGGCACCACAGCGATCTCGGCGCAAACGACTGACCGCCTTTCCATCGCTGCGGCAAAGCTCACGGATGCAGGCGTCTATACTGTGACAGCCACAAACATCGCTAACAAGGCCACGAGTGACGGAGTCAGTGTCTGTGTTGTGGATAAAACGGCGACTACCAAAGTCGTCGCACAGAATACCATCATCAGCCTCACCGCAGCCGTCGCTGGTCCGACTGGCACGATCACTTATCGCTGGAGACTCGATGGAGTAAACATCGCCCTGGATAAGTCTCGGAACACCGGTGTGGACACAGCGACGTTAAAAATCACTGGCAGCCAATTCGCAGATAGTGGCAGTTACACCTGCATGGCCACGCTGCCAGACGGCCTCGGTGAAGTCGAAACCGGCATCATCAAGCTGGCTGTCGTGGGTCTGCCGAGCGTGCCGAGTCTGACCGATGAGAATGCGCCGCCCACAGGATTTATCGGCGTTAATTTCTCCTGGCCGCTACCCTACTCGAAACTCGTCTCCAGCACGCCCACAAGTTTCGCGATCAGCGGACTTCCCCCAGGCCTAACTTACAGCACCGTCACCGGATTAATCACGGGCAGGCCGACAAAGGTTGGCATTTATACCATCACCGCTCTTGCTAGAAACGTAGCTGGCAACAGCACTCCGAGCCGCACTGCCCAATTAACGATCTCCCCCCTTCCGGCAGCCACAATCGGCACGCTCACCGCCACCATCGGCGCATCGCCTCTATTGAATGGCAACAAAGGCGGACGGCTCGACCTCACCGTGCTCGATACGGGAAGATACACAGCGAAACTGATCCTCGGAAAAGACACGCTCAGCGCCGCAGGCTCACTCGGCGTGGGCAGCGGCCTCTTTGATGTAAACACGCTCAGCTACCAGAGCCGCATCAGCATCCCCCGCACAGGCAAGTTAGCATTGATTCTTGCCTTCGAGGTGGACTCAAGTGCTGGCTATGTTTCTGGCGTGCTAAGTGATGGCACCAATGCCGTCGGCATCAGTGGCATCAGGCAGTTTTGGGAAGCCACCTGGAACCCCTGCCCTTATGGCGCGACCGGAGCCAGTCTGTCCTACAATCTTGGTCTGAATCTGACCGACGCCGATCTGACCAAAGCGGCAGTGCCTCAGGGCAATGGTTACTTGAATATGCTCGTCAGTAGCGCCGGTAAGGCCACCTTTTCAGGTCGCTTGTCAGATGGCACCACAGTCACCGGTAGCTCCATGGTCGGCCCAGCCGGAGAGGCGCTGATATTTCAAATGCTCTACACGAACACAGGCTCCCTTTTGGCCACCTTTGACATCGGAGACCGAGTACTCAGTAGCAGTGAAGGCGGCAAACTCCGAGTCGCCGGCCAAGCGCGCTGGATTAAAGACGTGCAGCCCGTGACGCAACTCAATTACCAGGCAGGTATTCCAGAAACCTTTCTCGACATCCTCGGCACCAACTACATCCGCCCCGGCACCAATCAGATTGTGATGAGCCTGCCAAACACAGCAACGCCACTGCCAGCCGCTAACAATGTGCTGCTCGACTTCAGCGAAGGTGGGCTTGGCAGCGCTTCCAGAAACCCAGACATCAGCCTCCGACTCACCACCGCTAATGCCCCAGTTTACCCCGCCGTGAGACAGGCGACGACGGCCATCGCCATCGTTCCATCCACCGGCTCATTCACTGGCACATTCGTTCTACTTGATGGCAGCGTTACGCGCACAGTGACCTATCAGGGACTCATCATCCCGACCATTCCTGCCACACCCGCTCTCACGAATACCAGTGGCGGCATTACGCAGCCAGAGATCCCCGGCGCGGAAGCCAAAGGAGCAGGCTATTTCCTGCTGCCTGAGTTGCTACCCAGCATCACCAAATCGAAGATCAATTCGGGTAAAGTTTCGCTACTACCTACCCCCATCACCCTTTCCACCCAGCCTGTTTCTCAAACCGTGAATCCAGGAGCAACCGTGAGCTTCAGTGTCGTCGTCAGCAGTTCCCAGGGCACGATCACCTATCGCTGGCGGAAAGATGGCAATACCATAAGCGGTGCCACCGCAGCCAGCTACAGCACGCCGCCCGTCACTGAGGCCAGCCAGGGCAGCTATGACTGCGTCATCAGCAACGGCTCAGCCACTGTCATTAGCGAAGCCGCCACGCTCAGTGTGAATGACCCAGTCACTGGCATCACCACCACTCGCAACCCGGCAGCCTCAGTGATCGCTTCAGGTCAGCCAGTCACCTTCACCGCCACATCCTTGGGGACTGGCCCCTTCAGCTATCAGTGGCGCAAAAACAGTGTGGACATCCCAGGTGCCACCAGCATCAGCTACACCCTCAGCAGTGCCATCGTTGACGATTCAGGAAACTATCAGGTCCTGATTAAAAACAGCGTCAGCACCGCTGGTGTCGCCAGCAGTAACGTCAGCCTCACCGTCGCCGATCCGGTCGTCATCACCAGCATCAGCCGCACACCAGCCAATGAGCCGCTCACAGCAGGCACGCCAGTCACTTTCAATGTCGTCGCCACTGGCACCGGCACGCTCACCTATCAGTGGCGTAAAAACAGCATCGCCCTCAGCGGCAGCACCGCCGATAGCCTAACCCTATTGACTCCAACAACTCTCGAAAGCGGCAGCTACGACGTCGTTGTCAAGAACATCATCTCCACCACCGGCATCACCAGTTCCGCCGTCATTCTCACCGTCGTTGATCCTTGAGAATCAAGACTGGAGAGATTGACTTGCAGCTCTTGCACAAGATTGACAGTCAGCCGGATAACTCCCTATTGTTGCCCCCCCAACTCGTTTTCCAATGACCACGTCCCCGCGCAGCCCCGCTGCCATTTTCATCAGCACTCTAATCGCGACTGCGGCTTTTCTGACAGGCGATCTGCTGGCAGCACCACCCGCAGCCCCGACCAACGGCAGCGTGACGTTCACGCGTGTTGGTTACCCATCAAACGATCAAACCCAGTCGCCTGTGGTGGACAGTTGGTACAGTTGGCTACTGCGTTGGGACGATGCGGCGCTAGACGAAGAGGGCTATGAAATCCGCATGCGCTTCGGCACGGGCGGCCCCTTTTACACCATGGCCCGTCTCCAGGCAGGCAGCACTGCCGCTTTGATCTCTAGCGGAGTGCCGATTGACCAAAAAGGCAATAAGGTAGAGGCCGACGCTCAGTTCCAAGTCGTGGCCTGGAAATTCACGGGAGCCAATACCGAGTCCAGCACACTGGCCATCAATACACGAGTGCCCAATTCTACGGGTGCAGTCACTTGGGGCACGCCAGGGGCAGTCACCGCTCAAATGACCATCCTCCAGTCTGGTACACCGCCAGTCATCAATGATGGCCGGGTTCAACTCACCTGGGCAGATACCAACAACAGCGAATTGTTTCAGCTACTGTTCATCGGCGAGGTTCTACCTGGCACAGCCCCTGTGACCTACAGCGCCATCACTCACGTGCCTTTCAACATCACCACGGCCACTGTCTCAAGTCAGACCACCCTTGCTGAATCGAACCCTACTCAGCAACTTCGACTGGTGCCAGGCAAAACTTACCGCTTCGGCGTACGTGCAACTCGCACGGACAAACTCAGCGAAACCGATGCAGCTAAGGCCACCAATATGGCCGTTAGCGGCGACCTGACCATTTCAGCTCTACTAAAGCCGTCCGATCTCTCCGCAAGTTTAGCCGGAGAAAACTCCATGCGACTACGCTGGACGGACCGCTCTCAAAATGAAACTGGCTACGAGATTCAAAGTCGTCCCATCACCGCAGATGCACCACCAGCATTCGAGGTGATCGGCACAGTGGGTGCAAACATCAGTGAAGTCACCGCACCCATGAACCAGACTAGCACAGTCGAATTCCGAGTCCGCGCGCTCTATACGTACCGCCCGGTCGGAGCCACGGCAGACACCACCCTGTATTCAGACTTTGCGGACAATACCGTCCAGGCAAGCGCCACCACCTTTACTCCCCCGAGCAATCTTACAGCCACCACTTCTGGTCTAACCAACACCATTGATCTGACCTGGCAGGACAACACCAGCAGCGAGCTCGGGTTTAACATTTACTGTCGCCCAGTCGGGAACACAGGGGCCTATAATTTCTGCCGCGCAGTTCGTGACAACGTCAAAAAAATTAGCGTTAACTCCTTCACCACGGGCAACGAACTCACCGGCTCTCCCAGCTTCACCCCATTGGCTATCGGCACAGCTTATGAGTTTGTCGCCCGCACCGTAGGTAACTTGGAAAATTCATTTTCAGCCGACAGCAATCTTGTCTTTGCCACACCTCGGGAAGGCTTCACCACCCGTCTCTATCAGCCCATCTCTCAAGGAGCTGCTTTCTCCCTATCTGTCACCACCTCTTCCACGCCTGCCGCACCGACTTCAGTCAATGTCGCGGGATTGCCTCCAGGCCTGAATTTCAACAGCAGCAATGGCCAAATCACCGGCACTGCGACCGCCGCAGGTCTTTTCACTTGCCCGATGACCGCCGTCTATGCCAGTGGCACCACCGCAGTGGCCAATCTCATCCTGCGAGTCGTACCGATCACCGCGCTGCCCTTCGTGGCCGGAGCTATCCCTAACCTTTTGGTTGGCTTAAATCAGCCGACTCGAATCCCATTATCCACTCACTTCACCGACGCCGACGCTGAAGCCGCCGTGCGACTCGTAACCACGAAAGGAAACATCGATCTTCTACTCTTCCCAACTCTTGCACCCGCCGCCGTGACCAACTTCATGGCCTACATCAATCGCGGAGATTACCGCAATGTCCTGTTTCACCGCAATATCCCGGGCTTTGTCCTACAGGCTGGCTCCACTCGTCTCAATGCCGCAGGCGGACTCGAAAACGTGACTGGTAGAGCACCCGCCCTCAATGAACCCGGTATCGCCAATATACAATGGACCATCGCAGCAGCCAAAGTGGGACAGCGCACCAGCATGCAGCGCAACACTGATGGCTCTTTTGTCCTCAACAGCAGCGGCAACCCACAAGCCCGCAGCGTGACTGATGCGCAGGGTTATTTTGGTGATCCAGACAGCGCGACCACTGACTTCTACATCAGCCTCGGTAACAACGTCTCCAATCTCGACAATCAGAACGGCGGATTCACCGCCTTTGGTCGAGTAAGCAGCGCCAGTTCAGGCAGCCGTAGCGTCGTCAATACCATCACCGCTCTGCCCATCGGAAATTATGGCGGCGCGCTGACCGATCTGCCTGTCGATGCCGCCTCAGTCCCGAGCACCCTCTCATTCAGTCAGACCGTCCGCATCACTGATGCCTTCCCGATTTCCACCTTCTCATATAGCGTGGATGACTCATCGGCGACCATCGCCTCTGTCGCCGTCGAAGGCACTGAGCTTGTCGTCAAAGGTTTGGCCGCAGGAACGCGGACCGTGAATGTCACCGCTCGCGACCTTGATGGAAACACTGTTTCCCAAAGCTTCGCGATCAACGTCGATCCAACACTCATTGCTCCGGTAATCACCAAACAGCCGACTTCCCTAGACCTAACCGTCGGCGCAAAAGCCACCTTCAGTGTGACCGCCACCGGCTCGAATCTGATGCACCAATGGCGGCGCAATGGCGCTAATATCGACGGCAAGACCCAGCCCACCCTCGTCATCGACAATTCCCAGGCAGGTAGTGCAGGTCTCTACGATGTCACCATCACCAATGCCGCCAAGACGATCACCAGCGCGCCCGCTCGTCTCAGCCTGCGCACCGCCCCAGCTATCGTTTCATCTCCACCGTCCCGCTATGTCGATGCAGGCACCGCACTTGTCCTCGAAGCCATCGCCAGCGGCTCGCCGCAGCCCGCCTTTACTTGGCTACGCGGCACCACCGCCGTGACAGGGCAAACCTCCTCTTTCGATGTCGCCACAGGGCGCACCAAATCCACACTCACAATCCCCTCCGCTGCGCTTACCCATGCTGGCATCTATAAAGCCACCGCGAAAAACACTGCCAGCAGCGCTGTCACGCCCGAGGCCAAGATTTTTGTCATCGAGAAACGCACACGCCTCCAAGTCGAGAAGCCCGGCGTCACCGTCAAACTAGCCGCTCCTGCTGCTGGGCCTGAGCTGACCTATCAGTGGCGCAAAAATAACACGAACATCCCCAACGGCACCGCTCGCCACTCGGGTATCCAGGATGCCGTGTTAGTCATCACTGATGCCAACCTTCTCACTGACAGTGCCGCCTTCACCTGCACCATCACCGCCCCCGGTCTAGCACCTGTAGAGAGCGGCATCATCCAACTCGCCATCGCCAACCGCCCAGCGCTCATCGCCATGACTGGCGTCAATGCACCACCCTCAGGTTTTGTCAGCAGAGATTACCAGTATGATATCCCCTACAACACGACCGCCGCCAACCAACCCGCCAGTTTCACCGCTACTGGAATCCCCCCCGGCCTGACACTCAATAGTGCCACTGGCCGAATCTCTGGGCGCCCCACAAAGGTTGGCACTTATACGCTCAGCGCGAAAGCCAAGAACCCTTCCGGCACCAGTGATGCAGTGACTGGCAGCATCACCATCGGACCCATGCTCGGCTTCGGCGCGGGCAGCTTCGTCGGCAATGTCACACCCTCCCCAATTCTAAATCAGGATAGAGGAGGTCGAATCGAATTCATCATCACCGATTCATCAGCATACAGCGCCACCTTACAGATGGGGCCTGACACACTGAAGGCTGCTGGCAGCGTCGTTTTCGGAGTCCTCAATAACAGTGTCGTTTACAACAGCGTGCTCAGCTTTCCGCGCACCGGTGGTCGCACTCCTCTCCTCCTGGGTTTCACGGTGGATGCATCCACGGGCGACTTCAGCGGTCTAATTATTGATGGAACCAATAGCGCTGCCGTATCAGGCTATCGCCTCATCTGGGACGCCACGCGCAGGCCAGGACCATCAGGCCAAGGCATTATTTTCAACACAGGTGCCATCAATTTCAGTTATCGCTGCAATGTCGCGTTGGATTTGGATGCCGCCCATGTAGGCCAAGCCAACATCCCACAAGGCACAGGCTATATGGCGCTTACTATTTCCAGTGCCGGACGCGCGACCATCACAGGTCGCCTTGCAGACAACACCCCCGTAACCGCAAGCACTCAAATCAGCAGCAGCCGCCAGATGCTGTTTTTCCAGATGCTGAACTTAAATACAGCCTCGTTTAGCAGCTTAATGACGACGGACGTCGTCTCAGGCATCGGCCAGCCAGTGAAGGTGCTAGGCAGCGCGCGCTGGATCAAAGGTAGCCAACCCGCAGCAGAGCGCAGCTATCAGCCCGGCTTCCCTGCGACCACGCTGAATGCTCTGGGCACAGCTTACTTTGCTCCAGGCACAAATCAGGTCGTCCTCGGCCTGCCCAATCTGCCAAACAACTTAACCATCGACTTCAGCGAAGGTGGACTGGGCACGGCTAATCCCGGCATCACCGTGACTCTGCCCGGCACGAACAAAGCCGTATTTCCTGCGCCCAATAGTTCTAAAGTCACTTTGGTCATCGTGCCCGCCACCGGCTCTTTCACCGGCAGTTTTGAGTTAGCGACTGGACGACGTGCGACTTTCCAAGGGCTGCTGATTCCTTCATTGCTACCTTACGCTTACCCACGCGGCGCAGGCTTTTTCCAACTTCCTGATCTCCTGCCAAGCATCACCAAATCTCCCATCCGCTCAGGTAAAGTCGCCCTGACTCCTTCCGCGATTGCCTTCACCACCCATCCTCTGGGTCTTGAATTGAACGTCAATGCCAGCACCACTCTCACGTCCGCTGCCACTGGACCTGGAACCCTAACCTATCAGTGGCAGCTCAATGGTGCTACCATCCCAGCGACAGGCGATCCAAGATTCTCTGGAGCTGACACTCAAAACTTGACCATCACGGCCATGAGTTCGGCCATCGAAGGCGACTACGTCTGCGTCGCCTCCAATGCATCGCTCGCAGCCTTCAGCAACGCAGCCAAAGTCGTCCTGCGCAAAGCGGTCACCACAGTCACCGCCGCCCGCACTCCTTCTACGACCACCGTTGCCATCGGCACCAGCGTCACATTCACCGCGACCCTAGCCACAGCTTCCACACCACTGACCTACGAGTGGAGGAAGAACGATGTTGCCATTTCAAGCACCAACTCCCCAACCTACACCATCCCCGCCGCCAGCGTTACGGACACAGCTTCCTACAAGGTGGCTGTCTCCAATGATCTCAATTCAGCGCCAATCGTCAGCACTGCCGTCGCCCTTACCGTGGGTGATCCCGTCACCAATGTGCAGATTACACGCTCGCCTTCCACTTCTGCCGTCGCCACCTCTTCCACCGTCACGTTCTCAGTCACGGCAAGCGGCCTCTCACCATTCTCTTATCAGTGGGTCAAAGGCACCACCGATCTTATCGGAGCAGACTCCTCCACCTACACCATTAACTCCACATCAACGATCGACAGTGGTGCCTACAATTGCCGAGTCTCAAACGCAGCTTCACCAGATGGGGTCATTAGCACGAATGGCAATCTTTTGACCGTCATCGCAGGCGTCAGCAACATTGTGGTCACCAAATCCTATAGCACTCAGGGAGTGGCGACGAATACTGATGTCACGCTCAACCTGACCGCCGATGGAGACAGCCTCTCCTATCAATGGCGCAAAAACGGCACAGCGATCTCGGGTGCCATCAGCACTAGTTACACATTTAACTCCGGTGCCTCTCCCATCACTGACTCCTACGACGTGCTCGTTTCAAATCCTGCCGCGCCCGACGGCATCGCCAGCAGTGCCGTCAGCGTCATTGTCGCGCAGCCCATCACCGTTGTATCGGTTAGTCGCACACCCTCCACAGCCACCGTCGTGACACTCACCGACCCAGTCGTCTTCACCGCCACACCCGACGGCTCCGGCACATACACCTACATCTGGCGAAAGGATGGCAACCCCATCTCCGGTACCAACGGCCCGACCTATACCCTGAGTGCTCCCGTTGAAACTGACGATGGCGTCTATGATTGCATCGTCACCAATGTGCTGGAACAACCAGGCATAACCAGCAATGGCGTCGCCCTCGACATCATTCTGGCACCTTGAAGACGCTCAAGGCAGCACCTTCACCGCCCCATCAAATCCAGCGCGCACCTTGCCATCATGGCCGATGAGCGGTTGCGGATTTCCCACGCGCCCTAGCGGGCGCACACCTGGAAAATCCTTCGTCTTGTCGCCCAAATCAGCCTTCATCGTTTCGGCCTGAGCACGCAGCTTCGCAACCTGCTCAGGCTGCTGCTTTGCAACATCGCTAGCCTCACCAATATCAGACTCCAGGTTGTAAAGATCACCCTTGCCCAAATGCAGTTTCCACGGCCCTGAGCGCACCGCTTGGAGATTGAAACCGCTGTAGTAGTAAAACACTTCACGAGGCTTGAAGCCATCCGCCTTACCGAGAAATAGCGGCGAGAGATCCATGCCGTCGATCTTGCGATCAGCAGGCACCGTCCCTTCACCAAGCGCAGCAAACGTCGGTAGCCAGTCCATGTGACTCGTGATCGCCGAAGTGCTACTGCCAGCAGCAATTTTCCCAGGCCACCAAGCGATGGTGCAGACACGCATCCCACCTTCCAGTGTACTGCCTTTGGCACCGCGCAGCGGCGTATTGTCCGCGCCCTGGTTTGTGGGGCCGCCGTTGTCGCTAGTGAAGACGACCATCGTATTCGAGTCGAGTTTCAAGTCACGCAACGTGTCGAGGATCTGTCCCACACTCCAGTCCACTTCCAGTGCCCAGTCTTTCTGCAAACTGATCCCCGACTTGCCCATAAAATCCTGATGTGGGTAGTGTGGGAAATGCACAGCATTGTGCGGCAGATAAATAAAGAATGGCCCCTCACGATGTTCACGGATGTAGGTCACCGCACGCTCTGTGTAGCGCCGAGTAAATGTGTGTTGCTGTGCCGCTTTCACACGTTCCACGACGTTACCACCATCAATGAGCGGCAACGGTGGCTGAGCAGCGCCGCCGAGACCTGTTTCAGCTTTGGCTTCTTCTTTCTTACCCGCCTTAGCCTTACCTTTGGTTTGCCGGATCGGATCACCTGGATTGCTCTTCGATCCCTCAGCCGCCAAGCCCATGTCATTGGAATACGGGATGCCGTAGTAGCTATCAAAGCCCTGTGCCGTCGGCAGAAATTCCGGCTGATCCCCCAGATGCCATTTGCCAATACAAGTCGTCGCATAGCCACTTGCCTTCATCACCTCAGCCACCGTCACTTCATCAGGATTCAATCCCACCGCCGCCGCTGGAAACAATACCCCCGGAATCGGCAGCACACGCTTGGGGTAGCAGCCCGTCATCATCGCCGCGCGTGACGGCGAGCAAACAGGCGCTGCATAGTGACTCGTCAGCTTCATGCCCTCCTTCGCCATTCGATCAAGATGCGGCGTCGGAACCTTCCCCCCAAACGGACCGATGTCCGCGTAGCCTAGATCATCAATATTGATCAGAATGATGTTGGGTTTCTCTGCTGAAAGCAGAGGACTGAGCGCAGAAAGGAAGAAGCAGAGTAGAGGACGCATAACGTGGTTGAACGTGTGACAGACAAGTGTCTTGCGCCTGAGTTCGTTGCTCACACTAAAGCGTGAACAACGAACTCAAACCCGTCCAGCGCTTGCGGCTCTCCTGCTTACCCACAGCCATCGACAACGCTTTTGGATCACCGACCAGAATCACCAGCTTCTTCGCCCGCGTGACGGCTGTGTAAATCAGGCTGCGCTCCAACAAAACATAGTGCTGCGTACTCACGGGAATGATCACACAGGAGAACTCACTGCCCTGGCTCTTGTGGATCGTCAGCGCATACGCGAGCTGCAACTCATCCAGCTCACTAGGCTCATATTCCACTAGGCGTTCACCATCAAACCGCACACAGACTTTCAGCGGATCAGTGTCGATGCTGACGATGTGGCCGATGTCACCATTAAAGACATCCTTGTCGTAGCTGTTGTGTGTTTGGATGACTTTGTCCCCGACGCGAAAGTTGGCCCCAAAGCGCTCGATCTCATACTTCATTTCGTTCGGCGGATTCAGGGCCGCTTGCATCGCCTCATTCAAAGCATGCGTGCCGAGTATGTGGCGATTCATCGGCGTCAGCACCTGGATGTCCTTCACCGGATCAAAACCATAACGCGCTGGCAAGCGACGCTGAACCAGATCGACAATCGTCCGGCTGATCTCCTCCGGCGTCGTCGCTTCCAGGAAAAAGAAATCACTGTCACGCACTGGCTTCAAATCCGGCACCTGACCACGATTGATCTCATGCGCGCTGGTGATGATTCGGCTCGTCGCCGCTTGTCTGAAAATCTCCGTCAGCTGCACACACGGCACCTTACCACTGCGGATCAAATCATAGAGCACCATGCCCGGCCCCACCGACGGGAGCTGATCCGCATCACCCACCAGCAGAAGGTGTGCACCAGTAGGCAGCGCTGAGAGAAACTGCGCCATCAGCAGCGTGTCGATCATGGAGCATTCATCCACGACAAACACATCGCCCGTCAGCGGTCGCCCGCCATTGCGTCCCCACTGGCCACTGCCCTGATACTCCAGCAGTCGGTGTAGAGTCTTGGCCTCCAGGCCCGTGCTTTCATTCAAACGTTTCGCCGCACGCCCCGTCGGTGCCGCCAGTGTCACCTTCATCTCCTTTGAGCGCAGGATCGTCAGGATCGTGTTCACGATCGTCGTCTTCCCTACACCCGGCCCACCCGTGATGATCAGACAGCGGTTTTCCAAAGCCGCGATCACCGCCCGCTGCTGACTTTCGGCCAGCGCCTTCCCCGTCTTCGTCGCCGCCCAAGCGATAGCTTCCTGGGTATCGATCACCGGATATGTCGCAGCCGTCGAAACCAACATATGCAGTGACTTTGCAATGCTCACCTCAGCCGCACGCAGATGCGGCTGATAGAGCACCGACTCCGCACCCAAGCTGTGCCGCTCCATCTGACCAGCCGTGATCAAATGCTCCATCTCAGCGCGAATCAGCGCTTCAGAACTCCGCAAAAGCTCCACCGCCTGCGGCACCACCAGCGTCTCCGGCAGGCAGCAGTTGCCACGACTCGCCGCCGTCTCCAGCACATGCAGCAGTCCGGCTCTCAGCCGCTCAGGTGCATCCGCCGCCATCCCAAGCTGATAAGCGATGTCATCCGCCGTCTTGAATCCAACGCCGTGAATGTCTTGCGCGAGCTTGTAGGGATTCGAGTTCAACACCGACAGTGCTTCGTCCCCATAGGTCTTGTAGATGCGCTGTGCTCGCGATGAGCTGATCCCATGCTGATGCAGAAACAGCATGATGTTATGAACGCTCTTCTGCTTCATCCACGACTCCTTGATCTCCAGCCGTCGCTTGCGTCCGATGCCCTCCACCCCTTCCAGTTTCACCGACTCATTCTCGATGATATCAAAGATGCGCTTGCCAAACTTCGCCAGCAACCGCTTCGCATACGCCGGGCCGATGCCATCGATCAAACCGCTGCCCAGATAGCGCTCGATCCCCGCCGCCGAATCTGGGCGCGTCAGTTTCAGCGACTCCGCTTTAAATTGCTGCCCATAGTCCCGCGTCGATTCCCATTTTCCCACCGCCTCAAATTGTTCTCCAGCCACCACACGCGGAGCCTTACCGATCAGACTCACCGGCTCACGTTTCCCCTCTGGCAAAACTTTGAGAATGCAGTAGCCCGTGTCCTCCGTGTGATACACCACACGCTCCACGAGTCCGTGGAGTTGAGTGTTAGCGGCGGGTTCAGACATGGCGGCTTTATTTACCGCAAAGAACGCCACGAGCGCAGAAAATTCTCGGCACCTCTTGCAAGATGCAACGATGTCGCCACGGATTGCATCAAGCCCATGATCTCACCTCTCGCTCTACAGGATTCTTTGAACCGACGCCTCTTCCTCCGCAACAGTGCGGCGGCGCTAAGCTCGACGGCACTGGGTTCGCTGATGGGCGAGTCGATGTCAGCAAACCTGCATCATGCGCCAAAGGCAAAGCGCGTGATCTACCTCTTCCAATCAGGTGCGCCATCGCAGATGGATCTGTTTGATCCGAAACCACAGATGGCGGCGCAGCGCGGCAAAGATCTACCGGAGTCGATTCGCAAGGGACAGCGACTGACGACGATGACTTCAGGCCAGAAATCGTTTCCGGTCGCGCCGTCGATGTTCAAGTTTGCGCAGCATGGTAAGGGCGGTATTTGGCTCAGCGATCTGTGGAAACATCTACCGTCAGTGGCCGATGAATTATGCGTGGTAAAGTCCATGTACACCGAGGCGATCAATCATGACCCGGCCATCACCTTTTGTCAGACAGGCAGCCAACTCGCAGGCAGACCCAGCATCGGCTCATGGCTCAGCTATGGACTGGGCAGCGCGAATGCTGACATGCCAGCTTATGTCGTGATGACGTCGTTTGGCACAGGTCGCCCCGATGATCAGCCGCTCTATGATCGCCTGTGGAGCAGCGGTTTTTTGCCAACGCAGCATCAGGGTGTGAAATTCCGCAACAAGGGTGATCCCGTGCTCTATCTCTCAAACCCGAGCGGTGTCAGCCGCGAGATGCGTCGCGGTATGCTCGATGAACTCGCTACGCTGAATCAGCGTGATCACGCCACCTTTGGTGACCCTGAAACGGTGACTCGCATCGCCCAATACGAAATGGCTTTCCGCATGCAGACGAGTGTGCCAGACCTCGTGGACATTTCAAAAGAGCCGCAGCATGTGCTCGACATGTATGGGCCAGATGTGAAGAAGCCCGGCACCTATGCGGCGAACTGCCTGCTCGCACGCCGACTCGCCGAGCGTGATGTGCGCTGCATCCAGCTCTTCCACATGGGCTGGGATCATCACGGCGGTCTGCCAAAGGCAATTCAGGGCCAGATTAACGACACCGATCAAGCCACGGCTGCATTGATCAAGGATCTCAAACAGCGCGGCCTGCTCGAAGACACACTGATCGTCTGGGGCGGTGAGTTTGGTCGCACCATTTATTCTCAGGGTGCTCTGACAGAGTCAAATTATGGTCGCGACCATCACCCGCGCTGCTTCTCCATCTTCATGGCTGGAGCAGGCGTGAAGAAAGGTATGACGCTCGGTGAAACCGACGACTACAGCTACAACATCGTCAAAGATCCCGTCCACGTTCACGACCTAAACGCCACGATCATGCACCTGCTCGGCGTCGAGCACGAGCGCCTGACTTATCGCTTCCAGGGCCGTGATTACCGACTCACAGACATCCACGGAAAAGTGGTGAAGCAGGTGCTCGCGTAAAAAACAAAAGCGGCAGTTCTCACGAACTGCCGCCTTGGAGAATCAACGAGGCTCAGATCAATACACGCCTTCGACGATGGTTTTCTCCATCGCACCAAACGGGCGCACATCGGCGACACCATCCCAGGCGTAAGGCGCACGCGGCTTGCGGCGCATGGCTTCATCACGCTCCAGGAAGCGGGGCATGAAGAATTCCTTGGTCAGTGTGGTCAATTCCACGCGGCCCCAAGCATCGTAGTCCACCGTGTTGTCCGTGTGATTCGGATCGACGACACGCAGAACGGCACGCGGCTGCGGAGCGTAATAAGAGATGGAGAAATTGTCCTCAGGCGTGAGCGGCACGCTGGCCGCTAGGCCCATGAGCGTATTGCCATAGGTCGGATAGAAACCGATACGACCTTCCAGCACTTCTTCGACAATGAAGCGCACATACTGCGGCGTCATGGTGGTGCCACCGACGAAGCAGCCGCGAATGCCCGCGCTGTAGAGATCCACTTTCTCAGCCAGAGCTTCGAGCAGTTTTGGCGTGGTAAATATGGCGGAGACTTTGCGGTTTTTCAGAATGAGTACGGCCTGATCAATGACGTGGTCCATGTACTGACGCGCCACATCGAACTGCTTATTCGTGATCGCCTTCTTCACGAAACGTGGATCGAGGTCGATGAAGTAGCAGGAACTACCACGGTAATTGGCCAGATGCTCGACCGCGAGACGCAGGCGGCGCGGACCCGTCGGGCCCACCATGATCCAGGATTCACCGGGCGGAAAATGCTTGTCATCCAGCTTGTGGCTGAACTCCTCATAATCCACGCGGAAGTCATTCCAGCCCACGCGCTGCTTCGGCATCCCTGTCGTGCCGCCGGTTTCAAAAATGCTGAACGGCTTGCCTTTAAAAGCCTCAGGCACCCAGACCTCGGGCTGGAGATCTCTGAGCCACTCATCCTGAAAGTGCGGGAACTTGGCGATGATGTCCTCATAACTATTCACCACACCCCGAGGATCAAAATTCTTCTTGGCCCATTCGAGCCAGAAAGCGCATCCCGTCTCGGGAGAGAAATGCCACTGTATGATTTCACGGACTTGGTGATCGAGCTGAGCTTTGGCTTCTTCGGGGGTCATGGTGTTGGGGTGGTGGAAAAGGAGGAAAGTGCGGGTGACTCAAACGAAACCACCCAGCCTTCCTTTCTACGACTGAAAGGCAGAAATCAATACACGAAGTAAAGCCCTGGAAGATTAGCGGCTGGTTAGTTTAGCGCGCAGGAAAGAGTCAGCGGTCGATTCAGGTGCTAACAAGATCGAACTCTGGGCTGCTATTTGCGGCTGAGCTTATTGTACTTCTCAACGAGTTCATTAAACTCGGTGGTGCGGGCGTTCAGCTTGGTGATGGCTTCGTCTCGCTCGCTGAGGAGTTGCTTGATCTGGGTGTTGGCTTTTTCGATGGCGGTATTTTGGGCGGTGACTTCTTCGTTGCGTTGCTTGATGGCCTCGGTGCCTTTTCCGGCGAGCTTTTCAATCGCGGCCAACTCGCTGCGGGTGCGGATGGCTTCATTCATGATGACGGCGATGCTATAGCCGCGCGCTGTTTGATCTACGGTGCGGTCACGCAGCTCTTCGGTGGTTGTGAGGAGCTTGGATTCAATCTCGGCACGCAGGCTGTTGAGGCGCTCGATCTCACGAGCATACTCCTGCACTTTTTGTTCGGCCTGAATGCGTAGTTTATTCTCGGCTTCGAGCTGATTCACGAGGGTGATGATGCGCGCGCGCAGCCGGGCTTCACGCTGCCACTGGAGCACGCAGATGCCGCAGAGGCTGAGAGAAATGAGGACCAGCAGGGCCAGGAGAATACGCTTCATTTGGCAGGGGCTGGAGCTGGAGCTGGGGCGGCGGGAGCTGGGCTGACCTTGACGTTGAAGGCGACTTTATTGAAGCCAACTCGGCGGACGATGTCGAGCGCCTTCACCATGTCGGCATGACGGGTATCGGCATCGCCACTGATATAGACGGGCGTGTTTGGATCGGTGCCAAAGCGCTCGGCGAGGCGGCGCTCGATATCCGGCAGGGTGACACGCTCGGTATTAAAGAAGAGATCACCGGCGGCATTGACGGCGAGATTGATCATGTCGGGCTTGAAGTCGGACTGCGCGGAGGCGGCGACGGGGAGATTGACCTTGATGGTCTGCTGCTTGCTCATGGTCAGGCTCACCATCATGAAGGCGGCGAGCAGGAAGAACATGACGTCGATCAGCGGGATGATCTCCAGCCGCGTCTTCTTCTGCGGGATCGGGGAGTGAAGTTTCATGGCGGTGCGGGTCGCTGTTCTCGGTTTAGCGTTTGGCGGCGACTTGATCAAAGCCGTGCTGGGCGGCGAGGATTAGCACGTTGTTGGCGGCGGCTTCGAGTTCGAACTGGAGCTTGGTGAGGCGTCCGTGGAAGAAATTCATGGGGACGAGAGTGGTGATGGCGATGCCAAGGCCAGTGGCCGTGGCGATGAGCGCCTCGCCAATGCCACCGGTGACTTTTTCCACCGCGAGTTCTGAGCTACCGATGGAGGTGAATGAACCCATGATGCCGGTGACGGTGCCGAGCAGACCGAGAAGCGGCCCGAGAGTGACGATGGTGTCCATGGCTCCGAGAAACTTGCCTGCGGCTTGCAGTTCATGACCGGCAGCGACCTCCAGCGCGCCCTGCATGGAGCTGTGATGATGGTTCAGTCCATGATGAACCATGCGCACCACAGGGTCGGTGCTGCCGGTGGAAAGTGAGACGGCACGGGCAAGATCGCCCTCCTCCAGCGCGGCATAGACTTCCTCCAGGCGCTTCGGCTTCCGGCTCACGCCCATTCGCGACCACCAGACGACACGCTCGATCACGACACAGACGGCCACGACCGCTACGACGAGAATGGGATACATGATCGGGCCGCCTTTGATGATGAAATCAATGACGGCATTAGCGAGAAAAAGAGATGAGGAGACTGGCATGGAAGAAATGTTTTAACGGATCACGAAACTAAGAGGGGCCACGAACTCGCGCACCTGACCTGGGGGAGCTTTACCATTACGACGCACCCAAGAGGCAGCATACTGATCAAGCGTGGAGTTCCCACTCGTGCCGACGACGCTGACGCTGGAAGCACGGCCTGAAGCCCCAACGACGATTTTCAGCCTGACCGTGCCCTGAATTCCGAGCGAACGCAGTGAGCTGGGATAGCTAGGCTTTGGAATCTCGAAGGTGCCCTGCCCACCACCGCCTGAACCAGTGCCCAGCCCTGCTGTGCTGTTGGCCCCAGTGGGCCTCTGAGTCGCGGGCTTGGTGCTGGTCACGCGCCGAACTTCTGGCTTTGGCAAAGCTGGGTCCACTGGGCGCAGGGCGACCTCGATCTTAGGTGCGGTGGGAATGGTGAACACGTCCTCCGTCACCAGCGCCTCCGCCAGTTCCGGCAGGTCGAGCGGCTGCTCCATGATCTGCACGGGTGTGGGCACTTCCTGCACCTCGGCCACAGTCTCAGGCGTGACTTCGGTCGTCTCAGTGGCCGCTGAAAGTTCCACCATCATCGCCGCCTCAGGTGCTGCGGTATCCAGATCAGACTTGGCTTTCTCCAATGAAGAAAGCACCGGCAGCGGGCCGTCATCACTCCAGATGCCAGAGACGCCCACTGCTAAAAAACTGGCCGTGACTGCCACCAGCCAGGACCATTTAGCCAAGTCCTCGCCAGCCCACAGCCACCGTGATCTTCCCGCTCCACTATGTGGTGGCGGTAATCCCAGAGGCGGAGACGCGATGAGGGCCGAGTTTGACATGACGAACGGCGAGAATGGCGATTGATCAGAGTTGGTCAAACGCTATTGAGACAAGTTCGCAGAAAAGAAGCCGCACATCAACCGACCTCAGCCCGCTGAGATGTCCTGGTTGTAGTAAACCTTGATGAACTTCATGCCCTTCTTGTCGTCGTAGCCGCGCTCCAGCACGGGGTCGTGCTCGGTGGAGAGGGTGGATTTCACATGGATCTCCACGCCGGTATCGAGCTTCAGCACGGCACTGATTCTCTTCCTGGCTTTGGACACGTCTTTTTTGGAGATGTCAAAATTCGTCTCAAAGGACTGGCCCTGCTCTTCCTCAGCACGCGCGCGGTGCTCTTGGAATCGCTCCACAGCCTCAGGCGTCTTCAGCACCTCCTGCTCGAACTCCTGGAGATCAAACTTTTCGCGATCCTCGAAATAATCCAGCGCCTGCCGTGCAGTGTTGCAGGTCTCCCACGGGGGCGTGTCTTCTTCCGGCTTCTGCTCGCCGAGGAATGAGACCGCCATCTTGGCATAGGCATTCGTCAGGAAAGCCGCATCTGGCACCGCTTCCACGCCGAGGAAGTCACGTGTCCAAAAACGCGCGTCCGTACCGCTGCGATCAAAGGTGAGCACGTAGTATCCTTTGTTCGGCCAGTAGTCGATGATGAGGCAGCCTTTGTCGATCTTCTCCGGGTGAATCCCCTGCTCGGTCGAGATGCGCAAATCGCCGTCTTTGGTGGTGATGGTGAGGAATGGTGTGACGCTCTCTGACTTCAAGATGCAGACGCCCTGCACCAACTCTCCTTCGATGTGAATTTCTTTGATATGAGCGATGCACAGATCACCCGATTTGATGTTCGGGTGATTTGATTTTGAATAGAGGTGCTTCGCGATCTCACAACCATGTTTGAGAAGATCATCACCATCAGCAAAGAGCGCCTTAGCGCAGATGTTCATCTCATGCTTATCCAGCGATGAGTGATGCGTGAATCGATGCGCCATCAAGTTCTTGAAGGGCTTTAAAAAGATGGCCGTCAGTGCCGTCTGGTCAGGTTCAGCAATCTCAAAGACCTCACGCGAGGTTTGCAGAGGTTCTTCACGTTGAGGATTGCCAATTTTCGCGAGGACGAGGCGTGTGGCAGTGGCGGTATTGAGACGAAGTTTGACGGACATGCGGGACGCGGAGAGTAGAAAGGAATGAGGTAGTGCAAAGGGATTCCCATCACAGCATCGACATTCACCACAGACGCGTTTGCCGACAGATTTTGAATTGGACGTTGCAACGCCAGAGGCACCCATGTAGAACAAATTAATTCAACACACCACATGGGCGATCACACTAGCACTCGGAAATTTAGGCGCGTTCTTATCAAACTCAGCGGTGAGGCTCTCAGAGAGCCTGGCAGCACGGACAACATCAGTCCTCCCATCGTGGAAGACATCGCCGCGCAGATCAAAGCGGCACATCAAACGGGACTCGAAATCGCGCTCGTCGTCGGTGGTGGTAATTTCTGGCGTGGCGTCAGCGCTAGCAACAAAGGCATGGAGCGTGCCACGGCTGATTACATGGGAATGCTCGCGACAGTGATGAACTCACTCGCCGTGCAGTCCATGCTCGAAGCCATGGATGTCCCGACTCGTGTGCAAAGCGCCATTGAGATGAAGAATGTGGCTGAGCCGTTCATCCGTCGTGTCGCCATGCGCCACTTAGAGTTAGGCCGCGTGGTCATCTTTGCCGCAGGCACCGGGAATCCATTCTTCTCCACCGACACGACGGCTGCTCTGCGTGCGTCTGAGATCGGTGCTGAGTGCGTCTTCAAAGCCACCAAGGTGGACGGCATTTACGATAGCGACCCGAACAAGAACAAAGACGCGGTCCGCTATGAGAACATCAGCTTCCACGACTGCCTGACACAGCAACTCAAGGTCATGGACGCCACCGCTTTCTCCCTCTGCATGGAAAACAACATGCCCATCATCGTCTTCAGCATGAATGAGCCGGACAACATCCGCCGCGCACTCATCGGTGAACAGATGGGCACGCTGGTCAATGCTGCGGGCAAGGCCTGAGTTTTAGAAAGTTCCGTCTGATCGGACCGATCTTTCTGAACCCCCCAGAACAATGCCACGACTTCTCACCCTGCTCCTTCTTCCTCTGTTGCTCGCTGCGCAGCAGCCAGCGGCACCGCCTGCGCTCACCGAGTATCAGGGGCGCACCATCGCCCAGACGATGCACTGGCAGGGCGCGGCATGGCTCGTCCGCCACAAACGTGACCGTGAGGAAGCCACACTGCAAATGCGTGAGGAACTCAAGCTCAAGCCCGGCATGAGCGTCTGTGACATGGGCAGCGGCAACGGCTATCACACACTGCCGATGGCCGAAGCCGTGGGCAAAGATGGCAAGGTCTATGCCGTGGAAGTACAGCCCGAAATGATCGAGATGCTGCACAAACGAGCTGCCGAAAAAGGCATCACCAACATCATCAGCATCATCGGTGAATTCCACGACCCAAAGCTGCCTGCCGCTTCCTGTGACATGATCCTGCTGGTGGACGTGTACCATGAATTCTCCCATCCCGAGCAAATGCTCGCAGGCATGAAAAAGGCACTCAAGCCCGATGGCGTCATCGTCATGGTCGAGTTCCGTTCTGAGGACGACAGCGTACCCATCAAGCCCGAGCACAAGATGACCAAAGCTCAGATCAATAAAGAGTACACCAGCAACGGTTTTAAACTCGTGCGCGAGTTCGACGGCCTGCCTTGGCAGCACATGATGTTCTTTGGTCTCGCTGAGACGAAGTGAACAGCGCCTTGCCTCGCTGACATCGCCGTCTAGTCTCGGGCTGCTTTGACTTTGACCACCGACTCATCTCCCAACTGGACACGCCGCTTTTGGACTCTGCTGGCCTGCGTGTTTGTGTTTCGCACACTCTTCATGCTGTTCTTCTGCTCACAGGCAGATCTGGCGGGAGATGAAGCTTATTATTGGGACTGGGGCCGCCGCCCTGACTGGGGTTATTATAGCAAGCCGCCACTCATTGGCTGGCTCATGGGCATCGTTGGTTGGCTAACCAGTGATACCGATTTGGGCATTCGTGGCACGGCGCTGATTCTCGGCACAGGCACCATGGCTGTGCTCTTTGTCCTGACTCGTGCTCTCTATGATGCACGCACAGGTTTCATGGCTGCCGTGCTCATCCTGCTCACACCAGCGAGTGCGGGATTAAATCTCTTTCTCACCATTGATGCACCGCTGCTTCTGACTTGGACTGCGGCGCTGCTGCTGTTCTGGTTTGCTGCGCAGAAACCCACGCACAGGATGCGCTGGATAGCGCTGTCTCTGGTGATCGGCATCGGCACGCTGAGCAAGCAGATGATGCTCGTCTTTCCACTGCTCATGGTGGTTTTCGCCGCCGTCTCTCAAGAGGATCGTGCCCTGCTTAAGAACCCGCGCATGTGGATCGCCATCGTTATCGGTGCGCTATTTCTCACGCCCGTTCTTTGGTGGCAGCAGCAGCATCAATGGATCACGCTTGAGCACACGGCGCATCACTTTGACACCAAGAGTCTCAGCGCTGTGAAGTGGCTGACTCGCACGCTTGAATGGCCTGGCGTGCAGGCGCTGGTGTACTCGCCCGTGACTTGGGCGGCTCTCATGGTGGTGATGTGGCTCGGCATGTCACAGTGGAAAACCATGGGGAGGCGTGAGCGCTATTTGCTGATTTTTTCCGCCCCAGCGCTGATCATCTTCACGCTGCTAGCCTTGCGTCAACGCATCAATCCGAACTGGCCTGCTGTCTTCTACGTACCTGCCTTCGTGCTAGTCGCGGCGTGGTTTACCGGTCGTTTATCATTAAATAAAAAAGATGGATTGGAATGGTGGACATCACGAATGATCGCTGCGATTGCAGTTTGTTTTTGTTTCCTAATTCCTTCTGAGATGTGGCTAGCGATGGCAAAATTTGCTAAGCGTATTTTCTCTCGTGATTCAGAACACTGGAGAAAATGGACGCTGCGTATAGCATCGGTATTTGCGGTTGTCTTGCACCTCGTCGTTCTCGTCACTTTCCTGACAAGCTTAAAGGGGCACAAGAAGCTCGCCGACTTGCTTGGTTGGAAGGAGACAGGCAGGCAAGCAGGAGCGTTTTTGGATAAGGTCCCCCGCCCTGCCAACACCTTTGTCATGGCGCTTGGTCATCGCTACAGCGCAGCACAAATGGCCTTCAACATGCCGCAGCATCCACGCACCTATCGCTGGGAACCCTCAGGGCATCCGATGTCGCAGTATGAAATCTGGCCAGGACCGGAGGAGCGTGTGGGAGATGACGCGCTGATCTTCAGCTACGGCGCGCTACCGGCACCAGTGGCCGAGTGCTTTGAGAAAACCGAGGCCCTGGGTCGAGTCGAAGTGCCGCTCGGAGATGCACCCCGCATCTTTGAAGTATTTCTCGGTCATCGACTCAAGACCTGGAAGAAAGTCGGTGCCCAATGATTTCCTGGGATCTCTCCATCCTGCATCTCATCAATCGCGAGTGGACTCATCCGCTACTCGATTGGCTGATGCCTGCCATCTCGGCTGTGAATGCCTGGGTGCCATTGATGGGACTGGCCGTGCTGCTGGTGCTCTGGCGCAATTTCAGTGTGGGCATTCGGTTGATCCTGTGCGTGGCATTGGCGCTGAGTTTGAGTGATGGAGTGATCTCGAAGACGCTCAAAAAGACGATCGGTCGCGTGCGACCACGTGATGCCATTACAGGCGTCATGATCAGAGACTTAGGCAGCGCTTCACCTCAATTTCTACGTCTTTTTAAACCACCGACCCAGCAGCTCAGCGCTCCGCGCGGAGATACGAAAGGCAGCTCCTTTCCAAGCAGTCATGCCATGAACATGTTCGCGCTGGCGACCGTCATCGCGCTGTTTCATAGGCGCTGGGGAATGGCCATGTATTTCATCGCCGCACTCGTGGCGTATTCCCGCATCTACGTCGGAGCGCACTGGCCCAGTGACATCCCACCATCCATCGGCATGGGGATTCTCGTGGGCTGGATGGTGACACAATTGATCACGCGTAAATTTGGTACTGGAGTTAAAAACAAAGCGGGCCAGATCATGTGATCCGGCCCGCGATGAAAGCTAAACAGAAGTCTGAATTAGATGCCCTTGCTAACGATGTACTTCACGAGATCGACGACGCGGTTGCTGTAGCCCCACTCATTGTCGTACCAGCTTACGAGCTTGAAGAACTTGCTGTTGAGTTCGAGACCTGAGCCATGATCGAAGATGGAGCTGTGCTGATCATGGATGAAGTCGGTGCTCACCACTTCGTCGGAAGTCCAGTTGAGGATGCCTTTGAGGTAGGTTTCGCTGGCCTTCTTCATTGCGGCGGAGATTTCAGCGTAGCTGGTTTCCTTCTCAGTCTTCACGGTGAGATCCACCACGGAGACGGTCGGAGTCGGCACGCGGAAGGACATGCCGGTGAGCTTGCCCTTCACTTCAGGAATGGCCAGACCCACAGCCTTGGCAGCACCGGTGCCGCTTGGGATGATGTTGATGGCAGCGCTGCGGCCACCTTTCCAATCCTTGGCGCTTGGGCCGTCCACAGTCTTCTGCGTGGCGGTGTAGCTGTGAATGGTGGTCATTAGACCTTCAGCGACGCCAAATCCTTCCTTGAGGAGCACATGAACGACAGGAGCCAAGCAGTTGGTCGTGCAGCTTGCGTTGGAAACGACGTGATGCTTGGAGGCATCATACTTCTCATGGTTCACGCCCATGACGATGGTGATGTCCTCTTCCTTACCAGGAGCGGAAATGATGACCTTTTTCGCGCCAGCGTCGATGTGACCCTGAGCCTTGCTGCGCTCGGTGAAAAGACCGGTGGACTCGATGACGATGTCCACTCCGAGTTCCTTCCAAGGAAGGGCGGCAGGACCTGCACGCACGGCGAGACATTTAATCTCATGACCATCGACGACCAGGATGTCGTCTTCAGCCAGCTCAGGGCTGGACTTCTTGGAGGAGACGTTTTCGCGGGCCTTGCCCTGCGTTGAGTCATACTTCACGAGGTAGGCCAGATTGTCAGCCGAAACGAGGTCGTTCACTGCCACGACTTCGATCTCTTTGCCGAGGAGGCCTTGATCACAGATTGCGCGAAACACGAGACGACCGATGCGTCCGAAACCATTGATGCCGATTTTAACCATTGTGTGTGTAGGGATAGAGGGGGATGCCCCGACACAGCAGGAAGCGGGCCGGGGGGCGATGCATAAGCGCATGAATTCCGAGCGTCAACCTTGGGTTCGGCTTCAGCGGCCTAGAGTAGCCTGACCCACTGAATTCCCCTACTTTAGGGCAGCAAACCCACAGAACACATGGGAATCCTCAGGTGGGCGTGCTGCCAGAGGTTCGTCGTGATCGAGATGATCCCGGCAAGCGGTGAAAAACTCTTCCTCAGTGGTGACACGGCGGATGCGGTGCTCAAGCTGGCCTTCAGCGATGCCAGTGGTGATGAAAACCATGTAGCGCTTCATTTTTTGCACGTGAGGACGCACGTCAAACCTCGGATGAAAGGCCGCCGTGGCATCGTAGAGCGCCTGGATGTAGCTCAGCATGTCACGCCCCGTGGGGACCGTGACGGCACCGCCTTCCCAGTGCGCGCGGAGTTGTGAAAATAGCCATGGATGACGGATGGCACCACGCCCGAGCATCAACCCGGTGGCATTTGTGTGTCTCAGGTAGGCCAGTCCGCTAGCCACATCCACCACATTGCCATTCGCGATCACCGGGCAAGCCATGGCCTGAACCGCAAGCGCTACACATTCGGGATGAACTGGCGTTTTGTAGGCGTCCCGCACCGTCCGCCCGTGGATGGTGAGTGCTTGGATGTCGTGCTTTTGAAACACCTCCAACAGGCGCGGGAACTCGGCTTTGTCAGCGAAGCCCACACGGCACTTCACGGTGAAGCGGCCTTGAATGGCATCACGCAGAGCACGTAGAATTTCATCCACTCGCTCCGGCTGACGCAGCAGTCCGCCACCAGCATCCTTACGGCAAACGATGGGCGCTGGGCAGCCGAGATTCAGGTCGATCCCTGAGACTGGATGCTTCTCCAACTCGCGCGCCGTGCGGCAGAGAGCCGCAATGTCATGCCCGATCATCTGCGCGATCACAGGCCGCCCAGTGTCGTTCTCCGTGATGGAACGCAGAGTGTTGGCATCGAGCCCTGAGTCAGCCGTGACACGGAAGTACTCCGTGACAAAAATATCCGGCCCACCGTAACGCGCCATCAGCCGCATGAACGGCAGGTCCGTTACATCCTGCATGGGAGCCAGGACAAGAGCCGGGCGATGATTGGGAAGCAAATCTCTCAATGTATAGTCAGAAGTAGATTCAAAGTGTGGCGATTAAAACGCGATGCTGAACGCGGACATCTTCGTTTAAACCCAGTAACCATGTGGTTGTCCGACCAATGTCGGTAAGGCCAAGAATCAGGCCACCATTAAACATGAAGTGAATCGTCCAGGCATCACGGCGAGGATGATATAGCCTTGAAGCTAAACCTGTATCAGGATCAATGCAGTAGATGTTGGGTCCCTTGTGCCAATTACAATCAGGACATACCAGACAAAGGTTATCCAGGGCATCGGTGCCACCGTGCTGTTTCGAGATGACATGCTCAATGTGGAAGCTTTGAACGGAAAATCGCTCAGCCAGCAGGCAATACTCGCACAGGCCATCTGCGCGTTCTCGAACTTGGCGGCGTAGGCTCGCATCCATTCAGGTGTTATCAGGCGGCCTTGAGTCGGGCGAGGGCTACGATGGCTTCTGTTTTCAGCAGAGAGAGAATACGGTTGGCGCTCACACATGCCTCTAATTCAGTTTTTTCACTCTCAGAGAGTGTGCCCTCCGTATTCTTGGAGGCTAACTCATGATAGCGTTCCTGATCTTCTTCTGGTGTGCTTAGTGCTGCCAGTGCTTCGAGAAGATCGGGTTTCAAATGGCTGGCCATAGGCTTTAACACCCGGCTCAGAGCGGTGGATTCAAGCGCATTAATTGAGTTCATGAATGGATAGTACCCGAACACGTCCATTTGGTCAATCCGCTAGGCGGCAATGGACGTCATCACATTTTACTTGGCCGATTTAAACAGGGGTGCTAACAACTCCAGCAAGGCGCTGCGGGCGATGTAGAAGACATCAGGATCACCCTGTACCTGACCGAAGTAGAGCGCGGTGTCCATGCCTGTTTGGGTCGGGGCAAAATTCAAGATCGTGTCCCGTGTTGGCCCTGTGTTTACACCGGGTTCACCGAGCGTGACGACGACACGCAGGGCCGGGCTTTGCAGCGCACTGATGGCATTGGTCACATCTCCAGCCCAGTCCTGCACATTGAATTTAGCCAATGAGCCAGCCAGCTTATCGGCCTTCACTCGGTCGATCTGAGCAGTGATATTTTGACCCGCACGCTCACCGGTCCACTGCGCTGTCGTGGAGTCGTATTTCAGCACCACTGGCGGAGCCGTGCCTGCTGCGAGACTGATCTGTCGCAGGGAAAACTGAGTGAAGCGCAGCGCGCCGAGCCCCTTCCACTTGATGTTTTCCTGCGGGATATTCGGCAGCAGTGTCGCATCCACCAAGAACACAGATGGCTCATTTTCATATTTGGCAAAGAAGCCTGTGCTCTCCTTGCTCACGCCAAAAAGCAGCTTCGTTGGCTTCGCGGTGCCTTCCGTCCACGAGGCTGTCATGAAGGGATGATCGAGTCCATAGACCGTGAGGTTTGAAGCACTGTCAGACGTGAACTCATGAATTTGGAAGGTGTTCAGCGCCTCGTAGAACTTGACCACACGCTCGCCGTTGGCTGGCTCCATGCGATTGTTGCGCTTTAGAAACCAGGACTGGTTCTGCTTCTCTAGGTGAATCGGCTGGCCCAGCGTGCTGGTGACATCCACCGCCGTGATCGCTTCTTTATCGATGCGCGCCAGCATCCGGTCACGGAGATCGTTAGGCTGAGACCAAAGCGCGGCGAGTGAGTTCGAGGTGATCGTGAAAATGGATTTACGATAGCTCACTTGTGCCGTGGTGGTGATGCTGTCCTTGATCGGCTTCGTGAGCGTGAGATCAAATGGCTTAGCCAAGCCTTTCACGGCCACGCTGATCTTAATATTCTCTGAAGTCAGCTCCGCCGAACCCGGCACAGCCGTGGGAGATTTCGTGTTAGTCACAGGCTCCGCCACCTCTGTGATACTGAGGTTTAGCAGGGTCGAAAGCATTTCACTGATGCGCTCTTTACTACCACGAGTACTCAGGGGTTTCACCAGCATCCAGGGCGCGCGTTCATTCGCACGAGCCAGCTCGATCTGACCGCCGGCTTGCACGAGCTTGACGTTCACCACGTAGTCGGCCGGCAGTCGCAAAAGCTTACCATCACGCCAGTCCTGAGGTGTGGACTTGAGAAGATCTGGCAGCGTAGTTTTAGCGACGTATTGCACGGTTTCTTCACCCTCTTTTAGTGGGGCAATTGACAGATAGTGACTGCCTTCAATCGGTGATTGGGCACCGAGACTGAGATTCAAAACATTCTCCGATCCTGCGGCCAAACGCACGGTGTGATGAGGCTTGTCGAGCTGCGTGCGGGTCCAACCATCTGCATCGAACTCGGATTGATGCACGCGATTGATCCAGCCGATCCCGGAAAGCTCGGTGAGCAGTTTAGCCACCTTTTCAGGATCAGCTAAATCATTGAAGGGCCGCCGCACCCACCACTGCGCACCATCCCATGAAAGGCTCACGCCATCACCACCACTGGAGTCGATTTCGATCTGTGTGATCTTCGTACGATCAAAGCGCACGGGGCCTTTTTTCATCTCCAACAACTCCCGTGTCGTTGGTAAAAAACGCTCGATGCCAACGATGGCAGCGCTGAGAGCGATGACGAGAAGTAGAAGCAGGAGTGTGGTGCGGAGTCGCATGATAATCGAAATACAAAACTCACGCAGCGCGGCGGCTCGCCCAGACCATCATGCCGAAACAGAGGACGAATGAAGGAAACACAAAGGTCGTGCTCCAGAAGATGATCTCACCCTGCTTCTGGGTGAGCTGGATGCGATAGCTGTGCTTCTGCTTCGGGGGAATGCCGATGAGACTTTCCCGATTCACGATCCAGTTCAGGCTGGCACCCACAAAGTCGCGATTCACCGCCAGCGCGGACTTCTTGTCGAGCAGGGAGGCATTCCCGACCACCACCATTCGGCAACTGTCCACACGCAGGCGCTCATCCGAGACCGCACCGCGCTCGATGGAAGCTGCGATATAAATAGGCTTTTTGTTATCTTTTTCATCAACCACAGGCAGATCTTCCAAGTAGTTTTTCTCACCCCAGTAGCGGTCTGTGGCACCGATCAGTGGCTGCGCGGTGATGTTTTGATTCTTTAGGTACTCATCATCAAAGCGCACCTCAAGAGACTGCGACTGGCCTGGCAGAGTGGTCGTGCTGGCAGCGAGTGGTCGGGTGATCGATGACTCATCATCAAAGATGGCCTGCACTGAAAATTCCTTTCGTGGGCCAGTGCCCGTACTCTCGGCATAGAGCACACGATCACCGCGCGGCACCACGCCATGGAGTCCGAGAAAGGCATTCAATCTCGGCGTCTCACCCGATGGATCTAATAGCACCAGCAGCCCAGAGCGCTTGCTCTCCCAGTAGGTCTTGATCATGGCGATCTCACTTTCTGACAGATCATATCGCAGCCCGACAAGCAGCACCCCATCCGCATCCGCAGGCACTAGGCTGACTTCGGTGAGATTGAGCGGGAAGAGTTGAAAGTTCTGCTGCCTGCCGAGTTCACCGATGCTGACCATGGCATCAACCAGTGAGCCTTCCGTTCGCGCGCCCTTTCCCACCACGATGTAAAATTTCCGCTCATCACCTTCGACTACATTAATGATCGCTGAGGTGATGGCATCCTCCCCACGGAACTCTTTGATCCGGCGCTGTGTCTCCGTGCTGTTTTCGCGCACCACGAGTTCTTCCTCCGTGATGAAACGGGTGCGTGAGCCGACTCGCACGACGACGCCGCTTTGATCGAGAGGCAGGCCCGTTTCAGCCTTCAGTGCCTCTGCGCGCTCGATGTCACGCACTGGGTCGATCGAGCGCACCTTGATGCGACCACGGCCATTGAGGCGGTACTCTTCGAGCAGCGTCTGCACGTCACCATAGATCTTTGAGTCACGGGCGAACACGTTGGCGATGAACACATCCTTCGAGAGTTTATCGAGGTAGTTCAGCGTGGCCGTGCTGACCGTGTAATTTTGCTGCGGGCTTAGGTCCCAGCGCGTGTGGTAGCGGTAGCTGAGGCGGTTGATGCCAAAAAAGATCGCCAGGGTAAGCACGATCTGAATGAGCACATTCAACCCGATTCCCCAGCGGCGCGGCATGGGCGCAGAGGTGGGGGCTTCGGTGGGTGTAGTGTCAGACATGGGGGAGTTCTCGGTTCGCAGTTCGCCGTTTAGTTTTCAAATCACGGGCGCCATCTTCTGAACTCCAGCACTTGATGAGTCAGTGCCAGGAAGAGTAGAGCTAGGCTTGAGTAATAGACCAGCGGGCGCGTATCAATCAGGCCGTTGGTGAAGGTGCGGATGTGCTCCATGCTTGCGAAGTAGTTGATGATGTCCACGAAGGACTCCGAGACCTTTCTGCCCACCACCATGATGAAAAGGCCTGCTAGAAAATGCATCAAGCTGAAGGTGAAAGAGATCACGGCGGCGATGATTTGATTCGAGGTCAGTGAGGAGGCAAAGCAGCCGATGGCTAGATTAAACATCCCCATCGCTAGCAGGATGATGTAGCTGCCCTTCAGGCCACCGGATGGAATCTCGACTTGTCCGGCAGTGATCCAGTCCACGAACTCGAAATTGATGTAGCTCGGCACCCACAGCACGCAGTAAACAAAAAGTGCGGCCAGATACTTTGACCACACGACCTGCCAAGCATGAACGGGTGCAGTGAAGAGCGTCTCAAAGGTGCCCATCTTCTTTTCTTCAGCAAACAGGCGCATCGTCAGCAGTGGAAAGATGAAGAAGTAGGAAAGCCAAAACCAGCTTGGCTGAAAAATCCACGTCACGATGGACCCCTCACTCGGCGCACTTTCCAAGACTGAAAGCGCCGCGCGGAATGAGTAGCCGCTCAGCACCATCACCAGCGCCAAAACAATGTAAGCCACTGGCGAGACGAAAAAGGCTCGCAGTTCTTTTTTGAAGAGTACCCAGAAGATTCGCATGTGATTAAAAGTTCATCATTTACCTGGCTCCGAGGCTGCGAGTTCGACGAATACATCCTCCAAGCTCGGGAGTTGGCGGTGAAGTTCGCGGAGCTTCCATTTCTGAATCATCGCCATTTCCGCCAGTGCCTCGCGCACATCATGCCGGGCTTCGACTCGCAGAGAAATGAAGCGCCATCCTTCGAGTTCATTATCCTGCGTGGCCTTGCGCACACCAGGCAGAGTTTCGAGCAGAGTGAGCAGCTCGCCATCACCCTGCATCTCGATTTGCACGAGAGAGGCGGCACGCAGTTTGCGGGTCAGATTGTCCGGTGTATCCACCGCGCGAATTTTGCCTTGATGGATCATCACCACGCGATCACACACCGCCTCCACCTCCTGTAGGATGTGGGTGGAAAGGAGAATCGTGTGCGCTGGGCGCAGACTCCGCAGCAGTTCACGCACATGGCGGATTTGCACGGGGTCCAGACCATTCGTTGGCTCGTCCAGAATCAAAAGCGGCGGCTTGTGAACCAGCGCATCAGCCAGCGCCACACGCTGACGATAGCCCTTGGAGAGATTACCGATCAGGCGGCGGCGCACATCCGTGACCGCACACAGATCCATGACCTCACCCACGCGATGCCGCAGCGCTTTGCCTGACAGACCTTTCAGCTCAGCCCGGAAGCGTAGATACTCTTTGACCCGCATATCTGTGTACAGCGGAGCCATCTCAGGCATGTAGCCCACGGAGCGGCGCACCTCGATCGACTGATGATACACGTCATATCCATTCACCGTCGCCCGACCACTCGTCGGCGGCATGTAGCCGGAAAGAATGCGCATCGTCGTGGACTTGCCTGCGCCATTGGGTCCCAGAAAGCCCACAATTTCTCCTGGCTCGACTTGGAACGAGACATGATCCACCGCAGTGCGTCCGGCATACTGCTTGGTGAGATCCTGAACTTTAATCATGTTTGGGCTGAGAGAGTGGGTGTGGAAAATGGAAGGGCCACGATTAAAGCCCGCCCGCCCAGTCATGGCAACCCTGGAAAGCACTTTAGCCAAACGAGTACTCAGTCCCCACACTACCTGGACTTCTTGGCAGCCAGCCTCCAGGCGGCAAGACTGGCGGGTTCAGAGTCATTCGGACTCACTTTCTTGAGACTCGCGTAACAGCTCAACGCTAAATCAGCGATGTCCCACAGGTGCCCATCATCTTCACGCGCAACAGCACTCGCGGTCTCTTTGCTCCAGAGTTCCTCGGCAAGCTGCAGCGCCTCCGCAGCCCGGCCTTGGCGCAGGCGGATGGTGCACATGGATTGCAGATCTTCATGCCAGCGCTGATAATTGGCACCCCGCTGGCCCGAGCGCTGATAGCGCAGTCGATAAGTCTCAAAGGCAGCGTCTTGATCCCCTGATCTCTGTTGGACAACGGCGAGCATGAGTAGCGACTCCTCGATGCTTGAAGTCTGCCCCTGCTCGTCTGCGACATGGAAAGCTTCTCGAGCATCACTGATGGCATGCGGATGCTGGCCCGAGAGGCTTTCATTATCGGCGAGAGCAAGCAGTGCCCTAACGCTGCCCCGCCGCTGCGTCTGGACGCCTTCGACACCCTGCAAAGCCATAGGCGACGGAGCAAGGACACGGGTGATCGCCAGAGCTTCTCTGGCGTGAGTGATCGCGGCCAGGTATTGCATCGAGTCACGCTCAAATTCCGTCAGCAAAAGAAGTGGCTCGATCAAGTCCTGGTGAGATTCACCAAGGGCACTTTTAATCCGCGCGATCTTCTCACGCAGGATTTCAGCGCCTCTAGCATGATCACCTTTGGCTCGCTGAATATGCAGCACCATGGATTCCAGCCCTGGGATATAAATAGCTGAGGATGGATCTTGCTTGGACAGCCTCATGCATTCATCCACCAGAGACTCGGCTGCCGTAAAGTCACCGGCCTCTCTCAGCGCATCTGAGCAGATTGCCTTCACTTGAATCTGCCTATTTGTTGGAAGACTCGGCAGGAGCGGCTCACGCAGGGCATTTTCTGAAATGACTTTTGCCTCAGCCGCGCGACGAAGCTTGATGTAAGCCGTGATCTTGACTTGTAGAACATTAAACCAAAACGAGCTGCCTCGTTGACCCTGCTTCTCGATGCGTTGGAGCAGATCCTCAATAAGCGCTGGCGCTTGAATTCGTGCGCCATGGTCCACGAAAAGTCCGAGATAACCACGCTCGGCATCCCAAGTCATCTGATGATCGACTCCGTGTATCCTGCCCAGTAGTTCGACATGAGCTTTCAGTAGCGGCAGAGCAAGTTTTCGCTCCCCCATCTTCTCGTAGAGCCAGCCGACTCGACGAAACAGATCGGACTGCAAAGCAGGATCGTGATCGAGCAATCGGATCTGCGATTCACTACCCGCCAAGGCTAACTTGAGAGCCTCAGGATTGCGCCCCAGGTTGATCTCTTCAGCCACATCATCGAGCATCGTTGTAAGGAAGTTCACCGCCTGCAATGTGCGCTGAACTTCGATCTCAGCCCTCGCTTGAGCTTTTCGTGCTTCTTGTGCCTGCCAAAGCGCTAGACCTGTCCCGACCAACAAAGCCACCGCACAGGCGCTGCCGGCAGCAAAAACGACGCGATGCCTGCGCACCCAAAGTCCGGCAATGTAGCGCGCACTCGGAGGCCGCGCTTGCACAGGCTCAGCATTTAAAAAACTCTGCAAATCAGCTGTCATCAGAGCCACACTTTCATATCGACGCTCACGATCCTTCTCCAGAGCCTTCAGAATGATCCAATCGAGATCAGCAGGAATGTGTGACAGAGGCACCACAGTCACCGCCACCTGACCACGCAGTCTTTTGATCTCAGTCAGTCGGATGGACGGCCGCTGTGGGCGCTCGGCATCGACGATGTGCCGCATTTCTTCATGAGTGATGCCCGCATGAGTCTTACTTTCATGGGGCGTGGCACCCGTGAGCATCTCATAAAAAAGCACGCCGAGTGCATAGATGTCGCTTCGTGTATCCACATCCAAACTGCCCGCTAGCTGCTCGGGTGACATGTAGAGCGGCGTACCCATCACATGCCCCATGCGCGTGACATAAGGTAGATCGGAGTGCTGATCTGACGTGGCTTTGGCGATACCAAAGTCGATGATTTTTGGCACCGCCGCTCCATCGACATCAGCCACAAGAATGTTCGACGGTTTCAGGTCCCGGTGAATGATACCCTTCTGATGAGCGTGCTGCACACCTGAGCAGATCTGTTTAAATAAGCCCACCACTTCTGGGATGGTTAATGCTCGCTCCTGACACCACGTCGTGACGGGCTTCCCCCGAACCCGCTCCATGACAAAAAAAGGCCGCCCATCCGCCGTGCTCCCAGCATCTAATAATGAGGCGATGTTCGGGTGATCCATGCTGGCCAAAGCCTGCCGCTCCAGGCTAAAACGCGCGAGCACCTGATCGCTGTCCATGCCGCGTTTCAGCAATTTCAGCGCCACCTCACGGCGCACGGGCTCAGTTTGCTCAGCCAACCAAACATAACCAAAACCACCCTCCCCTAAAAGCTCGATCAGACGATAGAGGCCGATCCATTCAGAAGTCTCATCTGGCAGCGAATCATCAATCTCAGGGACAAGCGACAACAGATGCAGCTCATTCCCATAAACAAGATTGGAAGCGAAGTCCGACTGGGAACTATTCATTCAAAGAAAATTCGTTGATGCATTTAAAGTCGTCAGTCTTTCTCAAGTTCAGCCGCACATGAAATCACTTCAGCATGACGCCCATGATGCGTCGAGATAAAGTCCTGAACCGCCTTTAAATTCTCTGACTCAGGCAGAGATTGAGACACGATCAAATCAGGCGGAAATGCCTCGGGCGCAGAAGCCACGCACTCTCTCACCAGCGTCCAGCTCAATCCAGCCCGATAGCGCGACTCCCAGACACCGCGATGAATCAACGTATCAGCCGCACCATGCCGCAGATAGGGAAAGCGTTTCTTGTGACTCAGAGCCAGGCGCAGCGCAGACACATCGCGGCAGAAACTCACGATATGCAGCGGTCGCACAGGCCCTTCCGCTGCCGTTTTTTCATACGCTAGGATCAGCGCGAGTGCCGCAGCGCCAGCCCCCAGACCGATGTCCCAAATGACCAGTGGTGTCACCGACTCTTCAGCCATGCCATCAGGGATCAGTAAGCGCCGCGTCAGTTGCGTCTGCTCCATCCATGGCACCGCCACCACATTCGTTGAGATGATTTGTTTGGTGCCCTGATGCTGAAGAATCGCAGCGCCAGCCTCATCCAAAATAACCTCATAATCTCCCAGTACTAGATTGGGTGTTCGGCTGTTCGGGATCGGCTTCGGCGCAGTGCTCAGGTGATCCACATCATCCACCTGTAGGATCTGGCGCTTCTCATGATACAGCGGCAGGAATCGATCCTCAAAAATGCTCTGGCGGATCTCGCGCATAAGCTGGTGATAGAAGTGAATGTTATGCTGACCCATGAGCTGCCAGCCTAGCGGCTCCTGCGTCTTCGTCAGGTGGTGCAGATAAGCCCGCGAATACTTCGCGCACACCGGGCAGGTGCAGGCCGGGTCGAGTTTGTCCTCCGAGAATTTGTACACGGAGCGCCGCAACTCCACGATGCCACGTGAGGTGAAACATGAACCGCGTTTCGCCACCTGAGTCGGGATGATGCAGTCAAACATGTCCACCCCGCGATGCACCGCCTCCAGTACATCCAGCGGCGTGCCCACGCCCATGAGATAGCGCGGGCGATCCTGTGGCAGCAGCGCGGCGGTGAGTTCGCACACGTCCTCGCGCTCACTTTTTTCTTCACCCACCGCGAGTCCGCCGATGGCGAATCCATCAAACGACATCTCCATCAGACCCTCTGCACTCTCACGCCGCAGATGCGGATATAGCGCGCCCTGCACGATGGCGAACAGTGACTGTGGTGAGTCTGCGCGCGCAGCGAGACTGCGCGCCGCCCAGCGCTGTGTCACTTGAAGAGCGGCACGCGCGGCATTCTCATCGGCGGTGCTCGGGATGCATTGATCCAGCACCATCATGATGTCACTGCCGATGTCCCGCTGTGTCTGAATGCTCAGCTCAGGACTCAGCAGGATGCGCTGCCCATCGACATAACTTTGAAACACCGCGCCAGCCTCCGTCATCGAGCGCGAGTGCGGTAAAGAAAAGATCTGATAGCCGCCCGAGTCCGTCAGCACCGATCCCGGCCACTGCATGAAACGATGAATGCCGCCCATCTTCCGAAACACCTCCGGCCCTGGCCGCAGCAGCAGATGATAAGTGTTCGCCAGCAGGATCTGTGACCCCGACTCATGCAGCGTCTCCGGCAGTTGCGCCTTCACCGTCGCCTGCGTGCCCACCGGCATGAAAAGAGGCGACTGGATCACTCCATGCAGCGTACGAAACGTCGCCGCGCGAGCACGCGAGCCAGAAGCTTGCGCTTCAAGTTTGAAATCGAGTCGGGAGGGAGACATGAGCAGGCTTTCCCTATCGTTGATTCACGCTGCGTCGAGCGGCAATGCACTTGCGCTTGTCACTCGACATTCGCTGATCATCACGCACTCTCTCATCTCTGTCTTTGCAAGGATTTGGCGGATCAAATTTCAGCATCTCGTATGACAATGAAAGTCTCTCTTCAAACTCTGGCGCTCGTCCTGTTTGGTTTCACATCCTCCGTTCAGGCGGGCACTTGGTCCATCAATGCTTGGACGGGTGATGCCTCTTCAGGCATCGTGAATGGAGAGACGCAGTGGGCTTATCATTTCGGCTCCACGACTTCGGCGACGGTGAATGGCGTGTCGGTGCCGGGCTTTGCTACGCCGCCCGTGAGTGTGGCGGACAAGTTCGAGCTGACGGGGTCCCAGTTCGTCCTCACGCAGGATTTCAATAACCTAACCAATCTGGGCGGCAGCAGCAGCGCGGTGCTCGGCGGCAGTTTTTTTATGGCGGCTTCCCGGCGAGGCTGACCGTGAAGGCATCTTCGATGGTGCCGGGGCGGCGCTATGTGGTTTCCCTGCTCGGTGTGGGCTGGGATGATGCTCCGGGCGAGCGGCTGATCAAGTTTGTCTCTGGCAGTGATGAACTGCCGGCTGATCAAGCCATCTATGGCGAAAACAATGGCCTGCGTGCGGATTACGAATTCGCCGCCGGGAGTGGCGATCAGGTGATCGACGTGGTGATGAACAACGGCAACAATCGCACCTTCCACCTGTATGCGGCAGCGCTGTCTCAGGCTACCCGCACCGTGACGACACTCGCGGACTTGGGGCCAGGCTCGCTGCGGCAGACGATCGCTGATGCTCCGGCTGGGGTGTTGATCCGCTTTGATCCGGCTCTGGCGGGGCTGATCCCGCAGATCACGAGCGCGGAGATCGTGCTGGATAAAGATCTGATCATCGACGGCAGTAGTCTGGCGGCGGGTAGCACGACGCTTCAGGGGAATGGCACGAGCCGGCTGTTTTACATCCCGGCGGGGCGGACGGTGATCCTCAAAAACTGATCCTCATGGGCGGGGGCGGCGCGGGAGCGGCGAACACGGGCCGCGGCGGTGCGCTGCTGAATGCGGGAAACCTGACAGCGGAGGACTGCCAGTTTAGGGGCAGCCAGGCAGTGATCGGCGGGGGTGCCTTCGTCGGCTGGATGCTCACCACGTCACCGACGCTCAGCTCGTGATCAT